>CAWJKF010000001.1:0-503345 GCA_963843335.1 uncultured Chloroflexia bacterium
CCTGGACTACGGCGAAGCGGCGGCGACGGCTTCAGCCGGCGCAGGGGCCGCGGTACTCCCCCGAGCGATGAGGGTCGGCTTGAGGAAGACCTGCTGCACGTCGGTCTGCTTCTGGCTGAGCCGGTCGACGAGGTTCCGCGCAGCGCTGCGGCCCATCTCGTCGGCGGGGAAGTCCAGGGTGGTGAGCGCGGGCGTGGCAAGTTCGGCCATCGACCTGCTCAGCATCGCGATGACCGACAGACCTTCGGGAATACGCCGGCCAAGGGCTGTCGCAGCTCTGACGACGCCGATGGCGGACTGCTCCTGCGGCGCGATCACCGCAGTCATCTCCGGATGCTCGGTCAGCAGTCGCTGAGCAGCGACGGTCATCGCGTCGATGGCCGGCGCGTCGGTCCGGGAGAGGACGGGTAGCCCGTGCCGCGCACAGGCGCGCTCGTACGCCTGGAGTGCCCAGGTGACGAATCCGTACACCTTGTCCTGCGCGACCGGGTCGATGGTGAGGAAACCGATCACACGATGCCCGAGCATGACCAGATGGTCGACCGCGATCCCGATGCCATGGTCGATGTCGATGTCCACGAGGCTCATCTCGGTGCTCTCGGCACGGCGGCCGACCATCACGAACGGAAGGCCGTGATCCCGCAACAGGGCGGCACGACCGTCGTCGACCAGCACCTCGAGCAGGATGATGCCGTCGATCTTGCGGCTGCGGAACAGCACCAGGAGCTCGTTGTCGCTCAGCGGGCTGGTGATGATGGTGACCGAGTAACCGGCCTCCTCGACTCCCAGGGCGGCGGCCATGATCACCCGGTATGACGGCGGGTTGAAGTCGGCCGGCACGTGCAGGGCGATGAGCCCGCTTCGTCCCGACCGGATCTGGCGCCAGGCGCTCTGAGGCACGAAGCCGGTCTCTTCCATCAGGCGCATCACGCGTTCGCGCGTCTCATCGGCGACGTCCGGCTTGTCGTTGATGATCCGGGAGACCGTCGTGACAGAGACCCCGGCGGCCGCCGCGATATCGACGATCGTCATGTCCGGAGACTTGGGTCGGGCGGCCATGTGTGCTCCCTGTCAGGCGCTCATCATCCATCGGCGAGGGCGAGCGACGGTCCACATCTCGGCAGGATCTGCCGTCGATCGCCGGGCCAGCGTAACAAAGCACGCGATCACGGTTCGTCAAGCCGATCGACGTTCGCAGGCATTCGCTTCTCGCCGGCGCGGTCTTGACGATCGCCGGTCGGGCGCTACACTCCGTTCCGCTCCGGAAATGATATCGGAGAATGTCTCCTGACGGACCCGTTCGCATGGCGGGAGGGGTCCCAGACCACGCTCGTGGTCGTCAGGTCGTACACGGCGAGGAGGAGATCGGATGCTGAAACTTCCGTCAAGAGGGAGAGGGGCGATGTTCGCGGCCGTCGTGCTGGTCGTGACAGCGTCTGCCGCTCCGGTACCCGCGACTGCCGAGTCGGCCAGTCCGGCTGCCGCCGGCTACGGTTTCCCAACCGTCGCGCAGGACCCCACCGCCCCGATCACCGTCTGGGTCGACGCCGACCGCTCGGCCATCGCTGCTGCGTTCCAGCAGGACCACCCCGAATGCCCGCTCAACGTCGAGACCTATGACGCGAGCGCCGGGGGTAGCGACACGTTCCACACCAAGATCTCGCTCCTCGACCAGGCGGGCGAAGGCTGGCCCGACGTCGCGTGGTCCGGGCAGGTGAACGACGCCAGCTGGGCGGCGCATGAGCAGAACGGCGTTCAGGCTTTCGCCGCGCCGCTCGACCTGGGCGTCGTCCCCCAGACTTGGCTCGACGGCTACACGCCGGGTGCGCTCGACCCGGTCACGGTCGACGGCCACGTCTACGGCGCCCGCGACAACCTGGCGCCCGTGGTGCTCTGGTACAACCAGGCCCTGCTCGACCAGTTCGGGTACACCGTCCCGACCACCTGGGAGGAGTACCAGGCGCTCGGCGACAAGCTCGCGGCTGAGCACCCCGGCTACATCCTCGGCTCGATCGGCGATCCATTCACCGCGGTGCTGAGCAACATGTGGGCCGCTCAGGCGCCGATCTACACGGTCGACGGCACCACCGTCACCAGCGACTTCTCAGACAGCCACTCGACCCGCATGATCGCCCTGATGGACCACATGTTCGCGAACGGCACCCTGGCGATCGACGGATTGTTCACGCCCGACTGGGTCGCGAAGTGGAAGGACAAGGTGGTGGCTATCCCTGGACCGACATGGTTCACGGGAGCCCTCTTCCAGAACCCTGACAACCTCGCCGCCCCGGCAGGCACCTGGGGTGCCGGCCACGCCCTGCACTGGGCGGACGAGCCCATCGCCACCGGCAACGTAGGTGGCGGCTTCTGGTACGGGTCGAGCCACTCGGCGAACCTCGCATGCGTGGGTGCCTACCTGCAGTACGTGACGAGCGGACCCCAGTCCGTGAAGCTGATCACCGGCCTCCCGGCCTACGCCTCGACCGCAAGCGCGTGGTTGGACGCCCAGACCACGAGCGGTTTCTGGGCCAACTCGGACACGTTCAAGGACGTCGTCAGTGAGGCAGCCAACAACATCTGGTCAGGTTGGGGTGCCACGCTCCCCTTCAGCTCCGAGCCGCCATGGGCGGAGATCGTGGCTCCGGCTCTTGCTGCCGGCCAGACCATCGCCTCGCAGGTCCAGGCTTGGCAGCAACGGTACGCAGATGACGCCCAAGTCAACGGATTCACGGTCGTGACCAAGTAAGAGAAGGTCGCACCATCTCACAGAGCGACGCCTTGGAGCCCACTGCCGCCCCCGTAACGGGGCGGCAGTGGGTCGCTTGGCGAGGGCGAAAGCGGCCCCAGACCGGAGCCCGCGCGCAGTCGATCGCCGGCTACGTGTTCTCCAGCGGCTACGTGTTGTTGCTTCTGGCCTTTGGGATCCTGCCCATGGTCTATGCCCTGTACCTCTCATTTACCAAGCGTGGGGAGTTCGTCGGCCTCGACAACTACGTGAAGGTGTTCGGGGACTTCCGGTTCTTCCCGGCCGTGCAGCACGTCGCGGCCTTCCTGGCGATCTGGCTCGTGACCCTGACAGTGCTCGTCGTCCTGCTGGCGCTCATCGTCCACTCCGTGCGCGTCAGGTATCTGTCCTCTGCCTCGCGCTTCCTGTTCTACATCCCTGGGGCGTTCGCGGGTGCGGCGAGCGTGATGCTCTGGCTCTTCTTGCTCAACCCCTCCGTCAGCCCGGTGTCCTCCGTCCTGAACGGGCTCGGGTTCACGAGTTTCACGCAAACCATCGGCCTGGACAACCTGCCGGTGATCTTCACGGTGATCGCGTTCTGGACCGGCGCCGGCGGCTGGATCATCATCATGCACGGCGCGTTGAACAACATCTCCGACGAGATCATGGATGCGGCCCGCTGCGACGGCGCCGGTTTCATCAAGACCGCGTGGTACATCCAGATCCCGCTGACGCGGAAGTGGATCGCCTACATGGCCGTCATCTCGGTCGCCGTGGGGACACAGTTGTTCGCGGAACCCAGGATCCTCGCCCAGGCGAGCAGGAACCAGATCCCGAAGCACTACTCCCTCAATCAACTCGCGTACGTCACCGCGTTCGGCCCGCAAGCGGACTTCAACAGCTCTGCCGCGATCTCGATCCTCTTGCTGGCCGTGGCGGCGGGGCTTGCCGCGGTCTTCGTCTTCCGAGGAGGACTCTTTGACCGCGACTAGACGATCCGTCGTGCGGTCTGACCTCGAGCCGGGCCGCTGGCTCGGTCGCGTGACCGTCGTTCTGATCGTCGGATTCTTTGCGGTGTTCTTCGTCATCCCCCTGGTATGGCTCCTGCTCGCGCCGTCGAAGGACACCCCGCAACTCAATGGCTTTCACGGCGAGCAGCCCTTGAGCTTCGGCTCCCTGGAGCAACTCGCCGCGAACTGGAACGAGCTGATCGCGTTCCAGGATGGCCGCATCTGGACGTGGCTCGGGAATTCGGTGGTGTACGCGGGGATCGCGTTGGTGGTCACGCTCATCGTGTCGATCCCGGCCGGCTACGCGCTCGCCAAGACCAACTTCAGGTTTCGCCGCGTCATCCTGGTCTCGACCCTGATGGTGATGCTCATCCCGAACACGGCGCTCGTGCTGCCGATCTTCCTCGAAGTCAGCGCCGTGCACCTCGTCGGGTCGCCGTGGGCGGTCATCCTGCCATTCGCGTTCTTCCCATTCGGCGTCTATCTCGCGTATATCTACTTCTCCACGAGCGTCTCGCAGGTGCTCCTCGACGCCGCCCGCATCGATGGCGCGGGCGAGTTCATGGTCTTCTGGCGAATCGCGTTGCCGCTCGCGGTCCCTGTCGTCGCGCTCGTGGGCTTCTTCAACTTCGTCACCAACTGGAACAACTATTTCCTCCCCTTCGTCATGTTTCCGGGGTCGAAGACCATGCCAATCCAGGTGGGTCTGGTGGAATTGCTCGCGAACGTCCGGGAGTTCAATCCGACCACCGTCGCCTCCTCCTCGATCACGCTTCCAGAGCTGGCGCTCGCGACGCTCATCTCCGTTGCACCGGTGCTGATCATCTTCTTGTTCTCGCAGCGCTTCCTGGTGAGTGGCTTGACGGCGGGCGCCACCAAGGAGTGAGAGGCCGGTCACCGTTCAGCAGGCCACCGGCATCGTGACGGTCCGCTGACGTCCGACCTGCACAGGCCGTCCAGAAGCCGGCCGGCTGTGCTGCCTTGGCGGTCGTGACCATTTCAGGCAGCCAGGCGCCGCGCCGTCGCCGCGGTTCGGTCCCGCGACTACAGGTCTGGGTCGATCATGGACCGCCGTTGTTGACCAGGATGTCGACCGGCCCGAGCGTCTCCTCGACCAGCTCAAGGCCGCGCTCGAGCACACCGGTCCAGCGACGCGGCCTTCGGCAGACCATGGGTGGACGGCCCAGGGTGCCACCGGAACTGGCTTACCCTTTCGCTTGGAAGTCGAGCCAGCATGACTTGGGTGGTACCAAGGTCTCAAGTTCGATCCACAGGTCAGGCGGCGGCTCGACGGCGGCTGATGCCATGAGCGTCGAGATCCGGCTAGGTTTCGTGAAACCGACAACGGTTGAGTGCACGCGGGGATCACGCATCGAGAATTGCAGGGCTGCCGTGGCTAGATCAGTGCCGCTTCTCAAGCAGGCGTCGTTCATGGCAGCGACGGCATCGAGGACGAGCTTGGGTGCCTCGGCATAGCCGTACCTAGACGACCCAGCTGGGTTGGCGAGGACACCTCCGCCGTAGATCGCGGCGTTCAGCACCCCCATGCCGGCTGCGGTTGCCTGGTCGATCAGCTCGTCCGCGCTTCGATCGACAAGGGTCCAACGATTGTGTGTGAGTAGAACCTCGAAGACGCCCAGCTCAAGGTAGCGTGAAACAACGTGAACATTGCCTGCGGCGATGCCGATGTGTTGCACCCGGCCTTCGTCCTTTAGAGCCACCAGCGTGTCAACTGCTCCTCCTGCCTGCGTGATCATGGCGAAATCGTGGTATTCCGGATCGTGCAAGAAGAGCAACGGAAATACATCAAGCCCGAGCCGTTCCTGACTCTCATCAAGCGAGCGTCGCACCCGATCACCGGAGTAGTCACCGTGGCGTGCGTCCACTTTGGTGATCACCGTAAAGTCCTCTGGCACTCCCCCCGCGGCCGCAATGCCGACGCCGATCCGGCGCTCGCTCTCGCCTTCGCTGTAAGCGTTGGAGGTATCGAAGGCCCGGATCGGACTCTTCAGTACCTGTTGGACGAGATCGATGGCATCGGCCTCCGCGACTGCGTAGCCGTACAACGACAGCATGGTCCCAAGGGGGGAAGCACCCGCGATGATCGCCGAGGTCGAAACTGAAGTACTGCCCAGTCTGCGGATCCAATCCGTGGGCAACGGGTCAGTCATCGAGAGCCTCCCCCGATCCGCTCATCGCCATCAAACTGCCCGCGTCACTCTTTGACGCTCCCAGCGGGGAACTTCTGGATCTGCCTGGCTTCTGCGTTCGCGCTCCCACCGTCGACAAAGGTCTCGAGCCGCTCCAGCGCTGACACCAGGTGGGCGCGCATCGCTTCCTCGGCGCCATCCGGTTCGTGCTTGGCGATCGCTTCGACCACCGCGAGGTGCTCGTTCCTGGTGACCGGACCAAGGCCCGCGCGGTAGTAGTAGAAGCGGAAGATGTGCAGGTGGCTGCGTAGTCGCGTCAGCATGTCGCTGATGATCTGGTTGCCGGCCAAGTCGGCGACCATCGCGTGGAAGGTCGCGTCATAGACCATGTCCAACCGGTTCGCCGCCGCCGTGATCTCGGCGCCCGCTCCACCGGCCCGGGCAGCGCGGCGCAGCTCCTTGATCTCGTTCGCCTCCGCCTGGGCAGCGGCCTTGGCGGCCAGCGCGGGTTCCACAAGTAGACGCAGCTCGATGAGCTCTCTCACCTGCTCGATGCCCATGAGCGGAGCCACGGTGTAGCTGCGGCCGGGCTGCTTGATGATCAGGCCGTCCGCTTCCACCCGCGCCAGCGCCTCGCGCACCGGGGTCGGGGAGACACCGAGGATTCGGGCAAGTTCTTCGATGTTGAGCCTGGCGCCCGGTTCAAACGCGTGGGTCATGAGCATGTCGGTGACGATCTCGTACACCGAACCCGGCAGCGGCTGGCGCTGGGCCAGCCGCTGTCCTGCGGCGGACTCATGGATTGCTGCGATCTGATAACGGTCCATCTCGGCCTTCGCGTGTCGAGGACTGGACTGCTACGTTACACCATCCCAATAATCTCTATCCTATAGACTTTCAGACAGCGGGCTGGCATAGTGCCCGACGATGCAGGACAAGGCAGGGCGCGACGTGCTCGACGGCGAGTCGGTGACTCGCAGTGCTGCCGACGTCGCCGAGGTCGCACCAGAGCCTGGGATCGGGAGAGGTCCGGATCGGACCAACGACCGATCGTCGCGTGCGATCAAGGGTGTCCTGCTGGCGCTGAAGGCGGGGCCGCTCTTCATCCTGGTGCTGATGATGCTGTTCCTCTGGGTGGCCACCGAGCGCCACGTCTTCATGACGTTCGGGAACATCGGCAACGTCCTCGAGCAGTCCGCCGGTATCTGCATCATCGCCTTGGGCCAGCTCCTCGTGATCCTGACCCGGGGCATCGACCTGTCGATCGGGTCGGTCGTGTCGTTGTGCTGCGTCATGGTGACTGTCGTCTACCGCGACACCGACTCGGCGTGGCTGGCCATTGGCGTCACCTTGCTGACGGGGTTGTCCGTCGGTCTGGTCAACGGGCTGCTGCTGGTGTGGGGGCGTCTGCCGCATCCCTTCATCGCCACTCTCGCCACCTTGAGCATCTGCGCCGGCCTCGCCCTCTACATCGCCGGTGGCTCCACCATCCTGGGCTCGCCGGAGATCGTGCACACGCTCGGCGGCGGACGTATCCCTCTGATCCCGGGCGCGGGCAACCTCGGATGGTTCCCCTACGCCACGCTCGTGGTGATCGTCTTCGCGGTCGTCTGTGCCGTCATCTTGCACAAGCTGGTCTGGGGACGATGGATCTACGCCGTCGGTGGCAGCCCCGAAGCCGCGGTCCGCACGGGCGTGCCGATGAACGGGACGTTGATCTCGGTCTACGTCATGAGCGGGCTGTCGGGGGCCATCGGCGGCATGCTCTTCGTCGGAACCGCTAACGCCGGCTCGCCGTTCACCGGGGTGGGCATGGAGCTCAGCGCCATCGCCGCGGTGATCATCGGCGGCGGCAGCTTCCTGGGCGGCCGTGGCGGTGTCCTGAACGCCCTGACAGGTGCGTTGATCCTCGCGGTCATGCACAACGGCCTCAACCTGCTCGGTCTCGACCCGAACTTCCAGTACATCGCGGTGGGAGTCGTCGTCGCGGTCGCGGTCGAGCTCGACGTCTTGCGGGCCTTCGTCGAGAACCGGTTCCGAAGCATGCATGCGAGGCTCGCATGACTGACGCCGTCCGCGTCCCGGTGCCCTCCAACGTGGAACCCGTCCTCAGCGTTCGGGGTGCCACCAAGACCTTCGGCGCCGTGGTTGCACTCGACGGCGTCGATCTCGAGGTCCGCGCCGGTGAGGTTCTCGCCCTGCTCGGCGACAACGGCGCCGGCAAGTCGACCCTCATCAAGTGCATCAGCGGCGTCCACAGACTCGACCGAGGCGAGATCCAGATCGACGGGGCCCCCGTGCAGATCACCTCGGCGGCCGATGCCCGATCACATGGGATCGAGACCGTCTACCAAGACCTGGCCTTGTTCGACAACCTCAACCCGACGGCGAACTTCTTCGCCGGCCGCGAAGTGGCGGGCCCGAGCTGGTTGCCACGCGGTCTCCAGTGGATGAAGCAGAAGGAGATGTCCACCCGCACCAAAGACCTTCTCGACCGTTTGCAGATCCGGCTCCCTGACTTCGATGCTGACGTGGCGCTGATGTCGGGGGGCCAACGCCAGGCGGTGGCGGTCGCGCGAGCCGTGGCGTTCTCCTCGAAGCTCGTCATCCTCGACGAGCCGACTGCCGCCCTCGGGCTTCGGGAGTCGGCGCGGGTCCTGGAGCTGATCGATCGGCTCAAGACCTCCGGCGTCGCGGTCATCTTGATCTCTCACAGCATGGATCACGTGCTGGCGGTAGCGGACCGGGCGATGGTCATGCGCCGCGGCCGCAAGATCGGCGAGGTGCCGGCGACCGCGGACAACCAAGGGCAACTCGTGTCCTGGATCGTCGGGGCCCAAGGGAGTACAACCGTTTGAAGCTTCACCACCTGAACGCACGGCACGTGCGGCACATCCGAAAAGAAGGAGCAACACACATGTCGATTCGACTGAAGGCGTTGACCGTGCTCGGAGCGGGGGCGATGCTCATCGCCGCGGCCGGGAGTACCGCGGCGCAGTCCGGGAGTAGCGCGGCGCCGTCCGGGAGTGGGAGCGGAGCCCCGAGCGAGAAGTTCAGGGTCACTCTTCTCACCAAGGCCACGGGCGGCTTCTGGGATGCCATGATCGCGGGCGCCAAGCAGTATGCGACCGATCACCCGAACGACATCGAGCTCACGACCAACGCGTGCAAGACCAACGACGACACGCCCTGCCAGATCGCGGAGATCCAGGACGCTGTCACGAAGGGCGCCCAGGCGATCGTGGTCTCCCCGATGGGCGTCGGCGTCGCCGATGCCCTCAATGAGGCTCAGCTGGCAGGCGTCCGGATCGTCTTCGTCGACAACACGATCCCCGGTGTCGTGCCGGATGCGGTTGCGGCTACGGACAACGTCAAGGGCGGCGAGGCTGCCGGCGCGTACATCAAGAGCCAGCTGAAGTCGGGCGACACCATCGGTCTGCTCGAAGCCGTGCGTGGCGTGCCGAACCTCGACCAGCGCATCGACGGTGTCAAGGCAGCGCTCGAAGGTACTGGCGTCAATGTCGTGATCGGGGCTCAGCAGACCCTGTGTGACACCAAGACCGGCGCCACGGTGACGCAGGACCTGCTCACCAAGTACCCGGACCTCACAGCGATCTACTCGGCGTGCGACTCCCCGGCGATGGGTGCCGTGGCGGTCGCGGAGTCCAAGCAGCACCCGCTGCTGATCTTCGGCTACGACGGTGACCCGGAGATGGCCAAGCTCATCGAGGCAGGCAAGACCACAGCCACGATGGCGCAGTCGCCGTTCAAGATGACGAACCTCGGCGTCGAGGCGGCAGTCAAGTCGCTCAGGGGCGAGAACTACGTGAAGGCCATCGACACAGGCACCACGCTCGTGACGAAGGACAACGCGGCCGACTTCACGTCAGCCTGGCAGTAACTCCTTCCGCATGGGAGCACGCTTCGGATGCCGGCTCATAGGGCATCCGAAGGGCCCGGCACTACCGGTGAGTGCCGGGCCACGTGCTCCCGTGAAACCCACAGCCGCCCACATCCAGTCGACGACCTCATCGTCCTAGCTTCGGAGTGCGACTCGTGACAACGGCACCACGGGCCTGGGAGTCCAGATGAAGATCAACCCGACCGGCAGCCGCCGGCCGCTCATGCGTAGGGCATCAGGCGGTGCCCTTGGGTGCGCGATCAGCAGCGGCCCCGCAGCCGGCCCCACGAGGGGTCCCCATCGATGACGCGCTTCGTCAGCATGGAGACCCGGGACATCCGGTTTCCCACCTCCGTTGGCCTGCACGGGTCAGATGCCATGAACCCGGCGCCGGACTACTCCGCGGCCTACGTGGTCATCACGACGGATGCCGGAGACGGGCATGAGGGCCACGGCTTCGTCTTCACGACCGGTCGTGGCAACGACATCCAGACCGTCGCCATCCGGGCCCTCAGCAGCTGGGTCGTCGGCCGCGACGTCGAGGAGACGCTGGACACACTGGGAGATCTTGGTCGTGAGCTGACCGGCGACGCCCAGCTGAGGTGGCTCGGCCCCGAGAAGGGCGTGGTGCACATGGCGGCGGGTGCGGTGCTCAACGCCTTGTGGGACCTGCGCGCCAAACGTGCTGGCCAACCGCTGTGGGCGCTGCTTTCGGGCCTGTCCCCCGAGGCGATCGTCGATCTGGTCGACTTCCGCTACCTCAGCGATGCGCTCACCCGCGATGAGGCACTGGCCATCCTGCGAGGGGCAGAGCCGGGCCGCGCGGCCCGCATCGCACAGCTCCTGAGCACGGGATACCCCGCCTACACCACCACCCCGGGTTGGCTCGGCTACGACGACGAGAAGTTGGCCCGGCTCTCCGTCGAGGCTATCGAGGACGGCTTTCGGTTCATCAAGCTGAAGGTCGGCCGCGACCTCGAAGAGGACGTCCGACGGATGGCGATCGCGCGCGCTGCCGTCGGCCCGGACATCCCGATCGCCGTTGACGCCAACCAGCGATGGGAGGTCGCCGAGGCCATCGACTGGATCAACAGGCTCTCCCAGTTCGACCCCTACTGGATCGAGGAGCCGACCAGCCCCGATGACGTCCTGGGCCACGCCGCGATCCGCGCTGGGGTCGCCCCGGTGCTCGTTGCGACCGGTGAGCACGTCGCCAATCGCGTCGTCTTCAAGCAGATGCTCGCCGCTGGCTCCCTCGACATCCTGCAGATCGACGCTACCAGGGTCGGCGGGGTGAACGAGAACATCGCGATTCTCCTGCTCGCGGCGAAGTTCGGGGTTCGGGTCTGCCCGCATGCGGGCGGCGTCGGGCTGTGCGAGCTCGTGCGGCACCTGTCGATGTTCGACCTCGTCGCCGTCAGTGGAAGTGCCGAAGGGCGTGTCATCGAGTACGTCGACCACCTCCACGAGCACTTCCTCGACCCGGCGGTGCTCCTGCGCGGCCACTACGTCGCGCCGACCATGCCGGGGTTCAGCAGCCAGATGCTTCCCGCCACCCTCGAGGAATATCAGTTCCCCGACGGACGCGCATGGACGACTCAGGGGACGTCGTGACGACCGCGACCACGGCTGCCCGCTACGTCGGCGGTCACGCCATCGACGTCGCCCCCGTGGTTCAACAGGCCCCAGGACCGGGAGAGGTGCGGATGGACGTGGCCTGTACCGGCGTCTGCGGGACCGACCCGCACATCGTGCACGAGGACATGGATCAGCGCGTCACCGTGCCAGCTCAAGGGGTGACACCAGACCGTCCGACCTCGCACATATCAAGAAAGAGGGCCCGCTGACGTGCCTGGATTGCCCGATCGTGTCCTCTTCGGAGCCGCCTATTACTTCGAGTACGGGCCGGACGAACGCCTTGATGTCGACCTGGACCTCATGGCGGAGGCGCACGTCTCCGTCATCCGCGTCGGCGAATCGGTGTGGTCTACGTGGGAACCGGACGATGGGACCTTCGAGCTCGACTGGCTCGAGCCGGTCCTCGACGGGGCGTACGCACGGGGCATCTCAGTCATCCTCGGCACACCAACGTACGCGATCCCGATGTGGCTCGCACGCCGCTATCCGGAGATCGCCGCGGAACGAGCGACGGGCGAACGTATCGGCTGGGGCGCTCGCCAAGAGGTGGACTTCACCCACGCCGCATTTCGGTTCCACGCTGAGCGCGTCATTCGCGCGATCCTGGGTCGTCATGGCGCGCACCCTGCGGTCATCGGGTTCCAGGTGGATAACGAGCCCGGGCTCGTGCTCTTCCATAACCACGGCGTGTTCCAACGATTCGTCGATTCGTTGCGCCGTCGCTATGGGTCCGTCGAGGCGCTCAACGAGCGGTGGGGGCTCGTCTACTGGTCCCACCGCCTGTCCAGCTGGGCTGACCTATGGAGGCCCGACGGCAACGCCCAACCGCAGTACGCCCTCGCCTGGCGTCGCTTCCAGGCGGACGAGACCACGGCGTTCATCGAGTGGCAGGCGGACATCGTGCGACAGTACGCACGTCCGGACCAGTTCGTGACGACGTGTCTGTCCTACGATCGGCCAGCCGTCGACGACGAGGCACTGGGTCGTCGTCTCGATGTCATCGGTGGCAACCCCTACTACGTCATGCAGGACACGCTCGAGCTCCCGCAACGCGAGCAGCTCAGCCGTAACTGGAAGGTCCAGGGCGTCTCAGGGCTGTTCAAGGCCGCGGACCGGATGTACGCGTCGCGCCAGGCGCCGTACCTCGTCACCGAGACGAATGCGTCGAACATCGGCGAGCCATGGGACAGCCGCCCCGCGTTCGACGGTCAGTGGCGTCAGGTCGCCTGGGCGTTCATCGCGCGCGGCGCGCGCATGATCGAGTACTGGCAGTGGAACACACTGCGGTACGGGGCCGAGACCTATTGGGGCGGGGTCCTGCCGCACAGTGACCGGCCAGGCAGGACCTATCGGGAGCTAGCTGCGCTCGGTGCCGAGATCGAGGCGGCTGGCAACCTCGTCGTCGGCGCCGTCCCAGAGGCAGACGTGACCATGCTGCAGTCGCTTCCGAGCAAGTGGCTCATGCAGGAGCACCCACCCCTCGCCACGCGCACGTGGGAGCGGGATCCGGACTCGTACCAGGGACTGTTCGACCCCTTCTACCGCGGAGCGTTCGATGCCGGGTGCCAAGTCAGGGTGATGCATGTCGATCAGCTGATCACGAAGCATGGCGTCGGCGCACGGCCCGATCTCTCCGAGGCCGTGCGACGGCATCCGCTGCTCGTTGTCCCCGGCCTGTACGTTGCCGACGACGATACGCTCCAGTGGCTCGCCGAGTACGCGGCGGCGGGCGGCCATCTCGTCATCGGCCCGCGTACGGCCTACGGCGACGAGGAAGCCCGAGCGCGCGCCGAGGTCGCTCCTGCGCACCTCGCCTCGGCTGCCGGCACCTGGTACGACGAGTTCAGCAACCTCGCTCGACGCGATCCCGGTGACCTCATCGGACGCCTCGTTCCCGGTGCCTGAGAGTGCGAGCGGGACCCGTTGGGTGGACGCGCTCACCTTGGATGGCGCCGACGCCCTCGCCACATACGAGCATCCGCATTTCGGCCGTTGGCCTGCCATCACGACCCGGGCGCACGGATCAGGTCGAGTGACCATGGTCGGGACGGTCCCGAACCCAGACCTCGCTCGCGCTCTGTTTGCCTACCTCGTACCGCAACCCCTCAGCGGCTGGGGTGCTCTGCCCTCCGGGGTCACGATCTCGACCGCGATGACCGCCGGCGGGCAACGACTACATGTGGTCCACAACTGGAGCTGGATCACGACCACAGTGACGGCGCCGGTCGACCTCACGGGCGTTCCGTCGGGATCGATCAGCCATGCAGGGGATCGGCTGGAGCTCGGGAGCTGGGATGTAAGGGTCTTCGTCGCGGACTAACCTTGCCGGCTGGCGGCGGGACGCCTTGCAGGAATCCGACGCGACCGAGGCGATCGTCTCCGTTCGCAGGCGCCTGACATCGGGGTCGCGCAGGGTCGCGAAGAGCAGGTCGTCGCCATCCTGGAACACGATACGTGGCACCTGGTCCGCGCCAATCGTCATCGATGGTTCACCGATCGAGCCAGCGGCCGTACCCCAGTAGCGCGTGTGCCACTTGCCGCGCGACTGGAACGCGTAGAAGATCGACGACGTGCCATTCCACGCGAGGTGGGCGTTCCCGGCAGGGCGGGTAGGGCCGCGATAGGGGCCAACAGGCAAGGTCAGGGCGTTCGCGGTGGTATCCGGGCCCCGGAAGTACCAGGGGGCCGTCCCAATAGCGGCCGCGAAGGGGCCAGATGGCACGTAGTCGGCACGGGTGCCGACAGGGCAGTATCCGGCGACCGGGCCTCCTGCGTCCAGCTCCGTACCCCGCCCGGGACCGGCATCAATGGCAGGCCCTCGGAGGCTGACGTGAGCTCCCCGACCAGTGTGGTCATCACCAGGACGGGACCCGCGGTCCGCGGCCGCCTGGTGCGTGAGGCCCGGGACGTGGCCTGGATCGCGGAAGGAATACATGACCTGTGCCGCTGCCGGATGGCCCCCTGCGTCCCGTTGCCCCGACGCGTCACACGCGGGATGGGGCTCCAGGAGTCAGCCCGACTTCGTCAATGTCCGGGATGCTGGGGAACGGCGGGCTCGGAACCGCGCCGGGGCTCGCTGGTCCCCTAAGGAAGGGTGCGGTCGACATGGTCCTGCTCGATGCGTCCGGTGGCTACGAGGACGCGCTGCGCTCGCTCGGCGCGTTCCTCGACGCGCATCAGGCGCGGGCGGTGTCCATCCGCGAGGTCGCCGTGGGTCTGATCGTGCGCGCCCAGATGGTCGGGACGGTCGACGACCGGCTCGGCGGCCGCTGGCGGTCACTCGAGCGGACGTTCGGCGCGAACGCCATCGAGGCCGAGCGCAGGGCGGCGCGAGAGCGGCGCGGCACCGGACACGTGGCTGGCCCCATCGAGCGCTCGCTCCGGCTACTCGGCCGTCAGGCCGACGACCGACGGCTCGGTGGCCTGACCATCATCCAGCACCATGTCGACGACGGCTGGCTCGTCTGGCACGACGGGAAGGGCAGCGGCAGCCCGGAGCTGTTCTCGATGAGCGCAGGGGAGCTCGGGACGCTCGACGCCATCATCCGCTCGCAGGTGGGCCGCGAGCCGATGCCGGTGGGGGAATTCTGAGTACAGCGAGCGTGCGGCAGATCGATCGGCGCATCAACCGCATGTGACCGGGGTCAGTGAGCGTCCCGACCTCGACGACTCCTGTGCGAGCGGGGGAAGGGCTCAGGTGGGGCGGGTTCGCCGTACACGGGGCGGTGATCCCACGGGGCAACCGCCACGAACGCGGTCACGCGCCATACCGGGGCGCTATCCCGGGCTTCCGGCGACCGCTTCACCGCCGGCCAGCCAAGTGTCGACCCCATCAGCCCCACCCGAACTCGTCGTCGACGATATCCCAAATCGAGGTCCCGCCGATATTGCCGAAGTACCCGGCTTCGAGGGCCGGTCGGACCGTTCGGCGACCGCTCCATCCGAAGACCCGTCCGTCCGCGGGACGCGGCTCCCTCAGCTCCGCGGAGGCCCGGCGGGCTCGGAACACAAGGCGTGCAGGCTGCGCATCCGGACCGGGGAGCGACACCGGGAGGGCGGTGTGCTCCCCTGTCAGCGCGGCAATCAGGATGGACCACCCACAGGGACGAAATGCCCAGGGTGGCAGGGCCGCCTGGGGCGGTGCGCAAGGGTGCGCTCGGGTCCTACGCTGACGGCCGGATGGACACCCAGACGCCCCGCACCTACTACCAGGTGCTGATGCTGGACCGTTCGGCCGATGCCGACCTCGTGAACGTCGTGTATCGCTCCCTCGCGCGGCGCTATCACCCCGACCTCAATCCGTCGCCGGAAGCTCGGCCGCGGATCATCGAGCTCAATCAGGCGTATGGCGTGCTGCGCGACCCGGAGCGACGTGCGCGATACGACCGCCAGCTGGGCCCGCAGTTGGAGGACTGGGACCGGGTCTGACGGGCTTTCTGCCCTCGCTGGTCCGACCTCCGCCGCACATCCGCCGTCCCGGGGAGACGACGTCGCCGGCTCGCCCGCCTAGACAGACCATCGGGGCATCCGTCCACGAGCTATGCCGGAGCGATCGATCCGGGTGCCGGCGGGTCCCCGTCAGATGGCGTCAAGTCGACCGGGCACACGGCCCAGGCATCCTTGCCGCCCTTCTTGGCGAGGTACATCGCGTAGTCGGCGGCCCGCAGCAGCACCTCCGCATCCGTTCCGTCCTGGGGCCGCAGTCCGATGCCGATGCTCACCGTGATCCGCACGCGGCGATGTTCCACGGTCACCGACCTCGCGAGCGTCCGGCGCACCTTCTCGGCGACGACCCGCGCATGGTCGCTCCGGTCCAGGTGGTCGAGGATGACCACGAATTCGTCACCGCCGATGCGAGCGACCGTGTCACTGGAACGGACGCTGCGCACTAGACGTTGCGCGATCGCGCGCAACAGGAGGTCGCCGAACTCGTGGCCATGCGCGTCGTTGACGGCCTTGAAACCGTCGACATCGATGAACAGGACGCCGACGACCGAGTCCGATCGCTGGGCCTGCAGCAGGATGCGCCCGAGCCGGTCCATCATCAGGTAGCGGTTCGGCAGGCCGGTCAGGGTGTCATGGGTCGCGAGGTGCTGCAGGTCCAGTTCGGCCTGCTTGAGCTCGTTGATCTCGCGGGTGATGCCCATCAGGCCCACGACCGTGCCGGCGTCATCGTGCAGCGGCAACTTGCTCGTGAGTGTCCAGTTCACCCGGCCATCATCGAGGCGCCGACTCTCCACGAGACCCACGAGGCCTTGATCGGAGTCCATGATGCGCATGTCATCGAGATACGTCCGCTGGCCGAACGCCTCCCCGAAGAGCTGCCGGTCGGTCTTGCCGACCACGTCGGCAGGGTCGGTGTAGCCGAGGTTCTGGGCGAGCCGCCGACTGACCCGTTGCAGGCGGCACTGGCGGTCCTTGAAGTAGATACTGTCCGCCGTCGTCTCCATCAGCGCGCGGAAGTAGAACTCGTCGCCCAGCAGCTCCTTAGGCTCCGCGGACCTCTCTAGCGACGGGCGTCGACTGGGCCGGTTCGGCGTGAGTGGCGCATCGGACATGAGAGGTCAGTATGCGCCTGTCCGGCCACGGCGCGGGCACCCACCGGTCTGCTACGCACCCGGGTGGGTGGAGGGAGGTGCGACGACGCGCGCGGGCGTTGCGGCAAATCGGGCGTCGTCGGGAGTGACGTTCGGATGGCCCGAGGCGCGGCGGAAGGGGACATCCGGCGGAGGGACCCCGGCCATGCGCTGTCGCATCATCGTGTCAGCCCTTCGCACGTTACGACCGGCGACCACACCAAGGGCGGCACGCATGAAGCCAACCGATCGAGGCCGATCAGGCCCGCGAGGCAGACCTGTGTTCGACGAGGCCTTTCACAAGTCACTCGTCGACCACCTTGCGGAGGGCGTGTACTACGTCGATCGCCGGCGCTGCATCCAGTATTGGAACCTGGGTGCGACGAACATCACGGGCTTCGACGCCGACGAGGTCGTGGGACGGCGCTGCGCTGACGGCATCCTCGCGCATGTCGATGAGGCGGGCCGGGAGCTGTGCCGGGCGATGTGCCCGCTCGTCGCCTCGATGCGCGCCGACGAACCGCGAGAGGTCGAGGTCTGGTTGCGCCATCAGGATGGTCACCGAGTCCCTGTTCGCGTGCGCACGGCGCCTATCCATGATGCCGAGGGCAGGGTGGTGGGAGCCGTCGAGACCTTCGACGACGCGTCCCGCCTCCTCGACGCACGGGCGCAGGCGGCCGCCGCGAGCCGCGATGCGCTGAGCGATCAGCTCACGGGGCTCCCCAATCGCCGCCACCTGGACGCCGCGCTGGCCGCCCGCCTGGAGGACCTGCGTCGGTACGGATGGCCGTTCGGGCTCCTCATCGCGGATATCGACCACTTCAAGGCGGTCAACGATACCTACGGTCACGACGTGGGCGATGCGGCCCTGCGGAGCGTGGCAGCCACCATCGGCGGTGGTGTGCGCTCAGGGGATATCGCAGGTCGCTGGGGTGGCGAGGAATTCGTCGTTCTCGCGAATGGGGGCGACGGGCGATCGCTCGGAGAACTCAGTGAACGCCTGCGGGCCCTGGTCGCCAGTTCGAGGATCACGGTCGGGGGATCGCAGCTGAGCATCCGGGTCAGCATCGGGGCGGCGGCAGCGCGCCCCGCCGACGGTCCACATGAGCTGCTCGCACGCGCCGACGCTGCGCTCTACGACGCGAAGGCGACCGGCCGAGACCGCGTGGTGGTCGCCGGAGCGTAGACCCGACCAGCAGCGAGCACTGGGCCTCGAGGGTCTCGCGTCTACGGTCCGATGGCGGCCACCGAGGCTACGGATGAGGGGGTTTGCCGGATACCAGATCCCCTCCGGCGATGACCGGGCCTGGACCGGACCGTCGGCAGGATGGGGGGCGAGGAGAGGGCGGCGTTGGCTTGCCCGATCGCCACCGGCCTGCCGGTGAGATAGCCCTGGACCGCGTCGCAGCCGATGTCACGCATCCGCTGGATCTGGTCGATGGTCTCGATGCCCTCCGCTACGACCCGCATGTCGAACCGTCGCGCCAGCATCAGCGCGTTCTCGGCCATCCTGGTGTCCGCCGCCGCGAGGACCAGCGACCGATCGAGCTTCAGGATCGAGGCGTGCAGATCCGCGACCCTCGTGAGCGAGGAATAGCCGGTCCCGAAGTCGTCGACGGCCAGTCCGACACCCAGTCGCCTGAGCTCCGCCAGGCGACCACGGACCGCCTCGGTCGAGTCCAGCGCCAATTCGAGCACCTCGAGGGTCAGCCGGTGTGCGGACAGCGCAGTCGCGGCGAGGGCGTTCCGCACCTCGCTCACGAAGCGGTCGTCCTTGAGCTGGATCTCCGAGACGTTGATGTGGACGCCGACCTCCTCGTGGCCGAGGCGGCCCCAGCCGGCCGCCGAATGACAGGCTTCCTCCAGGACCCATCTCCCGACGGCGGCCATCTGCGCGGATCTGTCGAGGGCGGGCAGGAACTCGGAGGGTGAAAGAAGACCGAGCGCGGGATGGTTCCAGCGGATGAGCGCCTCGAAGGCCTCGATGCGACCCGTACTGAGCGCCACGATCGGCTGATAGTGGAGCACGAACTCCCGCTCTGCGACCGCCCGGGACAGCTCGCTCGCGAGGGATAGCCGTCGGATGGCGAGGCGGGACTGTTCGGCGTCGAGCGACACGATGCAATGGCCGCCTCTGGACTTGGCGTCGGCCAGCGCCAGGGTGGCCTCACGCCATAGGTCGTCGACAATGTGACCCGATGGTGACCATGCCCGGTCGGACCTGGCGATCCCGATGCTGACGGTGACCGAGATGGACCGGGTCCCAAGGTCGATCGGGGCGCTCGCCGCCATCATGAGCCGGTCTGCAAGAGCGGTGATGTCCCGTTGGACCGGGCTGCCGCCAACGACGACGGCGAACAGGTCGCCAGCCACCCGGGCGGCGAGGTCTCCCGCGGCCAACTGTGCCTGCAGACGGCGCGAGATGACACATAGCGTGGTGTCGCCCGCAGGCCCACCCATGACCTCGTTCAGGGCCCCGAAACCATCGATGTCGAGGACCATCAGGACAGTGCCGCCCGGTCGAGCGCTCAGCGCCTGCTCGAGATGGAGCTGGAGGTATTCCCGGTTCGGCAGCCCGGTCAGTCGGTCCGCCACTGCCTGCCGGGCGACCGTCCCCTCGAGCGTCTGACGCTCTACGAGCAACTTGCGCTGGTGGCGCACCACGAGGTCGACGCGGCAGACCACCACCGTGAACAGGATCAGCGAGGTCACCCCAGCTGCCGCCAGGTTGGTGGCATCGCCGGATGTGGACACCTGGAGTGCGACGGGTATGGCCGCCGCACCGACGAGCAGCACCATACGGATTGGCGACCACCGGAGAGTCTCGCGATCTCGAGGCACCACCGGCGCGACGGTCAGGGCAGCGACAGCCCACAGCACATAGCCGACCAGCCATCCGACGTCCATGAGGCCAGGTGCATAGTCGACGACCGGCTGCGCGATCACATACGCGAGGTCGCTCACGAGGAACGACAGGGCTGCCGCGACGAGCAGCAACGCTCGTCTGTCCGATCCGCCCATCGAGAACAGCGAGACGGTGACCAGCGCGGCAAGCGCGATGTCTGCCGCTGGGTAGGCGGCCATGGTGGCGAATTGGATGAGTGGCACCGACCCTTCATCCAGCGCCGGATCGACCACGAGGATCCACAGCGCGATGGCGACCGCCGCCCCGATGACGAATGTGTCGAGCAGGTCCTCGCTCGACTCACCCCGGTGCATCAGGAGTCGCCAGATGGCCGCTGCCAGGGCCAGGTAACCCAAGAGGTAGAACAGGTCGGGCAGACCCGGCACGGGAACGGGTCCGGTCGCCTCCATGGCATCGTATGTGACGTTCCCGACGGCCTGCAGACCGATGCCGATCGCGAGCATCCTCCACGGCCCAGCCTCGGCCGCTGCGCGCCGAGATGCAGCGACGGTGATGACCACCGCCGCGGCGATTCCTAGGGCATCGTAGACGACCGACTGGAGGGCCCCGGACGCGATGAACGGGTAGACGAGCACGACGCTGAGCCCGGCGGCCGTCACGGCCATGGGTATACCGCGCGACCCTAGGGAGAGTGAGGATGCCGGCATCAACTGTGCGTGCCCCGCAGCGTGCGTCTTCTGCTTGCCGCGGCAGGCAGCGATTGCCGGGCAACACTAGCGACGTTCGGTCGCTCCTTGCTACATGCCAAAGGTCATGGAGCCGCCGGGCTCAGACGCCGTTTGAGGCCCGCATCGCGATCTCGAACCTCCATCGGTGCCGGTAGTGCTTGGCATGGCCATTTCCCTGAACTGGCAGCGACCCGAGAGCGAGCGTCGTGCTCGACCCGGCCGTCCACCCGCTCCACACATCCACCTCACGTCCATCCCGTGCGTTCGACGTGGCTGTCAACGTGGCTGTCAGAAGGCGTTTGCCGCCGCAGAATCGCCGCACTGCACCACGTTTACGTACGCACAAGGGCCGATCTGCAAGAGAATACTTGTGAGCCGGCTGGGATTCGAACCCAGGACACGAGGATTAAAAGTCCCCTGCTCTAACCACTGAGCTACCGGCCCAACCCGAAGGGTATCCGGTCAGCCGACGACATCCGGCCGCACTCTCGCGAGCGGCGGTCCCACGGCGACCGTCCTGGAACCGCCGTGCGGTCGCACCTCGCGTGTGGTTCGCGGGCACAGCTATCCATGCGTCCGTGCTGGACCGGGCATACGATCCCGTCGATCGCAGCCGCCGACGAACCGGCCCTGGAGGTCCCCATGCAGCCATGGTTCGGATACCACATCCCGAGCTTCACGTTCCCCGATACCCCGCCAGGGGGCATCTTCGAGCACGTGGTGGGCCTGGCCCGATCTGCGGAGGCGGCCGGGTTCAGCCTCATCACGGTGATGGACCACTTCTACCAGATCAGGGGTGTCGGCGCCGAGACCGAGCCGATGCTAGAGGCGTACTCGGTCCTGTCCGCGCTGGCCGCCCGAACGTCCACGGCCCGCCTGGGCACGCTCGTCACGGGCGTCACGTATCGCAACCCGGCGATCCTGGCCAAGACCGTCACCACCCTGGATGTCATCTCCGGTGGCCGCGCGATCCTGGGCATCGGTGCCGCCTGGAACGAGGATGAGCACGCGGGTTACGGCGTGCCCTTCCCGCCCATCGGCGAGCGGATGGACCGCCTCGAGGAGGCACTGACCATCTGCCACGCCATGTTCACGGACGAGCGGCCGAGCTTCACGGGTCGCCACTATCGGATCGAGTCGGCCCTCAACATCCCTCGACCCATCCGGCCGAAAGGGCCGCCGGTCCTGGTTGGTGGTGGTGGCGAGCAGCGCACCCTGCGCATCGCCGCAGCGCATGCGGACATGACCCACTGGTTTCCGCTGGGCCTGGAGATGCTCGCCCACAAGACGGACGTGCTCGCGCGCCACTGCGAAGCCATCGGTCGCGACCCCGCCGCCATCGAACGGACGATGGCTACCCCCGTGCTTCCCGCTGCCAATGAACGCGAGATCGCGACGGTCATCGAACGTCTGCCACCCGAGCGCCGTGCGGCCATCACGGTGGGCACCATCGAGCAGTGTGCCGAGGCGCTTGCGCCGTACATCGCCGGCGGCTTCACGGGGTTCACATTCAACAACCCATTCCTGCCGACACCCGACTCGCTGGCCCTCGCGGGCGAGCTGCTGCGCCTCGTGTCCTGACCCACGAGCACGAACGCGCGTCTGAGCTGGCCCGCCGCCGCCACGATCGTCCGCGGTTCAAGCACCCGTTCGTCGCCCTCGGCCGCGCGTCCGCGCGACCACCACCTGCGACCAGCTCAGCGCGCGCGGACGGTCACCCGCAGCACGAACAGCACGAGGGAGCCCACGATGGCCCAGCCCACCATCGCCACGAGGACGGTGGTGTCGAGCTTGTCGAGGTACTCCTTGTAGCCCACCTCGGCGCCCCCGGGAAGCTTGGACAGCTGGGCAAGCGAGAACGGGTGCAGGAACAGCTGGAAGGGCGCCATGAGCCAGTCGCTGATGGTCACCAGCACCGGCACGTAATCATCGAGGGACTTCGGGATACGCATGAACGGGAACAGCAGCCGGAGCGCGAGGATCGCCTCGATGAGCGCCAGCCCGAACCCGACGACGCGGATGAGGATCATGCACGCTCAGTCTACGGTGGCCGACAACCGCCCCTGACCACACCGGAGGATCAGGCCAGGACGACGAGTGCGATGCCTCCCACGACGACGACCGACCCTAGCCAGCGCGAGCGCTCGACGCGCTCCTTGAGCACGACCGCGGCAAGGACCGTGGCCATCACGATGCTCGTCTCCCGAAGGGCGGCGACCTCGGCGGCCTGCGCGATGGCGAGTGCCGCCAGCACCAGCCCATACGCCCCGACGACACCGACGCCACCCGCCACCACGGACGGTGTCGTCGCGGCCCGCATCCGCCGTGCCCCTCCCCCCGCGATGAGCACCCCGGCATAGACGATGGCCGGGATCCCCACGACGAGCACCACATAGGTGATCGGGTTGGCATACCCGACGCCCCTCTGGTCCACGAGCGTGTAGGAGGCGATGAGCCCCGCGATGCCGACGGCCATGGCCACGTCCCGCCACGACGCCGGAGACCGCAGCCCACGCACGAGCACCACGCCGATGGCCACGAGGATCACGCCCGCGACGCTCGTGATGGGCAGCTGCTGCCCGATGATGAGCACACTGCCGATGAGCACGAGCACGGGCGCGAGTCCCCGGGCGACGGGGTAGACCAGGCTCAGGTCCGCGAGCCGATACGCACGTGCCAGCAGCCAGAAGTAGACGAGTTCGAGCACGGACGACGCCACGACGAACGGCACGCCATCCGGTTCCAGGCGCCAGTCCAGGAGCGCCACCGGCAGGAGCACGATGGCGCCGACGAGCATCGCCACCGCGAGCGCGGCGTTGGTGTCCCCCGACCTGGCGAGCAGCAGGTTCCAGGTCGCATGCAGCAGCGCCGCGGTGAGCGCGAACGCGACGGCAGGCGGCGGCATCCGGGCGCAGGCCGCCCGTAACCAGCGAGCGAGCCGACCGAGGTCGGCCTAGGGGACCGGCACCGGGTCGGGCAGCGGCTCCCCACGCAACCCGGCGAGCACATTACGCGCCGCCTTCTCGGCCATCCGGTCGCGCGTCCGCTCCGTCGCGGACGCCACATGGGGCACCACCAGGCAGTTGGGCATCAGCGCCAGCGGATGATCGGCGCGCATCGGCTCGGGATCGGTGACATCCAGGCCTGCACCCCAGAGGTGTCCCGAGCGCAACGCGTCGGTGAGTGCATCCTGGTCCACGACCGGGCCACGCGAGGTGTTGATGAGCACCGACCCGGGCTTCATCCTCGCGAGCGCCGCAGCATCGATGAGGTGCCGGGTCTCGGCGCTGAGGCTCACGTGGAGGCTTACGAAGTCGCTCTCCGCGAGCAGCGTCTCCAGGTCGATGTACGTAGCGTGGAGCTCTGCCTCGACCTCGGCCGGGGCTCGCTCGCGGTCGTGATACAGCACGCGCATACCGAACCCGCCGGCTCGCCGTGCAACCTCCCGTCCGATGCGCCCGAAGCCGACGATGCCGAGCGTGGCGCCAGACACGTCACGACCCAGCAGCAGCAGCGGTCCCCAGGTCACCCAGCGGTCCTCGCGCACGAACGCGTCCGCTTCGGGGATCCGACGCGCGACCGCCATCAGCAACGTGAAGGCAAGGTCGGCGGTCGCCTCCGTGAGCACGCCGGGTGTGTTGCCCACCGGGATCCCGCGACGAGCGCAGGCGGGCACATCGATGTTGTCGTAGCCCACCGCGAAGTTGCTGACGACCTTGAGCTGCGGCCCGGCTGCATCGAGGAGCTCGTCATCGACCCGGTCGGTGAGCAGTGAGAGCAGCCCGTCCACACCGGCCACGCGCCGGAGCAGCTCGTCGCGGGGCGGCGGCAGGACCCCGTCCCAGACGTCGACGAACGCCGCGTCCCGCAGGAGACGCAGGCCTGCCTCAGGGATCTCGCGCGTGACCAGGACCCGCGGCTGGCCGGTCATGCCGCGGACCCGTGGGCGACGCCGCCCGCGATGCCGGCGAGCAGGTGGCCCATCCGTTCCAGCGCCAGCTGGATGTTCTCCCGCGAGTTGGCATACGACACCCGGATGTGGTCCTTGCCCACCCTACCGAATGCCGTACCGGAGAGCACGCTGACGTCAGCCTCCAGCAGCAGCCGCTCAGCGATCTCGGGGTCCGGAGTGCCCCGTGCCACTCACGTCCGGGAAGGCATAGAACGCGCCGTGCGGCATCCGGCAGACGACCCCCGGCAGGGCGTTCAGTCCATCGACAAGCAGTGACCGACGCATCCGAAACTCCTTCACCATAGCATCGACCGCGTCCTGCGGCCCCATGAGCGCCTCCGCCGCCGCGAGCTGCGAGAACGACGATGTGCAGCTGACGCTGTTGATGATGAGGCGGCTGAAGACCGGCACCAGCTCCGGCGGCACGATGGCATAGCCCAGGCGCCAGCCGGTCATGGAGTACGTCTTGGAGAACCCGTCGAGCACGATCGTCCGCTCGGCCATGCCCGGCAGCGCGGCGATCGACCGGAACTCCCCGTCGTACTGGATGCGGCTGTAGATCTCGTCCGCGAGGACGATGAGGTCGTGCTCGACGGCGATGCCTGCGATCGCCTGCAGGTCCTCCGGGGTCAGGATGGAACCGCACGGGTTGTGCGGGCTGTTGATGACCAGCAGCCGGCTGCGCTCGGTGACCAGCCCTCGAAGCTCCTCGATATCGATCCGGAAGTCGCGCTCCTGGCGCAGCGGGATGGGCACCGGTGTCGCCCCGGTGAAGCGGGCCATCGACTCGTAGATGGGGAAGCCCGGGTCGGGCACCATCACCTCGACACCCGGCTCGGCGAGGGCGAGCATCGTGTAGTACATGACGGGCTTGGCGCCGGGCGTCACGACCACGTTCGCGGGATCGACCGAGAAGCCCTTCCGACGCGTGGCATCCGTCGCGATCGCCTCCCGCAGCTGGGGCATGCCAAGCGGTGGGCCGTAATGCGTGAACCCGGCATCGAGGGCGCGCTTCGCCGCTTCGCGCACGTTGGGCGGGGTGTCGAAGTCCGGCTCGCCGATCTCAAGGTGGATGATGGGTCTGCCCTGCGCCTCCAGTGCGCGGGCTCGACCCGCCGCCTCGAATGCCGTCTCCGTCCCGATATCCCTGACCCGATCGCTCAAGCGCATGCCTTCGATGCTAGCAGTGCGCGTCACTCGTCGAGGGACCGGACAGCATCCGGAGGAGCCTCGCAAGCTCGGCTGCTGGGCCTGGTGCTCGTCCTGACCGCGCTGGTCATGGGGCAGACAGGTCGGACGGGATCACCACCAGTACCGGCGGTGACCTTGGAGCCCAGCCACGCATGATCTGATGGGGTGGGGCCGCCATGCAGGTCAGCGCCCACGGCCGACGCGCAGCAACGGGCTGCCGTCTTCGGCGTCGATGTGCGACGATCCGGTCGTGCGCTACTACTCCATCGATGAAGCCAACGACCGACTCGCGGAGGTCCGGCAGCTGCTCCAGCAGCTCCGTGCCGATCGGGATGCGATCGCCCTTGCCCAGCAGGACCAGCAGCTCCGGGGTGCGACGAACGGCTCGGCCAGCCATGCCGGCGAGGTCGCCGCGAGCACCGCTCGGATCAAGACCCTCGTCGCCCGGATGCGCGATACCGTCATCCAGCTCGATGCGTGGGACGTCACGCTGCGGGACATCGGCACCGGGCTCATCGACTTCCCGGCCCTCGCGAACGGCCGACCCATCTGGCTGTGCTGGCGGCTGGGGGAACCGGACACGATCGGGTGGTGGCACGAATACGACGCCGGCATCGACGGCCGCCAGCCGCTCGCCGAGCTGACCTGACGACGGATGCGGGCGCTGGCACACCCCTGTCGGTGGCACTCAGGGGCCAGCTCGGTCGGTTCCATGGGTGTGGATGACGCGCGCCGAGCGGCCCGGATGTCGCCAGCCCGTGTAGTGCTGGTCGAGGCCCTCCGTCCAGGACATCGCGGCCTCAGGGCCGTCGCCGCTCCCGCTGGACGCCGCAGTGCGCGGTCCGCGACAGGCACATCGCCCGTTCCAGCCGTTGTCGTGCTGATCCGGCCATCGTCGTGCCTGCAGGCAGCGGGTCGATCGCCAGCGGCGCGATCCGAGTCCTACATCGTGTGCGGATCAGCACCACTTGGGCTGGTCGTCGCGGGCTGGTCGCGGCGGACGGATCGACGGGGCTGGTCGCCGCGGACTCGTCGCCGCGGACTGATCCGGAAGGGCCTCCACGCAGGGCGAGCGCGCCGCGGACCCAGCTCTGATGCATCGGCATGACTCGGCCGCGGGACGGCGATGGCGGGCATGACGGATGCGGCCGCGGGACGGCACTGACCCCTACTTTCCCGCCTTGTAGGGATAGACCACCCAGCGGTCGGTCTCGAAGACGTAATGGTCGGGGGTCATGCCGGTGAGCGACTTCGTGGGCTTGTAGTGGAGCACGGCGGTCGTCGGTCGGCCGCCGGCCTTGCGCACGAGGTCGGTGACAGCGGTGATGGTGTTGCCAGTCTCCCAGACCTCGTCGACCACGAGCACGTCGTGCCCCGCCAGCTGCTCGTCGCCGGGGAAGCCCAGGACCACGGGATGCTCATGCATCGTCCCGACGTCGTCGTAGGCGACCACGGGCGCGACGAGGATCGTGCGGATTCCTAGCTGGTATGCCAGCATCCCGGCTGGCACCATGCCACCGCGGGTGATGACGAGCATGACGTCGAAATCGTTGCCGATCTTGGCCGCCAGCCGCTCGACGAGCGATTCGAGCTCCTGCCAGCCGACGTAGTCCTTGTCATCGATGCCCATGACGTCGAGGGTATGCGGTCAGGGACGGTCGCGCATGGCGTCCCGGTAGACGCGTTAGTCTCCCTGCATGAGCCAGTCGCCAACCCCCACCGTGACCGCCGTCGAGGCGGCCGATCGTCTCCGGGCCGAGACGGATCCTGCACCCTTGCTGGTCGATGTCCGGGAGCGGAGCGAGTTCGGGGTCATGCGCGTGCCCGGATCGGTGCTGATGCCCCTCAGCACCTTCACCGCCACCTACGAGCAGCTCCCGACCGACCGACCGCTGCTCATCCTCTGCGCGGTGGGTGGACGGAGCGCCCGTGCCACGGACTTCCTGCTCGCCAATGGCTACACGGACGCATCCAATGTCGCCGGAGGCATCACCGCGTGGAACGCCGCGGGCCTCGGCATCCGGACCGGCACGCCCGAGGCTGACGAGGGCGTGCTGTCCGAGGGCTGACACGCCACGGTGGACCTGCACGCGGGCTCCCCGCATATCGTCGCCGGAGCACCCGCCGCTGACCGGCGCATGCTGGCGCGACCGTCGTCCGGGGCGCGCTGGTTCGAGCCGATGCATGTGCGCGAGCCCACGAGGGTACGGGACGAGATGGTGGCGCAGGTCATCGCCGGCGCCGACTTCCTTGTGGCACCCACCTGGCTGACCCACCGACGTGCACTCGTGCCGATCGGCGAGACGCGACGCGCACGCGAGTGGACCGAGCTCGCCGTGAACGTGGCACGTGAGAGCGCCCAGATCGGCCGGGAGCGCCAGGGCCATGGTCACCTGGCGCGGGTCCTGGGCGTGCTGCCCGACCCCGAGGCGATCCACGACGTCGGGACCGGTCGCCTGCCGAGTGCGGACATGGCGGCGGAGCGCGATGAGCGGGACCACGCCGGACTGCTCGCTGACAGTGGCGTCGCGGGTGTGCTCGTCGAGTCGCGCCCCACGCTGGAGCGGGCGCGTACCGCCACCCGGGCGGTGGTCGAGACCGACCTGCCGGTCTGGGTCGTCATCCCGCCGACGCGTGCCGATGCACTGCCGCTCCGCGCGTGGCTGGACGCGCTGGCAGCGGATGGCGCGACGATGTTGCTGCTGGAGACGATGGCCGGCGGTGGCGGTGAGCCGGGTGGCGCGAGGCGCGGGGAGGAGCCGCCCGAGGCGCATTTCGGGGTCATGGCTCCCGGCCCACTGGCCGTGCCCGATCCCCGGGGAGTGGCTGCAGGCTGGCTCGACCTCGGCGCCCACGTGCTGGGCATCGAAGCTGATGCGACCGCGGACGCGCTGCTGCCCGTGGCCGAGGCACGCGATGCTGCGGTGGCGGCCGCACGAGAGCGTGATGCGGTCATCCAGGCAGACATCGACGCCTGGGTCACCGACGTTGTGGGGCGTGCACCGGCCGGCCGTGCATTGTGGATCGGCGACCGACCCGCGACCCTCCCAACGCGACCCGAGTGGACGGTCGTTGCAGGGACCACGATCGGGACACTCCCTGGCGGGGCGTGGCGACTCCTCATCAGCGCCGACACGCTCGACCCGCGACAGGCGGCACGGCTCGTGGAGCGCGGCGGCATCATCGCGGGCTCGACCGCCGACCCCGACGCGCTGCTCCCGCGGGCGCGCGCGGCGGGCATCCGGCTGGTCGACGTCTCACAGCACGCTGGTGGCGTGACACGCTACGTCGGCCGGCGGGAGGACTGACCCTGGAGACCGACCCGATCAGCCCTCGGCGGCAAGCAGGGTAGGGTCGTCGAAGGTCACCTCGATGAGCGGCGACCCCGCCACGAACTGCTCCAGCTGTGCCTCCCGCTTCCAGACCTTCGTGACCCGGGCGAGGATCGCGCGTCGTGTCGGCTCGTCCTCGATGAGGGTGGCGCGTGCCGGGAGGTCGGCGACCGTGCCCACCTTGAGATGGAACGTCAGCCGTGGGTCACTCGCCAGATTGGCGTACCAGGCCCGCTTGCCGGGCATGCCCGAGATGTAGACATGGCCATCGAAGTCGAAGAAGACGATCTCGATGCGCCGGTCCTGGCCCGTCTGGCGGCCTTGTGTGGTGATATCGATGACACCGCCCTGTCGCAGCGCACGGCGGATCGCCGCAAGGGTGGCTGGCGCCTCGGTCATCGGTTCGCTGGTCATCCGGTAGGTATCCCTCGCCCCGCTCCTGTTCGTCCCGTCGACCAGATCACACCGTAAGCCCCGACCAGGCGCGTCGCCAAACCGCGCCGCGCTAGGCTGCGATGACCCGCACACCGTATCGGGGGATCGCACGGTCTCGGGTGACGATGACCATGTCCCCCAGCAGGGCCTGGGCCACCAGCATCCGATCGAACGGGTCTGCATGATGTGGCTCCAAGGCTCCGCAGGTCCGGGCATGGCGCCAGGAGATCGGCAACTCCCGAAAACCGAGGCCCGGGAGTCTCGCCTCCAGATCGTCCGGCACGTCCAGTCGCCCGCGGGCGCTCTTGATGGCGATCTCCCACACCGACGCGGCGCTCACGAACACCTCGTCGGCGGCCTGGATAGCGTCACGCGCAGCAGCGGACAGACTCGGGTCGTCCACCAGGAACCAGATCAACGCATTCGTATCGACGAGCACCCTCACCAGTCGGCCGGGGCCTCCAGGGTTGCCTCGAATGATCGAGCGATCTCAGCATCCAGGTCCGGGTCCTCGAGCCGCCCATGCACGACGATCGACCCTCGAAGGCTGCCGGGCTCGCGGACAGGCACCGGCGGGTGATAGGGGATCAATCGGGCGATCGGCTTGCCCGCCCGAGCGATGATGATCTCCTCGCCGGATTCGACGCGCGCCACGAGGCTGGACAGCGTGCTCTTCGCGTGATGGATGTTGACAACGTCGACCATGGCTCTAGTCTAGTCTAGTCTAGTCTTGGGTCAGGTCCTCCGCCCCACGACCAGGTCGCGACCCGCGACGAGCGCCGCGAGCTTGGGGCGCGTGGCCCATCGGGCGGTCTGCGAGAAGCCGCAGTCCGGCACGAGCAGCAGCTGGTCCTCCGGCACGCCGGCAGCGAGGATGCGCTCGATCCGGACGGCGACCTCATCGGCCGATTCGAGGTGGTAGCTCTTGACGTCCACGACCCCGGCGCCGAGGTCGCGCCCGGCCGCCGCCACATCCGCGGCGACATCCAGCTCGGCCATCTCCCGGTTCGCCCACTCCAGGACGAGCTCATCGACCTGGAACGCGAGGGCCTGCGTCAGGACCGGTCGATACGACCGGGCAGCCAGCGGGCGACCCATGAAGTTGCCGAAGCAAAGGTGCGCAGCAAGACGGACGCGGCCCTGGACCGCCGCGACCGATTCGTTGAACAGCGTCGCGAACTCGTGTGAGGCTTCCGGATGGATGGCAGGCGATGGCTCATCGATCTGGATGTACGTGGCGCCGGCATCCACCAACCGTCCCACCTCGGCCGCGAGGATGGGCACGAACGCGCGAGCGGCGGCGATCCGGTCCGGGTACACCTGGCCCGGACCGTACGTGAGCCGCCCCGACAGCGTGAATGGTCCGGGCAGGGTGACCTTGATGGGCCGTGATGTCCGGGTCCGGGCGTAGCGGAACTCCTCGACGACACCCAGCCCTTCGGGCGAGGCGATCGCCTCCACGACCGCGAACCGATGCTGCTGGTCATGACCCCCAGCGCCCAGCCGACGGTCGGACGCCAGTGGCAGGACACCGGTGAGGTGACGATAGAACTCGGCTGTGAAGAACCCCGCCCGGCGCATCTCCCCGTCCGAGACGACGTCGATGCCGGCGTCTTCCTGGTCGCGCAGGGCGGCATCCACCGCGTCGTCCTGGATCTCGTGGATGTCGACCGGACCCAGCTCGCCACGGCCCTGGGCCGCGACCGCCAGGTCGAGCCAGCCCGGGCGGGCATGCGAGCCGACGACCGATGTCGCCATCGGCGCGGGTCGATACGGACCGCTGGTCGCGGCGTGGGTCACTGGTATACCTCCCGAACGAGCCATCTGTCCTGTTCGGATCACTCGGCCGAACGGGCGTCTCATCATCGCTTCGCGTGACACATGCTGCCACGTGCCCGGACTTCGGTCAGGCTGTCACACCACCCGACAGCTGCTGCGCTCCACGAGGGAGACCGGCAGGACGACCCGCGTGGGCGGCAACGTCCTGTCTCGCAGGCGCTCGAACAGCAGTCTCATCGCGGTTGCGGCCACCTGCGGCAGCGGCTGGGCTACGGTCGTGAGGCCAGGCGTCGACAGCTCGCTGAACGCCACGTCATCGAAGCCCATGATCGAGATGTCGTCCGGGATGCGGAGTCCGGCGTCATGGATCGCGCCCATGGCGCCGAACGCCATCAGGTCATTCTCGGCGAAGACAGCGGTCGGGCGCTCCGGGAGCCGGAGCAGCGACCGCATCGCCGTTCGGCCCTCCCTGGACCGGAAGCTGCCGCGCGTGATGAGGTCGTCCGAGAGGTCCGCTCCGACGACCGCGAGCTCCGCGCGGAATCCGTCGAGCCTTCGGGCGCTCGGGCGCAGGATGTCCGGGCCCACGATGACCCCGATGCGCCGGTGCCCCAGCCCGACAAGGTAGCGACCGGCCAGTCGACCGCCTTCATGGTTGTCCACCATGACCTGGCTGACGCCCAGGTCATCCAGCTCGCGGTCCACGATGACCATCGGTGGACCGGTCTCGACGGCCCGCCGCAGACGCTCGGATGACTGCCCCGCCGAGATGAGCAGGAGGCCGTCCACCTGCTTGGACAGCAGCATGTCCAGGTAACGCCCCTCCTTTCCCTCGTCGCCATCCGAGTTGCAGAAGATGGCGCTGTAGCCGCCCGCGAAGGTCAGATCTTCGATGGCTCGAGCAAGGTCGGCGAAGAACGGGTTCGATACATCCGGGATGACCACACCGATGGTGTACGTCTGCCCGTGGCGCATGCTGCGGGCCACGGCATTCGGGCGGTACCCCAGCTCGTCGATCGCCTGCGTCACACGAGCGACCGTTCCGGCATCGACCCGGCGGGTGCGGTTCAGGACGTGGGACACGGTCGTCGCCGAGACACCCGCCCGCTCCGCCACGTCACGGATGGTCGTCACGCCTGGGATCCATGCATCGGTGTGATCGTACTGACTCTGGCGGTTGACATGTCCGGTTCCCGAAGGATACGATGACGAAACCGGTTGCGCAACCGGTTTCGTGAGCCAGCGCCGGGAACGTGACAGCTCGACGCAGTCCGCATCGGCCTCCGCGCGAGGCTGCAGAGGAGGACCCGTTCGAATGTTCAGACATGGTGGGGTCATGCGTGCCCGATGGGTCGCCGCGCCGCTCGCAGCGGGATTGGCCGTTTCGCTGGCGATCGGGGCAGGCGGCGGGGTCGCCGCACAGTCGCCCGGGGCATCGCCCGTGTGCGCACCGGTCGAGGCGGCCGGGCCACTCCCGGATCTCGCGACGCAGCTTGGCCACAAGCCCAAGGTGGGGCTGGTCATGAAGTCGCTGGCCAATGAGTTCTTCAAGCAGATGCAGGCGGGAGCCGAGGCGTACGCCGCGGAGAACACCGACAAGTTCGACTTCACGGCTGTGGGCATGAAGGATGAACGCGACTTCGCGGCCCAGGTCGACGCGGTCGAGAACTTCGTCACCCAGCAGTACGACGTGATCGTGGTGGCACCGGCCGACTCCAAGGCCATGGTCGCGCCCATCAAGAAGGCCCTCGACGCGGGCATCAAGGTCATCAACATCGACGTTGCGCTCGATCAGCAGGCGATGGCCGACGCGGGTATCGATCTGGCCTTCTTCGGGCCGGACAACCGCGCTGGCGCCAAGCTGGCCGGTGACGCCTTGGCCGCGAAGCTCGGCACGGGCGGCAAGGTCGTCATCCTCGAAGGCAACCCCGAGGCCGACAACGCCAACCAGCGCAAGGCTGGCTTCGACGACTCCGTGGCGGCAGGCGGCCTGACGCTCCTCGACTCCCGGACCGCGCATTGGGAGACCGAGGAAGCCAACACCGTCATGACCAACTTCCTGACCAGCTATCCCGATATCCAGGGTGTCATGGCAGCCAACGACTCCATGGCTCTGGGCGTGGTCAAGGCGCTGGATGCGGCCGGCAAGTCCGGTCAGATCCAGGTCGTCGGGTTCGATAACATCCCGGCCGTCCAGCCCCTCATCAAGGAAGGCAAGATGCTGGCGACCATCGAGCAGTACGGTGCCCAGATGGCCAAGTTCGGTATCGACTTCGGCATGCGCGAGCTTGCCGGCGAGAACTTCTGCGGTTGGGTGCAGACACCGGTGTCCCTCGTCACGGCAGCCGATCTGCCCTGATCCAACGCTCCACTGACCTGGTCTGACGGGCGACCCAAGACCGCGTGGCGCCAGGTCGACCAGCAAGGCGGTGCCGTGGACACGATGACCGGGCAGCTTCGGGAGGATGCGCAGGACGCGCGCGATCCCGTGGTCAGCCCGGTCATCGACGTCCGGGGGATCACCAAGGAGTTCCCGGGGGTGAAGGCGCTCGACCGGGTCAGCCTGACGATCCTGCCTGGAGAGGTGCATTGCCTCGTCGGGGAGAATGGCGCCGGCAAGTCGAGCCTCGTGAAGGTCCTGGCGGGTGTCGACCAGCCGAACGCGGGTGAGCTGCTCCTGAATGGCGCCGCGTACCACCCGCGGTCACCCCAGGATGCCCTGCGGGCGGGCGTGCGCGTCGTCTACCAGGAGCTCAACCAGCTCACCTACATGACGGTCGAGGAGAACCTCTCCTTCGAGTCGCTGCCGGCACACCGGGGCCTGCTCGACCGTACCGAGCTGCGCAAGCGGGCGGCGCGGCTGCTGTCGGAGGTGGGCCTCGACGTCTCGCCCGCCACGCCGGTCGAGCAGCTGGGCATCGCCCAGAGACAGCTGCTGGAGATCGCACGGGCCCTGTCGGCGGACGCGAAGGTCCTCATCCTCGATGAGCCGACGGCGACGTTGACACCCCCGGAGGCGGACCGGCTCTTCGACATCGTCCGGCGCCTGACGGCGCGAGGTATCGGAGTCCTGTTCATCTCCCACCACCTCGACGAGATCCTGGAGATCGGTGACCGCGTGACCGTGCTGCGGAATGGCGCCGTGGCGGGGACCCGCGACGTTGCCGATGTCACCATCGGCCAGGTCATCGAGATGATGGTCGGCCGGGTCATGAGCGAGGGGTATCCATTCCGCCCTGCGGTGACACCGGGCCCAGAGCTGCTCACGGTCACCGGGCTCGTCTATCCCGGGAACCGCGAGCCGGTGTCGCTGGGCCTCCATGAGGGCGAGATCCTGGGCGTGGCCGGACTCGTGGGTTCCGGGCGCACGGAAGCCATGCGAGCCATCTTCGGTGCCGACCGGGCGAGTGCCGGGTCGGTCAGCGTCCGTGGCCAGCTTGTGACGATCGCATCCCCCAGGGACGCGGTTCGGGCGGGCATCTGTCTCCTGACCGAGGATCGGAAGGGACAAGGGCTGATGCTGGACATGAGCTGCGCCCAGAACACGACCATCACCAAGCTGGATGCCGTGACCTGGCGCGGGCTCCTCCAGACGCGCCGCGAGGCCGCAGTCACCACGGAGCTCATCGGCGCCCTGAGCATCCGGGCGCAATCCCCTGCCCAGCTGGTGCGCTTCCTGTCCGGCGGCAACCAGCAGAAGGTCGTCGTGGCCAAGTGGCTCTTCGCCGATGCTCAGATCCTCATCTTCGACGAACCCACACGGGGCATCGACGTGGGCGCGAAGCTGGAGATCTACAACCTGATCTGGGACCTGGCTGAGCGAGGTCGGGGCATCATCGTGGTCTCCTCGGACCTGCCGGAGCTGCTCGGCATCTGCCATCGCATCGTGGTCTTCTCGCGGGGGGCCCTCGTCGGTGAGCTCCGGCGCGACGAGTTCAGCGAGCGAGCGGTCCTGGAGCTCGCGTACCGCAACTACATCGACCCCGCCTCGATGGGCATCTCAGCCAGCCGCGGTCCGGACACGACAGAGGCGCCGGCATGAGCGACGACCAGGCCCCCATCCAGGCGCCGGCGGCTTCGCCCGCGATGCCGCTCGCGAACCGCATCATCCTCGTCTCGTTGCGGGAAGCCGGCGTGGGCGTGGCGCTCGTCGTCATCACCCTCGTGTTCGCGATCGTCGCACCATACTTCGCCACCGCTGACAACTTCCTGCGGATCCTGGGCCAGATCTCCATCAACACCATCCTGGCCGTCGGCATGACGTTCGTCATCCTCATCGGCGGCATCGACCTGTCCGTCGGCTCGGTGCTGGCACTCGCCACGGTCGTGGGTGCATCGATCATGGTCGCCGGCCTGGACCCGGTGATCTCGATCCCCCTCGCCGTCCTGGCGTGTGTCGCGGTCGGTGCCTTGTGCGGCTTCATCAACGGCTTCGTGACCGAACGATGGCGGGTCCCATCGTTCATCGTCACCCTGGGGATGCTGAGCATGGCCCGCGGTGCCTCGCAGGTCATCAGCGACAACTCGACCATCAACGGGTTGCCCAAGGTGTTCATCGACTTCGGGAATCTGATCCTGTTCGGCGTCATCCCGGTCATCTTCATCATCGCGCTGTCGACCGTGCTCATCGCCTGGTTCGTGCTGCGTTTCACCATCTTCGGGCGCTTCATCTATGCCATCGGCAACAACGAGGAGGCCGTCCGGTTGTCCGGCCACGACCCGGCCCCGTACAAGGTCGCGACCTTCGTGATCTGTGGTCTGCTGGCGGGTCTGGCAGGGCTCACCTTCCTGCTTCGCCTCAACGTTGGCAGCCCGATCGCCGGCATCGGCTACGAGTTGACGGCCATCGCGGCGGTCATCATCGGCGGCACCAGCTTCACCGGCGGCAAGGGCTCGGTCATCGGCACGTTCTTCGGTGTCTGCCTGCTCCAGGTGCTCAGCACCGGGCTCCAGCTGATGGGCGTCGAGGACAACTACAAGACCATCGTCATCGGCCTGGTGGTGGTGCTGGCCGTTGTGTTCGACACGTACCGGTCACGCATCATCGCGTCGATGCAGGCGACATGACGTGAAGCACACCGGCAGGATCCTGGTCGTGGGCTCCTGCAACCTCGATCTGGTGGTCGAGGTCACGACGCTCCCACATCCTGGGGAGACGGTGTTCGGCAGCACCTTCCGTCGCACCGGCGGCGGCAAGGGTGCCAACCAGGCCGTGGCCGCAGCGCGTGACGGGGCGTCGGTCGATCTTCCTCGGGGCCGTCGGCGCCGACGACGCGGGCCGGTACGCGCTTGCCGATCTTGACTCGGAGGGCGTCGACACGAGCACCGTCGTCCGCTCTGCGGAGCACCCCACGGGGACCGCCTTCATCATGGTCGATGCCCGGGGAGAGAACACCATCGTGGTGGTCAGTGGGGCCAATGCATGCCTGGACGCAGGCGTCGAGAGCCTGCTCGAGGGCTTCGCGGTCGGCACCGATGACGTGGTGCTCACCGGCTTCGAGGTGCCGATGGCAGCGGTCGAGGCCAGCGCACAGCTCGCGCGGCGACGGGGGGCGCGCATGGTCATCAACCCTGCGCCGGCCCTGCCCCTGTCGGATCACCTGGTCGCATGTGCGCCGATCCTGACGCCGAATGCCGGGGAGGCGACGCTCCTGACCGGCGCACCCGATGCCCTGACCGCGGCGCACCGCCTCTCGGCCCGGACCGGGACCTGGGTGGTCGTGACACTTGGTCCCGATGGGGCTCTGGCCGTGCGTGGCGACGAGGAGTGGCGAGTCCCCGGATCGCCCGTCCACGCGCTCGACTCGACAGGCGCGGGAGACACCTTCTCCGGGGTCTTCGCAGCGTCCCTGGCGCGTGGCCACGATGTGCCAGGGAGCGTCAGGCGGGCCAACATGGCTGCAGCCCTGTCCGTCACGGCCGTCGGCGCCCGGACCGGCATGCCACGCACCGACCAGATCGACCGCGCCGTCGCGGCACTGGGGACCGCGGTCGCGGGCTGGTCTCACCCAGGCCGGTGAGCGGGTCCTGGAGCGGACACCGGTGAGGATCCGACCTACTCCGGCAGCTCCTCGTTGGCGCTCGTCACCGACCAGCCACCGTCGATGAGCAGCATCTGGCCGGTCACGTAGCGCGACTCCGGCGAGAGGAAGTACAGGGCGGCCTGCGCGACATCCCCGGGCGGCAGGAAGCCGCCGGCAAGCGGTTGTCGGACGCGTGCGAACCGGAGCGTCGCGACGTCGGTCGCCGCTCGCTCCGACATCCGGCTCGTGGTCAGCGCGGGGGCGACCGCATTGACCCGGATGCCGTGGGTCGCGTAGGCGGCGGCCATCGACACGGTCAGTGTCGCGATGGCTCCCTTGGATGCCGCGTACGCAGGCGTCGGGAACAGGGCGGGTGCCGGCGCGACCGCGAGCACGCTGGACATGGTGCAGATGGCACCCCGCGCGCCGTCACGATCGGGCTCCTGGGCCAGCATCCGGCGCAGGACCGCGCCCGCCGTGAGCACCTGGCTCCGGGCGTTGAGCGCCATCGTCCGGTCCCAGCCTTCCGTGGTCAGCTCGTGGACCGGCGCATCGCCGAAGCGTCGGCCGCTGCCGCCCGCGACCGCGAACAGCCCGTCGATGCGGCCCAGCCACTCGGTCGCGGCGGCCACCCCACCTTCGACCTGGTGCTCCTCGCTCAAGTCGGCCGTTGCCCATGCGACCCCGTCGTTGGCGTTGGTCGTGGCCATGATCCGTTCCGCGAGGTCGCGGCAATGGGCCTCCGTCCGGGAGACGATGAAGACCCGCGCTCCCTCGGCCGCGAACAGCTCACCGGCCGCGGCCGCGATGCCGGTCGCGCCCGTGAGCACGATCCCCGACCCGCCAGCCGGCCGGTCATCCTCGGGGGTCTCGTGCCGAACCGGGGGACGCGGTGTCAGGGTCAGGGGCCGGGGACGTACTCGTCCTCGCGCGGTGCCTTGATCTTGCCCCGACTGAGCTTCTCGAGCAGGCGCATCGAGGCGTCCCGGTGGGACAGCGCATACCCGAGCAGGATGAGCAGCACGAAGTTGATCATCCCCACGGTCATCGCGTTGATGTAGCCGAGCTGCTGCCCGATCTCGCCCTTGATGGAGAGGGCGGGGATGGTCGCACCCAGGAGACCCAGCTGGAAGTAGGGCGGCAGCGGCGAGATGTTCGCGCGTGCCGTCGAGGCGAGCGCACCGTCCGTTCCACGGCCAGCGATGACATACGCGTACGAGCCGATGGCGGCGATGGCCGACGAGGCCCGGGCCTCGGGGAGCTGGGTCTGGTCGAGCTGGTTCCAGGCTGGCAGGTCACCCGTGGTCGCGTCCGGGACCGCCCAGTAGGTCGTGTCCTGCGGCACACCGCTGGCGTCTACCCCGCCGATGACGTACAGCGAGCCGTTGGCGCTGAAGCTCACCGCGTTCGCTCGGGGCTGGGGCAGCTGCTGCGAGGTGGGCGCGCTCGCCCAGCCCAGGAGCTGCCCGTCGTCCTGGACGGTCGGCAGACCCTTCGTCAGCTTCAGGCGGTAGATGGTGGTCGTGGGACCGGCAAGGCCGGTGCCGCCAAAGACGTAGACCGTGTCACCGAGCGCGATCGCCGTGGCATCGGTGCGTGGCTCGGGCATCGGCAGCGCGCTGACCGGGGCCCACGACTGCAGGCCGCCGGTCGCGTTCAGCAGCGAGCTCAGGACCGTGGCGCTCAGTCCGTCCGTGGTGGCCCCGCCGAACAGGTAGATGCCGGCGCTCGTGGCCACGGCAGAAGCGCCACTCAGTGGGGTCGGCAGGGTCAGAGTCCTGGGTGCCGGCCGCGGATCCGTCAGCGAGCGTCCAGCCCGTGACCGTACCGCTGTCGACGGTGCCCACGAACACGGTGCGTGTGGGCTTGCCGGCAGCATCCAGGCCACCGATGACGTACGGCACACCCGTCAGCGAGACGACTGCGGCACCGGTGCGCGGCTCGGGCAGCGCGGGCCCCGCGGCCCATGGCAGGAAGTTGCCATCCTCACCGACGATCGTCTGCCACACGTCCGCGGTGACGCCCGCATCGGTGGTGCCGCCGGCGACGTAGATGTGGGGGCCCGACTGGGCGACGACCGCGCCCGTGACGGCAGCCGGCAATGCCAGCTCCGGGGGACTGGGCTGCCAGGGCACGACCGCACCGGCCGGCGCCGGGCAGGGTAGGGTGTCATTGCTCGCGGGGCACCAGTTGATGGGCGACAGCACGTTGTAGCCCACCTTCACGGTGTCCGACACCGTGAAGTAGTAGGCGACGTTCGGGATGTATGCCAGCAGGAACACGAGGACCATGAACCAGAACGCGGCCTTGATGCCGGCCCAGCTCCAGCCGTCCGCATCGAACAGCCCGAAGACGGCTCGGCGGCGTACGGCTCCGGCGGGGAGGGCTTGCTGGGCCAAGGCGCTCGTCTCCTAGGGCTGTACGACGAAGATGCCGTGCATCGGACCGTAGTGACCGGGCACGGTGCATGCGAACTGCAGGTCAGCGGTGTCTGTGGTGGGCACCGTCCAGGTGAAGGTCTTGGTCACGTCAGGACCCGTGAACTCCTCGAGACCCGTGCCACCCGGGATGTTGCCCGATGCCTTGGACAGCACCGAGCCAGGGCCCACGTAGAACGAGTGGACGAAGCTGGCCGAATTGGTGACCTTGAACTCGACGGTCTCGCCGGCCTTGACCGGGATCGAGCTGAGCGTCGCGCCGCTCGGGTCGGTGATCGAAAGGCTCGCGGTCAGGTCCAGCGGGATCTCCCGCGGCGCGGTCGCCGTGCCGGGGTTGGTGATGGGTGCGAGGGATGCATTCGCAGCGCCGCCACCACCACCGATCTGGCCACTGGGGTTGCGCCAGCAGGCCGGCGGCGTGGGCGCGCCGGGGGCCGGTACGTAGTTCGGGTCGCGCCAGCCGCTCACTGTGTACGGCGTCGCCTTGGGGTCCACCGCGACCGCGTGCCCGGAGTGCGGGTCATACGTGAAGGTGATGTCGCTGCTGGCCGTGATCCAGGCGACGAGCTCCTCCACCTCGCGGTAGTTGAGCGGTCCGTTGGGTTGGAGCCAGGCAGGCATGACGCTGTTCGCGTCTCCGCAGACGTACCGCCCGCCGACCTCCAGCACCTTGTGGATGTAGTTCGGGTTGAGGTGCCCGGTGCCGGACCCGCCGTTCTGGTTGATGGCGTTGAACAGCTTCGCCTGGTCGTTGAGCGGCGGCCCGACGCCACCCTTGCCGTCCCCGGGGTTGGTGGTGGAGCTATGGCAGCGGGCGCAGTTGGCAAGGAATAGTGCGTAACCCCGCTCGACATCCGTCACCACCTGCTCTTCCGCGGCAGCCTGCATCCGACCCGAGACACCCAGTGCCGGCACGCCCAGGTCGTAGAACCAGTAGACCGGGATGAAGATGGCGATGAGCAGGAAGGCGAGGAACGCGATGTTGCGGGCATTGCCGCTCTGGCGCACGACCTGCGCCGCCCGCTCCTCCGTGAGGCCGACGGAGTGCGCCCGCCGGCCGGCCGAGAACCGCTCGACGCTGACCTGGTCAGGCGTCGGTACGGGGGTCGTCGGCTGGCTGTCGTCATGCGGCGTCAGCTCGCGACCCGTGCGCTCGTCCGTCATATGCAGGAACCGACGCCGCGCGGCGGCACGAGACCGGGCTGGCCGAGCGGCACCGGCAACGGGCCCAGGGTGATCTTGCTGGTATCGACGGTCAGGACGCCGTTCTCGACCTTGCTCGCGAACCGGTCCAGGCTGCGCGGGGCGGGCCCGAGCTCCGCGACCTTGGTGCCCAGACGGTCATAGCGCGACCCGTGGCAGGGGCACTCGAACCGATAGTTGGTGGTGCAGAAGTTGGGCTTGCAGCCCAGATGCGGGCAGCGCTGGTAGAGCGCCCGGACGTTGGTCGTCTGGCCGGACCCGTCCGGGCTGTTGCCATCCTCGAACTCGAGCGTGATGTCCAGGAGCGGCACGTAGGAGCGGGCATCCGCGAAGTACGCCGGCGCGCCCGACTGGAGCGTGGCACCTGGCACGGCCGGGTTCGCTGCGACGGTATCGAAGTCGCCCAGCGTCAGGGTCCCACCGAAGCCGCTCGAGAGGTTCGGCCAGAGGAAGCCGATGGTGCCGCCAGCGACCTCCAGCAGCCACAGTCCGACCGCGGCACCCAGCGAGCGGCGGATGAGCTGTCGGCGCGACAGGCCCGCGGGCTTGCCATGGCGCATCTCGCGCCGCACCTCGGCGGTCAGCGCCTGCGACTCCTGGGCACGGGTGAGCTTCCAGTTCCCCATCGGACTACAGCGCGAAGTAGAGGCCCTGCCACGGCAGGGTCCAGGCGTATCCGGGGCCGCGGAAGAACGCGCCCAGGAAGGTGATGGCGAGGCCGGCACCGCACACGATGGTGAACAGCATCACGCCCGTCTTGCGGTCGCTGGGCCGGGGGGAACCACCGTCACCCCGGGGACCCCGGTCGATGTACGGCACGAGCGCCGCGCCGACGAGGATGACCGTCGGCGCGAGCACGCCCGCGACCGTGGGGTGGAAGTAGGCCAGCAACTCCTGGAGGCCCACGAAATACCAGGGCGCCTTGGCGACTACCGGCGTCACGTTGCCGTTGGCGAGCTCTTCCAGCGGCGCGTTGATGAACAGGCCCATGAACAGCAGGAAGACGCTGATCATGGCCGCCGCGAACAGCTCGATGGACAGCAGGTGCGGCCAGGTCAGGACGGTGTCGTCCGGCTCCTTCTGGACACGCACGACGGCATCCTGCTTGACCAGGGCCAGCAGCCGGTACGGCTTGGCGGCCATGGGCACGCGCTGCTTGTCGATCTCCGTGGTGCGACGCTCCGGCGGCGCCGCGGGGACGGCGCTGCGCTTGGGCGCAGCCGGGGGCGCCCCTTCCGGGGCCGGCGTCGGGAGGCTGGTCCGTGGCTCGGTCATTCCTTGGGCTCCTGGTGCCTACAGCGGTCCGGAGATGCCGCCGTCCTTCCTGATCCGCCAGAAATGGACGGCCAGGAAGATCGATGCGGCGAGCGGCATGAGGATCACGTGCAGCACGTAGAACCGGAGGAGGGTGTTCTGGCCCACCTCGATGCCGCCCAGCAGCAGCAGCTGCGATGGCTTGTTGAGCAGCGGCGCGTAGTTGGCCATGTTCGTGCCGATGGTGATGGCCCAGTAGGCGATCTGGTCCCACGGCAGCAGGTAGCCCGTGAACGACAGCATGATGGTCAGGAACAGGAGGACGACGCCGACCACCCAGTTGAACTCCCGGGGCGGCTTGTAGGCGCCGTGATAGAAGACCCGCATCATGTGCAGGAACACGAAGAACACCATCAGGTGGGCGGCCCATCTGTGGATGTTCCGGGTGAGCAACCCGAACGGCACCTGCGCCTGGATGTTGAGGATGTCCGTGTACGCCTGCGTCGCTGACGGCACGTAGAAGAACATCAGGTAGACGCCCGTCACCGTGAGCACCAGGAACAGGAAGAACGACAGGCCGCCCAGGCAGAAGGTGTACGCGAACTTGACCGCGTGCTGCCGGACCCGCACGGGATGCAGGTGCAGGAACACGTTGTTCATGACCGCCATCGCGCGCGAGCGCTCGTCGTTGGGGTAGGGCTGCCGGAAGATCGAGCGCCATGCGGCGCTCCGCCGGATGGACTCGTCGATCCGCTCGAGGAAGCTCACCTGCGGCTCACCTGATGTCCCCTTGCCCTCACTTGCTTGATCCGCCTGCTTGCGCCTGGTCCCCGGCGGCCGCGAGTCGGGACGTCGTCAGTTGCCTCACTTGACGAACCCTCCTGCTTCCGCCTGGTTCCCGATACCCGCGAGACCCAGCTGCGTGTCCCGGTAGCTCTCCTTGTAGAGCCTACCGTCCGTGCTGACCTCCTGCATCTCGAACCGGTCCATGGTGATGGCGTCGTACGGGCAACGCTTGACGCACAGCGCGCAGCGGATGCAGCGTTCCTCGTCCAGCACCATCGCGGCGCCCTGGCTCCAGCCGTAGGCGTCGACCAGCTCCGGCAGCGGTCCCTCGGACTTCATCTGGTTGACGTCGATCATGTGGATGACGCCCTCGGGGCAGACATCCGCGCAGGCGCCGCAGAGGACGCAGCGGAACGGGTCGAACCAGATGTTGTAGTTGCACATCAGGCAGCGGGTCGACTCGGTGATGGCCTGGTCGGTGGTGTAGCCCAGCTCCACGGGGGTCGTGAAGTTGACGGTCGGGTTCGTGGAGGGCATCCGCGCCGACAGCTGGACCATGGGCACGTGCTGTCGGGGCAGGACGTCGTACTGCTCGGGCATCTCGTGGCGCCAGGAGCTGACGATGCGCACGTTGGCGTCGACCTCCACGGTCGAGCGGCCCGACAGGTAGCGGTCGATGGCGTAGGCGCACTTCTTGCCGTGGCCTGCGGACTCGATGAGCGTCGTCGGGCCGGTGACGAAGTCGCCGCAGGAGAAGACGCCCCGGACGTTCGTGGCGTATGTGCCCGGATCGACGCGGACCCGGCCCCGGTTGACCTCGAAGGATGCCTCCACCGGCAGGAACGTGTTGTCCGCGGCCTGGCTCACGGCCGGGATGACCGTCTCCGCCTTGACCGTGAACTCCGTCCCCGGCACCGGCACCGGTGCGCGGCGACCGGTGGCATCCGGCTCGCCGAGCCGGTTGCGGATCATGCGCACCGCGACCACGTTGCCCTCGTCGTCCCCGATGACCTCGATGGGGCTGGTGAGGAACTCCATGTTCACGCCTTCGCGCTCCGTCTCGCCCAGCTCCTCCTGGTCGACGACCAGCTCGGACCGGGTACGGCGGTAGGAGATGGTCACGTTCTGCGCACCGTGGCGGAGGCTCGTCCGAGAGCAGTCCATGGCGGTGTAGCCACCACCCACGACCACGACGTCCTCGCCCACCTCGAGCGGCTCGCCCAGGTTGGCCTTCTTCATGAAGTCGACGCCGTACTGGATGCCCTTGAGATCCCCGCCGGGCACGTCGAGGCCGACCGGGTCCATCGCGCCGGCGCAGATGGCGATGGCGTCGAATCGCTCCTGGAGCTGCTCGAAGGTGATGTCACGACCGATGCGCGTCTCGAAGTGGAACGTGACACCCAGCCGCTCGACGAGCCGGAAGTCCATCTCGATGGCTTCCCGGGGGAGCCGGAAGGCCGGCACCCCGATGAGCATCGTGCCGCCAGCGAAGGGCAGCTCGTCGTAGACCGTCACCTGGTGGCCCGCGACAGCGAGCTCCCGCGCGACCGCGAGGCCGGCCGGCCCGGCACCCACGACGGCGACGGTGGTGTCCCGGGGCGTGATGGCCGGCATGTCGTCCGGGATGCCCGATGCCTGGTGCCACTCCACGAGGAACCGCTTCATGGCCCGGATGGCCAGCGGTCGGTCGATGTCGCCGCGACGGCAGGCACGTTCGCAGGGCGCCGAGCAGACATAGGAGCACATCGCCGCGACCGGGTTGGGCTCGCGGGACAGGATGTAGCCCTCCTCGAACCGGCCCTCGGCGGCGAGGTTCAGGTAGCCGCGGCAGTTGGTCCCCACCGGACACGCTTCCTGGCACTCGATGTTGCACTGGAGCCAGGACGCGTCCACCGGCTGGACGAGGAACTCCTGATCGATGTCGATGACCACGCTGGTGAGTTCAGCCTCGTACTGCGCACGCGGGTAACCGACCGGCTTGGTCAGTCGGGTGGTGAATTTACCATCGGCGGGCAGGTTGCAGTGGCCCGACTGGGGCGAGGCGCCCCCGCTGGCTCGACCCGGCAAGCGCCGCGCGGGCGGCCGCGGCGAGCTGGCGACCGACCGACGGGCACCGCCTGGTCTCGAAACGGTGCCGGGCCGCCACGGAACGACGCCCCAAATCGGCTTCACCCGATTGACTCGCCCTCCCGCGATCCGTAGTCTCCGGTGCATGGAGGATCCCAGTCCCTCCGACCCGACCGCCATGCTCGTACCCAGTGAGCTCCGGCATCGGGTGGAGTCCACGTGTGCCGAGTCGCGCATCCAGCGTGCGCGCTCTGTGATCGCCGACACCTCGCTGCGCGAGGATCGTCATGCGGCCACGGCCGCCCATGCCTCGCTCGATGCCGCCCTCGCGATGCTCGATGAGCGACGCCTGACCGAGCACAAGGACCAGGCTCGCCGCAGCTATCGGATGGCACTCGCGGTCGCGAGGGATGCCGGGGAGCGCCAGCAGGCCGCTGCCACGTGGCTGCGACGTATCGACGACCTCAACCGGTCCTCCCGCGGCGCGCTGGGGCAGGTGCTCCTGCTCCGGGCACGCTGTGAGGCGCTCGACCAGGCGGTCCGGGACGCGAGCATGGAGTCGAACATCCAGCGGGTGCGGACCGAGGCGGCCGAGGCGGCCTGCACCGAGGCACGCCGACGGCTGGCTGAGCACGACCGATGGGCTTCCGGTCCGGACGCCGTCGCCAGCGCCCCTGGGTCCTGGTCGGACGACACGATCGCGACGGGGATCGACGACGCCTCCGCCGCTGCCATCACTCCCGAGAGTGGCGACCCGGACCGTCCGCTGGCGATCGAGCTCCTGCTGGATGGTGATGCGAGCGTCTCCCGGCAGCTCGCACGCCAGATGTCGGACCTCACGGGCCAGCAACCCTCCCGGTGCCTGCTGCTGCTCCAGGGCCTCGCGGAGGCCATCGTCCAGTCCGCCATCGACCACGGCCATCTGCGGTTCGATCGCGCCCATCCCCTGTGGGCCCAGCTGAGCGCCATCGAGGCTCGGGCCCTGACGAGCGCACTCCGCGATCTGGGCTTCCGCTACGACCCCAACGATGGCTGGTACGGGGAGCGTGCACCGCAGGCGCGCGACCTCGCGCTCGCCCTGAAGTACGCAGGCATGGATGCGCACGTGCTGCGGCAGCTCTCGACCACCGAGGACCTGCTCGACCTGCCCTCGAGCATCACGGTCGCGCCCTTCGAGCATCTCGCCGAGATGGCCCCGGACCTCGGCCTCGATGATGTCCACCGGGTCGCGGGACAGAACGCCCACGAGCTCGCCGACCTATGGGACCACTGGGCCGACGTAAGGGCGCTGCTCCTCGGTCCTGTGCCGGTCGCCGTCGAGGCCTGACGCCTCAGGCGACGTCGACCAACCGGAACGACTCCACCGCCGCGACCCCGAACCGGCTCGCGTCCTCGCTCGCCCAGGACCGGATCCGTTCCTCGAGCGCCTCCGGCTCACGGATCTGGCTCACGTGCTCGCGAAGCGCCGCGATCTTGACCTCGAGCGTGTCGGAGACGTCGACCCAGGTGTCCGCCCGGTCACTCCAGAAGAGGTACAGCTTGCCGACGACATGCGGCGCAAGCCCGTCGTCGATCATCAGCTGCGGGAATGCCATCGCGTTGCGCGCCGCCGGATAGACGGCGTCGACGGCCGCGATGGCCGCCTCGCGATGGTCGGTGTGCTGGATGTAGCCATCGGCGTGGATGAGCACGGTGGGGTCCATGGTCAGCACGGCATCCGGCCGGAACGTTCGCAGCAGTCGGACCAGCTGCTCCCGGAGCGCGAGGTCGTTCACGAGCGCCCCATCGGGTCGATGGAGGAAGGTGACGGCCTCGTATCCCACGTGGACCGCCGCAGCGCGTTGCTCCACCTCGCGACGACGAGCGAGCTCGAGCGGATCGGTGCGCGGGTCATCCGAACCGGCGTCCCCACTCGTACAGCACACCAGCTGCGCGACGCTCCCCGCCCGGATCCACCGCGCGACCGTGGCGGCCGGCCCGAAATCGGCGTCATCGGGGTGCGCCACGATGACCATGAGCCGCTGCGGACGTTCGGCGTGGAGCGCGGGCACGACCGCGTCGGACGGCATCAGCGGCCTCGCCCATGGCGCGCCATGAGAGCGCTTGCAGAGTCTGTCGGTGGTGCCCGGCGAACATCTGATAACTTCCGCGCCGAGGCATCGCTCGTTTCCCCCCATGAGCGATGCCTCACCTCCCCCGCATCGGCCCTCACCAGTGGCCTCATGCGGCGCGGGAGAGTTCGTCGATGGCCCCCAGGACCTCCTCGGCGTGGCCGTCCGCCTTGACCTTTGGCCAGACCCTGGCGATGGTGCCAGCCTGGTCGATGAGGAAGGTCACGCGAGCGATGCCCTTGTAGGTCCGGCCGTAGTTGACCTTGTCCACCCAGACGCCATAGCGCTCCGCGACCGAGTGCTGCTCGTCGGCGATGAGCGTGAACGGCAGCCCGAACTTGGCCTTGAAGGCCGCCTTGCTGCCACTGCCCAGGATGCTGATGCCCCAGATCTCCGCACCGCTCCGCTGATAGAGCTCGTGGGCATCCCGGAACCCGCACGATTCGGTGGCGCAACCGGGTGTGTCGTCCTTGGGATAGAAGTAGAGCACGAGCCAGTGGCCACGCTCGTCGGACAGGGTGCGCATCGCGCCGGTATCGTCTGGCAAGGTGAAATCGGGTGCCGGCTGGCCCACGGCGGGGAGCGTCAGGGTCGGGGTTTCGCTCATGGCCCAAAGGGTAGCGCGGCGGCGCGACCGTGCCGAGAGGATCGGCGGCGCGGGTCCGTTCCGACGTTGAGCGCGATGGTGGTCGCGCACTCCTCGCCCCTCGACTGGTAGTCGCGAGATGGCACGTCCAGCGATCGGACGGCATCGGGGCCCTGCCCGCGGACGGGTTCGCGCCACTTTCGCGCGACTGTTGGTCGCCGCGATCACCGGAGAGTGCCTGATCGGCGTCTAGCAGTCGCCCGGGCGGTATCGGGCCCGGCGTGACGAGCTCGGTCAGGCCGATCCGTTCCCCCAGGGCGCTCAAGCTGGTCCATCTCGGGAGTGACCGTCGCGCGGCGAGTGACAGTGGCACGGCCGGCCGCGGCAGGAGCGCGACCGGGCACGTGGTCGTCGCGGGGCGACTGACGATGGCGCGGGTCTGGTGGGTGCGCCGGACGGGAGGCGGGCCCAGCCTTCAGCCCGGGACGATACCCACCTTCGTGGCGTCGACCACGATCGCCACCCGCCTGCCAAGATCGTCGGTGAGCCCATCGCGGACCTCGAGCTCGAGCACGCCGCCCGCGTCGGTCGTCACGCTCACCAACGAGTGGTCACCCTTGAACCGCCGGCCGGACACACTGCCCTCGATCGGCCCTGTGGCAGCCAGCGACAGGGACCCCGGGCGCAGCACCAGGGTCGCGAGACCATCGGTTGTCCCATCGGCCACCGGGAGCTCGCCCCACGGCGTCGTCGCGATGCCGCCCCGGATGGTGACCGGGGCGACGTTCCGGAAGCCCAGGAAGGTGGCCACGAACCCGTTCGGCGGCTGCGACCAGAGCCGTTCCGGTGTGCCGTCCGCCTCGACCCGACCATCGCGCAGGATGACGGTCCGATCTGCCACGCTGAACGCTTCCTCTTGATCGTGGGTCACGTAGAGGACGGTCACGCCCAGCCGCAGGAAGATGTCGCGCAGCTCGGTGGGCAGCCGTTCCCGCAGGCCACGGTCGAGCGAACCCATCGGCTCGTCGAGCATCAGCAGCCGCGGCTCCGGCGCGAGGGCGCGTGCCAGGGCCACCCGCTGCTGCTCACCACCCGACAGCTGATGCACGGAGCGACGTTCCGCGCCGGGCAGGCCCACGAGCGCGAGCACCTCCGCCACCCGTGCCGCGGTCCGGGGCTGGGGCCAGTCGCGCATCCGGAGGCCGAACGCCACGTTATCGCCCACATCGCGGTGAGGGAAGAGAGCGAAGTCCTGGAACATCAGCCCGAAGCCACGTTCGTGGGTGGGCACGTTCGTGATGTCGCGATCCTCGAACCAGAGGCCGCCCGACGCCAGCGGCTCCAGCCCGGCCACGGCACGCAACAGGCTCGACTTGCCCGACCCGCTCGGACCCAGGAGGCTGACGATCTCGCCGGCTCCGACCCCGAGGTCGACGGGCGCGAGCGCCACCCGCGCCCCATAGCGCACGCTGACCGACTCCAGCCGCAGGATCGGCCCGGACATCAGAAGGCCTGTGAACCGGGGGTCCGCCAGCGCTCGATGAGCAGCATCGACGCGGCAGACAGGAGCATCAGGATGGTCGACAGGGCCATCGCCTGGGCGAAGTTGACGGCACCGGGTCGGGACAGCAGCCGGTCGATGGCGATGGGCACGGTCGGCGTGTCGGGACGGGCGATGAACAGCGTGGCACCGAACTCGCCCAGCGAGACCGCGAAGGCAAAGCCGGCACCCACGAGCGCGGCGCGCGCGAGGATCGGCGCGTCCACTTCCCGCCACACCCGTCGCGGGGACGCTCCCAGGACCGCGGCGGCCTCCCGCAGTCGCGGATCGAGCGACCGGATGACCGGGGCGATGGCGCGCACCACGAACGGCAGCGCGACGAGCGAATGCGCGATGGGGATGAGCAGCACGCTCGCACGGAGGTCGATGGGCGGCTGGTCGAGCGCGATGAGGAACCCGAACCCGACGATGACCGCGGACGTGCCCAGGGGCAGCATCACGAGCGCGTCGAACGTCCGCGGCAGCCAGCCGGTCCGATAGCCGACCACGAGCGCGATCATCGCTCCCAGGGTGCCCGCGATGAGCAGGGTCGCCGTTGCGAACAGGAGGGAGTCGGCGAGCGCGTCGACCGGTGGCACCGCCAGGCCGCTCCGCTGCGTCGTGCGCAGCAATGCCTCCCAGGCACCCAGGGTGTATCCGGTGCCCGTGGCGAATGAGCGTTCCACGAGCGCCAGGAGCGGCAGTCCCAGGAAGAGGCTGAGACCGCCGACCACGCCAGCGACGGCCAGCCGCTCCGAGCGTGTGCGCGCGGGCCGCGCGACCTCCGCGGCGGGTCGCAGCCGCTGGGCGACCGAGAGCCGCTCCTGCCAGCGCGCATGGACCACGAGCAGGACCGCCACCCCGAGCATCTGGATGATGACCAGTGATGCCGCGACGGTGAGGTTCAGCATCACCGCCGTCTGACGCCAGATCTCCACTTCCAGGGTGGGCTGCCCCGGCGCCCCGAGCAGCAGCACCAGCGCGAACGAGGTGACGCTGAATAGGAACACGATCGAAGTCGCGGACAGGATCGCGGGTCGGAGCAGTGGCCAGGTCACCTCGCGGAAGGCACGCCCCGGACTCGCACCGAGCGCCCGTGCTGCCTCCTCCATCCGCGGATCGATGTGTGACCAGAGGCCACCCACGAGCCGCGACACGACAGCGACGTTGAAGAAGACGCCGGCGATGACCACGGCCGTGGCGGAGTCGTCGAGACGCACGCGCGCGTCGGGGAACCAGGGGTTACCCGCCAGCAGCTCGTTGATGGCGCTATGGGGTCCCAGGAGCGCCAGGAACGCCGCGGCCACGACCACCGTGGGCAGCACGAACGGGATCGTGAACAGGGCACGCAGCAGACCGCGACCCGGGAACGTGAAGCGTGCGAAGACCCATGCGGCCGGCAGCCCGACCCCGAGCGAGCAGGCGGTGATGGCGACCGCGAGCCCGATGGTGAACACGATGGTGTCCAGCAGCCACGGCCGTCCCCATGCGTCCCCGATGGCCCCGAGCTCCAGCCAGCCGTGGGGCGCGAGCCCCGTCGCGAGGATCGACACGACCGGCCAGACGAAGAACAGCGTCAGGAACGCGACCGGCGGGACCGAGAGGGCGATCGCGAGTCGGCGGCTCATCGCAGGACGGTCTGCGTCCACTCCTCGATCCAGCGGTCGCGGTTCGCCGCGATGGTCGCGGGGTCCATGGTCACCGGGTCGGCGGGCACCTGCGCAAAGGTGCGAAAGACGCCCGGCAAGACCGCCGAACGGAGAGCCGGGAAGACGAACATGTTGAGCGGGATGTCTTCCTGCACGGGCTGGCTGAGGAGGAAGTCGACGAGCGCCCGGGCCAGCGTCGGTCGGTCCGTGCCATGGAGGACGCCTGCGAACTCGACCTGGCGGTAGCAGCCATCCAGGAGCGAAGCCGTGGGTGCGGTCGTTGGCTGGGGGTCCGCGTAGTAGACCTCGGCCACCGGGCTGGAGGCGTAGGAGACGACCAGCGGCCGGTCGCCCTTGCCCTCGCCCCCCGAGAACGACCCGTAGTAGGCGTCGTCCCAGCTTGATGCGACCTGGACGTCGTTGGCGCGCAGCGCCGCCCAGTAGTCGCGCCAGGTGTGGTCACCGGTCTCGCCGTACCTCGCGATGGTGGCCAGCAGGAACGCGAGGCCGGGCGATGAGACGCCCGGATCCTCGACCACGAGCATGCCCTTCCAGGCGGGCTGGGTGAGCTCGTCGATGGTCGTCGGCGGTGCGACTCCCCGCGCAGCGAGCGCCTCGAGGTCGATGTTGATGCACACGTCACCGTAGTCGATGGGCGTGACCCGTCCCTCTGGGTCGAGCTTGAGCGCATCCGGGATGTCAGCGATGGCCGCGGCCTGGTAGGCATCGAAGATGCCCGCGTCCAGGGCCCGCGACAGGAAGGTGTCGTCGACGCCGTACAGGACATCGGCGACCGGGTTGGACCTGGTCAGGATGGCCTCGTTCACCGCGGAGCCCGCGTCCGTGGAGGCGATGACCTCGATGCTCGCACCGGTCTGCGCCGTGAAGCTGTCGAGCACCGGCTGCGAGAGCGCGAACGCACCATGCGTCAGAAGCCGGACCGTGGACCCCCCAGGCGCCAGGGAGGCGGGTTCCGGGGACTGCGCTGCCGCACGAGCAGCGACCAGGCCCGTGGCCAGGAGACCGATGGCGAGGATCAGGACGCGTCCACGGGCACGCGTCGACGATGGGTTCATGGGATCCCCTCCGGAGTGGTCTGACGGGTGTGGATGACGAGCAGTCGACCGCGCACGGTCTCGACCCGGGCGCGCCCGGCGGACATGACATTGGAGAGGCCGCGCGCCGGTCCCGGCGTCAACGGCTCGGCGCTCAGCGGATAGCCCAGGTCGTGGGTAGTCACACCGTCGACCCGGCCGTCGACCGGCAGCAGGGTGACCAGATCACCGGGCGCGCCCGTGAGCATGATCGAGCCGGGCCCGTCGGCAGTGCCCATCCGCTGGATGGTCGCGGGGCCATCCTCGATGCGCACCTCGACGCCATCGAGGCGTGGGTGCGCCAGCAGGGACACATTGGCGAGCTCGTGGTCGATCCGGGTGCCACCCAGCGCGCCCAACAGCCGGATGTGCGTGGCTCCACGATCGAGCGCGGTCAACAGGCACAGCTCGGTGTCGCTCTCGTCCTTGTCGGGGCGTGCCCGGATGACCTCGGCACCGTCGGCGACCAGGGCTGCGAGGTCGGCCGCATCGAGCGAGTCCAGGTCCCCGACCACGAGATCGACATGAAGACCTGCCAGCAGCGCCCGACGAGCGCCACCATCGGCACCGATGACGACCGTCCCGGGTGCCGCCGCGGCACGCAGCACGGATGGGTCAGTGCGGCCATCCGCGACGATGACCACCTGCTGGACCGACATGAGGGCAGACGACCTCCCGGGGGTGGGAGGGACCGGAGGACGCGTGCTGGACTCCCTTCGCCGGTACGAACCGGATCAGGTTCCGAGGGTCTGCGGTCAAGCCGCACTCTCAGCGCCCGGAGGCGCTCCCCTGTCCCTATGTTGCTGTCCGCGCATCGTACGTCATGACCGTGCTGTTGCACATCCCGATGCACTTGGTCCCGGAACGAGAGGCCGCATGGCAGGGGGCAGCAGCAGCGCGCCAGCCTAGCCTGACGTCATCAGCGGATCGCAGGCAAGGATGGTGTGAGACGGCCATGGAGGAGCGGACGAGAGGCGCGATGCGGACGCCGGATGCACTCGCGATAGGGGTCCTGGTGCTGGCGACCGTCGCGTCGGCGGCGGGCATCCTCGCAGCTGGCCTCTACCGGGACGTGGAGGAGGGGGTCCGTCAGGCTCGTGCCACGGATGTGGTGACCCTCGTCCTGGCAGTGCCCGCGCTCGGGCTGGGCCTGTGGCGTGCCCGCATGGGCTCGGCAGCGGCCCGAGCGATCGTCGTCGGTGCCCTCGGATACCTCGCCTACTCCTACGCCATCTATGCCTTCTCGGTGGTCATCAACGCGATGACGCCGGCGCACATCGCGATCCTTGGGCTGGCCACCTGGAGCCTGCTGCTGATGGCGTTCCGCATCGACGACACGACCCTGGAGGATGCGCAGGCGACACGCGTGCCGCGGCGGACCACGGCCGGGTTCCTGTTGGTCGTGGCCGGCCTCTTCGCGCTGCTCTGGTCGGGGCTGATCGCCGGCGCCATCAGCAGCGGCGTGCTGCCCGCCGCTGTCAGCGACCTGCGCCTGCCGACCAGTCCGGTGTACGCCCTGGACCTCGCCTTTGCATTGCCGTCGTTGGTGCTCGCGGGCGCCTGGCTGCTGCGGGCCGACCGGCGCGGGGCAGTCGCCGCCCTCGCAGCACTCTCGTTCGTGGTCCTGATGGGCTCGTCGGTGCTCGCCATCTTCGCCATCGAGGCGAACGCCGGCGTGGCGCTCGAGCTGCCCCCTGCCATCATCTTCGGGCTCGTCACGGGGATCGGCGCCGTGCTCCTGGCCTCTAGTCTCCGGTCCACTGGGTCAGCGGCTGCGGTCCATGCGCGGGCCGCCGCCACCAGATGACCCTCGAAGCAGGCGTGGGCCGGTCCCTCGCGAGCGACCAGCGGATCGGCGGTTCGCTGCTGTTCATCGCAGGAGGCCTGATCCTCATGGGCATCGTGAGTGCGGAGGCCCTCTATCCGGGCGCCTATTCGACGCACGCCAACGAGATCAGTGACCTCGGCGGCACGAAGCCACCCGACAGCCTCATCTACCAGCCATCGGCGACCATCTTCGACGTGTCGATGATGGCCATCGGCCTGCTGGTCGTGGCCGCGTCCTGGTTCGTGCACCGGACCATCGGCCGGCGGTCCGTCAGCATCCCACTGGCGATCCTGGGGCTGGGAGCACTTGGTGTCGGGCTGTTCCCTGGCAACACCGGGACTCCCCATGCGATCTGCGCGATGGTCACGTTCGTGTCCGGCGGCGTCGCCGGTATCACGGCTGCCGGGGTCACGACCGCACCATTCCGGCTCATCTCCGCGACGCTCGGTGCCGTGTCCCTGGCGACCCTCGTCAGCTACCTCATCCTGGGGGACACGAGCCCGATGGCGCAGCTCGGCATCGGTGGCATCGAGCGCTGGATCGTCTATCCCATCGTGCTGTGGGTGGTGGCGTTCGGTGGCTATCTCTCCGGCCGAGCCGAGGTGGTGCCCGCATCGGCCTGATGCGCCCTCGCGCCAGTGTCGCCCGTGCCTGCGAGTGCGGGCCGGCCGGCCTGGCAGCGGGGATCGCGCTGTCCCGATGCTAGACTCGGGCCGTGCCCGAGGACCCGCATCCAGCGCTTCAGCGTGTCCGTGACGCCGCGGCTCGCAAGGGTGTGCGGGTGGACATCCAGGTCTTCCCCGACTCCACCCACACGGCAGCCGAGGCGGCTGCGGCCGTCGGCGCGGAACTGGGCCAGATCGTCAAGAGCCTCGTGTTCGTGGCACCCACCGAGACCCACCTCGAGGCCGTGGTGGCCCTCGTCAGCGGCTCCAATCGCGTGGACATCGCGCGCCTGTCGGCGATCGTGAGCCTCTCGAGCCTCAGACGGGCCACGGCCCAGGAAGCGACCGAGGCCACGGGCTTCACCATCGGCGGCATCCCGCCCTTCGCCCACAAGCGGCCGCTGCGGGTGATCATGGACCCTGACCTTGGCCGGTATCCGGTCGTGTGGGCTGCCGCCGGCACCCCCAACGCCGTGTTCGCTGTGCCACCCGGCACCCTCCGCAGCCTCGCGAACGCGACCGTGGCGCCCATCGCGGAGACCCCGGACCGACCCGTCGGCCAGGGACGTCCCCGGGTCGACGGCGCGTCGACCAGCGCGTGACCGCCGACCGGGGCGCGGTCACGCCCGAGCTGCCGGACGTTCGACGGTCCCAGGTCCAGTACCCGGGTGGTCTCGCCGCACGATATCGCTGGACGGGCAGCGGTGGGATGGCCGCCATCGCCGCCATGAGCGAGGTCGGCGGCACGCTCACCGACCTGGGCTCGCTCGTGTCCGAGGAGCCTGACCGGCTGTGTCGGGCCGAGCTGCGGGTGGAGGGTCCGCTGGGGATCTGGACGACCCGCTTCGCCTCGGTCATCAGCGACGAGCCCGATGGCATGCTCTGGGACACCCACGGGCTGCTCCTGGTGCGCTACGGGTTCCGCGTCTACGCGCTCGAGAGCCGGACCGGCGTGCTCCGCTGGAGCCGTGACAGCGGCACCCCGATGGTCGCGGTCATCGGCTCCTCGCGCCTCGAGCACTGCATCGTCCAGAGCGAGATCGAGACCGTCGCGCTCGATGGTGCCGGGGCGGTCGTCTGGCGGCTCGCCCACTCGGACGTCATCACCAGCGCCGAGCTCGTCGGTGGTCGCCTCATCCTTGCGGCCTGGGGCGGCGGGATGCTGACCATCGACCCCGTCAGCGGCCAGGAGGCGGCTGCGTGACGTGGGTGATGTGGACGGACGGTGGACGGACGCCGGAAGTACCACTCCGATCGTGGATGGGTCCCATTGACCGCATCCCGGTCGGACGCCTAGCGTTGGCCGTGGCCCGAAGGTGCTGGGTGCGCGACTGGCGGCGGCGATCACATCAACGCTCATGTCCCGCGGAGGTTCCTTCGGGTCGTTCCATGTCCCGCGCATGATCGGTCCCGCGCTGCTCGTCGCCGGCCTGCTGTGCGTCGTGGTCGCGGCGTTCCTGCTGCGAGGCGTCGGCCCGGCGTATCGCATCGGGAGGACACTCTCCGCAGCCCCGGAGCTGCCGCTCGCCGATGTCGTGGCCCTTGCCAGCTCGGACGAGCCCCCAGCCAGGCGGTACGTCCGTACGCGGGGTCGCATCAGCTCCGAGGACGAGTTCCCCGACGAGCATGACCGGCCCCTGGTGTTCCGACGCCAACGGCTTCAGCGGCAGGACGGCCGCACCTGGACCACCCTCGACGACGATCGCACCGCGGTGCCCTTCGGGCTCGAGGATCGCCAGGCATACCTGGCCATCGACCTCGAGTCGCTTGGCGATGGGCTCATCGTCGTTCCCCGGGAAGCGTCCGGCGTCGCGCGCGACCTGGACCCGGCGATGGTGCCCGATGGCGTGGTCTTGGACGAAGACGTGCCCGTGCGTATCCGCATCGACCAGCTGTCGGCCATCGAGCAGGCCACGGTGGCGGGCGTGCCGATGCTCAGCCCCACAGGGGAGCCGACCTTGAGCGCCGGAGCCGGGCGCCCGCTCATCGTGACCTCGCTCGCTCCCGATGAGGCGATGCGCATCCTGGGGGCCGAGCGGCGAGGGACGGTCAAGGCCGCGGCGGGCCTGCTGGTCATCGGCCTTGCGTGTGTCGCCGTATCGCTCGTCGCGTTCGTGTTCGGGTCGTGATCGACGCCCCCGCAGCGAGATCCCGGCTGCGCGGCATGGGCGTCCTGGTCGCGGTCGTCTGGCTGACGCTGCTGTCGCCCGGCCCCGTGGCGCGCGCCCAGTACCCCGCCCCCTCCCCTGCGAACGTCGTCACGTCCGGTGACCCGCGCAGCGAGGGTGAAGGACCGGGCCTCGTGGGCTCTCCGGTGGAGATCGCCCTTGGCATCCTGCTCCTGGGGCTCGTGACCGTCGCGGGCACCGCCATCATGGTCCGGGTGACACGTCGCGGCTAGGGACGGGGCGCTCCTGTCAGCGGTGCCGGTCACGCACGAGCGGTCGCTCCGGACATCTCCAGGAGCGCGGTCGTGATGGCACTCCGGAAGGCAGGCATCGCGTCGAGGATGGGTGTGCCGAGCGTGCGACCGAACTCGAACGACCCACCGCCCAGGCCCACGAACAGGCCCTGCACGGGCACATCGCGGAGTATGCCGGCGATGGCGACGAGCTGACCGATGGGCAGGATGTGGGACGAGCGGGCGCTCGGCCCATCGATTCCGGCATGCAACGGCAGGTCGGCGAGCCGGAGGGTCGTCACGGACCCGACAGGGATGCCGACTACCGTATCGACGACGACACAGGCCATCGCGTCGGGCAGGTCGAGCAGGTCCTCGATCCCCGCCTGCTCGCAGTGACGGACGTCGAGCACGGCGGCGAGGTCTGCGGGGAGCTGTGGCGCGAGACCCGCCACCGCCACGACGGCAGCGCCGTCGTCACCCCGCTCGATATTGCCGCATACCAGCAGCCGGACGGGACACGGGCCCTCCGACCCGGGTGTCCCGCCGGTCATCGTCGCTCGATGCGGACATCCAGGAAATGGGTCGCGCACGAGATGCAGGAATCGTAGCTCCGGATGAGCTGTTCGAACCGGAGCGTCGCCACATCGTGCGGCAGGTGCAGGACGGACGGCGCGAATGCCGACAGGTCGGACTCGATGGCTGCCTGGTTCTGGCTCGTCGGTGGCACGATCCTGGCGCTGGTCACGAGGCCCTGGTCGTCCAGCTCGTAGCGGTGGAACAGCAGCCCTCGCGGCGCCTCGGTCGCCCATGCCGCGACACCCGGCCCGGGCGTCCACGGTTCGAACGGCCGGTCGGGTGGCCGATAGTCGTCGATGAGGTCGATGGCCAGTGCCGTGGCGTGCACCAGCTCGACCGCGCGCGCCACGATGCTCCGGAATGGATCGCGGCGGATGAGCTCCGCCTGGCCGGTCGCCGCGAGCGCCGCCGCCGCGTGCGGATGCAGTTGGTCACCGGCGAGCGCGATGCGCGCCGCTGGACCGACGAGGTACACCTCGCCCGCATGGGTCCGGGCATGGAGCGCGTTGGACCAGCCCACCTGGTCCTCCTCGAACGCTGCCTCCCAGTCACCCGGCGCCAGGTCCAGGCCGTCGCTGGAGACGATCCTGCCCTCGTTCATGGGGTAGTCGGTGGGGTGGCGCAGCGACACCAGGCGCGGTTCCCGCTCGAAGGGCGGTGACACCAGCCGGGCCACGACGCGGACCGTCTCCTCGGCGATGGCGAGGCCCGCGACCAGCTCTGGTCGCAAGGCCGTCAACTGGGACCGTGTGGGTACCCGGTAGGAGCCGCCGACCCGCACGCTCACGGGGTGGATGGGCCGGCCGCCGACGACGGACACGAGCCGGTTGCCCGCCTTCTTGAGCGCGAGCGCCCGCTCCACCAGCACCCGGTGGTCGCGTGCCAGCTCGATGGCGCTGGCGTAGCCCATGAAGTCCGGCGCGTGGAGGAAGTAGACATGCAGTGCATGGCTCTCGATCCATTCCCCGCAGTACAGCAGCCGGCGCAGGAGTCGAGTCCCGGGGTCCACGCTGATGCCGGCAGCGGCCTCGAACGCGTGGACGGCGCTCATCTGGTAGGCGACGGGGCAGATGCCGCAGATCCGGGCGACGATGTCCAGGACCTCGTCGGGCGTCCGGCCCTGGACGATGCGCTCGAAGTACCGGGGCGCTTCGAAGATGCCCAGGCGGGCTTCGATCACCTCGCCATCACTGACCACGAGACGCAGCGAGCCCTCGCCTTCGACCCGGGTGAGTCCGGCCACCTCGTAGCGCTGCGTCCGCGACCCGCGGGTCGTGGGTGGTGCGGTCATGGCAGACCTCCGCTCAAGGGGACAGCGCCGGGCTCGAGGACGCCGGGCGACGCACCGGGCGGTCCGCCGTGGGCGTCGATGACCGAGCGGAACGGCTCGGCCCAGGCGGTGAAGCCGGCCAACCTCGCCGCCGCGTTCGTGTCATCCAGACCGGCCGTGTTGGCGATGAGACTCGCCACGTTGGCGCCGTTGCGAGGTCCGAAGCAGCCATAGCAACCGCGTCCGAACGCCGGACAGAGGGCCCCGCAACCGGTCCGGGTCACGGGACCGAGGCACGCGATCCCCTGGGCCACGACGACGCAGCTGGCGCCGCGCCGCTTGCATTCAGCGCACACGGACTCGTCGGGCAGCTGCGGTCGACGACCGATCACGATCGCCGTGAACAGCTCCAGGAGCTGGCCCGGATCGATGGGACAGCCTCGCAGCTCGGCGTCGACGACGACATGGTCGGCGATCGGCGTCGCGGTCGCGAGCGAGTCCACGAGGGCCGGTTGGGGATAGACGCTCGCTGCCCAGGGCCCATGCTCCGACCAGTTGCGAATGGCCTGGATGCCGCCTGCGGTCGCGCAAGCGCCGATGGTCACGAGGGTGGTCGACACGCCCCGGAGCCGGAGCAGCTCCTGGCGCTGCTCCTCCGTGCTCACCGAACCTTCCACGAGCAGCACGTCGAAGGGGCCGGCCGATCGGTGCGAGGTCGCCTCCGGGAACTCCACGATGTCGAACCGCTCGGCGATGGCGAGCAGCTGGTCCTCGAGGTCCAGGACGGTCAGCTGGCAGCCATCACACGAGGCCATCTTGGTGACGCCCACTCGCGGCCGGCGAGGGGCGGAAAGACGAGCGGTCGTGGCCATCACAGCCCCTCCGTGTGGAACGCCGGGCCGAGCTCGGTGAGGCTGAAGACGGGGCCCTCGCGACAGACGAAGAACCGCCCCAGCTGGCAGTGGCCGCACAGCCCCACGCCACAGCCCATATTGCGTTCGAGGGTGACCCATGTTCGCTCCGGGCCGATGCCTCGACCGGACAGGACGTCGGCCGTCGCGCGCATCATCCGCTCGGGACCACAGATGAACGCGAGGGCGTTGCGTCCATCCCAGGTGGCGTGGTCGAACAGCTGCGTGACGATGCCCACGCGTCCCAGCCACTCCGGGCCCGCGCGGTCCACGATCTCGACCACCTCGATGTCCCCGCGGGAAGCGAGGTGACCCATCTCCTTGACATAGAGGAGGTCTCCGGGTGTCCGCGCCCCCAGGTAGAGTCGGATCGCACCCAGCTTGTTGCGGTGTGCAAGGCACGCGTCGATGAGGGGCCGCAGCGGCGCCAGACCGATGCCACCGGCAACGATCACGATGTCATGGCCGGTCATGGTGGCCAATGGCCAGCCGCGACCGAGCGGACCGCGCACACCAAGGGTCTCGCCACGGCTCAGCCGGGTCAGCGCCCGGGTCGCCGGGCCGGCCGCCCGGATGGTCAGCACGAGGCCGTCGGATCGGAACCGTACGGCCGAGATGGGTGCCGCCGAGAACCCCGGCAGCATGGCCATGACGAACTGACCCGGGTCGCCCGCGAGCAGCCGACGATCGGAGGTCGCGATGTGGAGCGTGACGGTGTCCGCGGTCTCACGGATGGTGCTCACGACCTCGGCAGTCACGAACTCGCCTGGCGCAGATGATGCCGTGATCGTTCCCGCGCCACCCCGCGCCGCCACGACCTCGACGGTCGATGCCGGGACGCCCGCCACATCCGTTGCCAGTGGCATCGGAAGAGGCCCGAGCCCCGCGATGGCAGCGAGCTCCTCGCGTACATCGATGCCCGCGGGACACCAGGCGATGCATCGGCCACAACCGACACAGCCGCTCTCACCGAACTGGTCCCACCAGGTCGAGAACTTGTGGTTCAGCCATTGACGGTAGCGATCCTTCGTCTGGGGACGGAATGACCCACCGGCGACCCGGGCAAAGCCATCCGTGAAGCAGGAGTCCCAGGTCCGTTCGGAGGTCGACGTGGTGCCATCGAGCTCCGACCGCTCGATGACGCTGGTGCAGAAGCAGGTGGGACACACGAGCGTGCAGTTGGTGCAGGCAAGACAGCGTTCCGCGACCAAGGCCCAGCCGGGATGGTCGGGCGCCGCCTGCAGTGCGGCGTGCACGGCGGACATGTCCGTCGGCGTGCCCATCGCCCGACGTGCGCCGGCCACGATGTCCCTCGCGCCGTCCACTGCGGACGGGTCGGCGAGCGGCAGGTCCAGGGCGTCGACGAGCGCCGTCCCGGCGGGGGAGCCGCAGCGGACCACGAACCCGTCGTCCAGCTCCGTCAGGGCCACGTCATAGTCCGCGGTCACCTCCGGGCCCGTGCCCATCGTGGTGCAGAAGCAGGTGGAGGTCACGGTGGCGCACTCGACGGCCACGATGAACGCCGATGCGCGGCGAGCCCGATAGTCGGCATCCACGGCCGGCCCCTCGGTGAGCACCTTGTCCTGGACCCGCAGCGCGGCGATCTCGCAGGCCCGGACCCCCACGAACGCGACTTGGGCCGGCTTCGGCTCGACCGCGGCGAAGCGCACACCGGACGCCGTCCGCCGGCCGACCCGCACGGGGGTCCGCGGCGGGAAGGTCCAGCGCTTCCAGGACATCGGCCCCACCGCATGGTCGAACCGACGCTCGTCCGGACGCCGTGTGAGCCGGTAGTGGCCCGGCGAAGCTTCGGCACCCCACCCGGAGGGCAGGTCAGACGCGCCGACGATCTCGTCCAGGATCACGGCCCCATCGCTCACGGTCGGTCCGATGAGGGTACGGCCCTGCGAACGGAGGGCATCCAGCAATCGGTCCAGCTCGGCTGCGGGCAGCCAGCGCCGGACCTCCGAACGGGTCGAGGTCGCGACCGTCACCACGTCCCCCCATCTGCATGCGCGAACAGGTCCAGGAGCTGCATGCGCGTCGCCTGCAGCCGCCGACCCACAGCCTCGAGGACACGCCCCAGGACCACGGCGGCGAGGGCGGGCTCCGCGTCGAGGGTGGCCCGAAGGGCCGGACCGTCGAAGGAGAGGACGGTGGTCGGCTCCAGGGCGACGACCGTGGACGTGGCACGGTAGGGCGGCACGATCGCCGACCAGCCGATGCAGTCACCGGGCTCGACCGTGAGCACCGTGGCGACACCCCGACCGGGCACGCTCAGCCTGATGGCCACCCGTCCGTCCACGACGATGCCGAGGGCATCCACCGCAGTCCCCTCATGGATGAGGACGGCGCCCACGGGAAACGAGGTGAGCACGGCCAACTCGGCGAGCCGCTGCCGCACCTCGTCGGGCAGCCCCGCTGCGAACCAACCTGCCAGGAGCGCGCTATCGAGCGTTGAACGCGTGACCATCGGGCAACTCCGCTACGCCCGGGACACTGGGGTCCTGACATCACTGCCGCATCGGCCGTAGCGCCCGATGTTCCCGTGCCATTCGGCCCCTCCGGAGCGGCGCGCCGGCCGCCGACCGCGGGGTGGTGGCCGATGGCTCGCGGGTACTTTGCTCCCATGGCGAGCGACGGCCGTCGGCGATAGGGTCGCTTCCTGACACATCCTCACAGTCCTTGATGGGAGGCATGACCATCCAGACCCGAGCGCCAACGGCGATGCTGACCGTGACCGGCGCTGCCCATCTGCTGGGCGTCCACCCCAACACCGTCCGGGCGTGGGCCGATGAAGGGCGCCTGCGATGCGTCCGCATCAACGAGCGTGGTGACCGTCAATTCGCGACCAGCGACCTGAGATCCTTCCTCGCCGCGGGCGTCAGCGAGGTACCCGTTCGCCGCGTGACCGGCACGGAACGCCCGCCCGCTGCGCGCAGCCGCGCCGGCACACGCTCGGCGAGCGAGGCACAGCGCGCGCTGGAGGACCAGCTGGCCGTGTGGGGCGAGCAATTGCGATCGATCCAGAAGCTGGGCACGCGCCTGGGCAGGCTGACCACGGTGACCGAGATCGGCCACGCCATCTGTACCGAGCTGCGACAGCTCATCGACTACCACAACGTGCGCGTCTACCGGGTCCAGGGCGACGAGGGCATCCCCGTGGCCTGGCGCGGCGATATGGGCGAGTACGTCGGCGAGTTCGGTGAGCAGCTGCGGGTCAAGGTGGGCCAGGGCATCACGGGCTGGGTCGCCGAGCACGGCATCGCCGAGTACCTGCCGGACGCAGCCAACGATCAGCGCGCCGCCACCATCCCGGGAACGGAACCGGACCTCGACGAGTCGATGATCCTCGCTCCGATGCGCTTCGATGACCGGATCATCGGCGTGATCGTGCTGTCCAAGCTGGGTCTCGACCAGTTCACGCGGGACGACCTGCGGTACCTCGAGATCTACGCGGCGATGGCAGCCCAGGCGATGGCGAATGCCGATACCACCCAGCTCCTGCGAGCCCAATCGGAGCTCCTCGCTCGACAGCTGGAGGCGCAGCGCGAGCTCATGCGCGCGACCGAGTCGATCCTCTCCACGCTCGATCCACGGGCGGTCATGGAGGAGATCGCCGACCGCATCGGTGGCCTGGTGCCCGTTGACATGCTGGCGCTCACCGTGCGCGAGACCAGCTCCGGTGTGCTCCGCACCCTCTTCTCGCGTGGGGACGATCCGGACGCGATGCTGCCCGAGGCGCATCCGGAGGCCAAGGCCATCAGCGACTGGGTCATCGGCCACGCCGCCACCCTGCGCCTGCAGGCCGGGGTGGAGGACCCCGGATGGCGCGCCTCGCGCGCTCCTGGCAGGAGGACGCACTCATCATCGCGCCACTCCGCGGCCCCGAGGGCGTCACCGGCACCCTGGCCCTGGCCCGCCGGGGCCCGGGAGCGCGATTCGACGATACGGAGCTGGAGCTCATCGAGCTGTTCGCGGGCCATGTCTCCATCGCGCTCCAGAATGCAGGCGCCCACCAGGCGGCCGAGATCCGCGCCCAGACCGACTCGCTCACCGGTCTCAAGAACCAGGGCACCTTCCGCGACCATATGGCCCGCTGGGTCGCACGAGGCACGCCCTTCAGCCTGCTCATCCTCGATCTCGATGGGTTCAAGGCCTTCAACGACGAGCGGGGCCACGAGGCCGGCAACATGCTGCTCACGGACATCGCCGTGTCGCTGCAGGCCGCCTGCCGGGACACGGACGAGGTGTTCCGCTATGGCGGCGACGAGTTCGCGCTCATCCTGCCCGGGACGGAGGGATCGGGTGCGGTCGAGGTGGCCACGCGCATCGGCCGGTCCATCCGCGGGATGGGTGCCGACGGTCACAGCTCGAAGGGCATCTCGTGCTCGGTAGGCGTGGCCACGTTCCCGTTCGATGCTGCCGACCAGGCGGCCCTGGTGCTCGCGGCCGATCGCGCCTGCTACGCGGCCAAGCGCGCCGGCCGCGACCGGATCGCCACCGCCCAGGAAGGGCTCGCGTTCGCAGGACCTGCAGGGGCCGGGTCGATCGAGGCCTCCGTGATCGGCCGGGAGACACCGGAGACACCGGAAACACCGGAGACGCCTGAGCCTGCGCTCGCCGGCGCGGGCGCCGCGACGCCTGGCTGAACCACCGGCTGCGGTCGCTAGCGGCTGTTCCCAGGCTCCGGTGCGGGCTCCATGCCCCGATCGCCCTCCACTCCCTCCGGCACGCCGCCATAGCCGTTGCCGGATCCGTCCGGCCCGCTCTGCCAGCCGGCCACCCCAGGGTCGTAAGGGTACGACTCCGAGGGGCCGGAGCCCACGATGGCCGTGCCGTACCACGGGTCTCCCATCAGGTCCTGACCGCCACCTGCCGGGGGCAGGGGCGCCCGGGTGACGACCACTTCCGCGTCCTCGCGCAGGCCCAGAACCTCCGCCGCGGAACCCTGGTTGACCGCGATGGTGAGTCGCCCGTAGGAGTCCTCGTACAGCAGCGCCTCGCCCGGCGGCACGTTGCCGAACGTGTCGACCCAGCTCAGCTGGAGATCCGAGGTCCCCTGGGGGTCGGTGACCCGCAGGTAGACCGGCTCGCCCATGCCCAGCGGTCCCATCGCACCGAAGAGATGGCCGACGAGCGCGGAGAGCTTGACGTTGCCGAAGGTGTCGAGATAGATGATCGAGCTGCGCAGCACGCCCGGGTAGACCTCGGGCTCGGGCCACAGGAGCATCCGCAGCGAACGGGGATCGAGGGCCGGGCCCATGAACTCAAGGGGCACGCCCATGGCCAGGTGGGCCGCGGCAGGCGCGAAGATGTCCCGGCCGTGGAACGAGGAGCTGATGACCGGCAGTCGGTATTGCGGGCTGTCGAGCTGATGGACGCGCACGATACCGCCGAGTCTCGAGGCAGCCGGCAACAACAATCCGTTGTCCGGCCCTACCAGATGGTCGCCGCGAGCGGTCTCCATGGCCACCGCCCGGCGCTCCGTGCCCACACCCGGGTCGACGACCGCGACATGGGCGCCGATGGGCAGGTATGGCGCCGCAGACCACAGCAGCAGGGCTGCGTCCCGAACCCGGTACTTGTCGACGTCGTGGCTGATGTCGATGATGGCGGCTTCGGAGCAGATGCCCAGCACGACCGCGCGCATGATGCCCGCGGACGGGTCGCGGGAGCCGAAATCCGTGAGCAGCGACACCACGGGCCGCGAGCCTGGTCGGGCCATGCGCGCAGCGGCGGGCGTGGTGATGGTGCGGGTGAAGGTTCGAGCCATTGGAACGCGATGGTACGCGGTATCGTGCTGGGCCCATGTCGTCGCTCGTACCCGACCCGGAGACCGCCACCACGACCGATGCTCCTGCCGCCGCGGCGTGGCGCTGGTTGAGCCGGCTGCTTGCCGTCTGCCTGCTCGGGCTCTGGACCGGTCTGGCCATCGTCATCCTCATCGCCTACCGCCCCGGCGGGCCCTGGGATGCGCTCGTTGCCGCCGCGGCGTTCGCACCGGTGTGCATCGCGGCCATCGCCGTGGTCCGGCCGCCGATGCCCGACCCGGAGGGCCGCGACCTGTGGCGCTCGCGCGCCGCCCTCGCCTGGATCGGGCTGCTCGCCTGTCTGCTGGTGGCCTCGATGCTGGTGCTCGAGGTGCGCATCCTGGCCGCGGGCGGGGACCAGGCGCTGCTGCCGTCGCTGGAGGTGACCTACGCGCTCATCCTGGCCATCGGGTTCCTGAGCATCTACGCGGCGCTGGGAGTGACCCGGGGTGAGGCGCCGCCGGGCTGGCGTGGACACGGTCGGTTGGTCCACGCACTGGGCATCGCGGTCGTGATGTGCGTCGGCGCCGCGTTCCTCATGGGCGGCGCGGCGGTCGCCAACGACCTCGCACTCCGTGACCAGCCCCGAGCCCCGTCGCGGTTCGGACCCACCGACACCACGACCACGCCTCCGGGATGCGACGTGCCGGTGACGCTGGGACCGGGCGCGGCCGTGGATATCGATGCGGGGGCGAGCATCGACGGTACGAGCATCGGCACCGCCACCATCAGTGGCGTTCGCCAGGGACTGGACGAGTCGTGGAGCGGCTCCGTGGAGACCGAGTTCGCGACTGTCCAGGCGGGCTACACGAGGGTGGGCGACCACGCCTGGCTGAGCGTCGGGCCGTCGCAGCCGACGGAGCGCCGGGCAGACCCGTTCGGGATGATGGGGGCAGACGCGTTGACGCTGGACGGACCGGTCGTCGCGATGCTGACCGCCACCGACCCGGCCATCGTCGCCGAGGACCTGGGCGTCGAGCTGGTGGAGGGAGCGCGGGCGCGCCACTGCCGGACCGCGGTCGATGGCCCGACGGCGCTCGACACATTCCTGCCGCTCCGATGGCTCGCTGGTGGTCAGCTGCTGCGTGTCACGCACCCGTTGACCGAATGGCGCGGCACGCTCGATTGGTGGGTGTTCACGGACGGCCAGTTGGGCCAGGCAAGCGTCATCATCAATGGCTACCCCGGCGAGGCGTGGCCGACATCGGGCATCCAGGGCGCCATGGAGGCCAAGCTGACAGCGCTCGACCGGGCGCTGGAGCATCCGGTGACACCGCCATGACCTGCAGGCTCGCGGCGTGGCGCCTGCACAGGAGGGAGCGATGAGCCCGGCGATGGACCGCGAGGGCAGCAAATGGGACCGCGCCGCGCGTCTGCTGCGGGTCGCCACCGTGCTCCACGCACACCCCGCAGGCATCTCGGCACAGGCGATCGCGGACCAGATAGGGGTCTCCAAGCGGACCGTCTATCGCGACCTCATCGCGATGGAATCCGACGCAGAGCTGCCCATCTGGCAGGACAAGGGAAAGTGGGGCCTCGAATCGGGCACCTTCCTGCCGCCCCTCGCTCTCACCTTGCCAGAGGCAACGACCTTCTTCCTGGCGGCCCGGGTCCTCGCGAAGGCCACCGATGAGCACGACTCGGAGCTGCTCTCCGCGTACGTCAAGCTGGCGGAGATCCTGCCGCCGGTGCTTGCAGAGCACCTTCATGCGACCGTCGACGCATACGCCACCACGCCCCGCAACGAACGCTTCACGCGCGTCTTGCGGGTGCTCACCCGGGCCTGGGCGGAACGGCGGGTGGTCGAGATCACCTATGGCCCGGGGGTGTACGAGGACAAGCCACCCAGGGTGACGCGGGTCCGCCCCTATGCCATCGAGCCGTCGGCCCTGACGCGTGCGCTCTACCTCATCGGGCTGGACGAGGGTCGCGCGGCGCGTCGGACGTTCAAGGTGGAACGGATCCAGGAGGCGTCCCTGACGCCCGAGACGTTCGAGGGCAGCAGCGTCACCATCGCCGGGGAGCTGCTGGCCGCCTGGGATGTCATCTCGGATGAGCCCATGGTGCGGGTCGTGATCCGTTTCGGTCCGGAGGTGGCCGCCCGTGTCGCCGAGACCCGCTGGCATCCCGGCCAGACCGCCGAGCGACAGGCGGACGGCTCGCTCATCTGGACTGCCGCGGTCTCGGGGCTCCACGAGGTCCGCATCTGGATCCTGGGCTGGGGTGCCGACGCGGAGGTCCTGGAACCCGCCGAGCTGCGCGAGTCGCTCGCGACGGAGCTCTCGGAGGCCGCGGCGCGCTATCGCTGAGCGACGGTGCGGCACGAGGCGCGACTGGTGATCGCAGCTGTAGCACCCGATGGCAGGATCGGGGAGGACCGATCGCCCGGACGGTCGGCGTATCGCAAGGACACGCCCGGTGGAGCGCGCCCGTCACTCGACGGCGCCGAATCGGCCGATCTCGCGAGTACCAATCGCCCGGCGAGTGCCAGTCGCACGGCGGCGGGTGGTCGTGGTCGTGCCACGCTCGCCACGGCTCCTCCCACGCCCATGCCCTGGCTCCATACCCGGTGGACGGGTGGATGGACCGGCGGCGTTGCCGTGGGTCGGCCGTGGGGGCGGTCGGCTGGCCGTTCGACCCGGACGGCGGGCGACATGGCCAACGAAGGGCCGCTGGACGACCTGTGGGGGTGCCGTCAGGTCCCGAAGCCCGCGCCGCCGTCCCATTCACCCGTTGGACGGGTAACAGGCGCGGCAGGCACGCCCGCGGCGCGGCGCGGCTACGCACGCACCCGGGGGCCACATCGGGCGAGCGGCCTCGGTCAGCCTTCGCCGGTCGCCGCCACCAATCGGGCGAACCAGTGGCGCCACATGGCGTCGTGGAGCTCCGCCTGGGCTCGCGACCGGAACCCGACGTGGCGCAACGTCAGGTGCGTCCGCGAGCCGTGCGCGATGAGGTCGAAGGCGACCGTGGTGGGGTAGCCCAGCGGCTGGTCCTCCCAGTCCCACGCATATGACACGTGCTGGTCCGGCTCCAGCGCGACCAGACGGCCGACCGCCACCCCGTCGAGCATCCGGAACCGGAACCCACCGCCGACGCGCCGGTCGAGGGTCACGTCATCGATCCAACGGCGAAGACCCTCGACGGTCGAGACCAGCGGGAAGCGATCCGCTCGGTGGCCGTCCACCTCGGCCTGCAGCTCCACCCGAAGGTTCGCGGCACGCGTCAACCGATCGCCCTCCCTATCCCGCGTCTCGCGGACGTCCGATCCGGTCACGCGCGTCCTGCGAGGGCACGAGGATATCCATCGGGATCGCCCGGATGTCCTGGATATCCGCGAGCGATGCGTCCTCGGCCAGCTCTCGGACCAGGCGCGCAAGGACGGTGCGTGCGCCCTCCTCGCCGCCCAGCGCGAGGCCCCACAGGATCGGCCGCGCCACGCATACGGCGCGTGCCCCGAGGGCCAGCGCCACGAGCGCGTGCCCGCCCCGCCGGATGCCGCCATCAACGTACACCTCGAGGCGTCCGTCGGCCGCGGCCACGCATGCGGGGAGCGCGAACGCGGTCGGCATCGACCCGTCGAGCTTGCGACCACCGTGGTTGCTGACCACGATCCCCGCATATCCCTCGGCCGCGGCCCGCGCGCTGTCGTCGGGATGGAGGATGCCCTTGAGCACGACCGGCAGTCCACACCTCTCGCGCAGCCGGTCGGCCCATGACCACGTCAGATGTCGCAGCCCTGGCTCACCGGCATGATGCGCGAAGCGGACGTCCTGGACCGCGAAACCGCCGCGTGGCCGGGCGGCGGTGTCCGCATCCGAGGTGACGTCGACGGTCAGCACGATGGCGCGGGCCCCAGCGTCCCGCGCGCGACCGACCAGTCGATCCGTCTGCTGCGGATCCTGGAACGGATACAGCTGGAACCAGAGGTCGAGGCCAGGCACCCGGGCGACCTCGTCCACGGAGACAGAGCTGTTGGTCGAGAGGACCATCGTCCCGCCGACCGCGGCCACGGCCCGTGCGGTGGCCAGCTCACCGTCGGCGTGGGCGAGACCATGGAGCGCTGATGGCCCCACGATGATGGGATGGGCCACAGGCCGCCCCAGCAGCGTCGTGGCGAGCGACGCATCCCAGGCACCGGTGAGGCGGCGCGGACGCCACCACCAGCCATCCCAGGCAGCCTCGTTCTCACGCAGGGTGCGCTCGTCGCGCGCTCCCGTCGCGTAGTAGGCCCAGGCGGCGGGGTCCATCCGCTCCGCAGCGGCCTGCTCCAGCTCGGGGATGGGGCTGCGGTCGAGGTCGATCGGGTACACGGTCCATCTCCCGCTGCGAGACAGGAACGCGGTCGCCGTCTCCGGCGACCGCGTCGCTCGATCGTGCCCCTGCGCGATCGCCGGGCAGCCAGGAGGCTAGAGGCCCTTGACGGCCTGCGTCAGGCCCTCCAGGCCGGCCTTCGCGTCGGCGAAGAACATGCCCGTCTTGGGGTCGGTGTAGAGGTCGTTGTCGATGCCCGCGTAGCCGCGACCCATGGACCGCTTGATGACGATGATGTTCTTGGCCTTGTCCACGTCGAGGATGGGCATGCCGTAGATCGGGGACGACGGGTTCGAACGCGCCGCCGGGTTGGTGACGTCGTTGGCGCCAACCACGAGGGCGACGTCCGCCCGCTCGAACTCAGGGTTGATCTCGTCCATCTCCTTGAGCTGCGGATACGGCACGTTAGCCTCCGCCAGCAGCACGTTCATGTGACCGGGCATGCGGCCCGCCACGGGATGGATGGCATAGGACACGTCCACGCCTCGAGCCTCGAGCACCTCGGCCAGCTCGCGAACCGCGTGCTGCGCCTGGGCCACCGCAAGGCCGTAGCCGGGGACCACGATGACCTTCTGGGCGTACGCCAGCATGATCGCGGCATCGTCGACATTGATCTCGCGGACACTGCCGCCTGACCCGCTTCCGGCCGCCGCGACCGTGCCCTCGCCGCCACCGAACCCGCCGACCATGATGTTCACGATGGAACGATTCATGGCATCGGCCATGAGCTTGGTGAGGATCGCGCCCGAGGCACCCACGAGGGCGCCCGCGATGATGAGCACCGGATTGCCGATGACGAAGCCCGACATCGCGGCCGCGGTACCCGTGAACGAGTTCAGGAGGCTGATGACGACCGGCATGTCGGCGCCGCCGATGGGCAGCACCAGGGTGACGCCGAAGATGAGGGCAGCACCCACGATGACGATGAGGATGAGGTTCGAAGGGGCCACGTCGAGCCCGATGACGCCCGAGGCGCCGAGCACCAGCAGCAGCGTGCCGATGGCCGTGACCGCCGCGACGCCCAGCGTCAGGGGCCTGGTCCACGGCCGGATGATGGGCGCGCCAGGGATGATGCCTTGGAGCTTGGCCGCGGCGACGATCGAACCGGAGAAGGTGATGGAGCCGATGACGGCACCCAGGACCACGAAGATCGCGGTGGAGATCGCGTTGGGCTGGGTGGATAGGCCACCCACGATGCGGAAGTAGTCACTGACCGCGACGAGCGCGGCCGCCCCGCCGCCGACCGCATTGAACAGCGACACCAGCTGTGGCATCGCGGTCATCTTCACGGTCCGGGCCAGGTAGAGGCCGATACCGCCGCCGATGAGGAAGCCGGCGATGATGATGATCCACGCCTCGACCTTGAGGCCGCCCGGCGTCAGGCCGCCGAGGGCGAGCCAGACGAGGGTGGTGAGCACAGCCACGGCCATGCCAGCGGCAGACAACCGGTTGCCGGCCCTGGCCGTTGCGGGGCTGTTCATCTGGTGGAGGCCGATGACGAACCCCGCCGCAGCGATCAGCCAGGCGAAGAAGACGATGGTGTAGAGCACGGTGCCTGGCATCGGTCAGGCTCCCTTGCCAGCGTTGTCGCCGGACTTCGGCGCAGCCGGCTTCTTCTTGAACATCTCCAGCATCCGGTCGGTGACCACGTAGCCACCCACGACGTTGGCGGCCCCGAACACCATGGCCACGAAGGCCAGGAGGTAGGCCAGCCAGTTGTCAGCTTCGGCGGCGATGATCATGGCGCCCACCAGCACGATGCCGTGGATGGAGTTGGCGCCGGACATCAGGGGCGTATGGAGGGTCGATGGGACCTTGCTGATGACCTCGATGCCGACCAGGATGGCCAGCACGAAGATGGCGAATGCGTCGAGCAGCTCCGGGCTCACGCGGCACCTCCGGTGGTGGGGCTGTCAGATCCGTCGAGGGGGGTCTCGGTCTCGGATGGCACATCTGCCTCCGCGACAGGCGTCGTGTCGGGTTCCCCGCCCGGGGTCTCATCGACTTCCGCGATGACCTTCTCCATGACCTCGGCCTCGGTCTCGCGGACGACCACCGGCTCGGCCGGCGGGACCACGGGGGCTTCGACGAGCGGCGCCGGCGGCGGCTCCGACGCAGGCGCGGGGGCCGTTACCGGCTCCACGCCCAGCAGCTTGGCGGTCGCGGCCTGGACGACCGAACCACCGTGGCTGATGACCGTCGCGCCCGTGATCTCATCGCTCAGGTCGAGGTTGAGCTGGCCATCCTTGACGAGGTGCAGCAGCAGCGCCGAGATGTTGCGGGCGTAGAACGAGCTCGCGCCCGCGGGCATCGTCGCTGGCAGGTTGGTCGGCGCGATGATGGTCACGCCGTTGTCGGTGGTGATCGTCTCGTCGGGCTGCGACAGCTCGACATTGCCACCGAGCGCGCTCGCGGCCATGTCCACGATGACCGATCCGGGCTTCATCAGGCGGACCGCGTCCGCGGTCACGAGCACCGGCGGGCGACGGCCGGGGACCTGGGCCGTGGTGATGACCACGTCCATGCCGCCGATGTAGCCGTTGAGCTCCTGCTGCTGGGCAGCACGCTCCTCTGCGGTCAGCTCTCGGGCATAGCCGCCCGTGCCGGCGGCATCGGCGACCGACTTGAGCTCCAGGAACTGGGCGCCCAGCGACTGGGCCTGCTCCCGGGTCTCCGAGCGGACGTCATACGCCTTGACCTGGGCGCCCAGCCGGCGCGCCGTTGCGATGGCCTGGAGACCGGCGACGCCGATGCCCAGGATGAGCACATTGGCAGGCTTCGCGGTGCCCGCGGCGGTCGTTAGCAACGGGAAGTAGCGGCCATACGCCTCGGCCGCGATGATGACCGCCTTGTAGCCACCGACGTTCGCCTGTGACGACAGGGCGTCCATGGTCTGGGCGCGCGACAGCGTGCGCGGCAGGGCGTCGAGGCTGATCGCCGTGACCCCCGCGTCCGCGAGCGCCTTGCTCGTCTGGGGATCGATGAGTGGCTGGAGCAGCCCGATGACCGTCTGGCCGCTGCGCAGCTTGCCGATCTCGCCGGCCGAGGGCTTCTGGACGCGCAGCACGACGTCCGCCTGGCTGTACAGCTCCGCTGTCGAGACGACGGTCGCGCCGGCATCCGCGTACGCCGAGTCGGGGAACGCGGAGCCTTCGCCCGCACCCTGTTCGACGAGCACGTCGACGCCTGCCTTGACCAGCTTGCCGATGACTTCCGGAACGAGCGCGACGCGCCTCTCGAGGGGCGCAGTCTCCTTCGCGATGGCGACCTTCATCCAGGGACCCCGATGTGGAGGGATGGGCACGCAGCGGCTGGGCTCAGCGCTGCGGTCCGAAGCATAGCGGCTGCGGGGATACCGGTCAGGAGATGTCACGCAGGTGGCCGATGCTGCTCCAGGGGATCGGCCGCCGCGCCTGAAGGATGCGGGCGCTCGTCGGCACGACCGGCGCCTCCGGAGTGCCATCACCGGCGCCCTATCCTGTCAGGCATGACCAGTGGATCCACCGCTCCTGTACGACCCACCGCGGACGCCTTCCTGGCGGACCTTCGAGGCACCCTCCCGGACCTGCGCCTCCTGACCGACGCTGCCGACACCGAGGCGTACCGCTGGGACGAGACGGAGTACATGCACCCGGGCGTCCCCCTCGGCGTCGCATTCCCGATGACCACGGCGGACGTGAGCACGATCATGCGCCTGGCGACGCAGCACCTGGTGCCGGTCGTGCCGCGCGGCGCCGGCTCGGGGCTCTCGGGTGGCGCCATCGCAGTCGAGGGCGCCCTGACGGTCGTCCTGACGGGCATGCGCGCCATCGTGGAGATCGACCGCGAGAACCTGCTCGTGGTGGTCCAGCCAGGGATCATCAACGCGGACCTTGGCCGGGCGGTCGCCGAGCAGGGCATGTTCTACCCGCCCGATCCGGCCAGCTTCGAGATCTGCTCCATCGGCGGCAACCTTGCCGAGAACTCCGGTGGACTTCGCTGCGTCAAGTACGGCGTCACCCGTGACTACGTCCTCGGCCTGGAGGTGGTGCTCGCGGACGGCGCCGTGATCCGCACCGGCGGCCGGACTGTCAAGGACGTCATGGGCTACGACCTGACGCAGCTGATGGTGGGCTCGGAGGGGACGCTGGGGATCATCACCGAGGCGACCCTGCGGCTGCTCCCGACGCCACCGCCGAAGCTCACGATGCTCGCGTTCTTCGCATCGGTGCCCGACGCCGGGGTCGCGGTGGCGGGCATCATCCGCGAGGGCATCCTGCCCGTGACCCTCGAGCTCATGGACCGGTTCACCATCAGGGCCGTCGACGCAGCGCTCCATGTGGGATTGCCGGAGGATGCCGGTGCGATGCTCATGATCGAGTCGGACGCGGGTGGTGCGGCCGCGGAGGCGGAGCTCGACCTGGCGGGTGCGGCATGTGCCGCCGCTGGCGCGACGGAGGTCGATCCGGGCGACGGACCCCCAGGAGGCCGACTGGCTGCGCGAGGCTCGACGCAAGGCCCATTGGTCGCTGGAGCAGGCGGGCGTGGCGCGCATGGAGGACATCGGCGTGCAGCGGAGCCAGGCGCCCGAGCTCCTCGCGACCATCGAGCGGATCTCCGCGGAGCACGGCATCCCGGTCGGGGTCTTTGGCCATGCCGGTGACGGCAACTTCCACCCCACCTTCGTGATGGACCGTGACGATCCAGATGCAGAGCGCCGGATCGACGCGGTGCGTGCCGACATGTTCAGCGCAGTCCTCGCGATGGGCGGCACGATCTCCGGCGAGCACGGCACCGGCATGGCCAAGCGCGGCTACCTCGCGCGTCAGCGGGGCACCGATTCGGTGCGCGTGATGCGTGCCATCAAGTCCGCGTTGGACCCGCTCGGGATCCTGAACCCAGGCAAGATCTTCCCGGACTGACGTGCGGCGCCCCGGGCGGAGAGCGTGGGAGCAGCTCCTACGGCACGCCCTCAGGGCCGCTCGTCACTCTCCGGCTCGTCGCTGCCCTTGACCTGGGTGATGAGCAGCAGCACGGTCGTCTCGATGACGTCGATGCCCGCGATGACGAGGGCGACCACGATGGGCAGGGCCGAGCCCAGGAACCAGCCGGCGCTCGCCGCGAATGCCGCGATCGCCAGGAAGATCAGCCGCACGGCGCGGATGAGTGCCCGCGGATCACCGCTGGCGCGCCCGAACCGGTCGACGGCCCGCAGGATCAGCACGACACCGACGAGCGCGGCCGCGCCCCCCAGGAGCAGCCGCCCGATGAGGGGCGGCTCCAGGATCGCGCCCATGACGTCGGCGCGGCCCAGCACCGATGCCAGGGCGACGGCGCCGATACCCAGGAGCAGGATCAGCGCCTGGCGCCAGCGCCCGTCCATCGGCTCAGTACAGCGACGGGAAGCGGGCCCGGTATCGGCCCAGGACCCAGTCGCCAGCCTTGGCCCGGAACGCCTCCAGGAGCGCCTTCGTGGTCACGATCTGGTATCGATGGTCATGCCAGAACGTGCGCACCACGGCCCAGAACGCGGCGCTGCCCATGTCCTTGCGCAGCTTGTTCAGGAACGCCGAGCCCTGGACATAGACCTGCTCGTAGTAGCACGAGGGGGTGTAGGCGTACATCGAGAGGTCGAGACGCCGGGTCGCGCAGCCGCTGCCCCGGAACCCGAACCAGGAACGCGCGAGGAACTCGGCCATCGCCTCGTCTGCGAATGGGTTCGTGGTCTGGTCGTTGCCGACCACGCCGTAGAACCACTGGTGGGCGATCTCGTGGCTGAGCACGAAGGGGATCTTGGAGGTGGCGTAGTAGGCGGGCAACCAGACGAGCGCCGGTGACTCCATCGCATACGCGCCGGACGACTCCGCCACGACCAGCGTCGGGTACGGGTACTGCCCGACCTGGCGCGAGTACCGGTCGAGCGCCTTCCGGGCCCAGGTCATGATCGTGGCTGGCGTCGAGGGTCCGGGTGTAGACGCGGATGCTGGTCCTGCCATCCAGCGACATGCCCGTGCGCAGCCGATAGTCGCGAGCGGCGGTGAAGTTGAAGTCCCGCACGTTGTGGGCCACAAACGTTTGCTTCCGCCCATCCACCTTGGTCCGCTGACCGCTCGTCCCCCAGTTGACCGCCACGTCCGAGTCCAGCGTCACGTCCACCCTGGAGCTCACGCCCGTCACGAACGGATCGCCGTGGCTCTGCACCTGGAACTTCGTCTCCCGGCTGACCCACGGGATCCAGCGCATCGCGCTCATGATCCGGTGCTGCTTCGAGAACAGGAAGTCGTGGCCGGCCGTGCCCGGGCGGAAGTTCGCGCGGTACGTGGTGATGATGGTCACGTCCTCCCGGTCCGCCACGCTGCGACCGAGGGGCACCTTGACGGTCTCGCCCGTGACCACCGGCTGCACGGCCATCCCGTCGACACGCACGTGGAGCCGGCGCAGGTTGCCGATGCGCGCAGGCACGAGGTTGAAGTCGATACGCTGGATGCCGTGGCCGCTGGTGTTCCGGATGTGCGCTTTCGACCAGACGTCGAGCTGTCCCAGGCTCCATGTCAGCTTCGCCCGGGCCTGGTAGGTGGCGTCGACATCCATCGTGGAGCGGTTCGCGGCGACCGCGGTGCCCGGCATCGCGAGCGCGAGCACCAGGATCGGTGGCCAGCCACAGGGCCACGTGCCGGCCGCGCTGGACCGGGCGGGTCGGACCAGAGGTCATCATCACAGGCTACCCCGATCAGGGAGGCCCGCCACCCGAGGGCACGACCCAGGCACGGACCTGGCGCGAGGCGGCTTGGACATCCGGCCATCTCAACGCCCAAGCGGCCCGATCGTCACGCGAGTCACGGGTGCTATCGCACTCCCACTCGTATCAGCGGGGCTAGAATGAACCCCAAGGAACCCCAGCAACGAACCCGGCGGGAGTGCCCAGTCCCGATGTCGTCGCCCTCCATCTCCCGACGCCCGCGCCGCCGCGTCTCGCTGGCCGTGCTCGTCACGGTCGCCTGGACCCTGGCGTTCGTTGGCGCCGCAACCGCGGCCGCACCCCAGATCGCGGGCACCATCACCGACCAGGTCCACGCCCTCGATGCATGTCGCCAGGAGGTCCAGGCGGCCCAGCGGACCCTCGAGGACCGCACCGGCTCGGTGCTCTATCTCGTGTTCGTCGACTCGACCGATGGCCAGGACATGTCCGCGTACGTCAACGACCTCATCGACCACAGCAACGGCCAGGTGACGGAACAGGACGCGCTGCTCGCGGTGGCCACCGGCGATCGCGACTTCCAGCTGTACACAGGCTCGTCCCTCAAGGACCGGATCGGCGCCTCCGAGCAGGACTCGCTGACCGAGACCTACATCCTGCCGGCCCTCAAGACCAGCGACTGGTGCGCAGCGGCGACCGGGGCCGCCATCGCCGTCTCGAGCGGCTTGGGTGTCTCGAACGGGTCTGGCACCGACGCGCCGCCCATCACGAACGAGCCGCCCGCCACGGCCTCCGGAGGTGGCGGCATCCCAACGTGGCTGTGGCTCCTCGTCATCCTCGCCATCGTCGGCGGGATCGCGTTCTGGTTCCTGCGCGGGCGCGCCAACCACGCGGTGTACCAGGAGCGTGCCACACAGGAGGACCTCGGCAAGCAGGCATCGAGCCTGCTCATCGCCACCGATGACGCGCTGCGCTCGGCGGACCAGGAGGTTGGCTTCGCGCAGGCGCAGTTCGGGGATGCGCAGGCGGCCCCCTTCGGCACGGCACTCGAGGCCGCCAAGGCGGAGCTGCGCCAGGCGTTCGTGCTCAGCCAGCAGCTGGACGATGACAAGCCGGAGACACCGGACCAGCGGCACGCGATGCTCCAGGAGATCATCGATCGCTGCACCCGGGCCAAGGCGATGGTCGATGCCCAGATGGCGCGCATCAAGCAGCTGCGGGACCTCTCGAAGAACGTCGACCAGGTGCTGCCCCAGACCAGTGCTGCGGCAGACTCGCAGGTCGCTCGTATCGAACCTGCGACGCGGGTCCTCGAGACCCTGGGCGCGAGGTTCGCGGCGGAGAACATCGCGGCCGTCGCCGGGCAACCCAGATGCCGCGAGCGTGAAGCTGACCGCCGCCAAGGCATCCCTGGCCGCAGCGGCCACGTCGCTTGCCGCGAACCAGCGCGACGAGGCGGTGAGCAAGGTCCAGGAGGCCGAGGCGGCCATCGGGGAGGCCGCTGCTGCGCTCGACGCGGTCGACACCACACAGCAGTCGCTCGCCCAGAGCGAGACCCAGCTTGACGCATCCATCGCGGCCGTCCAGCAGGACATCAACCAGGCACGTGCGGCGATCGGCGCCGGCAAGACGCCCGAGCGCGCGGCCGAGATCGACCGGGCGGCCCAGATGCTGGGCCAGGCACAGTCCATGGCCGCCGCCAAGCCGCTGGATGTGGTGGGTGCCACGCGCGCGGCGACCGAGGCCAACAGCGTCATCGATGGCGTCCTTGCGGGCATCCAGGCGGCCGACGCCGCGACGCAGCGCAACGCTGCGGCCGCACAGGCGGCGATCACCAACGCGTCGGCGAGCGTGGCACAGGCGAATGCGCTGGTGGCGGCGAATGGTGCGACCGCGGCAGGTCGGCAGGCGCGCACCAGGGTCGCGGAGGCACAGCAGTACCTCGCGCGCGCCCAATCACTGATGGCCACCGATCCCGCCACGGCAGCGCAGGCGGCCCAGACTGCGGACGCGCTCGCGGATGAGGCGATCGCCGAGATCCAGGCGAGCGGTGGCGGCTCTGGCTCGATGTGGACCGGGCCGTCGATGGGCTCGGGTGGAGGCTACGACGCCGGATCAGGTCGTGGCTATGGGCAACCATCGGGCGGCGGCGGTCTGGAGTCGTTCCTGGGCGGCCTCCTCGGCGGCATGCTGTCGGGTGGTGGTGGGGGACGCAACAGCGGCTGGAGCGGCGGGTCCGGAGGCTTCGGGGGCTTCGGATCGGGCGGCTTCGGCGGCGGAGGAGGTGGCAGCTTCGGCGGGGGTGGAGGTGGCAGGTCGAGCGGTGGCGGTGGTGGTGGCGGCGGCCATTCGGGCAGGCGAAGTGGCGGAGGCTTCTGATACCGTCACCGGTCCGGGCGCATGGCGAACGTGAAGCAAGAACACGAGGAGAGCGGGATCATGACTGACATCCTTGGACGCATCGGGAACATCCTGCGCGCCAACCTCAATGACATGCTCGACAACGCTGAAGATCCCGGGAAGATGATCGATCAGCTGGTCCGGGACTACACCAACGACATCAGCGAGGCGGAGACCGCGGTCGCCCAGACGATCGGCAATCTGCGCCTCGCGGAGGACGACCTGAAGACGTCCCAGGGTGAGGTAGACGAGTGGGGCTCCAAGGCGACCGCCGCGGCCGCCCGGGCCAGCCAGGCACAGGCAGCCGGCAACGCCGCTGACGCTGCCCGGTTCGACGACCTAGCCAAGGCCGCACTCCGGCAGCAGATCATGTACGAGGGGCGCGTGAAGTCGCTCCAGGCCTCGGTCGACCAGCAGACGGCGCAGGTCGAGCAGCTGAAGGCAGCCCTCAACGGCATGCACGCGAAGCTCGACGAGCTCGAGGTCAAGCGCGACGAGCTGGCCGCCCGGAAGCGCATGGCCGATGCCCAGATCAAGGTCCAGGAGTCGGTCAAGAGCATCGACAGCCACGACCCGACGAGCGACATGGGCCGCTACGAGGACAAGATCCGCAGGGAAGAGGCACTCGCCAAGGGCATGGCCGAGGTCAACTCGTCGTCACTGGACGCGCAGTTCCAGGCGCTCGACGACGACGCCGCCGATGCCGAGGTGGAGGCGCGTCTCGCGGCTCTGAAGGGCAGCAGCACGACGCCTGCCTCCTGACCTTGACGTGGCCCGTGGCCGTGGCCGTGGCCGTGGCCGCGACGATCGTCGATCCGGCGCTCGAGGCTGGCGGATGGCGCCGCTGATCAATACGACGGAGGAACGGCCGTATCAACGGCTGCCTCCGTCGTTCTGACTCCAGACTGAGTCGATCTGGCGCCCGAAGCGCTCAATGCGCTCAGATAGCCACCTCCCGGACCCGCCGACCGGGGTTCCTCCGTCAGATCGACTCCCCGGTCGATCCGAGCCCACGAACCGCTTGGCGGACCCGGGCGGGCAACGGCGTCTTCAGAGCACCACGAGAGCGTCCCCACCCGGGTCGCCTCCGGCGAGCAGCGCCCTGAGCGCAGCCCGCGTGTCGATCGGAAAGGCGCTGCCCAGGACGGCCTGTGACTCGTGGATCGCATTGGCGTTGTTTCGAGTGTCGGCGAGCAGCAGGATCACACGGGGTGACCCGCTGTCGCGCCGCTTGATGGCTATCCTACGGAGGAGCGCCTGCACATCGGTCAGTCGTGTCACGGCTTCGATCACGACTTCGACGCGCGTGATCGGATGGCGTACTCGCGCATCCCAGGCACGTTGATCCCGCACGATCGGCAAGGGGACCTCGTATTCCCAGGCCCAGGATGGCCCGATGCGTCGTCGCAACCGGTCGAGCAATCGCACCTGTCCAGCGTCGCGGATCGCCCGTGGACCCGGGAAGGTCCTGAGCTGCAGGTCAAGCCCGACGACCGCCGACAGCCGCGCCGCATCCATCACGGTCAGCCGTTCGAACGACCCGAGCTCCAGTCGTTCGATCGAGGATCGGGAAACCCCGCTCGCCCCGGCGACCGCCATCTGGCTCAGTCCGGCGGCCCACCGCGCGGCCCGGAACTCGCTGGAGAATGCGTCGAGCATCCGTTTGCCCTGCATGCGACCACGGTCGACCGCGCGTTCACGGGTTGCCATTCCTCCGATGATGGAGCCGGCCACTGATCCCGACCTTATCCGCGGCATATGGACTGCTTAAGGGGCCCGATTCCGCCTCGCGTATGGCCTCCTGACCTCCGCACGGCCAATCCCGGCCGGGTCCAGAGGTTCAGCCTGGCTCGGGGGTGGGCGTCGGGGGTCGCTGCCGCCGGACGATGAGCGCGACCGACGCGAGGATGAGTGACGCGCCGGCGATCATCGTGAGGGTGATGTCCTCGCCCAGCACGAACCAGCCCAGGAACACGGCGACCACCGGGTTGACGTAGGCGTAGGTGGTGACACGCGATACCGGCGCGTGCTGGAGCAGCCATGTGAATGCCGAGAAGGCGATGAGCGATCCGAAGACGATGAGATAGGCCAGGGCCACCAGCGACCGGGCCGACCACATCGAGGGTTCGACATGCTGCAGCTCGCCCGTGAGACCCGCGGCCAGGAAGCCGAAGAGGCACCCGGCGAGGAACTCATAGAAGGTCGTCACGAAGGGGTCGCTCGGCAGCTGTCGCCGACCCGAGATGACGCTGCCGTACGCCCAGCCGAGGGTCGACAGCAACAGGATCGCGATCCCCTCTGGCGCAACGCTGCCGCCGATGCCCAGTGGCACGATGAGCACGACGAGGCCGCACAGACCGCCCGCGACACCGATCATCTGCGTGCGCTGGATGGTCTCGCCCATGAGACGCCGGATCACCAGCACGACGAGCGGGATGACCCCGACGATGAGCGCCGCGAGCCCCGAGGGCACCGTCTGCTCGCCGAGCATCACGCCACCGTTGCCCACACCCAGCAGCAGTACCCCGATGAGCAGCGCGCTGGCCAGCTCGGTCCGGCTGACACGCAGGACCCGGGGACCCTTCCTGATCGACCAGGAACAGGCCCATGATGAGCGCCGCGACGCCGAATCGGAGGCCCAGTGACAGCAGCGGTGGCATCGTCTCGATGACGATCCGGATGCCCAGGTAGGTCGAGCCCCAGACGACGTAGACGATGAGCAGCGCGCCCCAGACCTGCCACGGCGGAGCCTCGCGGGAGGACGTCTTCGTGGTCAGGACGAGGGCGTCATCGGCTGCGGTCACGGAGCAAGCCTATCGGAACTCGTGACACCGGCTGTCATGGTCGGAGCGGTGTCTGTCGCCGGCACCGGGAAGCCGGGCACGGAGCGGCGTCCGAGTACCGAGGCCACGCTCCGTACACCACTCCGTACCGGTACGGATGTCGACCACCGGCCGCGTACCGCAATCTATGGGAGTCGCGGGTCCGCCCGAGATATGAACCGATAGCAACGAACTCATTCAGACCCTTCACGGCTGGGTCAGCGATGAGCGAATAGAGCCGGACCCGCTGGGGCGCGGTCCGGCTCTTTCTTTTCCCGCGTGGCCACCTCACCCAGGAACGATGGCTCCGCGCCCGGCGGGACGGCCGGGGGAGGTGGCTATCATCGAGCGTATGGGTCGTGAGAGTGGCTCCCTCGACGGGCTGAGACCGCGCCGCTTCGATCTCGTGCTGGTCGGCGCGGCGGTGCTGATGAGTCTCGTGACGGTGATCCTGGCCGCGGACGTGGACATGCGGCTCGTCATCTTCGACCGGACGCTTGATGTCGCGGTCACCTCGCTCACGATGCTCGGCGCGGCGGGCCTGGCGCTGCTGACCATCCCTCGCTACCAGGAGAGCGGCCGGCTATCGCTGCTGCTCCAGGGTTCGGCGTTCGTGCTGGCGGCCACGTTCAGCGGCCTGACCGTGGCGCTGGTGCTGGCCAAGCTCGATAGCGGGCTGGGCATGACCCTGGGCATGCCCAAGCAGCTGCCGCTGTATGTGACCGCCGTCACCAGCCTGACGTTGGGCGGACTGTTCCTGCTCGCCGGCCTGGCAGCGGTTCGACGCATCCACACGCGGGTCACTCGACCTCGGACGGTCTTGCTGGCGCCGGTCGCCATCGTGGTGCTCATCACATTGGTCGCGTATCCGCTGCGTGACCTGCTGCCGGCACTCATCGATGAAGAGGGCATCCGCACGCTGGTGGCTGACACCTCGGGAGTGGGCCGCCTCCAGGGCATCACCCCGCTCGCGATCGGCACCGTCGTGCTCACCGTGCTGGTGCTCATGGCGGCCGCGGTCCTGTTCCGCTTCAGCTATGTCGAGCGATGGACCCCGTCCGATGGATTCCTGTCAGTGGGCCTCGTGATCCTCGCGTTTGCGGAGCTGCAGTCGGCCTTCTATCCGAGCGTGTATACGCGCCTCGTCACGACCTCGGACATGATGCGGCTGGTGGCGTACGGCGTGCTCCTGCTGGGCATCGGCGCGGAGCAGCGCGCTGACCTGCGAGCGCTGCGGCAGGCGTACACGGCGCTGGACCGACTGCGGGTCACGGAGGCGGAGCGAGCCGCGCTCGAGGAGCGCTCGCGTCTCGCACGCGAGAATCCACGACGGACTGGCCCAGCACCTCTGGTTCGCCAAGCTCAAGTTCGAGCGACTCGCGTCATCGGTGTCGGAGGAGGAGCGACCACTCGCGGGTGAGGTCGGCCACGCGCTCGATGCTGCCATCGTCGAAGCCCGTCAGGCGCTCATCACGATGCGTACCAGCCTCGATGCCGACCTGCCGCTCTCCGAGATGCTCACCCGCACCGTCGACGACTTCGGTCTCCGCACCGGGCTCGGGGTCACGTTCTCCGCCTCCCCCGGTCTGCCAACGGCATTGCCGCCACGACAGCAGATCGAGCTGCTGCGCATCGTCCAGGAGGCGCTCACGAATATCCGCAAGCACGCCGATGCCACCGTCGCGCGGGTGCGGGCGGATGTCCAGGGTCGGGACATGACCGTCGCCATCTCGGACAACGGCCGAGGCTTCGATCCGGCGACGGCGAGCGACCGAGGGCTCGGGCTGCAGGGGATGGAGGAGCGGGCGCGATTGCTGGGCGGGATGCTCCGGATCACGTCAGAGCCCCAGGGCGGCACGACCATCGAGGTCATCGTGCCCTTGCTGGTGCCGGAGTGGTTGCCCACCATCGACACGGACGCGGTGACCGCCGACCCGTGGCTCGCCGAGGACGATGCGCAGGAGCTCCTGGATGGCGGGGTCAGGAATGGTGAGGCGCTCGACACGGCCGCGGCGCAGCTGCTCGTATCGGGACCGGAGGCCCCCGCTTCCCGGCCAGTCCCATGACTGATAGCGCGCGCGAGCCCGGAGGCCGGCCTGGCGCGGCGCCGTCAGGCACGCTCCGGGTGATGCTCGTCGATGACCATGCGCTCGTCCGGGCAGCGGTGCGCCAGGCGATCGACAGTGCCGGCGTCGAGCTGGTCGCGGAGGCCGCGACGGCCGAGGATGCGTTCGCCCTCGCGTTGTCGGTGCGTCCCGATGTGCTGCTCCTGGACATCGACCTGCCGGGCATGAGTGGCATCCAGATGCTGGAGGAGCTCGGGCCACGATTGCCGGACACCAAGATCGTGATGCTCACGGTCTCCGACTCCGAGCGCGACATGCTCGATTCGATCGGCCGTGGCGCCGCCGGCTACCTGACCAAGGACCTCAGCCCAGAGGCGCTGCTGCGCGCGCTCCGGGGGACGCAGCGGGGCGAGCTCGCGATGTCCCGACGGTTCGCGGCGCGCGCGATCCGGCATTTCGTCGAGATAGCCCGGCGATCACGCGGTACCACGGCGGGGGTTGCCGGTGGGGGCATCATCGAAGGTCTGAGCCCGCGCGAGAACGACGTCCTCCGGATGCTGGCCGAAGGGCTCACGGACCGTGAGATCGCAGCTGCGCTCATCATCTCGCCGCGTACCGTCGAGACCCACGTGTCGAACGTGCTCCACAAGCTCAACGTGCGCAACCGCGCGGAGGCCGCCCAGCGCTATCGCGAGAGCGGCTGACACAAGGTCCGCCGGACCGCGACTAGACCCCGCCGACCTCCACCCAGCGCGGGTTGGGTCGTGGCCATTGCTGGTCCGGGGCGTTGTCGATGCTGTCCTCGAAGTCGGGGTCGTCACGACCATTCGGGTAGTACATGCGTTCCGCGGTCGCGGCGAGGGCATACGAGCGCGGCGTGCCCAGCGCCGTGCGACGGACGGTGAACGTGATGGTGCCGTCCCTGACCGTCACGGAGCCAGGGAACGCTTCCCCGGATTCGATGCGGCCGGTGAGTCGATCCTCCAGGGAAGCGGCGTACCCCGTCTGGCCGTCGATGTCGTTGCTGTAGATGAGCTTGAAGTCGGGCTGCCCATCGCCGTCGATGTCGATGACCACGGTGTAGATGACGACCTCCACCCCGGGATCCATCCGGGCCGGAGGGGCGTTGACGAGCTCCAGCTGGATCTGGAGGCGGCGGTTGGCGATGAGCGACGCATCGAGCCCGGTGATGTCCGCGTACCCCTGGCTCGGGATCAGCTGACCGGCAGGGTCGACGACGTCATCGCCGCCGTCACTGATGCCGGCGCTGCTGGGGCCAGTGTCCGGCGCATCCGGCGGCGGGATGACGAGTGCCTGCCCGACCTTGATGCGATTCGGGTCCGTGATATCCGGGTTGGCCGCGAGCAGCTGACCGATGGTCAGCCCGAACCGCTGGGCGATAGCGTGGAGGTTGTCGCCCGATCGGACGCGGTAGACGTGCGACGTCGGCACCGGCGATGGGGTAGCGGCGCGGCCGACGTCCTGGCTCGACACCGGGGTCGTGCTCGGCCGGGGTGGCGATACGGTCACGCAGCCGGCCACGAGGACCGCCGCGAGACCCAGAAGGGAGCCGCCGCCGAGCGTGGTGCGGCGGGACGTGACCGCAGTCGGCGCGAGGGTCATGCGGGCTCGGCCACCGTCCCGGCATCGAGCACGGCCTCCGCACCACCCCCGAAGCGGTACAGGCAGAGGCCCAGGACCAGGCAGACGCTGGCGCCGATGACGAAGAACGCGAAGGGCCACGATCGACCCATCTCCCACAGCCAGCCGGCGCTGAGGGTCGCCACGATCAGACCGATGGTGCCCACGGCGCCGAAGATACCCTGCGCGGTCGAGGAGCGACCGATTGGTGAACCGAATGCAACCAAAGCGTAGAGGGCCGGCATGAGGAACGCCTCCGCGACGCCTTCGACCGGTGCCATCGCGCTGGGCAGGATGGGCTCGGTGCTGATGCCGTAGACGACGCCGGCGATGCAGATGACCAGACCACCCGCGGCGGCGAAGCGGATCGGTCCGTACCGGTCGACGAGCCGCCCGGCGAATGGCGACAGGATCATCATCGGCAACCCGAAGATGGCGAACGTCAGGCCGACCAGCTCGATGGACGCGCCAAGGTCCTGGAGGAAGAGGCTCCAGATGACCTCGTAGACGCCGAATGCGAGCGAGAACCCGAAGTTCATGATGAGTGCGACGCCGAGGCTCACGTTGAGCAGGTCGCGCAAGGGGGCCCGTTCCAGGCCAGCCCGCTCGTCGGGCGCGGGGATGCCCGCGGTGCTCGCGGTGAATGGCGGCTCGTTGGGCGACATCCGGTGGGCGGATCGGATGGGTGGCACATCGCCCGGTTCGTCGACCACCTTGGGCGTGCCCGGCAGGGAGAACGCCAGGACGCCCCCGGCGATGATGGTCAGCACGCCCGTGAACAGGAACGGGAACGCGAACCCGCCGCCGGCCGCCGCACCGAACGCGCCGATGACGGGACCCAGCACGAAGCCGCCCATCTGGAACGCGGCGTAGATACCGAAGGCCTCGCCGCGCTCACCCTCGTCCGTGGCGTCGACGATCATGCCCCGGGCGGCAGGATCGTAGGCACCCGCCGCGGCGCCGGAGATGAAGCGCAGCAGGAACATCGCCGCCGCCGTGGTGAACACCAGCGGCAGCATCGTCGCGATGCCTAGCACGATGGCACCGCCGACCAGGAATGGCTTGCGCGACGTGCGGTCCGCGAGGTAGCCGAAGATGGGCTCGGAGACGAGCTTGGCGATGGACCACGCGGCCGCGATGAGGCCGAGCGTGGGCACGTCGATACCATGCTCCACGACGTACATCGGGAGCACCGGCAGCAGGGCGCCGAAGCCGAGCAGGATGATGAACTCGGCGACCAGGATGGGCAGCAGCGGTCGCCATCGACGGATCCAGCGCCGGATGCCTGCGAGCGGCGAGAAGCCCGAACGAGGAGGCGAGCCTCCGGGTCGGGCCGTGGAGGAGGTCACGGCCTCAGGGTAACCGAGCCAGCGCCGTCATCCGGTGTCGATCCGGCTCGCGGCAGCTGAGCCCAGGTGATCAAACGGACGGAGGAAGGATGCGCCGGGCGGCCTCCGGCCGCTGCAGAGCCCCCCCGACCGTCGTGCGGATCACCCCTGGCTCCGAATGACGCCGCAAGGCCTGTCGCGCCGGTCATGAGGGCGGGCCGAGCGCTGTCGTCCGTCGTTTTGGTGCTGGGGTGATCAGGGGGCGCGCAGGGATGCGCGGCTGCGAGCGACCATGTGCCACACAACCTGTCACGGCGAGTGGCTACCATCCATCGGGAATGCAGCTGATCGACGGCCAGCCCGTCTACTCCGCCACGGACCTCGTGGGCTTCCTCGAGTGCGAGCACCTCACCAACCTAGATCGGGCCGCGCTCGCCGGGCTCATCGAGACGCCCATGCGACGGACCGAGAGATCGAGCTCATCGCGAAGCGCGGCCTGAGAGCACGAAGAGCGATACCTGGAGCGACTTCCAGGCGCCGGGGGCTCCAGGTGGCCACGGCTCGAGCGTCCGTCGAGGCGATGGTCCGGCGGCCGACAGGGACGTTATGCGGAAGCGGCGGCGGAGACCGAGGCGGCCATGCGCGCGGCGCCCAGGTCATCTACCAGGCCACGCTTCTTCGATGGCACGTGGCTGGGCACGCGGACTTCCTGCACCGCATCGAGGAGCCCGGCGCACCGGCGCCGGCGCTTGGGGCTACGCGGTCGCGGACACCAAGCTGGCGCGCAAGGCGAAGGCGGCGCGTTGCTCCAGATGTGCGTCTACAGCGACCTGCTGGCACAGGTCCAAGGGGTCGAGCCGCCGTGGATGGAGGTCGCGCTCGGCGGCAGCGCTCGGGCGATCGAGCGGTTCCGGGTCGCCGACTACATGGCCTACTACCGAACGGCCCGGGCGCAGATTCGAGGCGCTCATGGTGGACACCGCGCCGGCGTATCCGGTCGCCGCCACCTATCCCGAACCCGTCGACCATTGCGATGTCTGCCGCTGGGCCGTGCAATGCCGGCACGCAGCGGCGACGGATGACCACCTGTCGCTCGTAGCGGGCATCACGACGCGGCACGCGAACCGAGCTCCAGACGAGGCATCGGCGTGCCGACCCGGCGTGGCGCTCGGCGAGCTGCCGCATCCCGCTCGGCCGACGCTCGACGGCACTAAGCGCGCCGGCGCTGGAGCGCGTCCGCGAACAGGCACGCCTGCAGGTGGAGGGCAGGCGAGCACGGGCCAAGTACGAGCTGCTCGACCACCGCTGCTCGCTGACGGAGCATCGAGCCGGAGCGTGGCCTGCGCGCTGCTGCCCGAGCCGTCGCCCGGTGACCTGTTCTTCGACATGGAAGGCGACCCGTTCGTGGAGGACTCGACGGACGGCCTCGAGTACCTGTTCGGCACTGGGGTCGGCACTGACCGACCCAGCCACGGGCGTCCGACGTTCCACGCGTTCTGGGGCACGAGCCGGCGAGGGCGAGCCGACGCGCGGCATTCGAGGAGTTCATCGACTTCGTGATGGCCCGCTGGGCCGCGGACCCGGACCTGCACATCTACCACTACGGCGCGTATGAGCCGAGTCGGCGTTCGGCGACTCATGGGCCTGCCACGCGACGCGGGAGGACGAGGTCGACCGGCTGCTCCGGGGCGACGCTTCGTGGACCTGTATCGGGTGGTCCAGCAGGGCGTCCGGGTGTCGCAGGAGAGCTACTCCATCAAGAAGCTGGAGCCGCTGTACGGCGCTGACGCGGGAGGTCGCACTGAAGGACGCCGGGTCGAGCATCGTGCAACTTCGAGGAGTGGCTGGACGGCGGCAAGGCCGGCAACCAGGACCATCCTGGACCTCATCGAGGCCTACAACCAGGACGACTGCGTCTCCAACCTCCAGCTGCGCGACTGGCTGGAGGTGCAGCGCGCAGCGTGATCGCCGGCGGGCGCGGACGCTGCCACGGCCGGTGCCCCAGGAGGCCGCACCGACGGCGGACCTGAGCCGAGAAGCAGGCCGCAGTCGAGGCGCTCGTGGAGCGACTCACGGACGGCCTGCCGCCCACCGAGGAGCGAACGCCCGAGCAGCAGGCGACGTGGCTGCTGGCGCAGCTGCTGGACTGGCATCGGCGCGAGGACAAGTCCATCTGGTGGCGCTACTTCGAGATGCTCGAGATGACGGACGAGGAGCTGCTGGCCGACCGGGAGCCCATCGCCGGCGTGACGTACGAGGGCGTCGTCGGCCAGGCAGAAGCAGTCGTACATCCATCGATACCGATTCCCGCCGCAGGAGAACACCGTCCGGGACGGCACGCGAGCTGGTCGAGCCGATCACCGGCCAGAAGGTGGGCACCGTGCATGCCATCGACCAGGTCGAGGGTACGGTGGACATCCTCAGGGGCATGCGGAGCGCGCCGATCGATGCCGACCGCGCTGATCCCGCACGAGTACATCCGCGCCGAGGCGCAGCGGGCGGCCCTCATGAGCCTGGGCACCTGGGTCGCCGATCAACGGCATCGATGCCGGATGGTCCATGGCGGTCGGCCCGCGACCTGCTGCTGCGCCACGCACCCACGGGTGGGGCAGGCTGCCGGCGCGCCGCTGCTCGGGCTCGGTGAGGACGACCTGGATGCGGCCAAGCGGCTCGGGTCTGGCACTCGACCATTCGGTGCTCGCCATCCAGGGACCGCCGGGATCGGGCAAGACGTTCACTGGCGCGCGGATGATCGTCGAGCTGGTGCGCGCAGGGCAGGCAGGTCGGGGTCACGGCCAACAGCCACAAGGTCATCGGCAACCTGCTGGACGCGGTCGCGTCGGCGGCCGCCGAGGCCGAGGCCAGACCGTCCGGATCGGGCAGAAGACCGAGGCCGGACGAGAGCCCGACCTGTCGCGCATGCCGATCCCATACGCCGAGCGATGCCAGCCTCGCGGCTGCCCTGCGGCGGGCGGAGGTCGATGTCGCCGGCGGCACGGCGTGGCTCTGGGCGAACACGTCGATGGCCGGCTCGGTCGATGTGCTGTTCGTGGACGAGGCGGGCCAGATCGCGCTCGCCAACACCCTGGCCATCTCGGGGGCCGCGGAATCGATGGTGCTGCTGGGGGACCCGCAGCAGCTGGAGCAGCCCATCAAGGGCAGCCATCCGCCCGGCGCCGACGCGTCTGCGCTGCAGCACCTGCTGGGCGACGGACCAGACCATCGCCGAGTCGAGCTTGGCCTGTTCCTGGAGCGGACCTGGCGGCTCCACCCGGACATCTGCCGTTCACGTCGGAGATGTTCTATGACGGCCGACTGCAGCCGGTGGACCGCCTCGGGCAGCAGCGCGTCGACGGGAGCGGCGCGCTGTCCGGCACCGGATCCGGTGGATGCCGGTGGCGCACGAGTCGAACGTCAACGAGTCGGCGCCGAAGAGGTCGAGAGGTCGAGCCGAGATGTGCGCCGAGCTGCTGGGTCGTACCTGGGCGAACGACGCAGGGCGAGTCGAGGCCCATCGGGTGGGGCGACATCCTGGTCATCGCGCCCTACAACGCCCAGGTGGCCGCCATCGCGGCACGCCTCGGCCAGCCCGACCGCGTCGGCACCGTGGACAAGTTCCAGGGCCGCGAGGCGGCGGTGGCCATCTACTCCCTGGCGACCTCGTCCGCGGACCTCGCGCCACGCGGCATGGACTTCCTCTACTCGCGCAACCGCCTCAACGTGGCGACGTCACGGGCGCGCTGCCTCTCGATCGTGGTCGGCAGCCCGGCACTCCTGGATGTCGTGGCCCACAGCCCGACCCAGATGCGCCTCGCCAACTCGTTCTGCCGCCTCGTGGAGGTGGCGGTCGGAAGCATGACAATATGACGGCCCCCGCGATCCACTACCATGCCTTCTGGTGTCCGCAGTCCAGCCAGTAGGAGACAAGGCCAGATGGTCCGCATCACCACGGTCTCTCCCGACCTGCTTGTCAAGCGAAGCGGTCGCCGCTCGCCGGAGGCTGATGTCCAGATCGCCCAGTTCCGTGAGCTCCTGTCTGCCCTCAGGACCCCCTCAGATGCCTTCCTGATCGAACTGGACCCCTCGGACAAGCCAATCACGGTCCGGGCTCGCTTCCTGCGGACCGCGCGAAGCATGGGTACCGAAGTAGTCATCCGGAAGCACCCAAAGGGCTTCGTTGTAGGCTTGATGACACCGGAACGACGAACCCGCCAAGGCACCTACAAGCGTGCCCCGAGGTCGATTACCGGTGTGACCTTGAAGATTGGTCGATCCCGTGACGCGCGCGGACTAGAACAAACCGTTGACGCAATCGAGCACGGCAGAACTGCGCGTCTCGGGTGGTCGAGTCATGCTGACCACTGACGCGTCGACAATTCCGGTGTCCGCAGTCGAAATCTCTGCCGCGGTGTTTCAGGGCAGCCCGACAGTCGCAGGTTTCCCGCTGACTCGGGCACCGACTGAGTCATGCTCCGGAATTTCGTTCCGATACGGAATACGGCCGGTCGCTCTCCGGGTCGCACGTGTCGCCGCTGACCGGCTCCAATTCACCGCCGTGGCAACTTTGCCAAGGACGGCGCCAGCACCCATCCTAGACGACGATGATCACGTGCTGGCCGACGGTGCGTGGTATCCGCTAGACCAATCAGATCTGGAGGCCGTGCACAAGGTTCGCACTGACCTCGGAGGACCCGATGGCATAGCATCCTTCGATGCGTACCCCCTCCTGTACCGCGGACTGCCCGACATCACCATCATCGACGAAGTGCCGGCTGAGGCGATCTACAATGCGTCCGCTCCACCGAGCGCATTGACTGCGACTCTGTATCCGTACCAAGAATTTGGATATCGGTGGCTGGTTGCCCGAGCACGTGTGGGATACGGCGCGATTCTCGCTGATGAAATGGGGCTAGGCAAGACGATCCAAGTCATCGCGCTGTTGACGGAGTTGTCACGTGAGTATGGCAGGCCCAGTTTGGTCGTCAGCCCACTGACGGTCACGGCAAACTGGATGCGCGAGCTTACCCGCTTCGCCCCTAAACTCCGCGCCTACCGCCATTGGGGACCCGATCGTCTCCGACGGCCCGTATTGTTCGCACCGTGGGACGTTGTGGTCGCCGGATATGACGCGGCGGTGGCGGACTCAGGAATGCTGGCCATGATCGATTGGGCAGCCGTGGTGTTGGACGAAGCGCAAGCCATCAAGAATCCCGGTACCCAAAGGCGCTTGGCCATGTCACGCATCCACGGTCGTACTCGGGTCGCGATGACGGGCACGCCCGTGGAGAACCGCGCGCTCGACCTATGGTCGGTCGCGGACTTCGTGGCTCCTGGGCACCTCGGGACGAGGACCGTATTTGACGCTAGGCTCGCAGGTGAGCCTGACATGCTGAGACGGGCGACACACTCGATGATGATTCGACGTGAGGTCAGCGAGGTCGCCTCTGACCTCCCGCCCAGAGTCGAATCCGATGTGCCACTTGAAATGTTTGGTCCAGAGGCGGACGCCTACGGCGAGTTAACTGACCAATTGCGACGTGATGGTGGAAGCACCCTCGGGACGCTCGTGAAGCTCCGGATGTTCGCCTGCCATCCACATCTCGTGGGCGCCCTGTCTGGCGTGTCGGCAGTCGATGCGAGCATGAAGTTCGCTCGACTTACGGAAGTCCTTGAGCAGATTCGCGATGAGGGCAAGAAGGCCGTCGTGTTCGCGGCATTTCGTGGAGCCATCGGGATGATCGCGCAACATGCAACTAGGCAACTGGGCATGGCTTCATGGACAATCGACGGCTCGACGCACCCGAATCTTCGGCAGCCCCATGTCGACGCCTTCACCTCGCACAGGGAGCCTGCGATTATGGTGCTGAACCCCACGGCTGCAGGAACGGGTCTGAACATCCAGGCAGCATCTCATGTCATCCACTACACCCTGGACTGGAATCCTGCGCGGGAAGACCAAGCGACCGCCCGAGTTTGGAGAGAGGCGGTGCATCGAACGCTTCGGGCACGGGCGGCCGCGTCCGGGCTGTCCCTCTCGGATTACCTCCTCGCCGACATCACGCGCCTGGCTGAACGGCCACCGATCGCCGACGTGCTGCAACGGGCCGGTGCGCGCTCTGGGGGTGCTGACCCCATCGCCATCCTGGACGCCGTGCGCGAGGGCCGAGATCGCCCGTGATCGTGGCTGACACGTCGGCGATCGTCGACGCCCTTCTGGGTCGCCCAGGAAGCCCGACCTGTCGCTCGGCTCAGCCAAGACTCGGACATCCACGCGCCCCACCTGATCGACGTGGAGTTCTTGCACGTCCTGCGTCGACTGGTCCGAACCGGCGCTCTCAGCCAGGCGCGCGCCGATGACGCCCGCACCGACTTCGACGACCTGGCCATCGTCCGGTACCCACATCAGCCCCTCTCCGATCGCATCTGGCAGCTTCGTGACAACGCTCTCTGCGTACGACGCGGCCTTCCTGGCACTGGCCGAGGCACTCGGGGTGCCGCTCATCACGTGCGATGGTCGATCGGCACACTCGAGCGGGCATCGAGCGCAGATCGAGTACTTCGGCACGACCTGAGGCCGAGCGTCAGTCCGAGGCCGGGCCCGGATCCGGTTGAGGTTGCCGCAGGTGTCCTCGAACGCAGCGGTGATGACCGCGCCCTCGGCGTACGCTGTATCCTTACCTCCTCGGTGATGTAAGGAGGCAGCTGATGGACGTCGGCGCCCGGGTCAGTTCAAAAGGACAGATCGACGATCCTCGGGCGGTTCGGGAGGCACTCGCTCTGCGCGAGGGCGACCGAGTCATGTTTCGAGTCGAACACGACCGCGCGATCATGGCCCGGACGGCCGACCTGCTCGAACTCGCTGGCTCCATCCCGGTGCCCGCCGATCGCCGCGGCGCGGCGTGGGCCGACGTCCTGCGTGAGACGCGCAGCGAACGTGCATCGCATCGTCGGTGACAGCGTTCGTCGACACGAATGTCCTGGTCAGACACCTCACCGGCGACCCTCCGGACCAGGCAGCCCGAGCGACGCGCCTCCTCGCCTCCGGTGTCGAGCTATTGCTGGCCGACCTGATCGTGGCCGAGTGTGCCTACGTGCTTGAGTCGTTCTACCGCACGCCGCGACCGCGAGTCGCAAACGCCCTGCGTGCGATCGTGAGCTTCGGGTCCATCAAGGTCATCGATGAGGGTCTACTGCTGCGGGCGGTCGAGGTGTACGAGCTGGAACGCCTTGACTTCGCCGATGCCTATCTGGTGGCGTGCGCCGAGACGACCGGGGTCGCGGTGGTCGCGTCGTTCGACCGTTCCATCGACCGGGTCGGCACCGTACATCGAGAAGAGCCAGCGTGACGGGTTCGAGCCCTCGCCACCACTCGTGAGCAAGACGCCCGGCTGGCAACGACGGCGTCGTCACGTGGTCACGAAGGGCCGCCAGGTCGGCCCGGAGGGGCTGCCTCGGCCCAAGCCGGTCACGCGAGCACATCGATGCTCGCGAGCGAGAGGCTGTGGCGGCGCCGCTGCGCGCGATGCTCGCGTCGATCCCGGAGCGGCAGCGCATCGTGGCCCACCTCGGGCCCACGAACTCGGGCAAGACGTACGCCGCGCTCCGGATCCTGGCAGCGGCGCGATCTGGTTCGTATGGTGGCCCACTCCGACTCATGGCACAGGAGGTCCACGAAGGCCTCGCTGCGGAGCTCGGCGCGGACGTGACCGGGCTGCGGACCGGGGAGGAACGTATCAACCCGGAGGCGCCGTTCGTGGCCTGCACCACGGAGCTGCTCGTGCCGCGGGACGTGGTGGTCATCGATGAGGTGCACTGGCTCGCCGACCGGGAACGCGGCTCGGCGTGGACCCGGGCGCTCCTCACGCTCCCCTGCCAGGAGCTGCACCTCGTCGGCTCGGCGGACATCCTGCCGGCGCTGCGGTCCGCGTTCCAGACGCTGGAGGTGCGGGCCTACGAGCGACTCGCGCCGTTGACCTTCATCGGACCGGTCCCGATGGCAGCGATCGTGCCGGGCACCGCGGTCATCGCCTTCTCGCGCAAGGCCGTCCTGGCGCTCGCCCGCGAGCTGTCACGCAAGCACCCGGGGCGGGTGGGCGTGCTGTACGGCGCGATGCCTGCGGCCGAGCGTCGCCGTCAGGCCGAGCGGTTCCGACGTGGCGAGTACGACGTGCTGTGCGCCACGGACGTGCTCGGCCACGGCCTGAACCTGCCCATCCGGACCATCCTGTTCGCCGAGTCGCGCAAGTGGAACGGCACGGAGCGGGTGGACATCGAGCCCTGGGAGGTCGCCCAGATCGCCGGACGCGCGGGACGCTTCGGCATGCACGATGCCGGCGAGGTCGGGACGCTCACGGGCCATCGATGGGCGGAGCCACGGGGTGCGGTCATCGAGGCCGGGCTCCATCCTCGCTTCCTGACCGAGGACGGACTCCCCTCGTTCCGGCACCTCCGCTCCGTCAACCTGGGTCCCGAGTTCGAGGACGTCGCCGACCACCCGCCCCAACGGTGGCCAAGCCTGCTGCTGCGCTGGGAGACCATCGCCCGGGGCCTCGTGGCCGCGGAGGTCGGCACCTGGATCCGCGTCGCGGATGTCCAGCCGATGGTCCGTCGACTCATGGCGCTCGGCGCCCGGACCCTTCGTCAGCTGTCGCCCGAGGACGCATGGTCGTTCGCACTGGCACCGATGGACGGCGACGCCCAGGCGGAGCTCATGGCGCGCCTCTCGGCGGCGGTGTCGAGCGGCGCGTCGCTGCGGGACCTGGTCGGCGTCACGGAGCTGCGCGACGCGCCCGCAGGTGTCGCGGAGGAGATCGCCGGCCTCGCCTCGCTGCTGCGCTGGTTCACGCGTCGCTGGCCCGGCGCGGGTGGCATCTCATCCGATGATGCGGACCGCCTCGAGTCGGTCGCGGCCGATGCGGTGGGTCATGCTCTGGCGAGTGAGATCACCAGCAATCGATACGGCCAGTGCGAGACCTGCGGCAAGCCCGCCATCCCTGGTCGACCCCAGTGCGACAGCTGCTTCCGGGGCGGCGCCCGCCGAACGCGCTGAGACGAAGTTAAGTGGTTACAGGACCCGGTGAGCGTCATACCTTGTGACGACGGCTGACCCAGCCGTCAGCACGGGACGGCGTGATGCATCGAGATCTCGTGGAGCAGGCGAAGCGCGGAGACCAGGACGCGTTCGAGGCGCTTGCCTCGATCGCCTTCGATGGCCTGTACGCGCTGGCCCATCGCATCCTGCGGGACTTCGATCGCACCGACGACGCCGTCCAGGAATGCCTCATCCGGGCATGGAAGGAGCTGCCGCGCTTGCGCGACCCCGATCGCATCGAGGCGTGGCTCCGGCGGCTGCTCGTGAACGCCTGCCACGACGAGTCGCGGCGGCTCCATCGCCGCTCCCGGGAGATCCGGATCCTGCCCATGGAGCACCCGGACGGAAGTGACGCCGCCGCCGAGCTCGCAGACCGCGATGAGCTGGAACGCGGGTTCCTGCGCCTGAGCATCGAACAACGGGTGGTGCTCGTCATGACCCATTACCTCGGCATGCGGGCCACGGAGATCGCCGACACGCTCGACATCCCCGTTGGCACCGTCCAATCACGGCTTCTGTACGCGACCCGGGCCATGCGCGCCGTTCTCGAGGCGGATGCGCGGCCGTCCCTGGTCGCAGCGGGAGGGCGGCGGTGATGCACCGACCGTCGGAACTCGACACCCGGCTTGCTGCCTGGCTCGAGGAAGGCCCCACCACCGGGCCGGACGAGGTGTTGTCGAGGACGTTCGCGCGGGCGCGCTCGACACGCCAGGTCCGGGACCGGTTCCACCTACCGACATCCCGTTTGAGGTTCCAACCGATGAACGCAGTACTCAAGATCGCGGCGGTCGCCTTGCTCGCCCTGGTCGTGGGGGTCGCGATCGATCCCCTTCGGCCATCACTCCAGTACTCGGCAGCGGGGCCGTCGCCCTCCCCAAGCCCGGCACCGATCGTGCTGCCATCCAGTGGCATCCTCGACGGAGGCAGCTACTACGTCAACGCACGCCGCGATCTCGCGCCGGCCAGGTTCACATTCACGGTCCCATCCGGGTGGACGCCACAGAATGAGGGCGTCACCAACGGGGTGCCGCAATACCCGGCAGCCGGCTGGGAAGGCGAGGTCGGCTTCGAGACATGGATGCTGAGCCATGTCTTCACGGATCCGTGCAACCACACGACCCTGGTCGACGCAGGGACCTCGGTGGATGAGCTCACGACGGCCTTGCTGGCGCAGGGATCGGTGGTTGCTTCCGGACCGACCGACTCGACGGTCGCCGGATATCCCGCCAGACACATCGAGCTGGTGGTGCCGGTGAACCTCGACCTCATGACGTGCACGAACGGAGTCATCCGGTTCTGGCCCGGTCCCGGCCCCGACATGTCCTCCGGCATGTGCTGCGAGATCGGCCCCGGCATGACCGAGAAGATGGACATCGTCGACGTCGATGGACACCGCTGGGTGGTCGCCTCCCGGACCGGCCCTGCAGCGTCACCCGAGGCCCTGGCGCAGCTCCGGGCCGTCCTGGACTCGATCCACATCGACGCACCGGCGGCTCCGAGTGCCGCACCGTCGACGTCGCCGTCACCCTGACCACGATCTCGGAGCGTGGGCGGGTCATCGATGATCCGCCCACGTGTCCGGACATCTCGTTGCGGTCACGCAAGGAGGGAGGCAATGACAGAGTCCCATCCGCAGGCCCGCCGTTTCGCCGCCACTCCACGGGGATCCACCGCGAGGCGCGTCATCGGGATCGCTCTCGCGACCGTCCTGACGGCAGCGGCGACGCCAGCCGTCTCACTCGCCACCGAGGCTTCCCCGGCGCCACCGTCCAGTGCCCCAGCCATTCACGGCTGGGTCGGGGCACGAGGCGGTCCCGCCGGCCTCTACTCCTGGATCGTCGGCCCGCTCGCCTGGATGCACCGGGTCCCCGCCGACTACCCGAGCTCGGGTACCGTCGAGATCACGTTTGGCACGATATCGGACGCCACAGTCACCGATATGCCGATGCTCGACCTCGAGCGCTGGAGCCTCGATCCGGCAAGCCCGGATCCGGGTAGCCCCGAGGGCGTCCTGGACGTGCGACTGCGGGCATGGCTGGTGGAGGTCGACGGCACGAAGGTCGTGATCACCATCAAGTCGTTCCCCGATACCGCATCCGGACTCGTCGCAGAGGCCGAGGCCATCGTTCGGTCCTTCCAGCTCGATCCCAGCGGCGTAGGCCCGGGACGCAGACTCGTGTTCCAGCTGCCGGATGGCTGGGACTCGGGCTAGGTCCCGGTCACCGACACGCGGTACGTGACCCTGATGCCGCTGTCAGGGTTGGCGTACCTCCCGCTCCATGCTGCAGCGCCGCGGAGACAGCTGACCTGCGGGCGCGTCAGTCCTCGAACCGCGGGTCGGCGAGGACCACGGACGTCTCGATCTGGCGCTCCGGGATGTCCCAGTACCGCTGCAACAACCCGGTCGTCCGCTCGGGCGACGCCTGGGTGAAGCCATTCCGAGCGTAGAAGCGGATCGCCCAGTCGGCGTCGGACCACGTGCCAACGAGCATCCGACGCGAGCCGAGCGTTCGAAGATGAGCCAGCAACGCCGTCCCGACGCCGCGGCCCTGGCTTCGCGGCAGGACGTACGCGTGGCGGATGAGGTCGACATCCTGGACCGCCTGGATGCCCATGACCCCGACGAGCACCCCGTCCGCCTCGTAGCCCCAGAACCGCACGCCGGCCGCGATCTCGACATCCAGCTCCGGCGCGTCCATGTAGGGCTCGTGCCAGCGGTCGGCGGGATCAGCGCCCCGGTAGGCCTCCGCGGCCGTGTTGACGATGGTGAGGATGGCGGCGCGGTCGTCGTCGCGGCACGCGCGGATGGAGGGCACGTCCTGCAGCCTAGCAAGATCCAGGCAGCACGCCGCCGCCGTCCGAAGCGACTGGACGACGGCGGCGTGGGGTGGGAGGGGTGGTGTGCGGGGTCAGCCGGCCGCTACGGCCACGCGCGGTGTCGAGGTCACACGGTCGGAGTCGACGACCAGCTCGGAGGGCGAGCTGGGCATGGGTGTGGTCAGGTCGATGCCGTGGATCGCCCGGACCCGGCCCAGGAACCAGGTGGTGAACGGGTCCTTGGCGCCCATCATCTGGCGGAACGCCGCCGCCGGATCCGTGCCTTCCAGGGTCACGATGACGGAATCGCCCTTGGGCGTCGGCTGAAGGAAGGTGCGCTCGTGGACGCCGGCCTTGCGCCGTGAATCACTGAACTCCTTGTGACGGGGGCCATTGAGCTCCGCGATGAAGGCTCGCCAGTCAGCGGTCTTGCCCGGCAGGATGGGGTATTCGACTGCCATCAACGACATGGTGCGCTCCGAATGTGGCTACCGGTCCCGCCGCCGAACCGCGTCCGGCGTGACTGCGACCGATGTCCGGCATGCTCGCGATGCGACCCTGAAGACATCGTGAATCGTGTGGCGTCACCCGGATTCACGGATCCCTTCATCGCCGCCCGAGCACATTCGGACCACCGAAGCCCGGAGGACGCTCCTCCTGGCCCACCACCGAAGGAGGTCCATCGATGACGCACCAGCTCGAGCAGTACTCCTTCGTGACGGACTGGAACGATCGGCCACTGTCCGCACCGCCGGCCCTCGTGGACTACGCGCGCCGGGCGCTGTCCATCTGGCCGGGCATCGATCGCGCTCGACTTCGGCGTGCCCACAACGACCCCTTGCGCATCGGCCGGCTCGTGGCCAGCCGGACCAGCCTGCCCATCGAGTCGATCCTCGTCCTGCTCCAGTACGACGGCTGATCAGGGGCCGGGTCCAAGCGTCCGGCGCCCCTCAGGCGTGCCGGACGATCGGGAGCCAGAACCAGAAGACCGATCCACCGCCGGTCCGATCGCGATAACCGATATCGCCGCCCTGCGACCGGACGGCGACGGCCGCCGTCGCCAGGCCCAGGCCGTGCGCCGTGGAATCCGGTCGCGACATCGCGAAGGGCTGGAACAGTCGATCGCGACGATCCTCCGCGATACCCGGGCCGCGATCGGCGATCTCGACCAGCACCACGGGTCCCCGACTGGGCACGGACGAGTCGACGTGTGCGTCCAGTTCCACGGTGCCACCGACTGGGCCGTGGCGGACCGCGTTCAGCAGCAGATTGCTGAGGGCCTGGTGGAAGCGGACCTCACTGACCCGAACGGAGGTCTCCGCGACGCGCTCATCGATGTGCACGGAGCGGGCATGAGCGATCGACTCGACATCCTGCTCGGCCCGGGCCACGAGCATCGGCAGGACGTGGTCCGCGAGCGCGTCGTGCGGCCCGGTGGCCTGCGCGTCGGCCAAACCAAGGAGCGCATCGGCCAGCTCCCCGAGGGCGACGGCATCGCTCCGCGCCTCCTCGATCGCTGACCGCGCCGGGTCATCCATGGTATCGCCCCGGAGCACCAGGTCCAGCCGCATCCGCAGCGCGGCCAGGGGCGTCCGCAGGTCATGCGCGGCGCCGTTGATGAAGGCGCGCTCGCGGGTGACGCCATCCTCGACGCGCGACAGCAATCGATTGAGCGTGCGGGCCAAGTGACCGATCTCGTCGCCCGAGTTCGCCACGGGCAGCCGTCGGTCCAGGTCCGCGGCATCGATGGAGTCTGCCTCCCGGGTGAGGTCCCGCATCGGACCCAGCGCCCGCCCGGCGAGCCACCAGCCACCCAGGAGGGAGCCCGCGGCGCAGGCCAGACCGATGAGCGTCAGCAGCTCCGCGAGGCTCCGGGCACTTCGGTCGACCTCCACCAGGGAGCTGCCGGCTACGAGCATCCGATCGCCCGCCAGCGCGACGCCATACAGGAGATAGGAAGGACCGTCCGGGGTCAGCTGCCGGACCGAGGGACCGACCGGGACGGCTGGCAGCACGGGTGACGCTCCCGGGCCGGAGGCATCCAGGCCTGCGGGCGCCCCCGGCCCCACGTCGAGCACGGCGTCGCCGGCCCCGACCACCACGGCGAAGATGCCTGGCCGGGGCGGCTCCAGGGTCTGCAGTGGGTCGCCGCCCTGCTCCAGGCCGCTCTCGATGTCCTCCGCGTGGATCCGCACCGCCTCCTGGAGCGAGCGCCGGAGGCTGCTGTCGAACTGCCACCAGACCCCGAGGCCGGCCAGACCGATGAGCAGGGCGAACGTCACGCCATACCAGAGGGTCAGGCGCAGCCGGATGCTCATGTTGCCGGCGCGACGCCGGTCGGGTCCGCCCGGAGGATGAAGCCGGCACCCCGGACGGTCTCGATGGCGGGTGCACCAGGCACGGTCCGGAGGGTCGCGCGAATCGCGGAGACGTGGACATCGATGACATTCGAGGTCCCCTCCCACGCCCAGTCCCAGACGTGCTCCACGATCTCCGTGCGGGTCACCAGCTGTCCCTGGTGACGCACCATCAGCTCCAGGATGGCGAAGGCCCGACCTGCGATAGGCATCGGCAGGTCATCGACCCAGACCCGGCGGGTCGCCGGATCGAGGCGCAACGAGCCTACCGTCAGGACCGTTGGCCGCTCGAGCCGACCACGGCGGAACAAGGCTCGCAATCTCGCATCGAGCTCATCCACGGAGAAGGGCTTGGACAGGTAGTCGTCCGCCCCGGCATCGAGTCCCCGGACCCGGTCGGCGACCCCGGCACGGGCGGTGAGCACGAGGATCGGCGCCCACACGCCGCCCTCGCGCAATCGGGCGCACAGGTCGATGCCGTCGCCGTCCGGCAGGCCGACGTCCAGCACGATCGCGTCGTACGGGACTTCCTTGGCCATCCAACCGCCGTCCTCGGCGGTCGCCGCCACATCGACCGCATAGCCCTGACCGCGCAGGGAGGCTGCCAGCAGGGTGGTCAGCCGCTGGTCGTCCTCAACCAGCAGGATCCGCATGCGTCACCTCGTGGGCGTCGTCCTCGACGCACCTGGGCTCATCGACCGCCCTCCCCGCTCCCGGTCGTATGTTGGACCGTATCGCGTCCGCCGTCATGCGGACACTCCCCAGGGCTGTGGCTGGCCCTGGGGAGCACCACCGGTGAGCACCGACGTGCGATCACACCTTGTCCGTGAAGGGGACGCAGGCGATGAGCTTGCCGTTGTTGCGCACCGTGGCGGTGGCGCCACGATGGTCCGCCATATCGGCAGCGAACGCGGTTGCGGACACGGTCGGCAGCCTGTGGGAGCGACTGCCGGTGCCGTCCGGGAACACGGCGTCATGCGTCCACGCGGAGCCCACGAAGTTGGTGGGGTCCTCGCAGGTGCCGCCATCCATCCGGATGGTGACGTTGCCGTTGTCGAGCCCGTGCAGCGTCCAGTCGATCGTGCCAGCCGTGCGTGCCGCGTCGAGACCGACCGTGACGGTCCCGTCCACCCCCTTCGAGTCGATATGAGCGGTGTAGGTGTCCCTGGACGTCTCCTTTTGCGTGGTCGTGTTCTGCGTGGTCGTGTTCTGCGTGGTCGTGGTGGCAGCGGCCACGCCGCTGGCACCCAGGAGCACTGTCGCGGCGGCCGCGACCATGGCGATGCGGAGCATGACGATCCTCCGACGGATGGGGTCGGTCGATCCGGGAGATCCGGCCGATCGCGACCACCGGCCCTGATGCTGCGCGGCGCGCCTTGAAGCAACCGTGAATCGCATCGCGGGACCGTGAGGGCGCGTACGATCAGCCTATGGCACGCGGCTGGTCGGCATCAGGCTCCGGGGCGATCGCCATCGTCGGGGCCTTCGTGCTCACCGCCTGTGGCGGAATGGCCACCGCATCGCTGCACGTGTCGACGGGGGTGACGGCGTCCGCTTCGCACGGCCCCGTGGGTACCACGCAGCCGGGTGGGTCGCCCATCACCGGACCGATCAAGCATGTGGTCGTGATCATGCAGGAGAACCGGTCCTTCGACCACTACTTCGGGACCTTCCCCGGTGCGGATGGGCTACCGATGACCAACGGGCTCCCATCGGTGTGCCTGCCCGATCCGACATCCACGAGCGGCTGTCAGCCGTCGTTCCACGACACCGACCTGACCAACCAAGGCGGACCGCACAGTCACGCCGACTTCGTGGCCGACCTGAACGGTGGACGCATGGATGGCTTCGTCCGGCAGGCGCGCGCTGCCGCGGCGGCGTCGTGCGCGCATCCTGGGGACGCGGCATGCGCGGGAGCCACCGGGCCATCGGACGTGATGGGCTATCACGACGAGCGCGATATCCCCGCGTACTGGACATGGGCCGCGCAGTACGTCCTCCAGGACCACATGTTCGAGCCGACCTCGTCCTGGACGCTGCCGTCGCATCTCTACCTGGTGTCGGAGTGGTCGGCGAAGTGCTCGAGGGCCGGCGACCCGATGAGCTGCCAGACCGACATCGAGCTGTCGGATCCGGCACCGCAGCAGGGCCCTGACCTGGCCTGGACCGACCTGACCTGGCTGCTGCACAAGGCCGGCATCACGTGGGCCTACTACGTCTCGGAGGGAGACGAGCCCGACTGCGCACTGGGCGCCATGAGCTGTGCGCCCCGACCGCAGCGCGCGGCCGCACCCGGTCTGTGGAACCCGCTGCCGTGGTTCGAGACCGTGGCAGCCGACGGGCAGCTGGGCAACGTCCAGACCCTCGACAGGTTCCTCGAGGCCGTCCATGGCGGTACGTTGCCGTCGGTCAGCTGGGTGACGCCCGACAACGACCAGAGCGAGCATCCGCCCGCGTCGATCGCAGCCGGGCAGGCCTATGTCGTGGGCCTCATCGATGCGATCATGGACAGCCCGCTCTGGGACAGCACTGCCATCTTCCTCGCATGGGACGACTGGGGCGGCTTCTACGATCACGTCGTGCCACCGGTCGTGGATGGACAGGGATACGGCTTCCGGGTGCCGGGGCTGGTCATCAGCCCCTATGCCCGCGCTGGGTTCATCGACCACCAGGTCCTGAGCTTCGATGCCTATCCCAAGTTCATCGAGGACGTGTTCCTTGCTGGCCAGCGCCTGGATCCGGCGACCGATGGCCGGCCCGACCCACGGCCAGGAGTCCGGGAGTCGGAGCCGATCCTGGGCGACCTGATGGCGGACTTCGACTTCACCCAGTCCCCCCGGCCGCCGATGATCCTGCCGGTGCCGAGCGAGTCGCCCTGAGCATCCGCCATGGGAGTCAGCTGGACCAGGCGGGGTCCGTGGCAGCCAGGTGATCCATGATGCGCCGCGCCTCCTCGGGTCCGGTATCCGGCAGGGTCAGGAGGTCGACGAGAGCCCTACCGACCGTCACCATCCGGATGCCGTCCACGACCGAGCCACCGGTGAGCAGGACCGGATCGAAGGGCGCCGAGATGACCACGTTGGCCGTCTCGGCCGTCACCTTGATGAGCCCGAGCCGGGCCGCCAGGCCGGCGGGGTCGGGCGCGAACAGCGCGGCGAGGTGGAGCGACATCGCCTTCGCGGCGTCATGCGGGAGCGCCCGTCGGGCGGCGATGGAACCGGTGGCCGACATCTTCTCGCCCTTGGGCAGGTGCCGGAAGAGGGTCGCCAGCCCGCGCGGCGCGATGAACCAGCCCAGGCGACGATTGCTCCGGACGTACGAGTAGTCCTCGGACCAGCGCTCGACCAACGCTCGACGACGGACGGCGGTGACGACGCTCGCCTCGGCCCGCTCGATGTACCCGTCCCGATCGAGGTTGACGAGCAGCTTGCCCACGGTCGCCGGCTCGACACCGAGCTTGACGGGTAGGCCCCGCGGATTGATGGGCAGCGGCTCCCGCAGCAGGACCTCGACCACGCGCCCGGAACCCCTGTCGTTGAGTTTCACTGCCTCAGCGTAGCGGGTGGGCTCACGGGGTCCCGGTCCACGTGCGTATCCGGGGGTCGCGGCCGGACCGTCACCGTGGCCGGGTCGTGATCGCGGCTGGCACGCGGCTTTGCGCGATCAGCGAGCGGAACCGGCTCCGATCGCAGCCTGAGGCCTCCGGCGCGGGCCTCAGGGCAACGATCCTTCACGATGATGCGCAATGTCGTCGCGTTGGACGCGTCGTTCACCTCGCCAGATCGAGTGCCAGGGGCGGAAAGCTCGCGGAAGGGCCCGACACGTTCGCTGATGGTGAAGATCTGCATGTGGCGCCAGGGGCCCCGGTCGCGCCGAGGGGGCCGGTCGCGCCGCGGGCGGTCAGGGCCCCGCGGTCGCGCCACGGCCTCGCGGGCGGTCAGGGCCCCGCGGGCGGCCAGGGCCCCGCGGAGCACGCCTTCAGTCGGGCGTGTTGCGCATGGCGTCCGCGGCCATGGTGAAGTAGTGCTCCAGCTGGTCGCGAGCGTCCGCGGGCAGGCCATCGCCGACCGACGCGAGGGCTGCGCGCATATGGACCAACCATCGATCGCGTTCCAGGGTGCGGATCGCGAACGGTGCGTGACGCATCCGGAGTCGCGGATGGCCGCGTTCCGCGGAGTAGGTTCCGGGCCCGCCCCAGTACTGGATGAGGAACAGCGTCAGGCGGTGTCGGGCGGGAGCCAGGTCCGGCGCTTCCGGGTACAGCGGCAGGAGCACCGGATCGGCGGCCACGCCCTCGTAGAATTGGTCGACGAGGCGCACGAAGAATGCCTCGCCGCCGACCTGGTCGTGAACGGTGGCCTCAGCCGGGGACTGCTCCATCGCGGGAGTCTACGGCGCGGCGCCGGGAGAGCGGATGGAGCCAATCGAACGAGCTCGATGCCCGCTCCGGCAGTCCGCGCTGCACCGCGACCACACCGGCGAGCATCGCGAGACCATGGAACCAGAGCACCGGCAGGGCCAGCGTCGCACCCACCACGACGGTCCAGCGACGGTCGGTCCGGGCGCCCCAGACGACGAGCAACCCGGCCGCCACGAGCCGCGGCCAGAGTGGCAGGGTCGCCGCGAGGGGCACGTCAGGCTCGCTCGTCTGGGTGAGCGATCGCAGCCAGTCCGGCCACAAGCCGGGGGTGATGACGGCCGAGACCGCGACGAGCGCGGCGGTGGCGCCGAGGGCGATCCCGAGCGAGCGCCACTCCCGGCGGACCGCGAACCACAGCAGCCCGATACCCGGAGTCACCTTCGTGAGCAATACGAACGACCACGTCGCTGGCCACCGGAAGCCGAGCACGATGGCGAGCGACAGCAGCAGATGGACATTGCCCATCCGCATCTCCATCACGAACGGCGGGAACGCCAGGAACGCGAGCCACCACGGCCCGGCCATCCAGAGATATGCCCCGACGCTCAGGAGCACCCAGCCGGCCACGAAGACCGGCCACGGGACCTGGGAGAAGAGGGTCATGAGCGGCACGAACACCGGTGAGTAGCGATAGATGCCGAGGCCGGCGGACTCCCCGGGTCCCGCATAGACCGGATCGCGCGGGTACCCCCAGTAGGCGCGAGCGTCGTAGCCCAGGTTCGCGGGGTCGTGGAGCACACCCGAGACCACCAGCCAGATCATGATCAGGCCGAAGACGCTGAGGAACGCCCGGAGCACGAACACCGGGTCGATCGATCGGGTCGGCTGGGCAGTGGAGACCGCCACCTAGGAGGCGCCTCCAACGGTGGGCGCGGCGCCGGCCCGGTGGTCCACGTGTCGTCGTGGGAGCCAGGCGATCATCCAGTCGAGCTGGCCATGGAGCCGCTCCGGGAACCCCCGATGGAGCGCCACGATGCCTGCCAGCATCGCGAAGCCGTTGAGCCAGAGGACGGGCAGGGAGAGGGCAGCCGCCACGAGCACGGTCCAGCGACGGTCGGTCCTCGCGCCCCAGATGACGATGAGGGCCGCCACCGCGACCCGGATGGGCAGCGGTATCGCGACGGTGTTCTGCGAACCCGGCTCCGCGGTCTGGCCCAGCGAACGGACCCAGTCCAGCCACAGTCCAGGCATCAGCACGAAGCTGACCAGCGCGATCACCCCGGTCGCCCCCAGGGCGATGGCGAGCGAGCGCCACTCGCGTCGGACGGCGAACCAGAGCAGGCCGATGCCCGGCGTCACCTTGGTGAGGAGCACGAACGACCAGGTCGCCGGCCAGCGGAAGCCGAGCACGATGGCGAGTGCCAGCAGCAGGTGCACGTTCCCGATGAACAGCTCGACGGCGAAGACCGGGATGGCAAGCAGTGCCAGCGCCCAGGGTCCGGTCATCCAGATGTACAGCGCGGCACCGACCAGGAACCAGGCGGTCGCGAAGACCGGCCACGGGATCGCCGTCCAGAGGGTCATCAAGGGCACGAACACCGGCGAGTAACGATAGATGCCGTAACCCGCCGATATCCCGGGCCCGGCATAGACCGCGTCACGGGGGTATCCCCAGTAGGCGCGAGCATCGAAGCCGAAGCCCTGGGTGCTGCCGATGGCCGAGCTGCATGCCCACCAGAGGACCAGGACGCCAGTGGCGCTCATGGTCAGGTAGAGGATCAGCCGCCGATCGACGGCACGCAGCTGCATGGCCGCCACCGTCGCAGGTGTGGCGTCCGCGCACCAGCGGCCACAGGTACCGGCCTCGACCGGTACGGAGCGCCGCTCAGGGCTACGAACGGGCGAGCCAGGCCAGTGTGGCAGTCACGAGCGCGGTCACCCCGGTCGAGATGGTCGGCTCCAGGACCGGCGCGTAGAACGGCGAGTGGTTCGTGGGCACGCTGGGCGCGTCCGGGCCACCTGCCATCGCCGCCGCGTACTGATCCGCGTCGGTGCCGCCGAGCAGCCAGTAGCAGGATGGTATGCCCGAACCGGTGCCGAGGAACCCGAAGTCTTCGCTGCCCATGACCGGACCCGGGTCGCCGACCTGCGCTTCGGGGAAGGTCCCGCGGAACGCCGCCATCACCCGGGCCGTAGTGGCCTCGTCGTTGAGCAGCACGGGGAACGAGTCACCCGGGGTCACGGTCGGGGCGCGCTCGGCACCTGATGCGGCTGCCTCGGCGGCGATGATCCGATGGACCGCAGCCAGGATCCGGTCACGGACCCCGGGTACGTAGCTGCGCAGGTTGACGGTGAGCGTCGCCTCGGCAGGGATGATGTTCGCTTTCGTGCCGGCGTGGAACGTGCCTATTGTGACGACACCCACGTCGCTGCCAGAGATCTCGCGCGAGACCACCGTCTGGAGTCGCATCACGGTCGCCGCGGCCATGACCACCGGGTCGATGGCGTCCTCTGGCCGCGACCCGTGGGCGCCGCGCCCGTGGAACGTGACGTTGAGCACGTCCGATGCCGAGAAGGCCGGGCCGGGATGCGCACCCACGAATCCCGCTGGCTGTGGGAAGACATGCTGGCCGAGGGAGACATCGGGTCTGCCGAGCCGCTCGAACAGGCCGTCCTCCAGCATCCGTTCGGCGCCACCACCCAGCTCCTCGGCCGGCTGGAAGAGGGCCATGATGGTGCCCGACCAGAGGTCGCGATGCAGCGCGAGCGAGCGCAGGGCCCCGATGAGACACGTCATGTGGATGTCATGACCGCAGGCGTGCATCACGGGCACGTCCACGCCACCCGGGTCGACCCCGCGCGCGCTCGACGCATACGTGAGGCCCGTGTCCTCCAGCACCGGCAGCGCATCCATGTCGGCGCGCAGGAGGACCGTGGGCCCGTGCCCATTGCGCAGGAACCCGACCACCCCGGTGCCACCGATGCCGGTCGTGACGTCCTCCAGGCCCATGGCACGGAGGCGTCGGGTGAGCAGCTCGCTGGTGCGATGCTCCTGGAACGAGAGCTCCGGGTGTGCGTGGAGGTCCCGATACAGCGCGTGCAGGTCGTCGCGCATCCCATCGAGGTCCGCGGCGACCCAGCCGCCGATGTCCGAGCCGCTCACGCCATCTCTCCCCTCTCCGTGTCTGCCCATCGCTCGATGGCCACCGCCAGGAAGCCGAAACCCTCGGCCAGCAGCCCTTCGTAGCCGCTCGGCGTGCCATCCCAGAGCCGCCAGTCGAGCCCCGAGCCGATACCCCCGAACGCGCTGTCGTCCGCGGTGGTGCTCGCCAGCGCCTCCAGTGCCTGGTCGCCTTCCGCGGTCATGCCCACGGCATACAGCGCCCGCAGGAAGCCGCCCGTCCGGTGATGGGTGGCGCCTCCCTGGAGATAGCCGCCGATGGGCAGCCCGAACACCACGCCACCCAGGTCCTCCTCCCCGATGGGATGCAGGTTGATGGGGATGCCGTTGGCGAGGTCGTGGTAGCCGACCACGACGAGCTCATCCCACAGCGCCTCCATGGCGGCGCGTGCCGGCGCCGGGTCCAGGAGCCCGTTGGCGACCGCATCCCCGATGAGCATCGGGTGGCAGTAGTCGTGGGGCGTGCCGTCCGGCGAGCGCCAGCCGATGGGCCACGCGGTACCGGGCACGAGGAACGTGACCGCATAGCTCGTCCGCAGCTGGTCGGCCCAGCCGTCCAGGTCGGCCGCCGCTGCCGTTCGGTCGAAGCGACGAAGTCCGAGGGCCAGATGGCGGAGCGCCCCGTAGAGGACCGCGTTCGACCAGCCGTCCTTCCAGCCCATCGAGACGACGTCGGCCCAGGTCGTGCTCCATTGGTGCTCGCCGCTGATACCCTGGCGGAGGCCGCTCTCGATGAGCCCGTCGCGATCCAGGTCGCGTCGCCGCATCCGCTCGATGGCCCGCGTGATGCGTGCCTCGTTGGCCTCGAACCAGTCCCGGTCGGTGAGCGCCAGGAGACGACCCAGCCCATACAGGGCATCCGCGCCGAGCATCAGGTACTCGTCCTCGATGACGAAGTCGCCCCGGCTGGTATTGCCGGACCCGTACCCGGGGGCACCGGTCAGCCAGCGCCCGATGGACCCTTCGAGGAAGCCGACCGGATCGACACCGTCGACCGCGTTCGGGGCGGCCGCGACGACGTCCGACAGCGGGTTGAGCGATCCGGCGCAGTGCATCGAGGCGCCGTTGTTGGAAAAGGTCGCGGTGTCGGCACGGAACGCCAAGGCGGTCGTCACGTGGCGGTCGACAGCACGCCGCACGACCCCAGGCGCGCGGCTCGCGACGGTGGCGAGGCGCGGGGTCCGCACCTCGAATCGGACCGATCCGCTGACCTCACCAGCCGGGATGCCGTATGTGCCGTCCGCCAGGAGCGTCTCGGCTAGTTTGATCTCCAGGGTGTTGGTATCCAGCGGCCGCACGGAATCGCTGCGCAGCAGCACGTCGCCCGCAGCGCTGATGACCAGCGAGCCATGACCCGGGAAGTGCCACGTAGCGGTCGGTCGGACGTGACCGGTCTCGCCCTCCTCGACCACCTCGCCCAGCAGGGTGCTGGGCGTCACAGTCGTATCCATCGCGAAGTGCCACGCGGAGCTATGCCACGCGGACAATGGTTTGTCTGACACTCGTGTCAGTGTCACGGCGATCGCGGCTTCCTCGATCGTCCAGGCGAGCCGATAGCGCACACCGCTTTCGGCGAGTGTGATGTCCTGGGTGACCCGGTTGCCGCTGACCGTGACCGCGCCGCGCGCCGAATAGCCCAGGAAGCCGGCCGGCTCCGAGCCGTCGAGGAGCGTCAACCGTGGGCCCTGCGCGAGGTGATACGCCTGCGGATCGCGCAGGACCGGATAGACCCCGGCTGGGTAGAGGCCCGTACGCACGATGTCCATGCTGCGGGGCTGCTGCAGCAGGTCACGATGGGTCCGCCCCTCGCCATCCGCGTCGATGGCGAGGAAGCTGAGGGTGGCAGACCGGAGGCGGAAGCCGATCTCCAGGAAGCGGGTCCGGAAGCGGACCTGGTCATGGCCGCGCGTGGCATGGACACCTGGTGCCGGCTCGGGGTCGAAGCCGTCGGCGCCGGTCTGGAGGAGCTGAAAGACTGGGCGCCGCCAGGGCACCGTGGCTTCGCCATCGATGAGGATGCCGGTCCGCGCGAGGTTCCAGGAAGGCCACTCGCGGTCGATGAACGCTTCGTCGATGACCGCCATCACCAGCTCCGACTCGAGGGGCACGTCGTGCCACAGGACCTCGTCGGGGTCCGGGAGGTGGTCCGTTCGCCACGATCCGACCTCGTCCAGGCGCCCACCCTGGTGGGCGAGCAGCCGGACCGACGCGGGAGCATCGAACTCGTGGCTGCTGGCGCACTTGTGATACCCGACGCCACGCCGGATGCCGATGCGGCGGATGCGCAGCGGACCCGACACCCCCTGGACGACACGGGCGTGGATGATGCGCCGACCGACGCCGTCATCGGGGCGCGGTGCCCAGACGGAGCGACCCATGACGCGCACGGGGGACGCCTCGGCGAGCTCCCAGTCAGGGACGGCGAGGGGGTGGTCGAACAGGTTCCCCGTCCTGGGTCGCAACGTCATGAGCGGATCACCCCTTGATCGAACCTCCGAAGATCTCGGTCTTGAGCCAGCGCTGCGCCACCAGGAACAGCAGGAAGATGGGCAACGCCACGATGATGGTCGCCGCGGCCGTGTCCGGACCACCCGTCTTGAACTGGGTGGAGAACGTGGCGATGGCGGTCATGGCCGTGCGTGTCTCACCCCCGGGCAGCATGATCAACCCCAGCAGCACCTCGCTCCACTGCAGGAAGACGTTGAGCACGAAGCCGACCGCGATAGCCGGGACCGCGAGGGGCAGCGCGATGCGCAGGAAGGTCTGGACGGCGGATGCACCGTCGAGCGAGGCCGCCTCGAGCAGGTCCCCTGGCAGGTCCCGGAAGTAGCTGTAGAAGAAGAGGCTGCTCCAGCTCGCGAAGAACGCCCCGTACACGATGGCGAGGCCCCAGGTGCTGTCGAGATACGAGATACCCAGGAGGTCCCGGAGCTGGAGCGCCTGGTCGAACTGGGGGATGACGAGCGCCGCCACGGGGATGGTCAGGCCACCCACGGCGATCGCGAGCAGAAGACCACGTCTGGGCAGCGGGAGCTTGGCGAAGGCATAGCCCGCGAGGACGCCGATGGCCGTCGCGATGGCCGCTCCCGGCAACGTGATGGACAGCGAGTCCCGGATGGCGCCGCCCAGGTTCGCGGCGTTCCAGGCGGCCCCGAAGTTGTCGAGGGTGAACGTACCGGCGATGCCGGCGGGGTCGTTGATGAACCCATCGTTGGTCTTGAGCGCGGTCCGCAGCACCCACAGCATCGGGAACAGCACCGCGAGGCAGGCCACGGTCATCACGACCCGGGCCGCCCACTTCATGCGGGCGCTCTCCCTCATGGCTGTCGCCTCACCATTCATCGGTCCCGCGGAACCGCCGAAGGAGGAACTGGACCGACAGCAGCACGCACACCACCAGGACGCCGATGACCGCCATCGCGGACGCGAGGCCCAGGCGGCTCGTCTGGACGCCCGAGTGGTAGACCTGATAGTCGAGGGTGACCGAAGCGGTGCCAGGCCCGCCCTGGGTCAGGCCCAGGATCCAGGGGAAGAACGAGGTCACGGTGCCGATGGTCAGCAGCAGCAACCAGAAGCGCGTGACGGGTCCAAGGGCGGGTCGATAGATGTGCCAGACGAGCTGGCGCCAGTGCGCACCGTCCACGAGCGCCGCCTCGACATAGTCCCTGGACAGTGACGAGAGCCCTGCCGTGTACAGCAGGACGCCGGTGCCCATCGTGGCCCAGCCGATGACCACGATGACCGACGGCAGCACCCAGGTCTCCGATGAGAGCCATGGCTGCGCCAGGGCCCCCAGCCCGCTGCTCCGCAGCGCCTCGTTGATCGGGCCCTGGTCCGCGAGCACCAGTCGGAAAGCGCGTCCCACGATGAGCGCCGGCAGCAAGGCTGGCAGGAAGAGGATCGCACGCACCAGGTTGGCGGAGCGCCGGCCGTGGATGATGACCGCGAGCACGAATGGCAGGCCCACCCACAGGAACAGACCAAGGGTGAGCACGAAGGTGTTGCCGATGGCGCGATGGAAGTCCGGCCAGTCGACGAGGAATCCGAAGTTGTCGAGGCCCACCCACTGTGCCGGTCGGAGCCCGTTGTATTCGGTCAGCGAGTAGTAACCCAGGCGCGCGATCGGGGCGTACACGAACGCCAGGACGAGCGCCACGAGGGGCGCGACGAAGAGGAGCGCCTCGAGACCGGGACGCCACCGACCGCCGCGTGAGAAGGGCCGGCCACTCATCCGAGTGACCGGCCCTGCATCGAGCGTCATGAGCCCAGGCCCCGGAGGGCCTGCGATCAGTTGCCCTGCTGTGCCTGGAGACCGCTCAGGAAGCCGGCCAGGTCACCGCCGACGACAGCCTGGGTCAGCTTCTGTAGCGCGTCTCCCTGGGCAGCCGCGCTGAACTGGTTCTGGATGACGTCGGTGGCGCCACGCGCATCGATGACACCCTGGATGGCCACTGCGCCGGGACTCGCGTACTGCGCGAGGTCGACATCGCTGCGGTTGGGGAACTGGCCGCTCTGGGCGAGCAGGATCGACTGTCCCTCCTTGGATGCGAGGAACGCGATGAAGGCCTTCGCCAGCTCAGGGTTCTTGGACGCCGCGTTGACGCCATAGATCAGGGTCGGGTTGAAGAACTGTCCGTCACTGGTCGCGTCGTCGCGCTTCGGGGCGCCGAAGACACCGTAGCCATCCTTGCCGATGGCGGCGCCGTCCCACTGCTTCCAGTTGGCGATCGAGGTGATCACGCCCGGGATCATCGCGACCTTCCCATCGCCGAAGAGTGCCGCCTCGTCCGTGAACTTCTTGTCCGCGTAGTCCTCGTTCCAGTAGCCCGCCTTGAACATGTCCTCGATGGGCTGGAGCGATGCGAGCACGCGCGGGTCGTCGAGCGGGATGGCACCAGACCGGATGCCCAGGACGTCCTCAGGGGTGAAGAACTGGGGCGAGAACGACGACCAGGCCCACCATGCCAGCACGGAGTCCGCGCCTGACGCCGCGACCGGGACGATGCCGGCCTTCTTGAGCGCGTCAGCGGCGGCCGTGAACTCGGCCCAGGTGGTCGGTGGCTTCTCCGGGTCCAGCCCGGCCTGCTTGAACAGGGCCTTGTTGTAGTACCAGATGACACCCTGACCGCCGATCGGCACGCCTGCGAAGGTGTCCGGGGCGGCGGGGTCGATGACACCGCCGCTCCAGCCGGTCAGCTCATCGGCAAGAGCGCCCCAGTCCGCCTTGGTCGTGGGCGCCAGCGCATCGAACACGGGTGCGTGGTTCTGTCCCGGCAGCATCTCCACGATGTCGCCGAGCGTGCCCGCCCGCGCACGGGTGGTGGCAGCTGACACGAAGTCGCCGAAGGGAACGACATCGAAGGTGATGTTGGTGCCCGGGTTCTGGGCCTGGAATGCCTGGCGCGCGGTCTCGAATCCAAGTCCCAGACCCTGGGTCAGATCGCCCGCGTCCCAGCCAAAGAACGAGGCGTCGCCCGTCACCGCGGCAGGGCCACCAGACGAGGCCGGGGACTGGGCACTGACTGCACCCGCGCCAAGGGTGCCCACCATGAGCGCCGACAAGGCGACGACGGTGAGTCCGCGGCTGCGCCGCGGCTGCAGGCGGGCCGTACCCGCGTCGCTGGGGTTGCCGATGGGCATGCTGCTGCTCCTCTGCGAGCTCCGGCAAGTGCTGGAACCGATACCAGCCAACGATACCATCCCGCAACCTCCCGCGCCACCCTGGACGTCCCGCGTGCGCTTCCTCGCTCCCGCAACGCACGGGCGCATCACGGGACGATCCGACGGACGCCGATGGCGTCATCATCGGACCATCGCTGCAAGGAGGTTCATGTGAAGGTCGGCGTCCTGCTCCCGATGGGCAACCACGGGTCCGCGCCCCAGCCGTGGTCGGAGGTCCTCGCGTTCGCCCGGCGCGCGGAGTCACTGGGCATCGATGGGCTGTGGGTCGTCGATCACACGCTCTTCCGCTTCCCGGATGCGCCGGAGCGCGGCATCCACGAAGCGTGGAGCGTGCTGGCCGCGCTCGCCGCTGCGACCGACCGGGTGGACCTGGGCACGCTGGTCCTGGGACTCCGGATGCGCAATCCGGCGCTGCTGGCCAAGATGGCAGCGACGACCGATGAGATCAGCGGTGGCCGGCTGACCCTGGGCGTCGGCGCCGGCTGGCATGACCCGGAGTACACCGCCTTCGGCTATCCCCTCGACCATCGACTCGGCCGGACGGAGGAGGCGTTCGAGCTGCTGGTGCAGCTCATCAAGGAGGGCCGCGCCTCGATGCACGGCGAATGGATCCACGCCGAGGACGCGGCGATCGCTGCCCCCGGCCCGGTCATCGATGCGCATCCTCTCGGCGGGTCGCGGCCCGCGGATGATGGGCATGGTAGCGCGGCTGGCGGACGCCTCGAACATCGCCTGGATGGGTCGACCGACCGACCTGGTGCTCGTGCAGCGGATGGCTGCGCTCGATCGCGCCTGCGAGGCCATCGACCGCGATCCGGCCACGCTGGAGCGCACGGTGGGCGTCTCCGTGCGATACCCGGACGCGGTCGTGGACGGGCCGAGCCCTGACCGCTCGAAGAACCTCGACGGCGCCCTCGACTCCGCCCAACCGGTCGCGGATGGGCTGCGGGCCTTCGCGGACGCGGGCTATCCGGAGCTCATGGTCTGGCTGGAGCCGATGAACCTCGGCGCCCTGGAGCGGCTGGCCGAGTCAGTGACGCTGATCCGGTAGCCACCCACCCGCGGCGTCCGCGGTACGCGGGGCAGGGCGGAAGGCTATCGAGCAGCGTGGAGCGGGTCCTCCCAGCCGTGCTCGTGGCCGTGCTCGGATGCGACATCCGCCGGCGCCTGGCCCCGGCCCATGACGAACCAGATGCCGTGCACCGGTACGTCACCCTGGTTGGACAATCGATGGGGGACGACCGAATCGATGGATACCGAGTCACCCGGGCCGAGCACGTAGTCGTCGAACCCGATGGTCACGTGGAGCGTGCCGCTCAGGACGTAGCCCCACTCGTGACCCGAGTGTCGCTGGAACGCGTCCGCGGGGCTCGAGGCGCCGCCGACCTCGTAGATGACATAGAGGAACTCCACGCCGGGCTCGGACGCGGTCGTCAGCTGCTCCCAGGTGACGCCAGACGCGAGGCGGATGTGCCGTCGCGCGTCACCACGCTGCACGGGTCCCGTCGGCGACGCCGGCGGCCTGGCGGCCGGGGCCGCGTCCCCGGCACGTGCCACGGACGGGCGCGGACGACCACCGAACAGCAGGTCGTCGAGCGACACACCCAGCTCCGCGGCGATGGCGTAGAGGGTGCTCACCGATGGGGTCGCGCGCCCCGTCTCGACCTGCGAGATGAGGCTCGGCGAGACACCCAGCCGGGCCGCCAGGTCGCGCAGGCTCAGGTGATGCGCTCGACGCTCGATCCGTAGCCGCTCTCCCATCTCGCGGTAGCCGGGCTCGGAACGGATCCGCTTGTCCGGACCGGTCGCCGGCGACGGTGCTCCGTCGGGTGACTCGTCCGGCAGGGTGCTCACAGCTTCGGATGGTAGCCGTCGGCCACCGGATGGGTTGGTCACGCTGCCTCCTCCCCGACGAGGGACGCCGCCCGGACACCGCGCGCCCGGGAGAAGAGACCCGCCGCGACCAGCACGAGCACGCCCGGCAGCCAGTACTGCCACGCGGTCCCAAGGCGCAGGAACGCGGTCGCGGTGACGATCTCCTGGATGAGCACAGCGCCCAGGAGGGCACCGATGAAGGAGCCGCGCCCGCCGAAGATGGAGGCACCACCGAGGACGACCGCGGTGATGCTCGTGAGCGTGTAGCCACGTCCCAGGGTCGCGTCGCCGATCCCCACCTGCGAGGCGAGCATGACCCCGCCGACCGCCGCGAACGCGGAGCAGAGGACGAAGGCCGCGAGGACCGTGCGATCCACCCTCACCCCGATGCGGTGAGCACGCATCTCATCCGATCCGACCGCCCGCAGCGCCATGCCACCGCGGGTCCGCCGGAGGGCCCACTCGCAGGCGAGCGCGGTCGCGACCGCCACCACGAACGCGACCGGCAGCGGACCGACGGAACCCTTGAGCAGATCCGTGAAGGAACGTTCGATGAAGCCCTCCGGCTTGGGCCGCAGGATGAGCGAGATGCCCTGCAGCACGATGAGCGTGGCGAGGGTCGCGAGCACGGGCGCGAGGTGGATGTAGCGCACGAGGATGCCATTCACCAGGCCGACCGTGACACCCACAAGGAGCGCGACCGCCAGCCCAGCGACGATCTCGATGGCACCCGCACCGGGCCCCACGATGCTGGAGAGGCAGATGACCACGAGACCCGTGAGCGGCCCAACGGAGAGGTCGATGCCGCCGACGAGCAGGACGACCTGCTGCCCGATGCTCACGAACACGAGGGCGCTCGCGAGCAACAGCATGCCCTGCAGGTTGAGCTCCGTGAAGAAGCGGCCATTGACCGAGCCCGTGTAGAGGGCCAGCAGGACGATGAGCAGCGCGAGGATGGCGCTCGGCGCGTAGTCCCCCGTGGCCAGGCGTCGGAGGCCCTGGCGCTGGCTGGCACCCTCCGTTCCGCTCGCGCGCTGTGCCGTGGCCGTGAGCGCCGCCTCCGTGATCGCCGCCTCTGTGGCGGCATCGCCGACGAGCTCCCGGACCACGGTCCCGCGAGAGAACACGAGCACGCGGTCACACAGACCCTGCAGCTCGACCGTGTCGGAGGACAGGACGATCACCGCTCGACCGTCAGCGGCTGCGTCACGGAGGATGCGGTAGATCTCGATGCGCGCGCCCACGTCCACGCCGCGAGTCGGCTCGTCGGCGAGCAGCACCGTCGGCGACGCCAGCATCGACCGGCCGAGCAGCACCTTCTGCTGGTTGCCGCCGGACAGCGCCGACACCGCCGTCTCCACGCTGGGCGTGCGGATGGACATCCGCTCCACCTCGCGCGCGGCGATGTCGGTCTCCCGGTCACGACGGATGAGGAGCCGTCGGGACACGTCCGCGAGCGACTGGAGTGACAGGTTCTCGCGGACATTCAGGGAGAGGAAGAGGCCCTCGCGATGTCGGTCTCCGGGGAGATGCACGATGCCCGCCTCGAGGGCGCCACGCGGGTCGCCGAGCGTCACCGGCGTGCCCGCTACGCGGACGGTGCCCGCAGTGACGAGGCTCATGCCGCCGAGCGCGCGCAACAGCTCCCGCTGCCCGTTGCCTTCGACACCCGCAAGGCCGACGATCTCGCCCGGCCGGACGGCCAGGTCGACATCGTGGAAACGGCTGCCGGCGAGGCCCTCCACGACGAGCAGCGGCTGCGCGGCGCCGAGCACGCCCGGATCGGCCCGCGGCGGGAAGACCCGATCGATGGAGCGGCCCACGATGAGCCTGAGGATGTCCGCCTCGGACACCGCGTGCGCCTCGAATGTGCCTCGTCCCTCGCCGTCGCGCAGCACGGTCAGCCGGTCGGCGATGCGCTTGACCTCGGGCAGGCGATGCGAGATGTAGACGACCGCGGCACCGGACGCACGGATGTCCGCGATGCGCTCGAACAGGCGCTCGCTCTCCGCCGCCGTCAGCGACTCGGTCGGCTCGTCGAGGATGACGACCTGTGCCTCGAGGGCCAGGGCGCGGGCGATCTCGAGCAGCTGGTGCTCGGCGACGCTGAGCTCCCCGACCCGTGACCTGGGGTCGATGCGCGCCCCGACGACCGCCAGCCGCTCGCGGGTCCAGCCTCCGGCATCGGACATCGAGGGTCGGCGGTCCGCGGGCATCGAGAGCACGAGGTTCTCGGTGACCGTGAGGTCCTCGAGCACGGACGGATGCTGGTAGACGACAGCAAGGCCGAGTGCCTGGGCGGCGATGGGCGACGGCGCGGACATGGCCTGGCCGCCGATCTCCACCTCCCCCGAATCGGGGATGGTCGAGCCGGCGGCCACTGCGATGAGGGTCGACTTGCCCGCACCGTTCTCTCCGACCAGGGCGTGGACCTCGCCCGGCAGCACGTCCAGGTTCACACCCTTGAGTGCCGTGACCCCGGGGTAGGTCTTGACGACGTTGGTCAGGCGGAGCGCGGTGCGGGTCGTCATGACAGGTGCTCGACCTACTGCGTGGTCGTGCCGTACGTGCTCAGGTCGTTGGCCGTGAGCTGGTTGGAGAGGTACTGATCGGGAGCCAGGCTCGCGTCGCACTGCGGTGCGAGGCCGTTGAGGGTGTCCTCGAAGAGCGGCAGCTTGTAGCTGCTGGGCTCGTCGTTGGTGAGACCCTCGGCGCCCGCGATCGCCTTCCGCGCAGCGACACGGCCCAGCCAGTTGCGGGACGAGATGGTGGCCAGCTCGTACTTGGGGTTGGCGGCCTTGAGGTCCGCGAAGCCGCACGCGAGCGCGTTGGCCTCGAGGGTGGCGATGGGCACCAGCGGGCGACCGGCCGCCTGGAAGGCGCGGATCGCAGCGTCCGCATCCGTGCCGTAGTTGGAGATGACGCCATCGATCTGGGGGAACTGGTTGAGGAGCGCCGTCATCGCCTGCTGTGCGGTCGCCGGATCCCAGTTGGTGACGGCATAGTCGGTGTCACCCGTGAGGAGCTTCATGCCCGGATTGGCTGCGAAGACCTCCTTGATGCCATCGAGCTCCTGGAGCCCGACGGCCACCCCGGCCGGTCCACCAAGGTAGACGACATTGCCCGTGCCGCCGAGCGCCTGGACCATCCACTGGGCCCACTGGCGTCCACCATCGGTGGTGTCCCAGTCGACGTACGTGAGGTAGTCGGTGCCTGCAGCGCCGGCGGGGTCAGACCCCCACGGGACCACCGTGACGCCCGCCTTGGTCGCGTCCTGGAGCGACTGGAGCTGGGCGCCGGGTGCACCCGCGTCCGGGATGATGGTGATGGCGTTGACGCCCTGCGCTACCCACGAGTTGATGTCCGAGATGGCCTTCTGGAGGTCGCCGCCGGCACCCGACGCGATGACGGTCACGTTGGGGCACTTGGCCGCCTCCGACCGCACCGCCGCGAACGAGGCCACCGACCAGGCGTTGACGCCGTAGCCGTCGTGGACGCCGAGCGTGATGGGCTTGTCGCCGCAGAAGCTCGTGTCACCGGTCCGACCCGCGCTCGCGATCTCGGCCTCGACCGTGGTCGGGATGCCGCTCGCTGCGGGCGGGATGGCGCCCGGTGACTGCGCCGCGGCCGGCGCCGCGACGATGGCGCCCATGGCTGCCATGAGCGGGATGATGGAGCGGAGCCGCCTCCCGGTCCGCGCGTGTTGCCCTGACTGGGTCATCCGTTGTCTCCTCGGTACGATCGGCCCGTGCGGCCTAGCTGCGTTGGTCTTGGCGGTTCACAAGCTACCGGTCGTCACCTCCTTCCCGGCCACAGTGCGACCAGCTCGCGCGGACGCACCGTGCGGACCGCCATGCCGACGGCGATGATCAGGCCCTGGATCGATCAGCTGGACCGATGGCGGTGCGCCCATGCCCAGCACGACCTGCTGCAGCTGGACCAGGAAGAAGGCGCCCACCGCGGAAGCGATGACACTGCCGTTGCCACCAGCAAGGGATGTGCCGCCGAGCACCACCGCCGCGATCGAGGGCAGCAGGTAGGTGTCACCGCTGAGCAAGCCGGGCACCTTGAGGTACCCCGCCAGCATGATCCCGGCGAGGCCCGCGAAGAGCGCTGAGAGGACGTACGTCGCCAGCTGGTAGCGCCGGACGGGGATGCCGGCCGCATAGGCCGCGACCGGGCTGGCGCCCACGGCCACGAAGCGGCGCCCGATGGTCGTGCTCCGGACCACGACGGCCACGACCAGGATGGCCGTCACCGCCACGAACACCGTGTTGGGGATGCCCAGGGTGCGACCGAAGGCGAACGCGTCGAGGGCCGGCGCTGCCGTGTCCGAGGACTGGCCGGTCGTCAGCTGGAGCACCGTGCCGACGAGCAGCGCATTGACACCCAGTGTCGCGATGAGCGGCGTGATGCCGAATCGGGTGACCGCGAGCCCACTGATGAGGCCCGCTACCAGGCACGCCAGCAGCACGGCGCCGATGGCGATCGGGAGGAGCGCGTCATCCCCCTTGGGGATCTTGGTCACGAGGACCGTGGTGAGCGAGATCATGCCCGGGATGGACAGGTCGAGCCCACGCTGCTGGACGACGAGGGTCTGCCCGATAGCGGCGATGGCCAGGATCGCGGCGAATGGCAGCATGCCCACGATGGCTCCGCCGCCGACGCTCCCGGGCGCCAGGAGCGGGCTGACCAGCAGCAGCACCAGCGTCGCTGGCCAGATGGGGAAGAAGGGGTCGTGCCGAAGCCGTGAGAGGCGCTCCCGCGTGGGCATCAGACGATGTCCGGCAGTCGGCCTAGTTGATGATCCAGCCGCCATCGACCCACAGGTCGACGCCGTTGACCGATGGGTTCTCCAGCAGGAACCGCGTGGCGTCGACGATGTCCGCGGTCGCGACGTTGCGACCCGTCAGGGTCCTCGCCTTCGTCCGGTCGAGCGCCGCCTGCTTGCCGGACCAGAACGGGCTGTCCGCCACGATCCCGGGATGGAGCGAGTTCACCCGGATCGGCGCGAGCTCGTGGGCCAGGGTGCGGGTGATGCCCAGAACGCCACCGTTCACGGTCGAGACCGTGGTCGATCCAGGGTATGGCCGATCCTTCGCCAGGCCGCCGAAGACGACGATGGCCGCGTCCGGCGTCAGCCGGTCGAGCAGCGTGTGGACGACCTCGGTGTAGCCGACGAGCTTGAGCGTGACGAGCCGGATGGCACGGTCGATGTCGTAGTCCCGGACGTTGTTGTCGTCACGATCGATGGCCGCCAGCACGAGTGAGCCGACTGGCCCGACGCCGGCGAGCGCCGCGGCGATGCCGTGCGGCTCGGCCAGGTCGAACACCGCGCCGGTCGCAATGCCGCCGAGCGTGGACAACGCGGTGGCGACCCGCTGGGCATCGCGCCCGGTGACCACCACCGGCCGCCCGGCCTCGACATAGTGCCGGGCGATCGCCAACCCGAGGCCGCCGGTGCCACCGACCACCATCACGCACCCGTCCGCCATCCAGGTCCTCCTCTCGTCCGCCGCCCCAACGCCGCCGCGACGGTCGTCCGCCACGCCGTGGGTCAGCCGGCCTCCATCCGCTTCCAGGGATCGAACCAGCGATAGGAATGTCGGGCCGGGGGCTGGGGAGCCTGGGTCTCGATCCAGCGCACCCGACCCGCACCGGTGTTGAAGAAGCCGTGGAGCGCTCCCACGCCGGCCCACACGACGTCACCGGCGCGCAGCGTGTAGTGCTGCCCCTCGAGCTCGCCCTCGATCTGGCCGTCCAGGAAGACGTATGCCTCCTCGAACGGATGATCGTGCACCTGGGCGGCCCCGCCGGGCTCGTAGTCGACCGTGAACATCGTGAGCAGGTCCGCGCCGAGGGTACGGTCGACGAGCATCTTCACGCTGATGCCGGAGTAGGCCAGGATGGCCGTGTCCATCCCCACCGCTCGGCGGCCACGTGCCGGGTCCGCGAGCGCCAGCGCCTCCGCCTGGGGCGGCGTGCCCTCGTAGTGGCCGACCAGACGTGACGTTGGGACGCCGGGTGCGATGGGTGGCGCGGTGGACGGGTCCCAGCCAGCAGCTGCGAGCACGAAGGTATCCCGACGCGGTGCGTCGTCGGTGAGTCGGAGGGGCGTCCCGACCGTCAGCCAGCGGGCCTCGCCGGCACCCGGGTTGGCCCATGCATGGGGCGTCCCGATGGGCACCGCAACGTAGTCCCCGGGTCGCAGGCGCCAGGGTCGGCCGTCGATGAGGATCGCCGGCTCGCCCTCGAGCACGTACGACGCCTCCTCGAACGAATGGCAGTGCAGTCGCACCTCGCCCCCGGCGGCGAGGGAGTGGATGTCGAGCTGGGTGTGCACGAGCCCCGGCACGTCCGCGAGGAGCGGTGCACGGCTGAGGCCGGTGTGCGCGCCGGCCAGCTCGGATGGCTGCGACGCGGCCGCATCCGCCATGCGCCCGACGTAGTGCACCAGGGCTCCTCCTTCACTCCGCTGTCTCCGGCAGAGTGTAGTGACGCTGCACGTCGCGTCAAGACTGCGTGATCGATTCCACATTTCGTGTAGTGACACTGGACGAAACACCGCATAGACTCCCGGGCCAGAGGAGGAGGATCATGGCCGCTCGAGCATCGTTCCCGACCGCTTCGGTGCCGGCCCCCGGGCGGATGGGGGTCGATTTCGAGGAGCGCGTCGACTTCGGACGCCTGCGGGACTACCGGCTGGGGCGCGCCCGAGCCGCGCTCGCGGCCTCGGACCTTGGTGCCGTGCTGTTGTTCGACATGAACAACATCCGCTATGTCACCAGCACCACCATCGGGGAATGGGCGCGTGACAAGATCGCGCGCTTCTCACTCCTGACGCGAACCGGCGAGCCACACCTCTGGGACTTCGGCTCGGCTGCCCGCAAGAACCGCCTCCATGCACCGTGGCTGGAGGACGACCACATCCGCAGCGGCATGACCGGCCTCCGGGGCGCGGTCCCGCCGCGGGTCGGCCTGTTCGATGGGCTGGCGGCGGAGGTCGCGGCCATCCTCCGCGAGGAAGGCGTGGCGGACATGCCCCTGGGGGTAGATCTCGTCGAGCCGCCGATGTGGTTCGCCCTCCAGTCCGCCGGCATCACGGTCGCAGACGGCCAGCAGGTGATGCTCGATGCCCGGGAGATCAAGTCCCAGGACGAGATCATGCTCCTGTCCACATCCGCGGCGCTCGTGGATGGCGTCTACCAGATGATCAGCGAGGTGCTCAAGCCGGGCATCCGCGAGAACGAGGTCGTGGCACTCGCCACGAAGATGCTGTACGACCTGGGCTCGGACGATGTCGAGGGCATCAACGCCATCAGCGGTGAGCGCTGCAGCCCGCATCCCCATGTCTTCTCGGACCGGCTCATCCGGCCCGGCGACCAGGCCTACTTCGACATCATCCAGTCGTACCTCGGCTACCGCACCTGCTACTACCGGACATTCGCCGTTGGCCGGGCGACCGATCTCCAGAAGGACGCCTACAAGCATGCCCGGGAGTGGATGGACGTCGCCATCGATGCCGTCCGCCCGGGTGTCGGCACGGACACCATCGCCGGCCTCTGGCCCCAGGCGCAGGACTTCGGCTTCGCGAGCGAGATGGAGTGCTTCGGGCTCCAGTTCGGGCATGGCGTGGGCCTGGCGCTCCACGAGCGACCGGTCATCAGCCGCCTGAACTCGCTCACCCATCCTTCGGAGATCAAGGAGGGGATGGTGTTCGCGCTGGAGACCTACTGCCCGGCGACCGATGGCCTCTCGGCAGCCCGGATCGAGGAGGAGGTCGTCGTCACGGCCGACGGCTGCCAGATCATCACGCTCTTCCCGGCCGAGGAGCTGATCGATCACCAACCCGTACTGACCGGCGCGGCGGAGGATCGACCGAGGTGACCGAGCGCACGCTCATCCAGGGCGGCCACATCATCAGCATCGATCCTGCTATCGGCGAGGTGGCGGGTGGCGACGTGCTCATCGAGGATCGACGCATCGCGGCGGTGGGCCGAGGCCTGCCGGCAACGGACGCGCGGGTCGTGGATGCGGTGGGCATGATCGTCCTGCCCGGCTTCGTGGACACCCACCGCCACACGTGGCAGGCGCTCATCCGCAACATCGGCTCCGACTGGACGCTGGCGCAGTACTTCCAGGGTGTCCGAGGGGTCCTGGGCGGGGTCTTCCGACCCGAGGACAATCACGCGGGGACACTCGTCGGCGTGCTGGAGTCGCTCGACAGCGGCATCACGACGTTGCTGGACTGGTCCCACAACATGAACAGTCCGGAGCACGCGGATGCGGTCATCCAGGCGCATCGCGAATCGGGCTCCCGGGTGGTCCTTGCCTATGGCAACAGCAACGCGGAGTGGCTGCCGGTCAGCGACCTCCCCCACTCGCGGGACATCGTGCGCCTGCGCTCGCAGTACTTCAGCGCCGCCGAGGGCCTCGATGGGCGGATCACGCTCGCGATGGCCGCGCGCGGCCCTCAGTTCGCGACGCTCGATGTCACGGAGCACGACTGGAAGCTCGCCCGGGAGGTCGGCGCCCGGATCACGGTGCATGTCGGGGATGGCCTCTGGGGCCTCGACAAGCCGCTCGTCCAGCTCGATTCCCGCGGGCTGCTGGGGCCGGACACCACGTATGTCCACTGCAATGCGCTGCACGAGGACGACTTCCGTCTGATGGCGGACACGGGGGGCACGGCATCGATCGCACCCGAGCTGGAGATGCACATGGGCCACGGCGATGTGGCCACGGGTCGTCTCCTGGCCCACGGCATCCGGCCCAGCCTCGGCATCGACGTCGTGACCTCCATCGGTGGTGACATGTTCGGCGCCATGCGTGCGTGTCTCGCGGCGGAGCTGGCGATGGCCAACCATGCCGCCCTGGAGGCGCGCCAGATGCTCGACCCGTTGCCCTTGATGACCACCGACGTGCTCGAATTCGCGACCATGCAGGGCGCGCGCGCGGTCGGTCTGGAGGATCGGGTGGGCTCGCTGACGCCGGGCAAGGAGGCGGATGTCATCCTCATCGACACCCGGTCACTGAATCTCATGCCCATGAACAATCCTCGCGGCGGCGTCGTGATGTCCGCGCATCCGGGCAACGTCGACTCGGTCTGGGTGGCGGGCACGCGGGTCAAGGCTGATGGCAAGCTCCTGGACGTCGACCTCGCCGCTGTGCGTCGGCTGGTGGATGCGTCCCGAGACCATGTGTTCCGAACCTCGGGTGCGGCGACGGGCGGCGATTGGCTGCCGCGCCCGTACGCCGGAGACGCCCACCGCATGACCAGAGTGGGGCTGCTGGGGACCGGCCGCATGGGCAGCGCGATGGCGACCTCGCTGTCGCGGGCCGGGTTCCCGCTGGTGCTCTACAACCGCTCCCCTGACCGCGCCGAGGCCCTCGCCACGCAGCTGGGCGCTGAGGTCGGTTCGTCGCCGGCGGCTGTCGTCGCGGCCACGGACGTGGTCATCAGCATGGTCAGCGACGAGGCTGCGGTCCACGACCTCTATGCCGGACCCCACGGTGTGACGGCAGGTCTCCACGCCGGCTCCACGGCGATCGAGATGAGCACGGTGTCACCCTCGGTCGTCCGGGGGCTGCAGGCCGAGGTGCAGGCACGCGGCGCCGACATCGTCGATGCACCCGTCTCGGGGAGCGTCTCGCTCGCCACGGCCGGCGAGCTGAGCATCATGGTCGGCGGCTCCGCGGCGACCCTGGAGCAGGCCCGGCCCGTGCTCGAGGCGCTCGGCAGCCGGGTGACCCATCTGGGTCCGCTCGGCAGTGGCGCGACCATGAAGCTGTGCGTCAACGCCGTCGTGTTCGGGCTCAACCAGTCGGTCGCCGAGGCGCTGGTGCTGGCGGAGCGGGCAGGCGTCGACCGCTCCCTCGCGTACGGCGTGCTCGAGAACAGCGCCATCGGTGCGCCCTACGTGCGCTACAAGCGGGCGGCGTTCGTCGCTCCAGCGGAGACTCCCGTGGCATTCGCGATCGAGCTGGCCATCAAGGACCTGACGCTCATCGCTGGGCTGGCCAGTGATGTCGGGGCGTCCGTGCCCCAGGCGCTGCTCGACCTCGCGATGCTGGAAGCGGCTGCAGCCGACCCGCCGCATGGCGGATCGGCAGACCTCGCGAGCGTGGCAGAGCACCTGCGACGCTGATCATCAGCAGGGGATCGGAGACGCCCGTCATGGGCGACAAGTGGAGGAGGTATCCCGATGGCGGACAGGATCCTGATCCAGGGTGCGTACGTGCTGAGCCAGGACCCGGCGGTCGGTGAGATCGCGGGTGGCGACGTGCTCATCGAGGGCGATCGCATCGTGGCGGTGGGCAAGGGCCTGTCGGCGGACGGCGCCCAGGTCATCGACGCCACGGGTGACATCGTCATCCCCGGCTTCATCGATACCCATCGGCACACCTGGGAGACGTCCATCCGGACCTGCGCACCGGACTACGCGCTCATCACCTACTTCAGCGGCATCCTCGACCAGTTCGCGCCCTTGTATCGCGCCGAGGATGTGCTCGCGGCCAATCGCTGGGGCGCGCTCGAGTGCATCAACGCGGGCATCACCACGCTCGTCGACTGGTCGCACATCATGAACACGCCCGACCACGCCGATGGCGCCATCCAGGGTCTCCGCGACAGCGGCATCCGGTCGGTCTTCGCGTTCGGGTTCCCCAACACGTCCCTCCAGACCTGGTGGTTCGGGCCCGACTACAGCGGCAGCGTCGAGACCATCGACGGCGACCTCGCGCGCCGGATCCGGAGCCGGGACCTGAGCGATGACAGCGCACTGGTCACGATGGGCCTCTCCACCCGGGGCACCAACTTCTGCAAGCCCGATGTCGTCCGGTACGAGTGGGAGCTCGCGAAGGAGCTGGGCATCAACATCACGGTCCACGTGGCGATGGACCGCTTCGGCTACACCAAGGGCCAGCTGACCTCGCTGCGGGACATGGACCTGCTGTACCCCAACACCACCTACGTCCATGGATCGCATCTGACCGACGAGGAATGGCTGCTGGTGCGCGACTCTGGTGGCAATGTGTCGCTGGCGCCCCAGATCGAGCTCCAGATGGGCCACGGCTGGGCGCCCGCCCAGAAGGCGGAATCGCTGGGCATCCCGGTGGGGCTGAGCTCCGATGTCGCGACCACCGCGTCCGCGGATCAGTTCACCCAGATGCATGCCATCTTCTCCTCGGAGCGTGGCCGACGCCACCAGGCATCCTGGGATGCGAACCTCGATGGCCTCGAAGCGACACCCGACCTCATCACGGTCCGCCAGGTCCTCCGCTGGGCGACGCTCGACGGGGCAAAGGTGGCCGGCATCGCCGACCGGACCGGCTCCATCACGCCCGGCAAGAAGGCGGACCTGGTGATCATCGACGGCAAGGCGGTCAACGTGTCGCCCATCATCGACCCGGTCGCCGCGGTCGTGTGTGCGGCCGACATCTCGAACGTGGACACCGTCATCATCGACGGCGTGATCCGGAAGCGTGGCGGCAAGCTCCTCGCCGACCTGAGCGGGCCCCGCACGGCCGTCGAGGCCTCACGGGACTACCTCGTGAGCAAGGTCCCGGCGCAGGACGGCTGGGTGGTGCCCGCGATCCGGTAACCCCGCTGGCAGTGCGCGGGCGGCGCGGCCCCGGGTCCGGCGTGCGGCCCGGGGCACGGGGTCCGGCGTGCGGCCCGGGGCACGGGGCCGTATGCGCCCGGCGCATGAGCAGGCCAACGAACACCAGCCGGACAGCCCCGAATCCCCGGAATCTCCGCTTCGTTGGCCGGATCAGTCTCGTGGCGCATGATCTGGCCACGGAAGGGCCACTGAAGACCATCGCGGTGTCCCGTCGTTGACTCACTCACCCGCTGCTTGCATATCCCGTACAGGGACCGCCGGGCCGAGCCTGCGTGATGCATCGGCGTGACTCGGGGGACGTTGGGGCGCTCCCGAAGCCTCGTGGGACGGGTCCCCACTCGCCGCGAGCCACGCTACCCGGTAGCTGCGCTCGCGCCGAGAGCGGCATCGACGGCGTTGCCGAGGACATCCACGATGCGGGTGAGCTCATCGTCCGTGACCACGAACGGCGGCCCGAGCAGGATCTGGTCGCCGTCCGTGCCGTTGGCGTTGCCGGTGCCCGAGTAGAGCAGCACGCCCGCGTCCCGGGCCGCCCGAACCACGGACTCGGTCACCCGGCTCGCGCGTGGGAAGGGCAGCCGTGACTCGCGGTCGGCGACGATCTCGACGCCCTGGAGCAGTCCTCGGCCACGGATCTGCCCCACGTTGGGATGGCTGCCCAGACGCTCCTCGAGGAGCTGGCGCAATCGGTTGCCTTTGACCTCACTCGCCGCAACGAGGTCCTCCTCCACCAGGATACGCAACACCTCTCCGGCTACCGCGGCACCCACCGGGTGGTGGCTGTAGGTGAAGCCATGCACGAAGGCTCCAGGCGCCAGGAGCGTGTCGGCGACATGGCCCGCGGCGGCCACGAAGCCGAGCGGCCAATAGCCCGATGATGCGCCCTTGGCTGCGACGAGGATGTCCGGCCGGACGTCCCAGTGGTCGCCGCCGAACCAGCGTCCGGTGCGGCCGAACCCGGTCATCACCTCATCCATGATGAGCAGCACGCCGTGGCGACGAAGCACCCCCGTGATCGCCGTCCAGTAGCCGTCGGGAGGCACGGCGGCCGCAAGCGTGGCACCCACGATGGGCTCGGCGATGAACGCCGCCACGGTCCGCGGCCCAGCCGCCGAGAGCACCCGTTCCAACTCCGCAGCGGCATCCTCGGCCGTGCCCAGGGCCATCGCTCCTGGATCCCCGGCACGGTATGGGTACGCGGCGCTGACATGGCGAAACCGGCCCAGCCACGACTCGTACGGACGGCGGAGCGGACGCCGTCCCGACAGGTCCAGGGCTCCGAGCGTGTTGCCGTGATACGAGCCCCATCGGCCGACGACGATCCAGCGATCGGTCTCGCCGCGTGCCGCGTGATAGGCGCGCGCCATCTTGAGCGCTGTCTCCACCGCTTCGGAGCCGCCCGAGACTGGGTAGATCGCCGCATCGCTCATGGGCAGGTACGGCCCGAGCGCCGTGACCCAGCGTTCCAGGGGCTCGGTCGTGAAGGCCGATCCATGGGCATAGGCGACACGACCGGCCTGGGCCGCCATGACCTGTGCGACCGACGCCCGACCGTGCCCGATGTTGACCACGATGGCACCACCGGCCGCGTCGAGGTACGTCCGTCCGTCGGCATCGGTGATGGTGCTGCCGGAGGCGGTCACCGCGACCGGGGGTCGGGCCATGCTGGACCGCAGGAAGACGCGCGCGCTCATGGGGGGACCGTCGCTTGCGCGGTCAGTCCGGGTGCCCTCCATCGTTACGACCGTGCGACGCGAAGATCCGCTGTCGGCCGCCGGGTCGGATCGGGCATGTCGTCGCTCATGGCAGCGACATCCTACGGCCCCGCCTGCCGCCGCGGATGGGACAGGCCCGTCGCAGGCGACTGGTTCAGCGACGCGTGACCTCCCGGATGTTGTCCAGGAGGATGATGACCGCGATCGCGATGATCACCGTGAGCACGGCCTGGAGTCGGAACTCCCACAGGAGCACGCATGCCGCGATGACCGCCAGGAACAGCGACGCGTGGAGGATGAGGGTGCTCAGTCGGCGACGGAACAGCGCTTCGATGAACGTATAGCCCACGATGCCGATGAGTAGGGCCCCCCACCAGGGCACGGCGCGGGTCCAGATGAGCGTGACGATGAGGATGAGCATCAGGCTGACGCTGATGGCCGACCAGAGCTCCACGATGATGCCGAAGCGGTGCTGCTCCGGCGGCATCGGCGTCAGGTCGTGCGTCAGATGGGCCCGACGGATCGCCGAAGTCCCCCGTCTGGAGTCGCGCGAGCTCGGCACGCGCAGCCGAGATCGTGTCCCCCACACCGGCGCGCGTCGCACGCAGCTCCGCCAGTTCGTGCTCGGCAGCCGCCAGGTCGGTCGTGCGACTCTCATGCAGCTTGGCGAGCGAGCCGTCCACTCCCAGCGACCGGACCTCGAGCTCCAGGCCGGGCAGGACCGCGGTGCGCTCGTCGATGGTCGCATCCAGCGCGCTCGCCTCCGCGACCAGCCCCTCGATGCGGGCATGCAGCTGCGCCGGCTGCCCCGATGGTGGTGCCACCTTGTCCAGGCCCGCGAACCCAAGCGGGTCGTTCCAGGTCTGGCGCACGGTGCCGGCCCGGGTGTACTTGGGTCCTGCCGGCGCACGTTCGCCCGCGAACCGGTCGTAGGTGTCCAGCCCGAACAGGCCGCGGTAGCCGTCGACCCATGGGACATCGTCATCGATGAGGATGGGCGTCCAGGCCGCATCGCCGCCGGGCCCGATCGTCCGGCCATCGCCACGCGCATAGTCGATGAACGGCACGCTCAGGGCTCCCTCGATGCGAGCGGCCAGGTCACCGGGATCGGGCTGGTTGAGGGTGTCGCGCCAGAACGTGCGGAGCGCATCGAGCGCACCGCGCGCACCGCGGGCGAAGGGCATCGGCAGCTGGGTCAGGTACTCACCCTGCTGGAAGTACGAGGCGTGCGAGCCACCGCCGGCGAACAGGACCGGATGCTCGCCCTGGAGCGTGATGGTCGGATCGTCCCATCGACGTCGAAGGTCATCGCCGGTGTAGTCGTGGGCCGCCGCCGCGATCCAGACCGGCCTGGGGCCATCGGGCGCATCGTCGAGGAAGACGAGCACCTGCTCCCAGTCCGACTCATGGTCGTTCGCGCCGCCGAACGTGGATCGGAAGTCATTCATGAAGTAGAAGTACAGGTAATGGAGCGCGATCCAGCCGTTGCGGCGCACGACCCGGGCGTGATAGGCGATGCGTGGGTCGTGCTTGACGGCATCCGCGTACTTCACCTGCGCGGCCGCGGCCGTGCCGCCCGGCACCGTGCCTCGGAGCAGCAGCGACACCGTGAACCCGGCGTCCACGAGCCGTGCGAAGAGGCCGACGCGCGCGAGACGACCTGGCGCATGGAAGCCCCGGCGGTCAGGACGACGCTGCCAGCGGGTCAGCTCGATGCCGTCGAACGGCTCCTGGACGAGTCGCAGGTAGAGCGTCTCGCCCGGTGGTGCGAGATGCCCGGCCAGGTCATCGGCCGAGAGACCACCGACCGGGACCAGCACGGTACGCTCGCGGTCCGACCGACCGACGAGCAGGTCGCAGGCCGCGAGGTAGCCGTCGACCGGCGCCGGCAGGAACAGCTCCCCATCGGTATAGCGGACGATAGGCTCGAACCGACGCAGCAGCTCGATGTCCGATGCGGCGGCGGTGACGCGGCTCGCCGGCGTGGTCATCGCTCGATCGATCCCGCGGAGTCGGTGGCGACCACAGGCGCCGGCGACCCGGTCCCCGGGTGGCGCCTTCCGGAACGCGTCCTGGACCGCCGACGAGTTGAGGTAGAACGCGCAGATCACGTCGAGCAACATGCGCGCATAGAGGGGAAGGTCACGCTCCGGGCCGCTGACGAGCCACCAGGTCGTGAGGTCGAGGACGAGGGCCAGCCCCACCAGGGTGAGCATCAGCGCCCAGCCCCAGTAGCGCAGCGCCCACATGCCCACGGCCGCGACGACCACGAGCACGGCGAAGGTCACGATGGCGCCACGCGCCAGACCGTTGTCCTGGAGCGCCCGGATGAACGCCCCCTGCCAGGGGATGGTGATATTGGCGAAGAAGCCCAGCATCGCGATCGCGACCGTGAACAGCTGCAGCAGGGCCACGACGAGCACCCCGAACGGGCGACGACGAGCGGGCACCACGGCGATGGCAGGTGGCTGATCCATGGCCGCCAGTGTGGCGTGATCGAGGCAGGCCTGTATGTGGTGCGGCCCGACAGCGCGTCCGGGTGAGGGTGGATGCGCGCGACCGGCCGATGATGCGAACATGCCGTCCATGTGCGGCCGGATGACCCAGCAGACGCCACCGGAGGAGGTCGCCCGGATCTTCGATGCCGAGGTCCGGGACCACGAGCTCGATGACGCCCAGCCGTCGTGGAACGTGGCGCCCACGGACCCCATCACGGTCGTGCTCCAGCGCGAGGACGGCAGGACCGTGGAGCGCCCGCGATGGGGGCTCATCCCCAGCTGGGCGAAGTCGGCGCGTGAGGGCGCGCGGCTCATCAACGCCCGCGCGGAGACGCTCGCCACCAGCCCCGCGTTCCGGGTCGCGTTCGCGAAGCGTCGCTGCATCGTGCCCGCCGACGGCTTCTACGAGTGGCAGCACACGGGCGGCAAGCGCAAGCAACCCTTCTTCCTCGGGCCGGTCGGCGAGGGCGCGGTGCTCGCCATGGCCGGGCTCTGGTCGGTCTGGAAGGACCCTGCCACCGGGCTTTGGGTCACCTCCGCGGCGGTCATCACGACCGATGCCAACGATGACGTCGGCGTGCTCCACGACCGGATGCCGGTGCTCCTGCCGCGTGATGCCTGGGAGACGTGGCTCGATCCGGATGAACGGGACCAGGAGCTGCTCCGCTCGATGCTCACGCCGGCTCCCGACGGCATCCTCGACATCCACGCCGTGTCGATGCGGGTCAACGACGTGCGCAATGACGGTCCGGACCTGGTGGCACCCGTCGATGTGGACGTGCTGTCGGCGGTGACGGGTGGCCATGCGCCGCCGGCGGCGAACGACCCGGTCCAGGGCACGCTCTTCGACTGACCCGGCGGCCAGCGCGCGGCAAACACAAAGGCCCCCGGCACGTTGCCGAGGGCCTTCGGTCTCCTCCCCGGGTAGGCAGGATCAGGGAGCGCTAGGGTAGCTTGCCGACCACCACCATGTCGGCCTGGTCCGCACCGCTGGCGTCGTCCATGGTCACCACCAACCAGCCCTTCTGGCCCTGATCGGCGTGGTAGGTCGCGGTGTTCACCGTGAGCGGCACGGTCGTCACCTTGTCGGCAGCCAACGACTTGAAGAAGCCGGAGCTGAGCGAGGGCTTGAACGCGTCGAACCGGGCATTCGGATCGCTCCCCGCCGCCGAGTCGCCGGTGTTCATGATGTCCGACTGGATGGACTCCCCGGAGTTGGTATAGCTCTCGACCCAGTAGTCGAACGACGACGGGCCGCCCTTCTGGAGGCCGAGGTCGCTGGCGAGTGCCGGCAGCAGGAGTGTCGTGCCGTTGGCCGAGACCGTGGCATCGAAGCCGCCGACGAGCGAGCCGTCGCTGAGGTCGATGACGAGCGCGTCGAGCAACCCGTTCGCCTCCCCGGTGAACATCAGCCCATCGTCGTAGCCCGAGAGCAGGTACTCCGGGTTGCCGTCCTTGTCCACGTCGATGAGCACATCCCACTCGTCCCCGGCGGCGTTGGCCCAGCGTGTCCAGGTATTGATGGCGAACACGAGGCAGCGATCGGTCGCGTCGACGATCCCCGTGCAGACGGAGCTGTCAAGGGACTGCACGCCAGCGGCCCGCAGATCGATCTCGCCCACGTTGTCGCGACCGTCCGTCAGACCCCATGCGTAGACATCCACGATGCCCTTGTGGAGTCCGAAGTTGCGGAACCGGATGCTCGACGTCCGGGTCGAACCGCTGCCCTTGTACGCGGTCCGGCTGCCATTGACCTGGCGCACGTCGGAGGTCCCACGAGGCACGACGAGCCAGGGCACCCGGAGCGGGTAGACGCCCGTGCCGCGGCCCCGGGGCGTGGCGACGATCGTGCCTCGGACCGTGGACACCGGCGTGTAGAACGCGCCGAAGCTATCGATGGCGAGATTGGGTGCATGGTTCGGAGCCGCGGCCGGCAACGCCGACACGGCGCTCTCCGCCAGCGAGACCCGGACGTTGATCGTCTTGCGGCTGTGCCCGGGCACGCTGACCGAGCGTGGCGTGATGACGACCTTCACACCCCGGGCATTGCCATCGAAGACGTTGCCAAGGTCGTACCGGATGGTCCGCGAGGAGGTGTTCCGGATGGTCATCTTGCGGGTCGCGCTGAACGAGGTGGAGGTCCCGGGCGCGTTGCGCGCCTCACGGAGGCCGAAGGCGAGGCTCGAGGAGCCCGGATCGGTGGTGACGAACGCCACGGTATCGACCGCCCGCCGCGGCTGTGCCACACCGGCACCAGCGAACCGGATGTCGTAGGGCGAGACTTTGCCGGAGGCTGCCGTGCCCACGATGGCCGCCTTGATGTCCCGCGGGTCCCAGCCCGGATGTGCCTGCTTGACGAGGGCGGCGACACCGGCCATGGCCGGGGAGGCCATCGAGGTGCCGGAGAGGCTCTTGCCCAGCCCGGTCGAGGCACCATCCGCCGAGTAGACCGAGACGCCAGGAGCCGTGATATCCGGCTTGATGGCGCTGTCCGCGCGGCGCGGGCCGGCCGAGGTGAAGTCCGCGGTATGGCGGTACGTGGGGTTACCGATGATGCCCGCGTCCTTGATGGTGATGGTCCTGTTGCGGTCGGTCGTGAACCGGTCCTCGTCAGCGCCGCTGACACCGATGAACGGGATGGTGACGCCGCCGATGAGGTTCTCGAAGGGCGGTAGCCCATCCGCGCTGTTGATCATGATCACGGCGGCCGCGTGCTGTTGCTGGCCCTGCACCGCGCGATCGGTCCGGGGGCAGATGCCCCGATAGACCACGGCGATCCGACCGTCCGAGAAGTCGTTGTAGCTGTAGTCCTGCGGGAAGCAGCCGAGGCTCTCGTTCCCCTTGCCGGTATCCGGATCGGTGGGGGTACCCGGGTCATCCCGGAAGACCGTGATCCTGCCGCTCACGGGCAGCGAGCTGTCGTTGGCGTTGATGGCATCGATATCGCGGCCGGTGGCCATATCCACCGTTGCCCCCGGGAAGGACCGCACGGCATCCAGCGCTGCGACCGCGATCGAGCGCTGTGCCACGCCAGGGCTTCCGGTCATGTACGCCGATGGGCCCTCGTTGCCGGCTGATGCGACGACGACCACACCCGCCAGGGAGGCATTGTCGGATGCGACCGCGTCGAGCGAGCCGGCATCACCGAAGGGAGCGCCGATGGACATGTTGATGACGTCCGCTCCGTCCTGGACGGCACGCTCGATGGCATCGACGAGGAGGGTCGTGGAGCCCGCGCATCCGAAGACGCGATAGGCCAGCAGCTTGGCCTGGGGCGCCACCCCGGGCCCGATCCGGAACGCGGTCCGGGAGAGGGTGCTGGTGTCGTAGGGCCCGCTGTAGCTCCTGCCGGCGAGGGTCACCCCGGTACCTGCCGCGGTGCCCGCGACGTGGGTCCCGTGCTGGGCGATCTCGGAGTCCTTGGCCTTGCAGTCGAGCGGATCGGGATCGGGATGCGGCACCGGCTGCGTGTCCGCGTTGTAGTCATCGCCGGCGAAGTCGTAGCCGCCCACCACCTTGGCCGTCGGGAACGTGCCAGCCTCGCGCCGGGTGGGGTCGTCCGCCCTCCATGCCGCGTTGCCGGCACCGCCGAAGTCGAGGTGGTAGTAGTTGATGCCGGAATCGATGATGGCGATGGTGACGCCCTTGCCGGTCTTGCCCGTCTGGCCCCATGCCCTGTCGGCACCCAGGTACGACACGGTGTTGGTGTTGTCGATGGTGTGGGTCGGTACGGTGAGCACCGCCCGGACGTTGGGCAGGCGGGCGATCTTGCTCACCTGCTTGGCCTTCACGGTGATCCGGAAACCGTTGAACACGTCGGTGTAGGAGTGCTGGATCGTGGCGCCCAGGCCACGGAGTCGTGACGCGGTGACCCGCTGACGGCTGCCCAGCGTGCGCCGGATCTCCTGTCTCCGGCCGACCGACAGCGAGCGGCCGACCGCGAGGGCCGCGCCCTCCTGGACCGTGACGGGGGCGCCCTTGAGCTGGACCGCGACCTCCACCTTGCGATTGCCGTTCTGGAGTGCGAGCGCATCCTTGAGGCCCGGATGCGCATGCTTGACGTTGACCGGCTCGAACCGCTGGGGACCGGCGGCAGCGGCCGCGCCCGGCACCAGCATCGCGGCCATCAGCAGTGACATGCACGCAGCCGCGAACACCCGTCGGTCCATGAAACTCCTTCTGGCGTCTCCCGTGCCCATCCAGGCATCGCGGCGCGTCACGCATCCGCGTGACGCTGCCTCCCTGCCGCTCCTGGTCAGCCGCCGATGGGATCGGGCGGCTCGGCGCACAGGGTACTCGTCGCGCGGCAACCACGGTTCCCGCAGTCGGTCGCCGCCATCTCCCTCATCGGTCGCCGAAGACGACCTGTGCCGCCGCCAGGTAGGCCTCGGGTCGGGCGCCCGGCCCGGTGAGCGTCATCTCCAGGGCGACCTCGGGCCGGTCGTAGAGGTAGCGCTTCGCCTGGTCGCCATGTCCGGCATCCACGAGCAGCTGGTAGGCGCGCTCGTTGAACAGGGGCCGACCGTCGGACAGGAACGCCGCTGCCGAGGCCTCGGCCGAAGCCGCAGCGTCAAGGTATGCCGGCAGTCGGCCCGCGTTGGCGGCATCGACCACGGCCATCTCGGCCTCGATCGAGCCGATCGTCCCTTCCTTGGGCACGAACGCGACGACCTCGGGCCCGCCGGCAGTCTTGACCAGGTCGGGTGCGCCCAGGCCCGAGATGGCCATCAGGCACTCCCCCGACGCGAGGGCATCGATGGTGCCGCCGCGTTGACGAACGACGCGCCGGATGTTCGGCGCGAGCTGCGTCAGCCAGTCTGTCGCCGCGGCCAGCTCGGCATCGGTCATGGCCAGCGGGTCGGCGGCACCGATGGCGACCGCCGCGCACAGCACCAGGTCCATCTGCTGCGCCTCGATGACGACCCGGTCCCGGTAGCGAGGGTCGATGAGCACCTGCCAGGAATCGGGCGCGGTGGTGACACGAGCCGGGTCGTAGACGACCTGGAGGGGCGACCAGCTCCAGGGATAGCCCAGCAGGCCGTCGGGGGTCTGCAGCAGGTCCATCGTTCGAGCCACGGGGTACAGCTCCTGCGCCACACGCAGGTTGCTGAGGTCGATGGGCTGCGTCAGTCCGGCTGCGTGGTACGCCGGGATCCAGAGACCGTCTCCGCTGACGACATCCACGTCCACCGATCCCGTGGCTGACATCGGCGAACGCGGTCGCATCGTCGGTGAGGGGCGTGACCCTGACCTGGATGCCGACATCCGCCGCGAGCGAACGGAGGACGCCCGGATCCCAATGATCGGGCGACGTCAGCAGGCGCAGCTGACCCGGTGGGACGGGCGGACCGGAAGCCGCGGCACCCGACCCATCGGGGGTCACGGACTGCGCAGCGACCCGCGCCAAGGGGCTCGCGAGCGCGAGCGCCGCGCCGGCGCCGGCCCGCAGGAAGCGGCGGCGGCCGAAAGCGCGATCCATCGAACCTCCTCGAATGGCAGACGGGACAGCCCACCGGCCACCGCGGCCGACCGACAGCGTACGTCGGAGGCGTCAGTCGCGTCGCGGACGCGGCCCGGGATCTAGAGCCAGCCGCGTCGACGGAAGAACGCGAGCATCACCACCAGCGCGAGCACCATCACGACCATCACCAGCCAGAACGCCGCGGGACCATGCTCCATGAACGGCAGCTGGACGTTCATCCCGTAGACCGATGCGATGAGCGTGAGCGGCAGCAGCATCACGCTGAACGCGGTCAGGATCCGGAGGCTGTCGTTGAGCCGGTGCGTGAGCACCGACTCGTTGGTCGACTCGAGCGAGTCGATGACCTCCTTGTAGTTATCGAGGAGATCCCAGATCCGCTCCGCGGCGTCCGAGATGTCATCGAAGTAGATCTCCATCTCCTCCGCGAGGTAGCGCTGCTTGGTCTTCTCGAGGTCGCCGAGCACTGCCCGCTGGGGTCGCACGATGCGCCGGAAGCTGATGATCTCCTGCTTCAGGTCGTTGATGTCGCGAACGATCTCCGACGTGCGACGCTCCTCGAAGATGTCATCCTCGAGCTGGTCGAGCTTGAGCCCCATCTTGCGCAGCATCGGGAACGAGGCATCGACACAGGCATCGATGATGCGATAGAGCAGGTACCCGGAGCCCTTGGAGAAGACCTGGTGACGCAGGTCCTCACGCTCACCGAACCGTTCGAACAGGGCCTGGAGGGGTGGCAGGTCGTTGCTGGGCAGCGTGACCAGGTAGTCGGGGCCCACGAACAGGTCGAGCTCGACGGAGATGAGCCGCTTGCGCGCCTTCTCGTAGACCGGGAACTGCATCACCAGGAACAGGTAGTCGTCGTAGGTGTCGAGCTTGGGACGCTGGTTGCGGGAGAAGACATCCTCCAGGTCCAGGGGATGGAAGCCGAACTCGGCACGCAACCATTCACCGTCCGCGCTGGCCGGCCGGGGGATGTCGATCCAGCGCAGGCCGTCACCAAGGACCGCGTCGCGCCGGACGGTCGTGTCGGCTGGCGGCTGGACGGGCGCGCGTGCCGACCGCAGCCGCACCGGGCGGGGCAGACGCGGCCGTGACAGGGGCAGGTCGGGCATGGTCGGGTCGGTCCTCTCCAGCTCGGCGTCCATTCCGCGGCCCCGGACACCGCGGTGCGTCGCCGACGATGGTAGTCGGTCGGATGCCGCACAGGGTTGCCCGAAGGTGGCACGATGTGTGCCTCTCGCGGCGGCAGGTCCGGAGCGGGGAGGAGAGAGGCGGACCATGACACGCTTCGGGACCATCCTGGTCGCGACCGATGGCAGCGACGACAGCGACGCCGCGGTCGAGGCCGCCCTGGACCTGGCGCACGACACCAGCGGCCGGCTGCTCGTCCTGTGCGTGGTCCCCGAGGGCTCGACGGGCGATGTCGGCGGCGACAGGGACGCCCCACGTGGCGAGGCGGACCGCGATGACGACGAGGTGGTCGCGGCCGCCGCGCGAACGAATGACGTCGTGGACCACGCCGTCGAGTGGGGGCTCGAAGCAAGTCCGCTGGTGTGGGAGGGAGAGCCGGCCGACGCCATCCTTGCCGCGGCCATCTCGGAGAGCGCCGATGTCATCGTCATCGGCGGCAGTGGCCGGTCCGGCGTCGGACGGATGCTGCTCGGCAGTGTCACGGATGATGTCGTGCGCCGAGCCGGGGTGCCCGTGCTCGTCGTTCGCGCACCCAGGGAGCGCGACGACTAGACGCCCGCAGCTCAGACGGGCGGGATCTCCACGGACGCGATCGTCCCCGCCCGTGGGCCGCGGGTGGCGCCGCGGACGGCGGGTGCGAGCAACACCAGCGCACCTGCTAGCGCCATCGGCACGAGGAACGCCCAACGCAGGCCCACAGAGCCCGCCGCGAGTCCGATGGCCAGCGGCCCGACGATGGAACCGAGGTAGGCGAGGCTCACGACCCAGCCGACGACCATCGTTTGCCCCATGGTCCGATTGCCGGCCGCGCTGAGAGCGGTCGGGAAGACTGGTCCGGTGGCGAAGCCAAGCAGTGCATATGCCAGGAATCCCACGAGCGGCTCGGTGCGCGCGATGACACAGGCGAGCGCGATGGCCATCACGAGCCCAGCCCAGCGCACGAGCGCGATGGGCCCCGTGATGGTCACGAGGCGGTCACCAAGGAGCCGCGAGCTGAGCATGCCGAGGGCGTTCGCGAGGTATGCCATGACGGCCACGGTGGGCGTGATGCGCCCGACATCCTGGAGGTAGATGGTGCCCCAGTCGATGACCGCGCCCTCGGCCACGAACGAGGCGAACCCGATGGCGCCGATGGTCAGGATGGGCACCACCAGCGACCGGCGATCCACGGGGACCACGGCATCCTGGTCCCGCACCGTGGGCCGCAGGTCGTCGAGTCGGGCCAGCCCGAGAGCGCTCACGGCTGCCAGGACGACCGCGAGCACCACGAAGTGCGCGAGCGGCGGCAGCCCGATCGCGACCGCGAGTGCCGCGAACCCCGCGGTGACGAGCATGCCCGCGCTCCACGCGGCGTGGACCCCGGAGAGGATCGGGCGCCCGAGTCGCGATTCCAGCTCCACGGCGTATGCGTTCATGGCCACATCCAGGCCCCCGCTCAACAGTCCCAGGAGCACGAGCGCCGCGGCCAGCGTCACGAGGTCGGCCGCAAGGCCAACGGGGACCAGAGCGAGGCACAGCATCGGCATGCCCACCCGCAGCACCCGTCGACTGCCGAGCCGGTCGACGAGCGGGCCACCCAGCCGCGTCCCGAGCAGCAACGCGATGGCGTACGCGCCAAGGGCCAGCCCAAGGTGCGGAGCATCGAGCCCGGTCTGGTCCCGGATGGCGGGCATCCGGGCGCCGACGCTCGTCGTGATGCAGGCGTGGGTCGCGAAGGCGAGGACGATGGCGCCTCGTCCGGGCATAGGGCAGCTCTCCGCGGGCGGGGCGATGAACAGGTCCCGGGCCCGACCCTGGCCTCAGGACATCGAGGAGCCTACAGGTTCGCGGTGACCCCGACGACGAGTGCTCGTGCGCGGCGGAGGCCGCGGTCCAGGCCACCCATCGCCGGCAGTGACGGCACCAGGGAGCGCCACGCACGGCTCGCGCCGCTGGGCGTCAGCCGCAGGTACATGAGCGTCCCGATGCCGGTCGTCACGGCACACACCAGGAGCGCCTGGGTGACGGTCAGGATGCCCAGCTGGACCACGATGCTGGCCAGGAACGGCGCGAACATGCCCCGCGTGCCCGTGAGGGCGTTGAGGCCGGCGACCGCGGCGCCGCGCTCCTCCTGGGGCACCTGCTCCGAGATCACCGACGCGAGGCCCATGTCCGTGGCGGCGTTGGCGACGCCGACCACGACCGCAGCGGCCCACAGGAAGATGACCGAGGGCGCGATCGCGTACAGCACGATGGACATGACCCCCAGGGTCGCGCCGATGCGCATCACCGACACCGCACCGCGGCGGTCGGCCATGTTGCCCCAGGCGAGGCAGGAGAGGGTGGTGGCAACGGCTCCGAGGATGCCGATGATGCCGATCTCGGCCATCGAGAGGGACAGCCGGTCGACCTGCACCAGCGCGTAGAGGGGGCCCGCGGCGATGAGGCCGGCGCCGTAGAACGCCTGCGCCATCGCCACTTGGCGCAGTGCCGGCCGTCGGCGGAACGCACCCCACGACTCCCGGGCAGAGAAGCGGCGGGCATCGGGATCGAGGGGCGCCTCGATGCGGCTGGCGGACATGGCGCAGAGCGCACCGATGGCGCCTGCGAACGCGACCACGACCATGCCCCCGATCTGGTCAGCGAGGATGCCACCGACGAGGATCGCGGTGCCCGCCGCGGCGGCCTTGCCGGTGCTCACGAAGCCGATGAGCCGACCGCGTTCGGAGCTGGGATACATCGCGCCCCACATCCGCTGCTGGAGCGGATTGGAGAACGCGAGCGAGATCCAGTAGCCCAACGCCAGGGCGGCCATCACGCCCGGCACGGGCATCAAGACCATCGCCACGAGCAGCAGCGCACCACCGGCCCGGAAGAGGCTCATGCCCCGTGGTGTCCGGGGGCCGAGGCGGCCGGCAAAGAGACCCAGCACATTGGCGGCGAAGGGTGCGGCCGCCAGGAGTGCGATACCGACCGGGTCGAGACCGGCGTGGCGTGCCACTCCGGGCAGCAACGACAGGACCACGGACGCAGTGATGCCGACGCCGACGAGGGAGACCAGGTCCAACAGCACGTTGCGTCGCAACGTCTGTGCTCCGGGTAGGGCGCCTGCTGCCCCAAGGATGCCCACAACGAACCTCAAGGGTGTCCGTCTGGGCCTACGAGGTCAGCTGTCGGGCTGGGCTGCTACGGAGATAGCCCTCGCGGTTGCTCCGCGATTAGCCCCAATAAGGGTGGGTCCCCCGTCCTCCGAGGAGGTTCGGCCGGAAACGATACTACCACGCTCAGGGGCCCTCCCGATAGGGACCATCGTCCTGTCGCGGTCCTGTGCATGCGGGCGCTGACCATGCCCTCACGCGTCGGGCGACACGCAGGATGGCGGGCCGCAGGCGGGCCGCGATACGTGAGCCTCCGCCCGCGCCGGGCCGGTCAGTCGTCCTGGGACAGGATGATCACGGTGTACGGCCCAACCCCCACCGCGATGCTCTGTCCCATGCCGTCCATCGGCTTGTCCTCGGAGGCTGCATCGAGTGCCGGGACCGTTGCGAAGTCCTCGTCGTAGCCATCCCAGTCGGAATTGCAGCGGACGCGCCACAAGCCCGGTCGGGGCACCCCGATGCGGTATGGCTCCTGCGGCGTCGACGAGAAGCTGGTGAGCACGAGCACGTCGTCGCGGGGCCCACCCTCCTCCCAGCGGTGGTAGGCCAGGATGCGTGCCCGCTCGTCGACCCGCACGATCGCGACGTGGGGACCCTTGAGACCGCGCGTCGTGTCGTCCACGTTCCGCCGCAGCCGGATGAGGTCCCGATGCAGCCGGAGCAGGCCCTTGTTGCTCTGTCGGAGGCTCCAGTCGAGTGGGTCGTCGTCCGAGAACCAGGAACCTTCGATGAGCTCCTGCCCCTGGAACAGCATCGGGATGCCGGGGCTTGTGAGCACGAGCGCAGAGCCCAGCGTCGCACGCTTCTTGGAGGGCCAGCTGTCCGCGTAGCCCGGCCAGATCTCCTCGGGGACCCGGGAGCTGCCGTTGGCATCCTCATCGTGCGACTCGGTATAGATGATGCGTTTGAATGCGTCGGCCGGGTCTGTCGCGATGGCCTCGGCCACGGCTGCGATGTCCCGCTCCTCATCCGCTACCGCGGTGAGCGCGGCGCGAACGGGATGGACGAACGCGCCGTCCCACTGCGCCCCGAACCCCGCGCCACCCTGGTCGGTGGACGCGGTCACGGCAGAGTCGCCCTTGAGGTCCTCGGCGATGAGCAGGCGGTCGGGGTATCGCTCCACCATCTCGGCGGTGATGGACGCCATGAGGTCCCAGCCGTCCTCGATGGCATCAGCCGCGCGGTGGCCGCCCCCGGTGATGCTCGAGATGTAGGCGGTCGCATCCCAGCGGAGACCATCGACGCGGAACTCGTCGAGCCACTGGAGCGCTCCGTCACGCAGGAACTCGCGCACGTCGACCCGGCCGTAGTCGGGGCGCGTCTCACCCCAGGGCGTCGAGGAGCGGGCATCCTGGTAGAAGTAGATGCCCCCCTTGTCCCCCTGGGACCAGCCGTCGAACTGCCACAGGTCCAGGTCGGACGGACCGAGGTGGTTGTAGACCACGTCCAGCAGGACCGCGATGCCCTCCTCGTGGGCGGCACGGACCAGGCTCTTGAGCTCGTCGGGTCCGCCGTACGTGCTTTCCACGGCATACGGGAATGCCGGGTTGTAGCCCCACGATCGATCCCCGGCGAACTCGAATGGCGGCATCAGCTGGATGGCGCCGACGCCGAGCTCACGAAGATAGGGCAAACGCTTGCGCACACCCTCCAGCGTGCCCGGACGGCCGTGCATCCCCTGGCTGAACGTGCCCACGTGCAGCTCGTAGATGACGAGGTCGTTCCAGTGTGGCTGGTGGAACTCGCCCGCGCCCCAGTCGAAGCCAGCCGGGTCGTAGACCACGGCGTTGCCCACGGAGCTGGTGAGTCGCCGGGCCCGGGGATCGATGCGCCACAGCTGGCGGTCGCCATTGCGGACCAGGAACCGGTACTCATCACCGTCGTGCGCACCCGGCACGTCCGCTGACCACGTCCCGCCCTCCTCGGCGGCGAGCGGATGCCGGGTGGTATCCCAGTCGTCGAATGTGCCCGTGACCGCGACAGCGGTCGCGTTCGGTGCCCAGACCCGGAACGTGACCCCACCGGGGTACGGCCAGGCCCCCATACCGGGGCGGGAAGAAGGGGTCGATGGCGCGTCGGGTCGGGATCGGGGCATGACCGCAACCTTATCCGGACCCGTTGCCGCCGTCCCCGTGCCGGGCGAGGGCTGATGGTACGAGCCGCCGGCTCCTCCGCATCGGGCCGTCTTGACTCCGCGCCCGGGTGCATGATCCACTGGGCGCGCCGCCTCGGCGCCGGCTACCGACGAGCACAGGAGAGAGCAGGGGTGCGGTTCGACACCATCATCCGGGGTGGCAGGCTCATCGACCCGGTAGCGGCCATCGATGACATCCGGGACATCGGCATCATCGACGGCGTGATCGCGGCCGTCGAACCCCGGCTGCCGGACGACGTGACGGACCGGTCCATCGATGCGACCGGCCGCATCGTGACTCCCGGGCTCATCGACATGCACACCCACGTCTTCTGGGGTCGCGACTTCTTCGGCGTGGATGCGGACAGCATCGCGTGGCGATCGGGGGTCACGACCTGGGTCGATGCCGGCTCGATGGGCGCCTTCCAGCTACCGGCATTCCGGGAGTACATCGTTCGTCCAGCGCAGTCCCGGATCCTTGCCTATATCAATATCTCGTACCTGGGTCTTGCGGGCCTCAACTACGACGAGTACTGCAATCCGGCGGCGTGCGATGTGCCGCTGCTCCTGCGGGTGGCCGCTTCGGCGCCAGACCTGGTCCTGGGCATCAAGACACGCATGGGCCACGAGGGTGTGTGCTCGCGGGGGCTCGAGCCGCTGCGCGCGGCGGTCGAGGCGTCCGAGGTGACCGGTCTGCCCGTCATGTGCCACATCAGCGACGCTCCCCCGGACGTGGAGGACGTGCTGGCGCTCCTGCGCCCGGGCGACATCGTCACACACGCCTACACCGGTGGCAGCGAGCGACTCGTCGACGATGCTGGGCGGCCGAGGGCGGTCGTCCTTCGTGCGCGTGACCGGGGCGTCCTGTTCGACATCGGGCACGGTGCCGGTTCCTTCTCGTTCGCGAGTGCAGAGGCCCTCACCAGCGCCGGATTCTGGCCGGACACCATCTCGACCGACCTCCACCAGGTCAGTCTGCCGGGACCGAACCTCGTCGCGGACCAGGAGCTCATCGCGCGGGTCCTGGGCGACGGCAGTCCCCAGCTCACACTGCTGACCGTCATGACCAAGTTCCTGTACCTCGGCTGGTCGCTCCCCGACATCGTCCGTGCGGTCACCGCGCGCCCTGCCGAGCTGCTGGGGATGGCGGGCCGCATCGGCACCCTCCAGACCGGCGCGCAGGCGGACATCGCGATCCTGGAGCTGGAGCAGACACCGGTGGAGCTCGTCGACATCCTCAAGGAGCGGCGGATGTTCGATCGATCGCTCCGGTGCGTGGAGACGCTCGTTGCGGGCACCCCCATGATGCGCAAGGACGTGCCGCCTCCGCCGCCCTGGATCCGTCTCGTGGACCTCGAGAGTGACGGGCAGCCGACCGGTGGGCCGCACGCGTGACGGTCACAGGACCTGCGACGTCGGTCGCAGCACGACCTCAGCCACGTTGACCCCGGGTGGCTGCTCCAGCACGTATCGCACCGCCCGTGCCACGTCCTCGGGGGTCAGGGGAATGACATCGGCGACCATGTCCAGCGCGCCCGGGTACACGTGGATGAGGGGCGTCTCCACCAACCCCGGCTCGATGATGGACACCCGGATGCCAGCGTTCGCGACCTCCTGGCGGAGACAGTCCGCGAAGGCCACCGTGGCATGTTTGCTGGCCACGTACGCCGACTCGCCCGTATACGTGACCCGCCCCGAGACCGAGGCGATGATCACGATATGCCCGGCGCCGCGGGACAGCAGTTGCGGCAGGGCCGCCCGGACGCAGTTCATGACCCCGACGACATTGGTGGTCACGACGTCCCGATACAGCTCCGGATCGGCGTCCGCGATGGTGCCCACCTCCGCGATGGCGGCATTGGCCACCAGCAGGTCGACCGGCCCGTGGCGCTCCCCGGCGCGTTGTAGCGCCGCAGCCACCTCCATGTACGACCGCACATCCGCGGGCAGGTCGATGGCCGACCCACCGGCTGCCGTGATCTCGGCGGCCACCGCGCGGATGGGGGCGGCGCGTCGGCCGAGGAGGGCTACCGGAACGCCCGACTGCCCGAGCATCCGCCCGATCGCGGCACCGATGCCGCTGCCGCCACCGGTCACCATGGCTGACCTGAAACCGAGTTCGCTCATCCCTTCCCCCATCCGTGGTACCGACCCGGTGATCGAGGTCGGCCGTTGCCCTGGAGGACAGCATGGCGCTCACTGACCGTGGCCGTTTCGAGCGCTGGTACGGCCGTCCCGAGCCGCCGCTGCCGATCCGGACGTTCAGCGCGGGAGCGCTCGAGTTGCTCGTGGAGGGTGTCGATGTCCGACGCGTCACCTACGCCGGCGTCCCGGTCATGGACCGCATCTTCGTGGCCATCCGGGATATCGAGTGGGGCACCCTGCCCGCCATCATGGACTCGACCACCGATACCGTTGTCGACCCCGTCACCGGGGCCACCGTCCTGACCTTCCGGGCCAGCCATGCGGACGCGAGCATCGGCTTCTCCTGGCAGGGCCGTATCAGCGTCGGACCGGGACCACCGTGTCGATGGAGATGGACGGTGTCGCGGAGCGGCCGTTCCGGTATGCGCGGATGGGCCTCTGTGCACTGCTGCCGGCCAGCTCGATGGCCGGGCGGTCGGTCCGGAGCAGCGGCGCTGGTTCGGTGACCGACGGCCGTCCTGCCCGCGCTGGTCGGACCGCAGCTCGATCGTCGACGGCGCGGAGGTCCCGCTCGTGCCTGCCTTTCGCGAGCTGAGTCGTCGAACTGCCGGGCATGGTCGTGCAGCTGCGCTACGAGGGCGACGATTTCGAGCTGGAAGACCAGCGCAACTGGACCGACGACTCGTTCAAGGCGTACTCGCTGATGAGCGGCGAGGCGTTGCCCCGTTCGGCTGACCCTGGCCAGCGCTTCTGGCAGCGGATCACGCTCGACGTCACCGCCGGATCCTCGTCGGTCGCCGCGTCCGGAGCGCGATCGTCGAAGGGGCTCCTTCGGCCGATGCGTCGTTAGCGTCGGCAACGAGCCTCTGCGCTGGCCATCCATGGGCCTGGGTGCGAGCTCCGACGAACGGCCATTGGATGCCGCGGAAGGGAGCGTCCTGGCGGCGCTGGCCATGGACCACTCCGGGCCGATGTCCACCCCGGGCGAGCCGGCTGGCAGGAACGGTTGCGGCGGGACGCGGCGGACGCAGACGCGGATGGGGGCCGGGCTGGAGCTCGCCGTGTCGCTCGATCGACCTGCCCTGCAGCAGCTGGGGCAGATAGCCGACCTCCTCGGGGACATACCCGTGCGACGCGTCCTGGTACTCCATGCACCCACCCAGGCGACCGCGACCACGCCCGCCGGCTGGCTGGCGGACGCCCGCGCGGTGCTCGGCGCGGCGTTCCCGGTGGCGCGCTGGATCCTCGGCACGGACGGTGACTTCGCCGAGATCAATCGAGACCGACCGAAGCCGGGTGGGGCCGACGGCGCCGACGGTGTCTGCTACGGCCTCAACCCCCAGATCCACGCATCCGACGAGATGTCGATGGCCGAGACCCTCCCCGCGCAGGGGGTGACCGTCGCGACCGTCGGCCGCGTGGTTCCCGGGGGGCGACGTGTGTGTCTCGCCGGTCACCCTCCGTCAGCGCTTCAATCCGGCGGCGCTGGCGGTGGGTGATGCGTCCGGGGACGCTGGCGCGGGCGGTGACGCGGGGACCATCAGGGCCCTCGCTGCCGATGGGTGTGGACCTGCGCCAACGATCGCTGTTCGGTGCGGTCTGGACCCTGGGCAGCATCGCCGCCCTCACCGCGGCGGCAGCCACGTCGGTGACCTGGTTCGAGACCATCGGTTGGCGGGGCCTGCTCGAACGCACTGATCCGCCGCGACCGACCAGGCTGGGGTCCGGTGATCGCCGGCGAGATCTACCCTGTATACGGGGTGTTCCGGGACCTGGCGGATCGACGCACGCTGGCGCCCGTCCGATGCAGCCTGACGGACCGTGACGTGGTGGCACTCGGCATGCGCTCCGGCCAGCGCGCGCGGCTGCTCATCGGCAACCTCACGCCGCGGACCATCCGGGCTCGCGTGGAAGGGCTGCCGCCTGGCAACGCCAGCTGCCGGGTCCTCGACGATTCGACCCCCGTCGCGACACTGACCGGGTCGCTCGACACACGCCGACGCACGGATGTCGGTGTCGATGCGGGCACGACGACCATCGAGCTGCCACCGTTCGCGACCGTGCGCCTGGATGCAGGCACCTGAGGCCACCGCGCACGGACCCGGGCGGGCGGGCCCCGGTCGACCGCCTACGAGTGGCCCGTCTCCAGCAGCCGACGCGGCGTCTCCACGAACAGCGTCGCCAGGTCACCATCACCGAACCCCGACTGACGCAGGAAGGGCACCAGGTTCGTCTGGATGTGGTCGTAGCCCCAGCCGCCGTAGGCATGGAGGCGTGACTTCATGCAGATGTCGTTGCTCATGAGAGCGTGGTCACCCAGACCCGCGTCGAAGATGACCTTGAGCGCGTCGATGCGCACCTGGTCGTTGGGGTTCATCTTGAGCTCGGAGTCGATGGAGAAGGTCGATCCGAAGCAGTCCAGCCCCACCGTGGCACCGCGGTCGGTGATGTCCTTCCAGTACGGACGCTCGTTGACGTGGCAGATGTGGATACGGGTCGGGTCCGCCCCTTCTCCCGTGAGCACCTCGATCGCCCGGAGCACGACGTGCAGCCGCCCCTCCGTGTGGACGTACACCGGCACGTTGGTCTGACGCTGCACCCGGCCCGCCGCGATGAGCACCCGTTCCTCGTTGGGGCGGATCTCATCACCGCTCGTGCCCAGCTCGCCGATGAGCCCGGCCCGCACCGTGGTGTCGTCCATGCCCTCCGTGACCTCGCGGAGGAAGCGCTCCTCCAGGTCCGCGACGCTCATCTCGAACACGTCCGGTGGCTGGAACGCCTGTCGGTAGTACCCGGTGGCGCCGACGATGGCCAGACCCAGCTCCTGGGCCAGCCTCCGGGACTGTTCCGGTCGTCGTCCAAGACCGATGGGGGTGCAGTCGATGACACCCCGGATGCCGACGGCCATGGCGATGGCGAACTCGTCCCGGGCATCCTCGTAGCTGTCGAGGACCTGGTTCGAGACCGACCACTGGGGCTCCCGGCGCAGGAATCCCAGGCTGCGCAGGGTGATGGGTGCCTCCAGGTCCACATCGAGCACCGAGAGCAGCTGCCGGATGTGCGGGGGCGGCTCCCGGTAGTCGGGCGACGTGTCGCAGAAGACATGCTCGTGCGGCAGGGTGAGGCCCAGCTCCGAAGCGTCGAGGGGTCCGTTGACGGTGATGATGGCCATGGCAGCCTCCGATGGGTCGTCCCGGTCCGCCCGGGCGATCCTCTCCGGGTCAGTCGGCGACGGACCGCAGCAGCAGCGCCGAGTCCTCGGGGAACGGCGGCACGAGCGTGACCTCGCCGGCTGCCCGGAGCGTGCCGCCCGAGCGCTGCTGGCCCGTCGCGGGCTCGAACCAGGTCACCGCCACGCTGCCTGCCGCGAGGGCGCCGAGATCCACGGTCACGGGCCGCTGGACCGGCAGGTAGGCAACGCCGAGCCGGCCATCAGGGGTCGCGGCCGCGGTCACCCGATCGAGACCCCGCACCTCGCCGAGGCCCGTGGTCACCAGTCGGTACTCGGTGTCGGGCACGAGGGCCGTCCAGTCCAGCGCCCGGAAGAAGGCGCCCCAGCGCGCCATGGCCTCCGATGCCGGCAGCTCCATCGCCGCCTGCCAGCCGTCCCAGAAGAGCCAGATGGGGTTGTTGCCCATGCACTGCCCGGTGGCCCCGCACAGCACGGACCACCATGCCTGACGCCGGATCTGGAGGTCGGATGCGTTGTGCTCTCCCTCGTACGTGGACTCGATGAGCAGGAAGGGCATCACCGGGTCCCGTTGCCAGTCGGCCAGGAGCGAGCGATGGACGATGCCGTAGCTGTACGTGAAGTTGACATCCAGCCAGTCGGAGCCGGCGAACGCCTCGATGGCCGAAGTCTCGGGTCGCACGTGCGCAGTGAACAGGTGGCCGGGTCCGGTGGCGCGGATGCCGGCGGCGATGGCGTCAAGGCCCGGCCGCGCCGCATCGGGGTCCCAGTCGCCACCGATGCACCAGATGATGTTGGCGTACCGCCCGAATCGGCGGCCGAGGTACTCGCCGTACCGGCGGCAGCCGTCGACGCCCGTGCCGACCACTTCGTAGTACCAGCCCTCGGCATGGTTCGTGGCGTCCACGCCGGGCGAGGGGTCATGCCGGTGGCCGATGTAGCAGCAGGCAAGGATGACCGCGATGCCGCGATCGGCACACGCTGCGATGACCCGTTCGGCGTGGGCGAAATACGCCTCGTTGGGAGTGCTCATGTCGCCGGGCGTCGTGAACGGCTCGTTGCCGGCGCGGTCCCGGGGTGCCTGTCGGGAGAAGAGGTGCTCCACGATGCTCACGATGAGGGTGTTGAACCCCTTCGCCTGCCGGTCATCGAGGTACTGGATCGCTTCCTCGAACGTCAGGTTGGCGATGAGCGACCACGCCGCGTCCCCCTGGACCAGGAACGGCGTGCCGTCCGCGTCCAGCAGACGCCGCCGATCGTCCGAGATGTGGAGCGGATAGCGGGCCGGCGTCGGCGGCTCCGGGAGTGGCGGCCGCGTCCGCGAGGCCACGGTCGGCTGGACCAGGTCCAGGTTGGCATGGGTGGGGTTGTGCTCCTGGACCCACGGCTGCTGCATCATGACCTCTCCTGTGTGATGCGGCGTCCTGCCGCGTCGAACCAACGGATATGTCCCGGATCGAAGCGGAGCGCGACCGGCGCGCCCTCGACCACCGTCGTCTGGGCGCTGGTGCGCACCCAGAGCGTCTCGTTCTCGCCCACCGATACCGAGAGATAGGTGTCCGCGCCCACGTTCTCGACGAGCACCACGGTCCCCGACAGCGTGCCTGGCGTCCCGGCTGGCTCGAGCGCGATGTGCTCGGGCCGGATGCCGAGCGTCAGCGCAGCATCCGGCAACGCCGACCTCATCGAGCCATCGATGGGCATCGCGACGACCCCCTGGAACGTGGCACCAGTGGCCGTGGCGACGACAGCGCCCTGGAACAGGTTCATCGGCGGGCTACCCACGAAGGTCGCCACGAACGTGGTCGCGGGATGGGCATAGACGTCGGCCGGGGTCCCGATCTGCTGGATGACGCCGTCGCGCATCACGACGATGCGGTCGGCCATGGTCATCGCCTCCACCTGGTCGTGGGTGACATAGATCGTGGTCCGACCGACGCGTCGGTGGAGCTGCAGCAGCTCGGACCGCATCTGCACCCGCAGCAGAGCGTCGAGGTTGGACAAGGGCTCGTCCATCAGGAACGCGACCGGCTGACGGATGATCGCCCGACCCAGGGCCACCCGCTGACGCTGGCCGCCGGACAGCTGGTCGGGATACTTGTCCAGCTGGCTCGTGAGCTCCAGCAGCTGGGCGACCTCGCGCACGCGCGCCACGACCTCGGCCTTTGGCTGCTTGCGCATCGCGAGCGGGAAGCCGATGTTCGTGGCCACCGTCATGTGGGGGTAGAGCGCGTAGTTCTGGAACACCATCGCCACGTCCCGGTCGCCCGGCCGGAGGTAGTTGGCAAGACGTCCGCCGATGTACACCTCGCCGTCGGTGGCGTCCTCGAGCCCGGCGATGATCTTGAGCAGCGTGCTCTTGCCACAGCCCGAAGGCCCCAACAGGACCACGAACTCACCCTGCTCGATGTCCAGGTCGACGGTGCTCAGCGCCAGGACCTCGCCATAGCTCTTGGAGACGCCCAGGATCTCGATGGCGTACTCCGGCACGTCCGCGATGGGTGGCTGCGTCACTCGATCACCTCGCCGCTCACTGCTTGAGTGCCCCAGCCAGGTTCCGGGCGAGGAACTGCCGCTGCAGGGCGAAGAAGAAGATGGCGATGGGGACGAGCGACATGACTGCGGCCGCCGACCACAGCCCGTAATTCACGCCACCCCGGGCGCGGAACGAGGCGACACCGGTCGTCAGCACCTGCAGCTCATCATCCTGGGTAGCGACGAGTGGCCAGATGAAGCTCATGAAGGTATCGGTGAACACGATCACCGCGAGCACGACGAGGCCCGGCTTCACCAGCGGCAGGATGATCCGGCGATAGATGCCGAACTCACTGACTCCATCCAGGCGTGCTGCGTTCTCCAGGTCACCGGGCAGCGCGAGGATGAACTGGCGCATGAGGAACACACCCAGCGGGTTGGCGAGCGGCGGCAGGATGAGTGCCAGGTAGGTGTTGGTGATGTGCAGCCCGTGCGCGATGGACCACAGCGGGATGAGGATGACCCCGAAGGGCACCATCAGCAGGACGAGCATCAACAGGAAGACCACTCGCTTGCCAGTGAACTCCAGCTTGGCCAGCGCATAGCCCGCCATGGAGTCCAGGAAGATCTTGATGAGGGTCACCGTGCCCGCGACGAGGACGGTGTTGAACATCCAGCGTGGGAAGCTGGTCTCGAACAGCACGTGCTCGAAGTTGCCGAGGTAGAGCGGCAGTGGCAGCCACTTCGGCGGGTAGGCGAAGAGGGCGCTGCTTTCCTTGAGCGACGCGGTGATGACGAAGAAGAACGGCGCCACGAGGGCGATGACGACGATGATCAGGACCACATGGGTGAACGCTCGCTCCATGCCCGTTGAGGCACCCGGACGGCGTTGGCCCCGGGGCACCGGCACGGACCGTGGCGGGGCACCCTGGGGTGATGCCGCGAGGGCCGCTGCGCGGGCCTGACGACGCTGCGACACGGGTGATGTCAGCTCAGACATCGCCACCTCGTCCACGCAGGACGCGCAGCTGGACCAGGGTCAGCGCGAGGATGGCGGCCAGCAGCGCGACCGAGATGGCGGCACCCAGCCCGACCCGGTCGGCCTCCCCGAAGACGTACTTCCAGATCCGGAACACGATGGTGACGGTCGAGGTGCCTGGACCGCCGTTGGTCAAGATCAGGGCGGTGTCGAAGATCTGGAGCCCGAAGATCGTGGCGACCACGACGGCGAACAGGATGACCCGACGCAGCAACGGCAGCGTCAGCCGTCGGAAGCGCTGCCAGGTGCTGGCACCATCGAGCTCGGCGGCCTGGTACAACTCCTGTGGCAAGCCGATGATGGCGGCCAGGAAGAAGATCGCCCAGTAGCCGACGCTGCGCCAGACGTCCAGCGCGGCCAGCACCGGCAATGCGGTACCGCTGCCCAGCCAGGTGACCGGCTCGAGGCCGGCCAGCCGGAGGAGGGTGTCGAAGAGACCGAAGTCGACGTTCGTCAGGAAGACCCAGATGAGCCCCGCGACCACACCCGGCACGAGCACCGGGAAGTAGACCAGGAACCGATACGTGGATGCACCCCGGCGCACCCGCGCGAGCAGCATCGCCACGCCGAACGCGATGACCAGGGTCGCCGGGATGGACAGGATGGCGAACCAGAACGTGTTGCTGATGGCCGTCATTGCGCTCACCTGGCGCGGCAGCTTGAGGTAGTTGTCGAGGCCGACGAACTCGGCCTCCGTTGTCACGCCGCCCTTCTGGGTGCTCCACCAGAAGACGGCCAGTACTGGCAGCAACAGGAACAGCACGAAGAAGACGAACTGGGGCATCAGGAATGCCCAGCCGTTCAGCTCCCGCCAGGCACGGCGCCGCCGGCGCAGCCGCCGATGCTCCTCGGCGGACAGCCGAGCCCGTCGCGCTGGCGCTGCGACGGGCTCGTTCGACAGGGGTAGCACCTGTTCCATTGTCGAAGGTAGAAGGTGCTCAGACCGGGTGCCGGCCCCGGATCAGAGGCCTCGTGCTTCCTTGACGATGTCCTCGATGTTCTTCACCGCATCCGCGGCCGAGATGTTCCCGGCGTAGGCATCCTGGATCTGGGCCTCGGCCTGATCCTCGATGGTGCCCCACTCCGCGAACGGCTCAGGCCCGACGCTGTACTGCTGGAACAGCGGCAGGGAGGCGGCGAGTTGCGGAGCCCCGGCCGTGCCGTAGCCGAAATCAGCCGCGTCCACTCGTGCCGGATAGGTCCCGGCATGGTCCGCCCAGTAGGCGTCGCTGTCGCTGTTGGTCCAGCACTTGAGGACTTCCCATGCGAGATCCGGGTTCGGGGTGCCGGCGGCGATGCCCAGGTACCCCATGTCGTTGAAGTTGACTCGCTTGCCGTCCGGTCCGGGCTGAGAGACCGGCGGGTACGGCAGGACCTTCCACTCGAAGTCGGCCTTGGGCTTGCCCTGGATGACCGCCGAGGTGGCCAGGTCCGTGGAATAGGTCGCGAGCCGACCGGCCAGGAAGGCGTCGGGTGCCGAATCGTAGGTAAAGGTGCCGAGGGGGGGCGCGTACCCGTTGGTGAACATGTCCACCAGATCCTGGGTGGCCTGGACCACCTCCGGCTTGTTGACGTTGGGCGCCGACAGGTCTGCCGTCAGATAGCTGCCGCCGGCGGCCCGGAGGCGCTGGTACCACTCGGCGAAACCGCCGATCTGGATGCCGATGCCCAGGCCGTAGGTATCCGCGGTGGTCATCTTGGCCACGGCGTCCTTGAACGTGTCCCAGCTGTCCACGAACGTCTCGTCGAAGCCTGCGGCCCGGACCTTGTCCATGTTCACGAACAAGGCGTCCTCGACATGGAACGCGATCGGGAGGCCGATGTGCTTGGGGCTGAGCGCGTCCGTTCGTTCCCAGTTCACGTACTTGGACTTCTCGGCTGCCCACGCCGGATCGTTGATCCGGTCGGTCAGGTCGATGAAGTCGTCGCCTGCCGCGCGGCCGATGTACGCACCCTCGCCCAGGTAGTAGATGTCGTGCGCGTTCTCGGCGAGGGAGGCCGTCACCTGCGCCGGCGCCGTCCCCCAGTCGAACAAGTCGACGCTGAAGTTGACGTTGGGGAACTGCACCTTGCACTTCGTCGCGATGGCGTCGAAGACGTCCTTCTCCTGCGGACTCCAGGGCCCGACCAGGAAGCGCATGTCACCGGCTGTCTGGTTGGGTGATGCGGCCGCCGGGGACTGGGCTGCACCGACTCCCCCGATGAGCAGCGTTCCGGCGATGCCGGCCGAGACGCTCAGCGCCACGAGTCCACGGCCGACCGAGCCTCGTGGCGACGTCCCCCCAGACAGCGGCTCGCGCCGGCCTACTGCGTCGTATCCCGACAGATGTGCCATCCCTCGACCTCCTCACCTCTGGTGGACCCCGGATCCGACGCCGGCACACTGGTCATGCCAGTGGACGGGCGGTTAGGGTACCCCTGTCATGGCAGTCTGCATGATCGTGCATCCCGGGTCAATATCCTGCGTGACGGATGCAAGGGGGCATGGCGCATGCTGACGAGACGGGGTCCAGCGTCCGACCCGATGCTCCGTCACGGTCGCGCGCAGGAGGAGGAAGCGTGTCGGGGGGATCGGTGAGTCCATTCCGGGTGGAGCGAGATGGCAACGACAATGTGCCAGGGGAACCCGGTCGCAGGTATCCCGCCGACGCCACCGAGGCTGCGTTCCCGCTCGGCGGCATCGGCACCGGCAATGTGTCGCTTGGCGCTCGCGGCGAGCTGCGCGACTGGGAGATCTTCAACCACCAGGGAGTCGGCACCCAGCTGCCATATGCGTTCTTCGCGATGCGGGTCCAGCAGGGCGATCACCCTGCCATCACGCGGGTCCTGGAGGCGCGCCGACGACCACCCTTCAGCCGGAGCCACGGGTACTTCCCGGGCGATGTGGCAGGGCTGCCGCGCCTGGCGGACTCCGAGCTCCAGGTCGACTACCCGTTCGCCCACGTCCGGTTCCAGGACCCGTCCCTGCCGGTCGCGGTCCGCCTGGAGGCATTCACCCCATTCATACCGCTCGACGCCGACGATTCCGGTACCCCGGTCGCCATCCTGCGATACGTCGTCCGAAACGACTCGGACGCCCCGGCCAGCGTCTCGATCGTGGGGTCGATGCCCAATCCGGTGGGTTTCCGGGGTCACACGCTGCTGTTCGACCTGGACCTCGTCGGGGAGCCACGCAACGACGAGCATCGGGCGGCAGGGCTGAGCGGGGTCTCCTGCACCAATCCCGGGCTTGCGGGCGACGATCTCCTGGCCGGTACGTTCGCGGTGCTGGTCCGTGATGAGGCGGCGACCGTCAAGCCGGACTGGCTGGGCGGCTACTGGTGGGACGGCATCCAGGACCTCTGGGACGACTTCACCCGGGATGGACGCCTGGAGCGACCAGCCACCCCGCCGCCGCTGGAAGGCGCATTCCCGGTGGAGTCGAAGCTCCGGGTGGGCTCCGTGGCGAGCCAGGCTGATATCGCGCCCGGCGAGGACCATGCCTTCGAGTTCCTGGTTGCGTGGCACTTCCCCAACCGGCCCCGGGCCTGGATGGGCCACATCCTCGACGATGCCAATCGCGACCAGCGGGTCAGGAACCACTACGCGACCCGGTTCCGGGACGCCCTGGATGTCGCAGGATACGTCCTGCGCGAGCTGCCCCGGCTGGAGGGACGGTCGCGCGCGTTCGCGGAGGCGTTCGGGGCGACCACCCTGCCGCCCTTCGTGCTCGACGCCGCGACCCAGGGCATCACGGTGCTCCGGAGCACGACCTGCTTCCGGATCGAGGACGGCACCCTCCTCGGCTGGGAGGGCGGCTTCGACCACCGTGGTGCCTGCGAAGGCTCCTGCACCCACGTCTGGAACTACGCCCAGACCGTGGCCTACCTGTTCCCGGACCTGGAGCGCTCGATGCGGGCGGTCGAGTTCCTGATGGAGACCGATGCGGACGGCCGGATGTCCTTCCGCACCAACCAGGTCTTCGGCGCGCCGCGCTGGGAGATGCTGCCCGCGGCCGACGGGCAGCTGGGCACGGTCGTCCGGCTGTACCGCGAATGGCGGCTGTCGGGTGATGACGACTTCCTGCGCCGGATGTGGCCAGCCGCGCGGCGGGCGATCGGGTATGCACTGCGGGTGTGGGACCTCGACGGCGACGGGCTGCTCGAGGCGGAACGACACAACACGTACGACATCGAGTTCCATGGCCCTGACCCGCTGACCAACTCGATGCTCCTGGCGGCCCTCGCTGCCGCCCAGCGGATGGCGGATGCGCTGGGCGATCGGGATGCGGCGGAGGACTACGCCGGACAGCTGGCCCGGTCAGCTGCGAGCATGGACGCCCGACTGTGGAATGGTGCGTACTACCGCCAGGACCTCGTGGACGTGGACGCGCATCGCTACCAGTTCGGCGAGGGATGCCTCGCTGACCAGCTCTTCGGCCAGACCCTGGCACACCTCACCGGGCTGGGATACCTCCTGCCGCAGGCCCATGTGCGATCGGCGATGGCGGCCGTCTTCCGTCATGACTTCCGACCGTCACTGGCCACGCACGACAACGTCCAGAGGGCGTTCGCGTTGGGCGACGAGGCAGGCCTCGTGCTCTGCGGCTGGCCCAACGGCGGGCGACCGAGGCTGCCGTTCGTCTACTCCGACGAGGTCTGGAGCGGTGTCGAGTACCAGGTCGCCACCTGCCTTGTGTACGAGGGCATGCTGGATGAGGCATTGACCATCGTGCGGGCAGTGCGCGACCGCCACGACGGGTTCCGCAGGAACCCATGGGACGAGGTGGAGTTCGGGCACCACTACGCCCGGAGCATGGCCAGCTGGGGTGTCTTCGTGGCATTGACCGGGTTCCAGTGCGACCTGCCCGGCCGCCGCATCTCGTTCACGCCGGCCATCCATGCCCAGGACTTCCAGGCGTTCTGGTGCTGCGGGGCCGGCTGGGGGACCTACCGCCAGGAGCTCGATCCAGACACTGGCGAGCGTCGCTGGTCCATCGAGCTGGTCGAGGGGACCCTGGAGGGCATCACCGTCAACGGCTGACCGATCCGCTCAGCTGACCGATCCGCTCAGAAGTCGGGCGCGCGCGCGCCCGCGATGACGTCGCGCTGGATGGTCGCCAAGGCGACCGGATCGAGACACTCCAGGGCGATCGTCCGGATGACCTCGTCATCGGCACGACAAACGAATGCCGCCCGGGTATTCGCGTCGTCCAGAGCGGCCAGCACCGCTGGCGACAGCGGCCGGCTGCCGATGGTCGGAGGGAAGCGCATCAAGGCATCCTCGACGTCCAGGATCGCCGCATCGATGGCCCCTCGCTCCATCTCCCGGATGGTGGACAGGTAGTTGAGCGTCACCAGCTCCACGTCCTGGCCCGCGAACTCGAGCTGGGTCAGACGCTCGAAGTCCAACGAGGACGGGTCGACGGCGACGCGCAGCGGTCCGACCTGTGGCCGCCGCTCGACGAAGTAGACCCGGTGCTCCCGGACGAAGCTGTTGGGCGCCAGGACGAGCACCGTGGCGAGGTCGGGCGGGGCCAGCGCATCCGCGGCCAGTGCGGACACGATGGTCAGGTGGTTGCGGCCCTGGCGCAGGGAGTCCAGGCGCGGGCGGGAGCCGCGCGTGAACACGAGATACGCCTCCAGACCGCTCGCCCCCAGGCACGCCTTGATGGCCGTGGCCAGTCCGTAGATACGGTCCGTCGAGGGCAGGGACAGGCAGACCAGGAGCGGCCCCGTGCCGAGGACCCGGTAGAGGCGGCCGATGTCCCGGCTCACGAGGAAGGCACCCCGGCCGGGCCGACTGTCCAGCACCACGGCCCCATCCGCGGCCAGTCCGGCCAGCGCTCCCTGGGTCGCTCCGACGCTGGCGCCGAAGCGTCGTGCGAGGGTGCGGATGGGCGGCAACGGGCTTCCGGGCGCGGCCGCCAGCAGGTCTCGGGCGAGCGATCGGCGCAGGTCCTTGACAGAGGCGGTCATGGTGGTGTCTATTGTTCACGGTCCTTGAACGCTTGCCAAGGGGCCCCGGCCGGGGTGCGATCGCGGCGAGGAACGAGCAGCTCGAGCACCAAGAGGAGGAGCAGCGGCATGACGGTCCCATCCACGGTCCACCTCCCCCCGAACGCGCATCAAGGAGCGCCCGGCTTGCGCAGTCGTGCGACGGCGCTGGCGGTCGCCGCGACCGTCGCCCTGGCCGCGCTCATCGCGGCGCCCGCCGCGGCACAGTCACCCGCGCCCGTGAGCGGCGGCATCCTCCGCTTCGCCCGCAATCAGGAACCCACCACGCTCAACCCCATCGGCTGCTTCGACAACGGCTGCATCTGGGCCCTGACCCAGATCTACGACCAGCTCATCGACGTCTCCGCCGATGGCCTGGAGCCGGGGCTGGCCGAGTCGTGGACCAGCAGCGACGACGGCCTCGTGTGGACCTTCAAGCTCCGTGACGCGAAGTTCTCCAACGGCGACCCCGTCACCGCCGAGGACGTCAAGTTCTCGCTGGACCGCTTCGCCGACCCGACGATCAACGCCAGCTACGCGGGGGTCGCGGCGTCCATCGCCAGCATCGAGATCACGGACCCGACGACGGTCACCATCACCCTCAAGCACCCCGACGGCGCCATCCTCGAGAACCTCGCCATGTTCGTGCCCTCGATCATCGACAAGTCGGTGTACGAGGCGATCGGCGACGAGGCCTATGGCACCGCGCCCGTGGGCAGCGGGCCATTCATGGTCAAGTCGTTCACCCGCGGCCAGTCATTGGAGCTGGTGCGCAACCCCTACTACTGGAAGGCCGGCCAGCCCTATCTCGATGGCGTGACCTTCTCGTTCGTGCCGGACGACAACACCCGCATCCTGCAGCTCCAGAACGGTGAGGCAGACGTCGCCGCGGAGATCCCCTACAGCCAGGTCGCCCAGCTGGATGCCCAGGATGGTGTCCGGGTCCAGGTGGAGGACGTGCTCACCTGGGACGCGCTCTGGCTCAACAACACCCGCAAGCCACTCGATGAGCCGGCGGTCCGACAGGCGCTCGCCTATGCCACGCCCCGAGAGGACATGCTCGCGAGCGTCCTGTTCGGCAATGCCGAGGTCGCCAACAGCATCATCGCCAAGGGGAAGTACTGGAGCGCGGACGTGCCGGCCTACACCTACGACATCGAGAAGGCGAAGCAGCTGCTGGCCACCAGCTCGGTGCCCAACGGCTTCCCGATGGAGCTCATCATCGTGGCGGGCGACACGGTCGAGCGCCAGGAGGCCGAGATCATCAAGGAGGCCTGGGCCCAGATCGGCGTGGACCTGACCATCCGACCCGTGGACATCACCTCCATCTTCGACGAGTGGTTCGGCGGCAACGTCGACGCCGCGACCTTCCCGGGCAACACCCTGTCGAGCGACACCCTGTCGGATGACAACCTCGCCCAGGTGTTCTACGACCCTGCGGCGGGCGCCAACTCATTCGGCACCGGGTACTCCAACCCGGAGGTCTCGGCCATCCTCCAGGCCGCCAACCAGTCGCTCGATGAGACCGAGCGAGCCGCCGACTTCGCGCGGATGCAGACCGTGACCATGGCCGACGCGGAGAGCGTGCCCCTCTTCTTCACGAAGGCACGCACGGGGCTGTCGGACAAGGTCCGCGACTTCCACACCGTCCAGCCGGGCTGGTGGGACCTCGAGGACGTGTGGCTGCAGCCGTAGCCTGACCAGGACGGACATCCCGGACAGCAGCCCGATCCGCCTGCGGCGGCAAGAGCCACATGGCGCTCTACGCCGCACGGCGGATCCTGCTGGCACTCCCGGTGCTGCTCGTCCTGAGCATCGGGGCGTTCCTGCTCGTCCGGCTCGTGCCGGGCTCGCCGGTCACCCTGATGCTCGGACCGCGGGCGACCCCGGAGTCCATCGCGACGCTCACGGCGCAGCTGCACCTGGATGCGCCGTGGCTCGACCAGTACCTCGCCTTCCTGACGTCCGCGCTCCGGCTGGACCTGGGTGATTCGATCCTGCTCCGGGCGCCGGTCGGGGCGCTGCTGCTGCCGCGCATCGCCGTCAGCGCAGCGCTCGTTTCGTACGGCGTGTGCATCGCTCTGGTCATCGCCATCCCGATGGGGGCCATCTCGGGTCTGCGTCGCAACCGCCCGGTCGATCACTCCATCCGGCTGCTCTCCACCATCGCCTTCGGGATGCCGACGTTCTGGCTGTCCCTCGTGCTCATCCTTGTGTTCAGCCTGACCCTCAAGCTGCTGCCGACCTCGGGCTTCGCCACGGAGCCGCTCGGTCAGCTGCGGGCGCTGACACTCCCAGCGCTGGTCATCGGGCTGGTGCTGTCGCCGCTCCTGGTCCGGACCCTGCGGTCGAGCGTCATCGAGACCGCGGCGTCGGAGCATGTGGAGGCGGCCCGCGCACGCGGCCTGCCGTCCCAGGTGGTCGTCCGCCGGCACATCCTGCGCGGTTCGCTGCTGACCATGATCACCGTCCTGGGCGTCAACGTCGGCTTCCTGCTGTCCTGGAGCGTGGTGGTCGAGACCGTGTTCGCGCTGCCCGGATTGGGCTCCGCGCTGGTGACCGCGGTGCTCGCGCGTGACTACCCGATGATCACGGGCATCACCCTCGTGTTCGGCGTCGTGGTCGTGATCATCAGCCTCGTCACGGACCTGCTGTATGCAGCGCTCGACCCGAGGGTGCGTCTGTGAGCGTCATGTCCCGCGCGGACATCGAGCGATATGCGGCGCCCCTGCGCCGACGGGCCCTGTCCGAGCGCCGCTGGTCCGATCGTTCGCTGCGCCTCGGCGTGGCGATGGCGACGGTGCTCGTCGTGCTCTGTGCGCTGCCCATCGTGCTGGGCCTGCCAGCACCTCGCCAGGACCTGCCGCAGGCGCTCCTGCCGCCATCCCTGCAGCACCTGTTCGGCACCGACAGCCTGGGTCGCGACATCTTCCAGCGCGCCGTCTTCGCGGGACAGACGGACCTCGTGTTCGCGGTCGTGACCACGTACCTCAGCCTCGCCATCGGCGTCCTGTTGGGCTCCATCGCGGGCTACGCGGGGGGCCGAGCGGACGGTCTGATCATGCGCGTCGTGGACGTCATGGTCGCCTTCCCGTTCATCGTGCTGCTGCTGGCCATCGCGGCCATCGTCGGCGCCGGCCTGACGAGCGCCTACATCGGCGTGCTGCTGGTCGGCTGGGCCCTCTTCGCCCGCCTCGCGCGCGGTCAGATGCTGGTGCTCCGGGAACGCCAGTTCATGCTCGCGGGGCGGACGCTCGGCCTGTCAGCCTCGCGCATCGTGCTGCGCCACGGCATCCCGAACCTGGTGTCAACGGGGATCGTCTACTCGATGGCCGACTTCGTGCTCAACATCCTGGTGCTCGCATCGTTGTCCTATCTCGGCCTGGGGGTCCAGCCGCCGACGCCGGAGTGGGGAGCGATGATCGCCGATGGCCAGAGCTACCTGTTCACCGCCTGGTGGATCTCGACGATGCCCGGCCTGGTCATCGTCTACGTGGGCATCGCCCTGAGCCTCATCGGTGACGGCCTGGCCGACCGCCTTGGCACCGACTTCCAGCTCACGCCATGAGCGCGCCGATGACCGCCGACACGCCCCTGCTCGAGATCACCGGCCTGACCATCGCGTTCCCCACTCGGTCCGGCGTCGCGGTCGCCGCCAACGGTGTCGACCTCCGGCTCGCGCGGGGCGGCACCCTGGGCCTGGTCGGCGAATCGGGCTGCGGCAAGAGCGTCAGCCTGCGCGCCATCATGGGCCTCGTGCCCCGGCCCGGTGCGGTCATCGGCGGTTCCATCCGGTTCATGGGCCGGGAGCTGGTCGGTCGCTCCGACGAGCAGATGACCCAGATCCGGGGCTCCGAGATCTCGATGGTGTTCCAGGACCCGAGTGCCAGCCTCGATCCGGTGTTCACGGTGGGCGACCAGATCGGCGAGACGCTCCGTCTCAAGCTGGGGCTGGATCGGGCGGCCGCCGAGGCACGCTCCCTGGAGCTGCTGGAACGCGTGGGCATCCCCGAGCCGCGGCGGCGGCTGCGGGACTACCCCCATCAGCTGAGCGGCGGCATGCGTCAGCGGGTCATGATCGCGCTCGCCATCGCACCTCAGCCGGCGCTGCTCCTCGCGGACGAGCCGACGACCGCGCTCGATGTGAGCGTGCAGGACCAGATCCTGGCGCTGCTGGCCCGGATCCGCGACGAAGACGGCATGGCCATGATCCTCGTCTCCCATGACGTGGGCGTCATCGCCGAGAACTGCGAGCAGGTCGCGGTCATGTATGCGGGTTACATCGTGGAGCGTGGCGTAACGAGCGCGGTCCTGGGCTCCGCCAGCCATCCCTACACCAGGGGCCTGCTCTCGGCGCTGCCGGATGTCTCGGATGTCGGCACCCGACGGCCCCTGGTGCCCATCCCCGGCCAGCCGCCCAACATCGCCGCCCTGCCCCAAGGGTGTCCGTTCTCGCCTCGCTGTCCCATCGCGACCGATGCCTGCGACCAGGTCGACATGGTCCTGGCGCAGCGGCCGGATGGCCATATCACCGCATGCCCGTTCTCGGTCAGCGCCATGGCCGCGTCATGACTCACGAACCTGCGATGACGGGCGAGCCGATCCTCGTGGCGGCCGACCTGACCAAGGGGTTCCCTGGCCGGCGGTCAGCGGCGGATGTCGCACGGATGCGGAGCGCGCCCCGGCTGACGGCCCTGGACCAGGTCTCCATCGAGCTGCGACCCGGCCAGATCCTGGGTGTCGTGGGCGAGTCCGGGAGCGGCAAGACGACCCTCGCCCGCTGCCTGGTCCGCCTCGTGGAGCCGGACTCGGGGAGCGTCCATTTCGACGGCCGCGACGTGCTCGCTGCGCGGGGCCGTGAGCTCGTCGAGATCCGGCGCAGCATGCAGCTGGTGTACCAGGACCCGTACTCCTCGCTCGACCCTCGCATCCGCGTCCGGGAGACCATCTCGGAGCCTGCGCGGGCCCACGGCCTGGTGGGCAGTGCCGGCGAGGATGAGCTGGTCGCACGGATGCTCGACCTGGTGGGCCTGCCCGCCACGGTCGCCACGCGACTGCCGCGTGACCTGTCTGGCGGCCAGCGGCAGCGGGTGGCCATCGCCCGGGCGCTGGCGCTGCGGCCCAGGGTGCTCATCGCGGACGAGGCCGTGAGCGCCCTGGACGTGTCCATCCAGGCGCAGATCCTCAACCTGCTCGACGGACTGCGGGTCGAGCTGGACCTGGCCATCCTGTTCATCGCCCACCAGCTGGGTGTCATCGCCCATCTGGCGGACACGGTGGCCGTGATGTACCTCGGCCGGATCGTGGAGAGCGGTCCCGTGACCGATCTGTTCCTGGCTCCCCGACACCCGTATACCGCAGCGCTGCTCGCGGCCAATCCGGGCCTGCGACCACGCGCCGGCCGGGCTCCGTCGCTCGTCGGTGAAGATCCCGTCGCCGTACGCGATCCCGCCCGGCTGTCGTTTCAGCTCCCGGTGTCGCTACGTGGAGGATCGATGCCTGATGACCGAGCCGACCCTGGCGGAGGTCGGACCGGACCACGTCGTCCGATGCCACGTGCTACCGCCCCTTGCCGGCGTGCTCACGCGCGACGTGCCCGAAGCGGCCATCCCGGCCGGCCTGGCCATCACGGCGGTGCCCGAACCGGCCACTGCCGGGATCGTCCCGCCACCCGCCCAGTCCAGTCAGCCGCGCCAGGGAGGTTAGCTCATGCAACCATTGACATACTCGAGGTTCCGCCTGTGGGACATCCGAGCCGCCGACCTGGACGAGGAGCCATTCGGGCCCTTCCCCTTCGGTGACGGCGCGGTCTCGCGGGCCGTGAGCACGGGCATCGATGAGCCAGCCGCCCAGATCGTGTTCGAGGACTTCGTGGCCGGGCCGGCGTACCAGTGGACGGTCTGGCAGGACCAGATCGACGTGGTGCTGGACGGGCGCGCCGAGATCGACCTACTGGCAACCACCCGACCAGACCGAGGCGGTGACGGTCGTCGCCCAGGCGCCCTGCGTCTACCTGCTGCCCCGCGGCACCCGGGTCGTATGGCGGGTCCTCAGCGAAGGGCCCTATCGCCACTTCTCCATCGACTTCCCCAACCCCGGCTTCTCGGTGCCCCTGCCCAGGCGGCTCCGGGAGGCGACACGGCAGGAGGACCAGGCATGAGCGGGCGGCTCGACGGCAAGCGCACGGCCATCACGGGCGGCGCATCGGGCATCGGTCTCGCGACCGCGCTGCGGTTCGCGGCCGAAGGCGCCCGGGTGGGCATCATCGACATCGATGCAGCGGGCGTCCAACGAACCGTGGAGGCCATCGCCGCGGGCGGTGGCGAGGCGATGCCGCTGGTCGCGGACGTGACGCAGGAGTCATCCGTGGCGGCGGCCTTCGAGGCCGCGACCGAGGCGTGGGGCGGCCTGGACGTCGTCGTCGCCAACGCGGGCATCGAGATGCTGGGGTCGGACACCCGGGTCCACGAGCTGGACGCGAGGGTCTGGGAGCGCATCATCTCGGTGAACTTGACCGGGCAGTTCCACGCCTGCAAGCACGGTATCCGGGCCATCCGGAAGGCCGGCGGCGGATCGCTCATCTGCACGGTGTCACCGTGTGCCGTCGCGGGCCTGTGCGCACCGGAGACCGCCTACAGCGCCAGCAAGGCGGGCGTGGTGGGCCTCATGCGCGTGATGGCCGCGGATTATGCCCCGGAAGGCATCCGGGTCAACGGTGTCCTCCCGGGCTTCATCGACACGCCCATGAACGCGCCGGTCATGGTGGACAAGGCCGAGCTCGCTCGATGGGAAGAGGCCATCCCCATCCGGCGCATCGGTAAGGCGGAGGAGGTCGCCAACATGATGCTGTTCCTGGCCTCGGACGAGTCCTCATACGCCATCGGCGGCATCTTCACGGTGGATGGAGGACAGACCGCGATCTGATGACGTTGCCAACCATCCAGGTATCTGCCGCAACCCTTCCATCAGGAGCATCCCGATGACGACGGACACCCAGCTGCCGACGGGCCTCGCCGGCCTCCAGTACCCCATCACGCAGGTCTCGCTCGCGGTCCGTGACCTGGACGCGACGATGGCGCTCTACCACCGGGCGTTCGGATGGGCGCCGTGGCAGGTGTTCGACCACGTGCCACCGGTGCACCATGCGACCGAGCTGCGGGGGAAGCCGGTCCACTACGCCCTGCGGGGAGCCGAGGTCTACGTCGGCTCGCTCAACTTCGAGCTGCTCCAGCCGCTCGAGGGGCCGAACCTGTGGAGCGAGTTCATCGACCGGCGCGGCGAAGGCGTGGCGTCCATCGCCACGATGTTCCATGAGCGCGAGGATGGGGACGCGGTCAAGCGCGCCTTCAAGGAGCACTTCGGCATCGACGTGATCATGAAGGCCGACATCGGCGACCACATCGAGTACTACTACCTCGATACCGAGGAGCGGTTCGGCTGCCTCATCGAATTGGGCAGCGGCCATGCCATCGACTTCGTCAGCGCGGCGATGGTGTACCCGCACCCGGGTGCGGAGCCCGGTCCGTCACCCGTCAGCGGGCTGACCTATCCCATCACCCAGATCTCGGTCACGGTGCGTGATCTCGAGAGCCGCATGCAGGCATATCACGAAGCCTTCGGCTGGGGACCCTGGAAGGTGTTCGAGGCGGATGGCGATATCGTGATGCACGACAGCACCTGGCGGGGCAAGCCGGCCGACTTCACCCGCATGCGCTGGGCGGAGACGATGGTCGGGGACCTCAACTTCGAGCTCATCTCGCCGACCGGACCAGGCAACCCCTGGCATGAGCATCTGGAGACCAAGGGCGAGGGCATCAGCTCCATCGCGGTCATGTTCCAGACACCCGAGGAATCCGAACGGGTGAAGGCGCAGTTCGCGGCGGACGGCATCGGCATCACCGCCTCGTCGCGCATCGGCGACCACATCGAGTGGTACTTCCTGGACACGGAGCTGCCCTTCAAGTGCGTCATCGAGTCCGGCAGCGGCCACGCCATCGACTTCATGGAGCCGGTGGCCGTCTATCCCCGGTAGTGTTCCGATCGGTGCGATGCACGGCGTGACGTGAGAGAGGAGTGGACTGGGGATGCGCATCGTTCAGTACCTGGCAGCCGGCCAGGCCCACAGCGGGGTCTGGCAGGACGGCCAGGTCTTCGACACAGGCTACCCCGACACCCTGGCGCTCATCCGTGACGGCGAGCGAGGGCTCGAGCGCGCTGCCCGGGCCCTCGCCCGCGACCCGGCTCCCGTCGAGCGGCTGTTGGCACCCATCACGAACCCAGGCAAGATCTTCGGTTCGGGTGTGAACTACCGCAGCCACGGCGATGAGGAGCCGGGCTACGTGTTCCCGGATGAGATCGTGTGGGACTTCATCAAGCTCTCGTCGGCGATCATCGGTCCCGATGAGCAAATCGTCATCCCGCCCACGGACGATGTCATCCGGCGCGCACCTGGTGGCGCAGCAAGGTTCTCGGAGTTCGGCTTCGCGGTGGACTACGAGGTCGAGTTCGGGGTCGTGATGGGCAAGGCCGCGAAGCACGTCCGCGCTGAGGACGCCCTCGACCACGTCTTCGGCTACACGGTATTCAACGATGTGGGCTCCCGCTCGGTCCAGTTCCACAATGGGCAGCGGGACCTGGGCAAGAACTTCGACACCTTCTGCCCCGTGGGGCCCTGGATCGTGACCCGCGACGAGCTGCCCGACTGGGGCGCGGTCCAGGTCCAGGCGCATGTCAACGGCGAGCTTCGGCAAAGCGCGTATGTGCGCGAGCAGATCGCACCGCCACCCGCTGCGATCGAATGGATCAGCTCCATCATCCGCCTCGAGCCGGGGGACTGCCTCATGACGGGTACCCCGGCCGGCTGTGGCACGTTCATGGTGCCGCCACGGTTCCTGGTCCCCGGTGACGTGGTGACCGTCTCCGCGTCCGGCATCGGCGAGCTGACCAACCCGGTCGTAGCCGGGACCGCGCGGACCCGGTGATCGACCGCGTACAGGCTGGTCGCTGAGTCCGAGCAGCCAGCATGTCCGTCCGTCAGGCCATCACGATCGCCCCCCGGATCATCGAGGTCGGGTCAGGCCCGGAACCGGACCCCCCAGGCCCAGGCGAGGCCCTGTTGGCAGTCGCGTCGGTCGGCATCTGCGGCTCCGATCTCGCGATGTGGCAGGGCTCGGACCCGTACAGCCGCTTCCCGGTCCGCCAGGGTCACGAGTGCTCGGGCAGGATCCTGGCGTTCGGACCGGGCCACGACGGTGACCTCAGGACCGGACAGCTCGTCGCCGTCGAGCCGTTGCTGCCCGACGGGACCTGGGGTGACGGGCCACGGGTCGTGTTCGAGGCGACGGGCGTGGCCGCGGTGCTCCGGCAGGCATTCGACATCGCCGCCCACGCTGGGACCGTGGTCATCGCGGGCACCCCGGTCGAGGATGTCGCAGTGCCCGTCCTGGACGTCGTGCGCAAAGAGCTCGATGTGCTCGGCTCGCGCAACAGCACCGGTCTCTTCCCGGCAGCGGTGTCGCTCGTCCAGCGCGAGCAGGCGCGCTGCGAGTCGCTCATCACCCAGCGCTTCCCGCTCGAGGAGACCCAGGCGGCGATGGAGTTCGGGCTGGCCAACGCCGGCGCGGTGAACAAGCTGATGATCACGGTCGCGGGCTGATCACGCGGACCGGCGACGAAGGAAGGACGAACGATGCGTGCGGTGGTGGTCGGCGCGGGCGCGATGGGCAGCATCTACGGCGGGATGCTCCACGATGCCGGACACGAGGTCGCGTTCGTCGACGCCAACCCGGCCGTGGTGGATGCCATCACTCGTGACGGTGCCATCATCACCCGCCGGGACGGGCGGGTGGATACCTATCGGGTCCGGGCCACCAGCGACCCATCCTCGCTCGGGGACCCGGTCGACCTGGTGCTGTTCCAGGTCAAGGGATTCGCGACCGCCGCAGCGGCGGCCGGGGTGCGTGCCATCGTCGGGCCGCACACCATCCTCATGACGCTGCAGAACGGTCTCGGCAACGACGACGTGCTCCGCGGGGCGTATCCGGGCAATCGCTTGTTGGTCGGGGTGTCGGTGCACAGTGTCGCGATGACCGCTCCAGGTCGGTATCACCATACCGGCACCCGAGCCACCTACCTGGGTCCCGCCGAAGACAGCTGGCAGGACGCCGCGGCCCAGGTCGGGGGGTGGTTCGAGGGCAGCGGCTCGGAGCTCCACATCCTGGATGGGCCGGCGATCCGGCGCGAGATCTTGGGCAAGTGGGTGCTCAACTGCGCGTCGCTGCCGACAGCCGCCCTGACGGGGTTGGCGACGGACCAGCTGGCGGCCCGCGAGGACGTCCTGCGTCACTGCGACGCGCTGACGCGCGAGGCCTGCGAGCTCGCCGCCCTTGAGGGCATCGTCCTGGACGCCGAGGAGCGAGTGGCGTTCGACCGGGAGCTGTTCCGGACGGCCGGCGGCAAGGCCTCCATGCTCCAGGACATCGAGGCCGGTCGACGCACGGAGATCGACACCATCAACGGTGCGGCCGTGCGCATCGCCGACCGCCACGGACACCCGGCACCCCTCAGCCGCGCGATGGTGGCCCTCATCCGGGGACGAGAGGCAGCCATGGGCATCGGATCATGACCACCACCCTCCGGTTCCTGGGAGCGTCCGGCTTCGAGATCGTCGGGCCCCGCTCGCGGCTGCTCATGGAACCCTTCCTGCGAGGCAACCCCGTTGCCCCGTACGTGCCGGAGGACATCCCCGCGCCCGACCTCATCCTGGTCAGCCACGCCGCGTGGGACCACTTGGGGGACAGCGCGGAGATCGCCCGGCGGACGGGCGCCCCGGTCGTCTGCCCGGCAGACGTGGCCGAGCTGCTCTACGAACAGGGAGTGGCCGCCCACCAGGTGCGGGCGACCATCTGGGGCGTCTGCTATGCCTTCGGGGACATCGTGGTGCGCCCGGTGGAGTGTCACCACTGGAGCAGCGCAACGCTGCGTGATGGGCGGCAGGTGCAGGGCGTGCCACTCTCGTTCATCGTGGAGCCGGAGCCTGGGGTCAGGATCTATCACTTCGGGGATACGACGATCTTCCCCGGGCTGCGCCTCATCGGCGAGCTGTACCGGCCCACCGTGGCCATCCTGGGCATCGCGCAGACCGATGGATTGCCCGATCCGGGTGCCGGTGAGGTCCTCACCGGTGAGATGAACCCCGATGAGGCTGCCCTCGTGGCGGAGTGGCTGGGGGTACGACACGCCATCGGCAGCCACTACCTGTCACCGGGACCGGAGGCGGCTGAGTTCGCCAGGCGTCTGCCGGTCCACGACACGACCGGGCAGCGGGTCGCGCATACGCCGCGGGCGGGCGACGTCATCACCATCGAGCCCGAACCCGGCGACGCTCCGTCCCTGGTCTGGGGACGGACATCCGCGGAGTGGGACCTCAGCTACCGACCGCCGACAACCTGACGCGGGTGGGACCTCGCACCCTGCCGCCGTACCCGCTGGCCGGGCGAATAGCCCGACGAACTCCCCGGGCAGGCTCGCGGAAGGCACCTCAGTGGCCGATCTGCCCTCTCCGCGGGTCATACGGCCGCTGAACCGCGTCTGGCGGGCCATCCACCAGTCCCTGGTGGCGTACTCACCCGCCCGTCGGGTAGCCGTCGGGGGCCAGACCCGCGAGCCAGCCGATACCCAGAGTCCAGCGACTGGTAGGCTCGTCAGATGCCCGACCCGACCGCCTTGGAGGCCTACCTCGAGCTCGCGGATGGACGACAGGCGCTGCTCGTCCGGGAGCTGGACCGGCTCATCGTTGGGGCGAGCCCCGATCTTCAGAGTGCCGTCCGCTACCGCATCCTGATGTACGGGCTGGACGGTCGCTACCGCGACTGGGTGTGTGCCATCGATGCGCGCGCGAAGGTGGTCTCACTGCGCTTCCTCCACGGCGACCGGCTGCAGGCACCCGAGGGGGTCCTCCGCCCGGGCTCGACGACGATGGGCACCATCGATCTCACATCGTCGGAGCAGATCGACGCCGACCTCGTGACGGACCTTGTCCGGCAGGCCGCCGCCCTGGTCTGGGATAGGGGCACGGCCGCGCCCTCCGCCAGCTGACCCGACTGGCGCGCCACCCGGCCTACTGCGCCCCGCCCAATTCGAGTGCCGCGCTCCACGCCTCGCGTGTGGAAGCGTCAGATGGGACGCGTCGCCTTGCCGTCGAGCCACAGCTCGTCGGACGCATCCCGGTGGGTGCCGGTGGTCCCGACGTGCTTCGCGTCGATCTTGGGACCGTTCCTGATGACATGCACGAGGGCCATGGCGTGACCACGCCCCAGACCGTAGTCGGCCTTCAGCCAGTCGATGATCACGCCGGCCTTCACCTCGGGTGCGTCGTAACCACGCTCCTTGGCCAAGGCCATGAACTGGCGCGGCGTCAGCCCGGTCTTGTCCTCGATCGAATCGAGGTAGGCCTGAAACGACATGGGTGCACCTCGGATCCGTGGTCTCGTGGGCGCCAACAATGCCGGATGCCGGGCAGGTGCCCGCGCACGACGACGATCAGCCATCGGTTCCGCGGGAGTCCTCGGAGGATCGGTGGATGGTCGGGGCGGCGGGACTTGAACCCACAACCTCGTGCTCCCAAAGCACGTGCGCTACCGATTGCGCTACGCCCCGACGGTCTCGTGCTCAGGAAGCGCACATGCGTCCGTTCCTGGCCGGGCAAGTCTAGCCTGCAACACGGCGAATGCGATCGTCGGGCACTCCGCCCGCGTCGCACGAACCCCGCACCACTTCGGGCCTCATGTGCTGGAATGGCCGGGTCCGGACGCTGTCGTCTCCTCACTCGGGCGCGGATGTCGCGCCAGCGGGGCTCGCTGGATCGTTCGGGCAGACGGAGGTATCCGACCGTGACCGATCCGGAGGTGCCGAGCGATGGCGTGGACCAGTCGGCATCCCAACGCGCGCGGTCCCTCAAGGTGGGACTCCTGCTGCCCATCATCGAAGGCACCATGGCCGGCGAGTCCGCGTCCTGGCGCGACCTGGTCGCCTTCTCCGCACGAGCCGAATCCCTCGGGTTCGATTCGCTTTGGCTACCAGATCACCTGCTGTTCCGCCTCGCTGGCCGGGAGGCCTCCCCGACCGGCATGTGGGAGTGCTGGTCCATCCTTTCAGCCCTCGCCGCCGCGACCAGCAGGATCACCATCGGTACGTTCGTGTCCTGCACGAGCTTCCGGAACCCTGCGCTCCTCGCGAAGTCAGCGGTGACGGTCGACGAGATCAGTGGAGGCCGCCTCGTCCTTGGACTGGGCGCTGGGTGGCACGAGGCCGAGTACCGGGCCTTCGGCTATCCGTTCGATCACCGCGCATCCCGCTTCGAGGAGGCGTTCACCATCATCCGCACCCTCATCCAGGAGGGCCACGTCGACTTCGATGGCCAGTTCTACCTGGCGCGTGACTGCGAACTCCGACCGTGGGGTCCGCGCAAGGGTCGGCTGCCGCTGATGATCGGCAGCAACGGGCCACGGGTCCTGCGGATCGCCGCACCCTTCGTCCAGGCATGGAACTCGGATTGGACGTATGCCCCGGCGGAGATCGGACCGCTCCGCCGGCTCGTGGATGAGGCGTGCGCCGACGTCGGGCGGGACCCGACAACGCTCGAGCGGACGGCCGGTGTCGTGATCGATCTGCCCGTGCGTGACGCCGGCAGGGATGGACGGGCCAGCACGAGGGGCGCGACCGCTCCTGGGATCGAGCCGGCGAAGCCCGCGACCGGGACCCACGCGGAGCTCGCCGCCTTGCTCCACGGCTATGCGAGCGAGGGCATCACCCACGTCCAGGCCTGGATCGACCCGAGCGACCTTCGCGGCCTCGACTGGTTCGCCGGTGTCCTCGACGAACTCGACCGGGCCTGAGTCGCGATCCGACCGCTCGGTGGCCGGGGTATCCTCGACACGCCCATGCACGTCCATGTCGCCATCGCAGCGCCCATCGCCCGGTCGGCCGATCTGACCTCGTTGACGGGCCTGCCACTCGCGCTCCGAGGCGGACGGGCCTATCTCGGGCCTGATGTGCTCGTCGAAGAGGACAGGCTGCGCCGTCTCTCGGAGCTCGCACGGGTGACGGCCCAGCCACCCGGGCGCAGCGGCCGGCGCATCGAGTACCAGATGCTCAACGGCGTGCGGCAGCCAACGGACCCGCAGCTCGAGGGGCTTGCGCTGCGCTACGAGCTGACTGCGATGGGCGGACGCCCGATCGGCTGGGAGGCCGCCAAGACCGCCGGCCACGTGCACGTTCGGCCTGCCGGATCCGCCATCGGCTACCCCGAGATCGTGGAGGTCATCCACGGCGAGGCAGGTTTCCTGGTCCAGGACCTGGTCGCACGCCCGTCCGGTCCCGTCAGTGGGCACGCCTGGCTCGTGCGTGCGCGCCCGGGCGACTGGGTCATCCTGCCACCGGAGCTTGCCCACGTGACCATCGACCTGGGCGCAGGACCGCTCGTCTTCAGCGATGTCATCGACCGGCGCGCGACCGGTGTCTACTCCGGTGTCGCGGATGCCCGCGGCTTCGCCTGGTACGTCGGGGCGGACGGGCGGCTTCGCGAGAATCCCCGCTATGCGCATCATCCGAGGGTCATCGAGGTCAGCGCGCAGGAATGGTCCGGACCGCCAGCCGGCCGCCTCTACGAGGTCTTCCGGGATGATCCGCGGGGCTCTCGTGGCTGTCGGAGCCGTCCCGGTTCCCGTCCGTGGCACCCGGCGTCTGGCAGCGGGTCATCGAGGCGGCGGCGGTCAGCGGTTGAGCCGAGTCGGCGTCGGAGGTCGGGCCGGACGGCCCGGAGAATCGGGACACATCGGCCTTGACTTTCCGATGCGGGTGCCCGGAAGATCGCGCAAGGCCCCGGGTCGTCCGACGCGTTCGCATGGACGGCTGCCCGGCGGATCGAGGAGAGGACGATGAGACCACGGATCCTGGTATCGCTCGCTGTCGTCGCGACCCTGCTGGGCGGGACGGGCGCGATCGACGAGCGCAGCGGATCCGCTACCCAAGATCCGGGTGGCGGTTTGGAGCGGTCCGGAGGCAGACAACCTCCGCAAGGTGGTCGCCGAATACACGTCCCAGACCGGCAACCCGGTGGAGATCGACGAGATCGCCCGTGACGGCTATCAGGACAAGCTGCGGACGACCATGGTCGGAGGCGGCTCGGACTGGGACGCGGTGTACGCATCCGCCGACTGGCTGCCGGCCTTCATCGCGGCGGACGGGCTGGCGCCCCTGGACGACTTCATCGCCAACAACGCCGCGGATTTCCTGAACGTCGCTGACCTGGAGCCCGGCATCTCCAACCTCACGTTCGACGGCAAGGTCTACGGCTTCCCGTCCGAGGGCGACACGGCCTGGCTGTTCTACCGCAAGGACCTGCTCGACGCCGCCGGCATCCAGCCTCCGACGACCATGGACGAGATGCTCCAGGCGGCCATCAAGCTGAACACCGCCGATCGCAACGGCATGGTCATCGGCTCGGTGACCGACGAGGCGTGGTGGGACTTCATGCACTACTTCTGGGCGTTCGGCGGTCAGCTGTACGACCCGAACACCCTTGAGGTGACCGTCAACAACGAAGCGGGCGTTGCTGCCCTCACGTTCTACTCCGATCTCCTGCGGAAGTACCAGGTGGTCTCGCCTGACGTCACCACCTACGGGTTCAACGGCATCCTCACCGCGCTCAAGGAAGACAAGGCGGCGATGGGCGTCGAGTGGATGGCCGCGACCCAGGAGCTGACGGACTGCACCAAGTCGCCGCTCGTGTGCGACAAGCTCGCCTATGAGTTCGTGCCGCCGTCCGTGGCTGGCCAGTATGGGTTCGGGGCCAGCTCGTGGGGCTGGGTCGATCCCACCGGGTCCACCCAGAAGGAGGCCGGCTACAAGTTCATCGAGTGGCTCGTCGGAGGGCCTGGCGCCAAGCTGTGGGCGCTCAACGGCGGCATCCCGTCGAACACGGCGGCGCTGTCCGATCCCGAGGTCGTGGCCCAGGTCCCGCAGTTCGAGCTGCTGGCCAAGGCCATGCCCTATCGCCACATCACCCCGCTGCTGACCACGTCGGACCAGATCGTCAAGGCGATGCAGGAGGCTGCGGCCGCCGCGGTCGCCGGTGCCAAGACACCCCAGCAGGCTATGGACGACGCGGCCGCCGGCATCGAGCAGGCGCTCAAGGACGGCGGCTACAAGTAGTCGACCGGCACCGGCAGACCCGGTCCCGCCCGCCCGCTGAGCCGGGCACGGGACCGGGGTCGGCATGACCGCGATCAGCACACCGCCGGCCACGCCGGCACCGTCACGGAACGCCCGCGCCCGAGGTCCACGGGACCGGGGGTGGGCGTTCCTGCTGCCTGCCTACGGGGCGATCATCGCGGTCGTCGGCATCCCCACCGTCTACAGCCTCTACCTCAGCTTCCACCAGTGGAAGCTCACGACCTTCAAGCGGGGCGTCCCGTTCGTCGGCCTCGACAACTACGCCAAGGCGCTCTCCGACGACGCCTTCTGGCACTCGATGCAGGTGACGCTGGTCTTCACGCTGGTGGCCCTGACCTTGGAGATGGTGCTGGGGATCGGGCTTGCGGTCCTCCTGGACCAGGACTTCCGCGGTCGGCGCACGACCAGGATCCTGCTGCTGCTGCCGATGTTCGTGACCAACGTGGTCATCGGCCTCATCTGGCGGATCCTGCTCAGCTACGACTTCGGCGTCGTCAACTGGGTCCTCTCGCTGTTCGGCCTGCCCAAGGTCGCGTGGCTCGGTGACCCGACGCTGGCGCTGTGGTCGCTCATCGTCATCGACGTCTGGAACACCACCGCGTTCGTGGCACTCATCGTGCTCGCCGGCCTCCAGGGCATCCCCGACGAGCCGCGCCAGGCCGCCCGCGTCGACGGTGCCTCGTCGTGGCAGGTGTTCCGTCTCATCACGCTGCCACTGCTGCGCCCGGTGCTCCTGGTGGCGGTCATCTGGCGGACGATCGACCTGTTCCGGATCTTCGACGTCGTGTTCAGCCTCACGGGAGGCGGGCCCTACAACGCGACGGAGACCATCAGCCTGTACGCCTATAACGAGGGCTTCGCCTCGTTCAACCTGGGCTTCGCATCCGCCATCTCGTACCTCATCATCATCGCCCTGGTCATCATCCTGGCCATCGAGGCCCGCCTGCTCGGACGGCGGTCGACATGAGGCGCTCGCGCAGGGCCACGTTCGTGGTGTATGGGCTCATGGCCCTGACGCTCGTGGCGTTCATGTTCCCCATCCTCTGGCTGTTCCTGACCAGCATCAAGCCGCCGCAGGACACCTTCGCCTATCCGCCGGTGTTCGTGTTCCCGCCCACGCTCCAGAGCTACCAGCAGGTCTTCGGCGAGTCCGACTTCCCCCGCTATCTGCTCAACAGCGTCATCGTGGGCACGCTGGCGACGGTGCTGGCGCTGGTCGTGGGGCTGCCGGCGGGCTATGCGCTGGCGCGCTCACGGATGCGCGGCCGGGGAGCCCTGCGGGCGGCGGCGCTGGTGCCCCAGATGCTGCCGCCGATCGTGGTCGTCATCCCCATCTACATGATCTTCCGCAGCGTCGGCCTGCTGGACAACGTGTTCTCGCTCAGCTTCACCTACCTCGCGCTGACCGTGCCCATCTCCGTGTGGATCCTGTCCCAGTTCATCGAGGACCTGCCGGTCGAGCTGGACGAGGCGGCGATGGTGGACGGCGCGAGCCGCCTCCAGGTCCTGCGCCAGGTCATCCTGCCGCTCGCCCGCCCGGGCCTGGCGGCCGCGGCGGTCATCTGCCTGCTCTACACCTGGAACGAGTTCCTCTATGCGCTCATCCTCACCGGTCGGGACGCCAAGACGGCCCCCGTGGCCATCGTCGGGTTCATGACCAACAAGGAGATCGCCTGGGGCCGGATCGCCGCGGCGGGCATGGTCGTGCTCGTGCCCGTGCTCGCGTTCGGGGTCGTCGCCCACCGCCACCTGGTACGCGGGCTGGTGAGCGGCACAGGGAAGTAACCGGGGCACCCGGCCGCCAGTCAGTCAGGGGCGCCGGCCCGCAGGACTCGGCGCAGGCGCCCGGCCCGCGAGACCACGATGAGATCGGCGCTGCCTCCCGGCTCGATGCGTGCACGGTCGGTCAGGCCCAGCAACCTGGCCGGATTCTCGGCCGCCGCGCGGAGTGCGGCGACCAGCGGGATGCCACTCCTGACGGCGTGCGCCACCACGCCGTCGAGGAACTGCAGGCCGCCCGCGAGTGTGCCGTCCGGATGGACCGCCCTCCCCTGTCGGACGGAGGCGTCCGAACCCGGTATGCCCGCCCGACGTCGGGTCCCGGCCAGCGCCACCGCGTCCGAGACGAGGATCAGGCGCTCCTCCCCGATGGCGCGGGCGACGGGCGCCAGCAATCGTTGGTCCACATGGACCCCATCGGCGATGAGCTCGATGAATGGCGCTGACGCCAGCGCCGCACCGACGGGTCCCGGCTCGCGATGGTGGAGCGGCGGCATGCCGTTGAACAGGTGCGTCGTGGAGCGGGCACCCTGCGCGTACGCGGCCGTGACGACGTCGGCGCTGGCATCCGTGTGGCCTACGGACACGACGATGCCGGCGCGGGACAGGGCGTCGATGAGCTCCGGGCCGCCATCCAGCTCGGGTGCCAGCGTCACGATGCGCACGTTCGTCCACGCGTCGTGGTCGTCGAGCAGCGAGCGCAGGAGTGCGCGCGGCGCGACGAGCGCAGCCGGGTCGTGACCGGCGGATCGCGCCGGGGAGAGGGCTGGTCCCTCGAGGTGGACCCCCAGGAGGTGCGCCCGGGGCTCCGCGATCGTCCCGGCCGCCTCGTTGGCGGCGGTAGCGGCTGAGGCATCGAGGAGTCGCGGGATGGGCGCGGTCATGAGCGTCGCCACGAACGCTCCGACGCCGTGGCGCCACAGGGTCCGCGCCATCAGCCCGAGGCCCTCCGGGCCACCGAAGGCATCGCCGCCCCCGGCGCCGTGGCAATGGATGTCGATGCAGGCTGGGGCCAGGATCTCGTCCCCACGCAGCGTCACCGCGTCGGGCTCCCGGCGCAGGGCCCGGAGCGCAGCCGGTCGCGGCTCACGATCGATGCTCATGATCCGACCATCACGGACCTCGACCACGGCCCGCACCAACCGCCCGCCGGCCAGCAGCGTGGTGCCCGCGATCCTCCGAGTCGTGCTCCGTGATGCGTCCATCGTGCAGGCGAGTCTAGGCGTCCGGACGTCCCACGTGCCCCGTGGCTGGTTGACGGAACAGACCTCGGGCGGTACCGTGACTTGTCTGACGTCTGATAACCAGGAGGAGTCGGTCCATGAGCGCGGTCGGAGCATCGCAGGAAGTCACTCGCAGCACCACGCCCGTCCCGGTGGAGGATGTGACGCGCTGGCACGCCGCCATCGCGGATGAGCTGCGGGAGGCGTTCGAGGCCTGCCTGCCGGCATCACGGTTCACCCTGGGGCCACGGCTGCGCGCGTTCGAGGACGAGTTCGCGGCGTACTGCGACTCCACGCACGGGATCGGCATCAGCAGCGGCACGGCGGCGCTCACGCTGGCATTGCGCGCGCTGGGGGTGGGTCCTGGCGACGAGGTCATCACCGTCCCCAACACCTATGTGGCGACCGTGTTCGCGGTCAGCTATGTCGGGGCGCTGCCGGTGTTCGTGGACGTCGATCCCGTGACCGCCAACATGGACCCGGCACGCGTGGCGGCTGCGGTGACATCGCGCACGAAGGCGATCCTGCCCGTACATATGTACGGCCAGTGCGCGGATGTCGATGCCATCCGGGCCGCCGCACCCGGCATCCCCGTCCTGGAGGACGCGGCCCACGCCCATGGCGCGACCCTGCGTGGTCGGAAGGCCGGAGGCCTCGGCGAGCTCGCCGCCTTCAGCTTCTACCCGTCCAAGGTGATGGGCGCGCTGGGTGACGGCGGCATGGTGACGACCTCGGATGACGCGCTCGATGCGAAGATGCGCCAGCTGCGCTACATGGGCCAGGCAGGCGTCAAGCACGAGCACCTGATCCTGGGGTACCAGGAGCGGCTCGACGAGATGCAGGCTGCCTTCCTGAGCGTGAAGCTGCGCCACCTCGAGGGCCAGGTGGAGGGTCGGCGGCGGGTCGCCGAGCGGTACGCGGAGCTGCTCGCGGGCACGCCCGTGGAGCTCCCGGCGCACGACGTCACCGGCCGGCACGTCTACTACATGTACACGGTGCTGGCGCCCCGCAGGGACGAGCTGCGAGCCTTCCTCGACGCCCGGGGCATCGGCACCCAGCTCATCTACCCCAAGCTCGTGCCAGACCAGGGCGCCTACGCGACCAATCCGTGGCGTGCCGCCGACGGGCTCGACGTCGCTCGCTCGCTGGTCCCGCGGCTGCTCTGCCTGCCGATGTTCGCGGAGCTCACGGAGGCAGAGGTCGACCGGGTCGGCGCCGCTGTCCGAGAGTTCTACGCCGTTCGATGAGCGACGCGCTCCGCCTCACGGTCATCGGCGGCAGCGGTGCGTCCACCCCGGAGCTGATCGACGCCATCGTGGCCTGGCCCGGTGGCGTGGACCGGCGCCCCCCACTCGAGCTGGTGCTCCAGGGGCGCTCGGCTCAGAAGCTGGCGACTCGTGGCCGAGGCATGCCAGGCCCACCTGCCGGCAGCGGCGTCCGATATCCGGGTGACCACCGAGACGTCGACCGAGCGCGCGCTCGAGGGTGCGTCCTTCGTGCTCGTGCAGGCCCGTGTCGGCGGCCTCGACGCCCGCGTCTTCGACGAGACGTTCCCCCGGGCGTTCGGCCTGCCGGGCGAGGAGACCATGGGTCCCGGTGGCTTCGCGGATGCGCTGCGCACCGTGCCCGCCATGGTGCCCATCTGGGACCGCATCGCGGCGGTGTCGCCCGACGCATGCATCATCAACCTCACGAACCCTTCGGGGATCGTCACGCAGGCGGCCACGGCCCACACCCGCGTCCGCTTCGTCTCCGTGTGCGACGCCCCGGTCACGTTCGTGGACGCCATCGCCCGCGCGACCGGTCGCCAGCCAGCCGAGGTGCGGCTCGCATACGCCGGCATGAACCACTGTGGCTTCTGGGTCGACCCGAGCCCGGACCTGATGGCGTCTGCCATCGCGGCCACGAGCGGCATCGACATGGCCGACGTCACCGAGCTCGGCGCGCTGCCCACCGCATACGTGCGCTTCTACCTCCACCCGGATCGCCAGCTCATGGCCCAGCGTGCCGCGCCGGAGAGTCGAGCCCAGGCGCTGCAGCGGATGGAGGCCGAGATGCTCGCCCAGTACGCCACGCATGTGGACGCCGCACAGCACACCCGGCGGGGCGCGCTGTGGTACGCCCTCTCGATCGTGCCACTGCTCGACGCGGTCGCCAACGGCGGCGCCGAACCGGTCGTCCTCGGCCTGCCCAACGCGGGTGCGGTGGCGTGGGCACCGGACGATGCGATCGTGGAGCTGCCCACCGATATCGGGCAGGGCGGCACGCTCACCCGGCGGCCGGCCGTCGAGCTGCCGGCCGCGGCGGCCGATCTGCTGTCACGGCATGCCCGCTACGAGACGCTGACCGCGCGCGCCCTCGCCGGCGTCCGATCGCGGGATGACCTGGCCGAGCGTCGGCCGGCGCTCGTCGAGGCGCTGGCCACCAACCCCATGCTCCCCGATGCGGAGCTCGCCGGGCGGCTGGTGGACGAGATCATCGCCCGCTCGCCCGCCTGACCACCGATGCGCGCGACTGGACCCGGGGATCGGGCCGGCGGACCAGGCAGCCGACCCGGTCCGCCGATCCTGGCCCTGGACATCGGGGGCACCAAGACCATCGTCGCGGCCTTCGATGGCCCCCCGACCGGCGGGTCACGCCCGCTTGGTCCACTGGTCCGTTTCACGACGCCGCGGGATCCGCAGGCGTTCCTCGATGCGCTGGCCAGCGCCGCCACAGAGGCGCTTCCTCCTGGGACCCGCCCGGCTGCGATCGGCGTGGGCGTCCCCGGGCCGCTCGACGCGGCGGCTGGCATCGTCCACTACTCCACGAACCTCGGCTGGCGCGACCTGCCGCTGGGGGTACTCGTGTCGGAGCGTTTCCGGGGCATCCCGGTGGTCATCGACGATGACGCCAACGCGGGCGCGCTTGGCGAGGCCTTCGCGGGCGCAGGTCAGGGCGCTGACCCCTTCGTCTATCTGCCGCTCGGCACCGGGCTGGGCTCCGGAGTGATCGTCCGGGGTGCGGTCTTGGCCGGTGCGCATGGGGCCGCCGGTGAGGTGGGACACCTCGCGGTCGGCGATCGCAACGGCCCACGCTGCAACTGTGGCCTCCGCAACTGCGTGGAGACATGGTGCGCGGGGCTGGGGCTCGCGCGGCGCGCGAAGGAGCGGTGGCCCGCCGCTCGTCTTGGGGACGGGACGCGGGCTCCGCGCGATGCTGTCGCGGTGTTCGCCCTGGCGCGGACCGGCGACCCCGAGGCGGTCGCACTGGTCGCCCAGGCACGGCGGGCGCTCGCCGTCGCGCTCTCGGCCCTCCTCGCCTCCCTCGATCCGGCCGTCATGTGCGTGGGCGGTTCGGTCGGGCTGGCGGAACCCGGGTTCGTCCGGGATGCCTTCCGCGAAGCGACCTCGCTCGTGCACTGGGCCACTGGCCGGAAGACGCGCCTTCGTCCGCCCATGCTGGGTGACGCGAGCGTCCTCGCTGGCGCGGCCGTGCTCGGCGCCCGTGCCAGCGCCGGCCCGGACGCCGCAGGGTGACCATGACCCGGCGTGACCGCCGCCCGCTGCCACTCCAGGTGCGCGACGAGATCCAGGCGCTCATCGGACTCGATGAGCTCGGGCCCGGCGACCGACTGCCCGCGGAGACCGAGATCGCGACCCGCTTCGATGTCGGCCGGACCACGGTGCGCGAGGCGCTGAAGCTGCTGGAGCAGGACGGCGTCATCGAGGTGCGCCGTGGCTCCGGACGCTACATCTCGCACCTCGCCACGCTCGAGCGACCCATCACCCGCCTCGAGAGCGTGACCGAGATGATGCGGGCACAGGGGTACTCGGTGAGCAACCGGGTGATCACCGTCGAGGTGCACCCGGCCGGAGCCGACGAAGCTGCCGCGCTCGCCCTGCCGCCGGCGGCCGAGGTCGTGCGCCTCGAGCGCGTCCGGCTCCACGAAGGCGAACCGCTCATCTACTCAGTCGATGTCTTCCCGCACACCCTGGTCGCCGAGCCAGTCGAGGATGTCGACTGGTCGGGCTCCCTGCTCGAGGTGCTCGAGCATGCCGGCACCCGCATCGGCTCCGCGGTCGCCCAGCTCCAGGCGGTCCGGCTGCCACCCGAGGGCCAGCGGGCGATCGGCCGTCGGACCAGCTCGCCGTGGGTGCTGCTGGTCCACCACAACATCGATACCTCCGGTCGCGTGGCCATCCTTTCCCGCGACTACTACCGGGGCGACCGCTTCACCTTCGACGTGTTCCGCCGGCGCGAGTAGGGCGCCCATCCTGCGGAGCGGCAGCGGCGCCGGTCAGGTACCGACGTAGGCCGCGAGATGCTGCCCCGTGAGCGTCGAGCGGTCCGCGACGAGCTGGGCGGGCGTGCCCTCGAACACGATCCGGCCGCCATCGTGGCCGGCGCCCGGACCGAGGTCGATGATCCAGTCGGCGTGCGCCATGACCGCCTGGTGATGCTCGATGACGATGACGGACCTGCCGGCGTCGACGAGCCGGTCGAGCAGGCCGAGGAGCTGCTCGACGTCCGCGAGATGGAGGCCGCTGGTCGGCTCATCGAGAACGTAGACGCTGCCCTTCTCGGCCATCTGGGTAGCCAGCTTGAGGCGTTGTCGCTCGCCGCTGGACAGTGTCGTGAGCGGCTGGCCGAGGCTGATGTAGCCGAGACCGACGTCGGCGAGCCGGTCGAGGATGGCGTGTGCGGCTGGTGTGCGTGCCGCACCAGCCCCGAAGAACGCCTCGGCCTCGGTCACGGACATCGCGAGCACCTCGCTGATATCCCGGCCGCCGAGGTGGTACTCCAGCACCGACGCCTGGTATCGCTTTCCCTCGCACTCCTCGCAGATCGTCGCGACGCCAGCCATCATCGCCAGGTCGGTGTAGATGACGCCCGCACCGTTGCAGCTGGGGCAGGCACCCTCGGAGTTGGCGCTGAACAACGCGGGCTTCACCCCGTTGGCCTTCGCGAACGCCGCCCGGATGGGATCGAGCAGTCCGGTGTAGGTCGCCGGGTTGCTCCGCCGCGAGCCGCGGATGGCAGCCTGGTCGATGGACACGACGCCGTCCCGACCAGATACGGATCCGTGGACGAGGGAGCTCTTCCCCGACCCGGCCACACCGGTGACGACCACCAGCACACCCAGCGGGATGTCGACATCCAGGTCCCGGAGGTTGTGGGTGCTCGCACCGCGTACCTCCAGGGTACCCGTCGATGTCCGCACCGACGGCTTCAGCCTCGCCCGGTCGTCCAGGTGTCGCCCGGTGATCGTGCCGCTCGCTCGCAGGCCATCCACGGTGCCCTCGAACACCACCTCGCCACCAGCGATGCCCGCACCGGGCCCAAGGTCGATGACGTGGTCGGCGATCTCGATGGCCTCCGGCTTGTGCTCCACGACGAGCACGGTGTTGCCCTTGTCGCGCAACCGCAGCAGCAGGTCGTTCATCCGCTGGATGTCATGCGGGTGGAGCCCGATCGTCGGCTCGTCGAAAACGTACGTCACATCGGTGAGGGCGGAGCCGAGATGGCGGATCATCTTGGTGCGCTGTGCCTCGCCGCCCGACAGCGTGCCCGATGGCCTGTCGAGCGAGAGATAGCCCAGCCCGATGTTCACGAACGAGTCCAGGGTCGCCTGGAGCGTGGCGAGGAGCGGTGCTACCGACGGCGCATCGAGGCCGCGCACCCACTCGGCGAGGTCGCTGATCTGCATCGCGCAGGCGTCGGCGATGCTGGTGCCGCCGATCCGCGATGACCGCGCTCCCTCGTTGAGTCGGGTGCCACCGCAGTCGGGGCAGGTCGTGAACGTGATGGCCCGCTCCACGAACGCCCGGATGTGCGGCTGGAGCGTATCGACGTCCTTGGCCAGGAACGACTTCTGCATCCGCGGGATGAGCCCCTCGTAGGTCAGGTTGATGCCCTCGACCTTGATCTTGGTCGGCTCCTTGTAGAGCAGGTCATGGAGCTCCCGCTTCGTGAAGGAGCGGATCGGCTTGTCCGGGTCGAAGAAGCCACAGCCGCGGAAGATCCGGCCGTACCAGCCATCGACGCTGTAGCCGGGGATCCGGAGCGCGCCGTCGTTGAGCGACTTGCTGTCGTCGTAGAGCTGGGTCAGGTCGAAGTCGGTGACCGAGCCCATCCCTTCGCAGCGCGCGCACATGCCCCCGGTGATCGAGAACGCTCTCCGTTGCTTCGTCGCGGCGTCGCCCCGCTCGACCGTGATCGCCCCGGCACCGTGGGCGGATGCCACGTTGAACGAGAACGCCTGGGGCGAGCCGATATGCGGCTGGCCGAGCCGGCTGAAGAGGATGCGCAGCATCGCGTTGGCATCCGTGGCGGTGCCGACCGTGGAGCGGGCGTTCGCGCCCATCCGCTCCTGGTCGACGATGATCGCGGTCGTGAGCCCGTCGAGCACGTCCACGTCCGGCCGTGCGAGCGTGGGCATGAAGCCCTGCACGAAGGCGCTGTATGTCTCGTTGATCATGCGCTGCGACTCAGCGGCGATGGTGCCGAAGACGAGCGAGCTCTTGCCCGAGCCAGAGACACCCGTGAACACGGTCAGCCGGCGCTTCGGGATCTCGACGCTCACGTCCTTGAGGTTGTTCACTCGCGCGCCATGTACGCGGATGAGGTCGTGGCTGTCGGCAGGACGCAGGGCAGATGACGGGGAGTCCGTCACGCTGACCCCGCGCATCGGGTGTCCATCGGTCATGGCTTGACTCTACGTGACCTCAGTTGAGGCGTGCTTCTCCGTTCCTGCCCAGTCCTCCGTCGCCAAGACGGCATGGAGCACGTCGTCGCTCCCGCGGCAGGTCACGCGCGACGGATCACGTGCGCGGTGCCCCGAACCAGGTCGTGCCGTCGTCGGACATGCCGAGTATGCCCATCGGTGTCAGGATCAGCGTCTGGAGGGGCCAGTCCCCGGCATTCCGCGGCCCGCCGCCGGTGGTACTGAGCGCCTGCCACGATCGGCCGTCGGACGAGGTCCACCCCGTCGGTGAGGCACCGCCCTGGTAGGCGACGAGCCGCTCACCGTCCCCGAGCAGGGTCCCGTCGGGGATGAGTCCCGTGCCTTCACCCTCGCCGTTCCAGGTCCCGAGCGGCGGGTAGCCCGTGAGCCGGGACCACGGCTTCCCGGCGACCTTGGACCACCAGAGCTCGCGGCCGGGCACACCGTCCTCGGAGCCGACGACGATGAGCCCGTGTTGACCCGCAACGATGTGCCCGGCGCTCCCGCCGGCGTAGGAACGGAGGCCAGAGGTCGGCAGCTTCCGTCGCACCCACGTGCGGCCGTCCCCGGACGACAGGACCACGGCACGGATCGTGTCATTCCCGCCAACGGTCACACCCCGCTCTCCTGCTGCCAGGAAGCCTGAACCGGATGCCACGACATCGTGGAGGTCGAACCTGGTCGGGAAGGCGCTATCCGGAACGCTCTCCCAGCTGATGCCATCGCGTGAGAGGGCCATCCGTGAGCCAGCCGCCGTCGACGCGCGCGAGGTGTCCACGGCTATCAGGCCCGGGGTCCCCGACCGGAAGATGGGCACGTCGACACCGCATTCGGCGCAATCCTCCACCGGCGGCGCGATGCCCGCGGGTCCGGGATGGGCCGTCCAGGTCGTGGCATCGGGCGATGTCCATGACTCCAGCGGTGCCGACAACGCGAGGCAGGAGCGGGTCACGGGTTCGTCGCCGCACTGGTTCGTGCCACTGGCAAGGGTCAGCGCCACAAGGCCGCCCGGCACCTCGCCGATGCCCAGCACGATGGTCGCCGGCCCGAACACGTCAGCACCGAGGGGCTGCCACGACGCACCATCGGCCGAGACCCAGATGGGTGTCCTCCACGCCCCATCGGTCGAGACGTCCGTGCCAAGGGCCACGAAGCCGCCGCGCCAGCGCACCACGGAGGTCACCAGGGCGAGCGGGTCATCCGAGCCGAGCTGGTGCCAGTCGATGCCTTTCCAGGGCGTGGCGGCGTCCGGGGGGACCGGCGTGGAGAATCCCTGCGAGGCCACCAGCGCCAGGTCCGGCGAGACGCTGGGAGCCACGGTGGACGGCGATGCCGAGGCTGGCGCTGGGGATCCCGCCTCCGCCCGCCCGGGGGAGGTGCTCGCGAGCGTCATGGCGATCGCGCCACCTGCCATGGCCGCGGATACGACGGCCGCTGCCGCCCGGTCGCGCCTGGTATGCATCATCGGATGCCTCCTCGCTGGCCGGAACGCTGTCCTGACCGTCGGGAGCCGCGACCGGCGCCAGCCACATCAGCAGACCACGAGCCGCGCCGACATGCAAGGCCCTCGATGGCTCCGACGCTCAGGCACTCGGTATCGTGGACACCATCAGCTCGTAGTGGGTGGGCCCACCCGCGATCAGTCGGGACGCGTCACGGGTCGCCAGCGGGCGATGGATGTCGCCGCCGGTGCAGCTCGCCAGGGCATCCCAGTCGGTCCAGGTGGACACGGTGACGAACCGATCAGGCCCCTCGCGGCTCATGCACACGGACGCGGGACCCTGTGGGCTGGCGCCGTCAAGGCGGACCCCACGATGCGCCTCCTGGACGTAGGCATCCAGCTCTCCCGGCTTGGTCTGACCCTGGTACACCCGCAGGATCGTGGCCGGTCCAGGTCGGGCGAAGACCTCGTAGAGCGCGATGGGCAGGACCGTAACGGATACCGTGGTCGGGCCGTCATCGGTCGCATCGAAGAGCGCTGCGACGCCCGGCGCGCGGGACTCGCCGGCCGCGCTGGCCCAGACACTCGCGACGATGCGTTCGTCGTCCAGCTCCGGGCCATGCCTGCCCGCCCACACGGCCAGCAGCTCATCGCACGCCTGGTATCGCGGCCGCAGCTGGTCACGGAGTGCGGCGTCCACGGCCCACACCGAGCCGGTCACGACGCGCTCGATACGCACGAACGGCCCGCCCACCCGATGCCCTCCCCCGTCGCCCTGCAGCCGAAGCAGATCGTGCCACCCCGCGACGACGATCGCTGGTCGTCGGTGCGACGTGAGCCTGTCCGCCCTGACAAGCTCAAGCGGGCCGCGGATCCGAGGGTCAGCCAGGTGACGGCACGGTCTCCGCGAGATCGATGACCCACGACAAGTGCGGCCGACCGAGACCAGCGCATGTGGACCTCCGGGCTGCGGATGCCTGCATCAGGCGACAGGTCCCGGCACCGTGACAGGCACGTCAAGTGGGAGCGCGCTCGGCAAGGACCCGGAGGCCATTGCCACACCGCTGCAACCCGTTCGCCCGCCGCGCCGCGTCGCCTGTCGCGCGCTGGAGGCGATGGTGTCCGGGTCGCATCCGCGACCCTGCATGAAGGAGGACCCCATCATGGGTGATCTCATCAACGAGACCAAGGGCAACATCAAGGAAGGCGTCGGCAAGGTCACCGGCAACGAGCAGATGCAGCGGGAGGGCCAGCTGGAGTCCGATGCCGCCAAGACCCAGCGTCAGGTGAAGGGTGGCGTCGAGCAGGTCCAGGGCAAGGTCGAGGAGGGCGTGGGGAAGCTGACGGGAGACCAGTCGACGGTCGCCAGCGGCAAGGCCAAGCAGGTCGAGGGCGACGCGCGCCGCTCGGTCTGATGACCACGCCCAGCACGGCTCCCGGTCACGCCGGGCGCCGTGCTGATGTCGCCACCGGGATGGGCCTCCCGCCGGGCTGCGCCCTTGTCGGCACCCGCGGGGCTTCCCCCTGCCGGGCGGCCGAGGTCATCGACGTGCGCGTCGGTCCGTCGGCATCGTCCGTGACACGAGCGTGCCGGCAAGGACGACGGCCGGGACGAGCGCCAACAGGATAGCGAGCCGCGGCGCGCGGGCGAGCACCAGCCCGGACCAGAGGCCGGCGCAGAAGACGGTGCCCAGCAGCAGGCTGTCCGAGGAGCTCCCACGGAGCGTCGCGCCGACCTGGTCGAGAGCCTCCTGGGACTTGGCCATCACCACGGGTGCCTGGTCCGCGAGCGTCTCGGCAGCGCCGGTCGCGGCGACCCGGACCTGCGCGAGCATGTCCTCCGACACGCTGCCCAGGCCGTCGATGGCATGACGGACGTCCGTGCGTCCCGAACTGTCGGTGTGGCTGGTCATGGGGAACCTCCAGTAGAGTGCGGCGGGCACGGCGATGGGGCGGCCCGGCTGACGCACTCGACGCTAGCGATGGGCCCATGCCCGTCACGCCCGCCGTCGGCGGTGCACCCTTGCAGAACGCTCGCAACCGGTGCGCGGATGGCCTGTCCCAGCTCAGACCCCGCCGAAGGTCGGGCGCACGCCACCGTGCGCTAGGATGGATGGCTCGGGCGCCCGAGCATCCCGGGCAGGATCGTGATCCCGCAGGAGCGAGACAGACCCTTCCATGCCGTATACGTCCCTGATCGTCCGCGACATCGTCCTGCTGTGCTTCCCGCCTGATGACGCGGTCTTCGCGGATATCGCCCGTCGCCTGCTGATGAGCGCGAGCGTCGCGGAACCTGCGGTCATCGAGACGGCCCTGCGACAGCGCTACCCCCAGGCCGTGGTCCGGGGGCGCGACCCGCTCGCCTCGTTCGGCAGCAGCGCCTGGTATCTCTACCGGGACGGCCGCTACAGCCCCTTCAACGAAGGCACGCACTGGTGGCTGGAGCCGGACACCGCGAGGATCGTGATCGACGATGACGGCCGATACCTGGACGGCAATCCCGCGGCCCTGCAGCTCCTTGGGGTCGACTTGGAGCACCTGCTCGCATCCCCTTCGGGGTCGTTCACGGTGCCGACGTACCAGGAGTCGGTGCCCTGGATCCTGCAGCTGCTCCAGGACACGGGCGAGCTCCACAGCACCACCAGGCTGCGGCCCCTCGACGGCCGACCGGACGTGCCCATCGAATTCCATGTGACACGCGATGGGGCTGGCATCGGGCGACACATCTCCGCCGTGCGCCCGGTCCCGCCAGGGGTCCTGGACGTTGACATCCCGGACGCCGAGGCGACCACCGCGCAGGCAGTGACAGACGCCGTGCGCAGCTGACGGGTGACGCGCGGATGAGCCGCGTGGCGCGTCGATACGGGATCGCCGTCGGCGTCACGCTCGTCGCGGCGGGGATCCGGCTCGCGCTCGATCCCTGGCTGGGTGGCAGCGCACCCCTGTTGTTCTTCCTGCCCGCCGTCATGCTGGCCGCATGGTGGGCCGGCGTCGGGCCCGCGATCCTCTCGATCGCGCTCTCGGTCGCGTGCTCGCTGCTCCTGTTCATCGAGCCACATGGTGTGGGTGGTGAGGCCTGGGCCGACATCCTCTCGATCGGGCTCTTCGTCATCATCATGGTGTCCGTCGCAGCGATGACCGCTCGTCTCCAGGATGCACGCAGCGCGGCGGAGGCATCGGCGGTCCGCGAGGAGCAGGCGCGGCTGCGCGCCGAGGAGGCGCTCCACCGCTACGAGCGACTGCTCAAGGTCCGTGACAGCTTCACGAGCATGCTGGCCCATGAGCTCCGCACGCCGCTGACCGTGATCCTGGGCGATGCCCGGCTCCTCGCGCGCCCATCACCTCCTCCCGCCGAGATCGCCCGGGAGCTGCTGACCGACATCGCGAGCGAGGCCGAGCGACTGCATACGCTGGTGGAGGACCTCCTCGTCCTCAACCGTGACGTCGACAAGCTTGACCTGAGCCGCCAGCCGGTCGCGCTCGAGCCCGTCCTGCGGCAGCTGCTGGAGAGCCCGGCCGTGGCGCGCGCCCAGCCACCCGTGCGGCTCGAGGTCAGGCGACCGATACCGCTCATCGCTGCCGATCCGTCCTATCTCCGGCAGCTGGTGTCCAACCTCTTGTCCAATGCCCGCAAGTACGGCGGTGGCGAGCCCGTCGACATCATCGCGGAGCGGGACGTCGACGCGGTCTGCATCCGCGTGGCCGACCGTGGCCAGGGCGTCCCGCCCGGCGACGAGGAACGCATCTTCGAGCTGTTCTACCGCAGCCCGCTCACCAGCGGCGGCCGGGCTGGCGCCGGCGTCGGGCTGTTCGTGTGTCGCCGGCTGGCGGAGGCGATGGACGGGCGCGTGTGGGCCGAGCCGCGTGAGGGAGGCGGCACGGTGTTCGTGGTCGAGCTGCCGCAGTACGAGGAGGGGGACGAGACGCAACCCATGCACGCGACCGTCTGACACGCACATGGTCCTCGCGAGGCACCTCAGGCAGCGACGGTCGCCTGTGCTGGCATCTCCGGTCCCGACCTGCCCACGGCATCGCCACGGAACGGCTCCAGGGATGCATCGTCCGAGTCGTAGATGAGCAGCTCGACCTCGAACACGGAACCGCCACCGGGCCGGGCGCTGGCACGGATGCGACCGCCCATGGCCTCGACGATGCGCCGACACACGAAGAGCCCGATGCCCGCCCCCTGGATGTGGCGCGGCGCGCTCTCGGATCGGTAGTACAGCCCGAACAGTGATTCGGCCTCCTCCGGCGGGAAGCCGAGACCGCGGTCGGCGACGAGCAGCGTCACGGTCCGAGCATCCTCGATGGCCGTGACCTCGATGGGCCCCTCCTCGCCGCCGTACTTGACCGCGTTGGACAGCAGGTTGCGCAACACCTGGCCCAGATAGTCGTCGTCGCCCCGGACGGTCGCCAGGCCGGGCGGCAGGTGATGCTCGAACCGCGCTCCAGGCCACTGCTCCTGCTCCTGGGCCACCAGTCGCGGCACCAGCCGCTGGAGCAGCACCGGATCGTCCGCGACCATCGGCACCCCCCGCTCCACACGGGCGAGCGCGATGAGGTTCTCGACCATCCGCTGGAGGCGGTCCGCCTCGGCGGCCATGCCCATGACGACCTCGCGCTCGGTCTCCTCGGCCAGCCTCCCGCGGCGGGTCGCCAGCAGCTGCGCGCCACCGTAGATGGCAGTGACCGGCGTCCGCAGCTCATGCGAGAGGAGGTCGATGAAACGCTCGCGCATCGTCTCGGCCGCCTTCCGCCCGGTGATGTCCGTGACCGTCACGAGGGTCAACGCGTCCGACGCTCCCGACCATTCGCTGAGACCTACCTCGACCGCGATGGAGCGACCGTCGGGGAGCACGGCGAGGGCCTCCCGCGGCTCGGCGATCGGCGTGGCTGTCCCTCGCGCGTCCGCAGCGACCCCGCCACCCGGGTCGGACGGCTCCAGGACACCCGGGAGGAGCGCGTCGACCGAGGCGTGCAGGATGGCGGCATGATCGGTACCGAACAGGGTGGCCGCCCGCTCGTTCGCGTACAGGATGCGTCGGGTGCGTCCGACCGCGATGAGTGCCGTCGGCTGCGCATCCAGCAGCGACCCCAGCCGCGCCTCGTCGTCCGCGCGATGGCGCTCCAGGGCCAGCTGTCGTTCCAGCGCCGCCCGCTCGCCGATGGCCTGGTCGCGAACGCTCGTCCGGGTGGCCTCGTCACCCAGGAGCGTGATCAGGGCCACGTCGTCTTCCACGAACAGGGGCGTGCCCTCGAACAGCAACCCGACCCGGTGCCCGGTGACGGATCCGTCGCGCAGCCGGATGACCCGACAGGATGCTGCCGCAGTGGTTCCGCCGCTCGGACGCCACCAGGTGCGAGCCTGGGACAAACGACTGCCTGATCGCAGGGCCTGCTCCGATGGGGTGAGCAGCTCGGGCGGCACCTCGATCAGGTGCTCTCCGGCGCTGGCCACGATCTGGTCGCCTGCCAGCACGAGCACGCTTCGGGCGCCACTGATGGACCGCGCCGCCTCCGCGAGCGCCGCCCAGGTATCGTGCATCGATCCGCCGTTCCCCCGACTGATGGAATCCAGCCAACCGAACGCGATGGCGCGTTGCACCCCCAGGAGGAGCCGCTCGGGGGGCAGGAAGGCGGCGAGGTACCCCAGCACCGCGAGCACCCCCATCACGCGGGCCAGCTGGTCGGCACCGTCGAGCGCGATGCCCAGCGCTCGGCCTCCGGCGGCGATGCCGACCAGGAGCAGCGCCAGCGCGAACAGCGCGGTCGCGACCGCCGACGACGCAAGGCGCACCCGCGCGGTGCCCACTCGGACGGATGCCGCGAGGCCGAACTCGCGGGCGCCGACCAGGTCGATGACCACGAGGTAGCCGATCGCGATCGGCAGGCCGACGCCGCGGCTGGCGTTGCTGGTGAGCACGAACACGAGCGACAGCGCCATCCACCCGAACGTGAGCGGCAGGAGCCATCGCGGCGGCCGCCGGAAGTGCCCCGCGACGCGCAAGGTCAGCGGCGGCTGCAGGAACAGCAGCAGGATCCAGACGACCGTGAGCGCCCGGGGCGCGTCGGGCCAGAGACGCAGGACGAGTGCGATGAGGAACAGGCCCCCGAACGAGGCGAACACCGCAAGGACGTCCCGATGGAGCGGATCTGGCCGCCGCAGGAACCGGATGAGCGCGACGCCGAACATGGCGAAGAAGAGGACATCGAGTGCGATATCGAGACTGTCCAGGCGGACCACCTCCGCGAGCTCACCCTGGGCGGCAGGCTTCCGGCAGCCTATCCGGACGGACCCTCGAGAGGTATTGCAGGAGCATCGCGATCCGCATGGTCGACATCACAAGTGGTCGCCAGCGCCGGCAGTCCGGCGACCGAGGGGCGTCGCTGGTTCTGCAACGCTGGCGCCACACTGTCGACCGGCCACGCCACCACGAGCGCAACCGTACGCGGCGCACGCTGCGGGCATGGAACCGAGCGGACCGCGGGTCGACCCACCGGACCAGGCAGGACCACCGGGTCCGCGCGCCGGCGGGCGGCGACCCGGGACGCGCCACGGGTATCGACCGCCCGGGACCCTCCGCCGTGCACGCGGCCTGCGCCAGCGAGCGACACGCGGTCCGGCCATCACGGTCCAGCCACGCGCGTTCCTGGAGGTGCTGGCACACGAGATGCGGACCCCCCTGACGACCCTCTATGGGGCCGCCCGTCTCCTCGCCCGGCCGACCACCACGGGCATCATCCGGGAGGAGCTGGTGGACGCAGTGACCGCCGATGCCGCCAGGCTGGTGCGCTTCCTGGACGACCTGCTGGCGATGGTGGAAGCGACCGCCGACGGCGTGCGCACCGAGCCGGTGCTCGTGCAACGGGTCCTCGCCGAGGTCACGCTGGCCGTGCTCAGCGACCATCCACGCGCCCGGGTCAAGGTCCTCGCCCATGCCGACCTCGCCGCCGTCGCCGCCGATCCGGGTGCGCTCCGCCATGCCCTCGGCAATGTGCTGCGGCATGCGATCGGCGTCTCCACTCGGCGGGCGACCGTGGAGGTCGTGGTGCACGAGGTCGCGGGATGGGTCGTCATCTCGGTCTTCGACCGACCGGCGGTCGGGAGCACGGGCATGACCGGGCAGAGCCTGATGCGTCATCCGGGTGAGGCCTCCGAGCCCGGAGGCCGGCTCTGGCTCGCTTCCGCGGAGGCCTTGGTCGTCGCCATGGGTGGCCGGGTCGCGCTCCTCCCCCATGGGGATGGACACGAGGTGCGGATGGTGCTCCCGCACGTCGAGGTCGACTGACAGCGGAGCAGCCACGTCGGGCGGAGTCGGCCAGGTCAGCGGTGCGGCTCACCGGCCGAGCCCATCAGCAGCGACCGCAGCTCGGCCAGCAGCAGCTGGGCGTGACGTTGCTCGTCCGCCAGGAGCTGGTTGAAGAGGCCACTATCGTCCGCGTCACGGTAGACGCCATAGGCTTCGATGGCCTCCAGCTTGGAGGTGAGGGCCAGCAGGACATCGTGGGTGTGGTCATCCACGGGCGGCCCGGCCGTCGTTGACGATGCACTCCCGGGACTGCTGACCCCATCGGGCCCAGGGTGCGGTTGGCTCCGTTCGGGCATCTCGTGCTCCTGTGCGGCGGCTGGGAGGCCACGATACGGTCGGTGCCGCGACAGGCGTGATCGTGCTGTACGGTCAGGGTGTTTCGTCGGGCTCACAGGTCGAACGCCCACGCACCCGCGCGACCGGCGGGTTGCGATGGCACTGTAATGTGCCTGTAGCGCCCGGGGGCCGACGCGCAATGACACGCGACCTACGATCGCTTCGAGCCGCACGCCGTCCCCTTGTCTTCCGTGCACCGGGCTCGCTCCGCTGGGAGGACTCCCGTTGTCGACGCAACCACTCATCCTCGTCGCTGATGATGAGCCGAGGATCACGAAGCTCGTCTCCATCACGCTGGGCGAGGAAGGGTTCCGCGTGATCACCGCGAGCGGTGGCGAGGACGCGGTGCGCAAGGCCGAGATGTACCGACCGGATGTCGTGCTCCTGGACATCGTGATGCCGGACCTCGACGGCATCGAGGTCATGCGCCAGCTCCGCGAGTGGCGGCCCGTGCCCGTCATCCTGCTCACCGCCAAGGGCTCGACCGCTGACAAGGCCAAGGGCCTGGACCTCGGCGCGGATGACTATGTCGCCAAGCCGTTCCATCCCGACGAGCTCGCGGCCCGGGTCCGCGCGGTCATCCGGCGGACGTCTGGGGCCGCGCCGGGATCAGGGGTCGTCGCCTTCGATGACGTGGAGATCGACCTCGAGCGGCGGATGATGACCCGTGACGGCCAGCTCGTGCAGCTGAGCCGGACCGAGTGGCTGCTGCTCCAGCACCTGGCCACCAACGCCGGCAAGGTCGTGCTCCACACGGAGCTGCTGACGAAGGTCTGGGGGCCCGAGTATCGCGACGACCTGCAGTACCTGCGGGTATGGATCAGCCGGGTCCGGCGCAAGCTCGGAGCACCTGCCGGCGAGCCGGGCCGCATCCGGACGTTCCAGGGTATCGGCTACCTCCTGGACGTCGACGGTGCGGTCACGGGTGGCGAGGAGCCAGCGATCGTGGCGCCCGACGACGAGACCATCGACACGCTGGCGCCGCAGGTCGGCTGACGAACGAAGCGACGGCCCAGTCGGGTCGTCGCTGCCCCTGATGGGTGCCAACGAAACGGCGCGCTCCGCGGGGGGCGCGCCGTCCCGTGTGTCAGATGGCTGTGCCGGAGCGCGAGCTGCCGCGCACCAGGCCGACCACCAGCAGCACGACCACGGCGCCCACGACGGCCACGATGATGGACTGGATGTTGACGATGTCGCCGTCCTGGCGCCCGTTCGCGAAGCCCAGGACGTTCGCGATGAAGCCACCGACGAGGGCACCCACGATGCCCAGCACGATGTGACCGATGATGCCGAGGCTCTCGTCGCCCTTGATGAGGAAGCCGGCGATGAGGCCCGCGATGGCGCCCAGCACGATCCAGGCGATGATGTCGACGATCATGTCCATGTACCTCCAGTGAGCGGCGATCGCCGCTGCAGGGAGTGTCCGGGCGGGCGCGGTACGAGCGTGTATCTCGGACCGGCCCTGACATTGCAGCTTCGCTGCGCATGGATCGTTGCCATCCGCACGCAAGGCCGGCGAGCGGGCTGAGGTCGCACCTGATGCGTGCCAGCCCGCAACCTGTGACCAGCCCGACGACCGTCAGGCAGATGACAGGGGGTCAGACATGGCCGAGCTCAGCACCCAGGATCGCGACAAGCTGCGCGACAGCCAGTTCGCGTATATCGACCGCTCCGGAGAGCGCCACCTGCCCATCAACGACGAGCGCCACATCCGGAACGCGATCGCGCGCTTCGATCAGACCGACTTCGAGAGCGCGGCAGCGAGGGAGCGCGCCCGCAAGCGGATCCTGACCGCGGCACGAAAGCAGGGCATCGAGATCGACGCGCAGGATGACGTGGCCAGGCGCGCGTCCTGAGCCGTCCGCGGTCGCATCAACCCTGCTGGAGCCTGGCGAACGAGCGGCGATATTCGTCACGCAACGCGGCGATGTCCGCGCTCGCCTGCTCCGCCTCGGTCGTGCCCGCGCCCGCGGTATCGAGACGGAACTGGGCCTCTCGCCACTCGGCGAGCACTCGTGACAGTGGCCGGACGGGCAGGCGCTCGACCGGGTCGCCGCTCATCAGGCCAGCGGCGACCTCGCGGGCCGTGTCGCGTGCGATGGACAGCTGCATGCTCGTCCAGCGTTCGATCATGACGGCCTCGGCCTGGACGGCCTCGGCGAGCGCCACGAACTCGGCTGAGTCCGTTCGCACCAGGCGCTTGCGGGTCTCGAGTCGCGCCGTTCGCTCCAGCGCGGCCATGAGCTCGTCCGATGTGGCTCGAGCCAGCGTGTCGCCATCCCTGGCGGGGCTATCGACGTCGGGGTCCATGGCTATCCTCGGCTGCTGGAACGGCGGCCGGCCGAGCCGTGGCCGCGGGTGGATCGTCGGGCGAGCATGACAGACAGCGAGTCAGCCAGTCGACGGGGTCACCCGCCCCGAGCGTCGCGTCAGTCGTGACGCGCAGGGCGATCACGGGTCCGCATGATGAGCACGCCGCCGCCGATGAGCAGCAGGGCTGGCAGGAGCAGATCGATGACGCTCGGCGAACCCGGCAGCAGACCCAGCAGGAACTGGATGCCGCCCATGGCGAGCGCAGCAACGCCCACGATCCCCTGCCAACCGTAGCCGCCCGCCTGGCTGTGCCGGAGATAGGCGATGGCGAGGAAGGCAAGACCGATGCCCATCGCGGTCATGCCCCGCGGCGACCCGGGCAGGATGTCCCCCAACGCGCGCGCCGCGCCCATCCCCGTCAGCACCGCGCCGGCATAGAGGGCCCAGGCCCCGGCGCCACGCTGGAGGTGCTGGGCGAGAAGCACCACCCCGGCGGCCAGGAGGATGAGGGAGCCGATGAGGTCGATCCCAGGCACGAACCACGACAGCACCAGGTAGCCGCCGATGGCGAGGAGCCCGACGCCGACCCAGGTCGACAGGCTGGTATCCGCGAGCAGCTCCTGGAGGTCCCAGCCAGGACCATCGGTCGGGTGCTCCGGCGGCACGGCGAGCTCGGGGACCGGCGGCCGAGCGTCGGGCGGGCGGCTGGCCATCGACGGGGCACTGGACGGCGCCGTGGCCCCAGCGGGTGCGGTCGATGCGGTCGGTGCGAGCGGTGCGGTGGGTGCCGGAGGCAGATCCGCGCGGCTCGTGGCGGTCCTGGCCTCGGCAGCCACCTCACGTCGCAACTCGGCCAGTCGCTCGTTCGGGTCAAGACTCACGGATGTTCCCCAACCGGCCCGCCCGTCGGACATGGCGACCGCCGGGAGCACGCGCGACCCATCGGAGCCTCCGGATCGGGTGGGACCAGACACCCATCGTACATGGCCACCGGGGTGGCTCGTCGCACGGGTGGCTCGCCGCCTACCATGGGCTCGTCGACAGGAACGCTCCCGAGCGACGCGGCGCCAGCCGTGAGCCCGGGCATGTACGGGGTCACGAGGCCGGATGGACAGGTATCGATTGGCGGTCATCAAAGGCGATGGGATCGGCCGCGAGGTGATCCCGGAAGGGCTCGCCGCCATCCGGGCCGCTGCCGAGGTCACTGGGTCGTTCGTGATCGAAACGATCGATCACCCTTGGTCCTGCGAGTACTACGCGAAGCACGGCCGGATGATGGACGACGATGCCCTCGACCGGCTCCGGGACAGCGACGCCATCTTCCTGGGCGCCATCGGCTTCCCGGGGGTGCCGGACCACGTCTCGCTCTGGAACATGCTGCTGCCGCTCCGTCAGGCGTTCGACCTGTCGGTGAACCTGCGGCCGATGCGACTCCTGCCGGGCATCCCAGGGCCGCTGCGCGATCGCGCCCCCGAGCAGGTGGACATGGTCGTCGTCCGCGAGAACACCGAGGGCGAGTACTGCGGCATCGGCGGGCGCCTTCGCGCCGGGACCCAGGACGAGGTCGTGATGCAGACCGCGGTCTTCACGCGCAAGGGGACGGAGCGCATCGTTCGCTATGCGTTCGACCTGGCGATGCAGCGTGACCGGACCCTCATCTCCGCCACCAAGTCGAACGCCCTCAACCATTCGATGGTCTTCTGGGATGAGGTCGTGGCGGCCGTGGCGCCGGACTACCCGGGGGTGCGGGTCCAGGGGATGCACGTCGATGCGCTCGCGGCGCTCATCGATCCTCCATCCCGACCGCGTGGACACGATCGTGGCGAGCAACCTGTTCGGGGACATCCTGACCGATCTGGGTGCGGCGCTCATGGGTTCCCTGGGATTGGCGCCGTCGGCCAACATCGACCCCACGAACACCCATCCGAGCCTGTTCGAGCCTATCCACGGCTCGGCACCCGATATCGCCGGACGGGGCATCGCCAATCCCATGGCGACCGTCTGGGCAGGCTCGATGCTCCTCGACCACCTGGGCCAGACGGAGGCTGCCGCGCTGCTCATGCGAGCCGTGGAGCATGTCGCGCTGGCCGGGCCACGGACGCCCGACCTGGGTGGCACGGCCTCCACCCATGAGCTGGGCGAGGCGATGGTCGCCGCGATCCGCGCTGCGTAGCTCGGCCGATGACCGTCACGCCGCTCACCAACTGGGCAGGCAACGTGCGGTTCGGCGCCGAGCGGATCGCCCGACCCCGGAGCATCACGGAGCTGCGGGATGTGCTGAAGGGTGCCGAGCAGGTGCGCCCCCTGGGCACGGGCCACTCGTTCAGCCCCATCGCCGACACTACGGGTGTCCTGGTGTCCGTGGCCGACCTCCCACGGACGCTGGAGATGAGCGCTGACCGCACGAGCGTGACCGTCAGCGCCGGGATGCGCTACGGCGAGCTCGCCACCCGGCTGCAGTCCGTGGGGCTGGCGCTCCACAACCTCGCATCGCTGCCCCACATCTCCGTGGCCGGTTCCGTGGCGACCGGGACCCATGGATCGGGCGTGCGCAACGGCAACCTGGCCACGGCCGTGATCGCGCTGGAGATGGTCACCGCGGACGGCGATCCGCTGGCGCTGTCGCGGGCGGCGGACCCAGACCGCTTCCCGGGTGCGGTGGTCGCGCTTGGCTGCCTGGGCGTGGTCACATCCCTGAAGCTCCGGGTCGAGCCGACCTACGACATGACCCAGACGGTGTACGAGGACCTGCCGTTCGGCCGCGTCAGCACGGATCTCGACGCGATCCTGTCCGCCGGCCACAGCGTCAGCCTGTTCACGTCGTGGCGCGCTGAGGTCATCGACCAGGTCTGGGTGAAGCGCTGCGTCGACGATCGGGCACCGGACCTGGGCCCTGCCTGGATGGATGCCCGTCGTGCGTCCCGGGAGTGGCACCCCATCGGACGGATGTCGCCCGACGCCTGCACGCCGCAGATGGGGGTACCCGGGCCGTGGCATGAGCGACTCCCCCACTTCCGCCTCGACCAGACACCGAGCAGCGGCTCGGAGCTCCAGACGGAGTTCCTCGTGCCGCGCCGCTTCGCGGTCCAGGCACTCCAGGCCGTGCACGGGATCCGGGGACTCGTCGCGCCGGTGCTCCAGGTGTCCGAGGTCCGGAGCGTGGCAGCCGACGACCTCTGGCTCAGCCCGGCGTACGGCGACGACTGCCTCTGCCTCCACTTCACCTGGGTGGACGACATGGCTGCCATCCTGCCGGTCGTCGCCGCGCTCGAGACGGAGCTGGCACCGTTCGAGCCGCGACCCCACTGGGGCAAGGTGTTCACGATGGCACCGGAGTTCGTCCAGGCCCGCTACCGACGCCTCGGGGACTTCCAGGCGCTGCGACGGTCGCTCGACCCGACGAACCGGTTCGGCAACCGGATGGTCGACCGCTACCTCGGCGGGTAGGCCGCTCGAACCAGGGGGCCCGGGGAGGATGCGGAGCCGGCGCTCTGGTTGGGATAGCGCTTCTTGAGGTAGCGGGCCATGGCACGTGCGGCGCGTGCACGATGCGAGACCCGGTTCTTCTCTTCGGCGGTGTAGTCACCGACCGTCCGTCCGCTGCCGAGCTCGCTCAACGGTTCGAAGATCGGGTCGTAGCCGAAGCCGCCATCCCCTTGGGGCGCGAAGGCGATGCGTCCCTCCAGGGTGCCGGAGCGGGTCATGACCCATGGCCGCCCTCCGACGAGCTGGGATCGCGGGTCGAGGAACGCCAGGACGCACCGGTAGCGGGCCCGTCGGCGCTCCATCGGCAGGTCTCCCAGCTCCGCGAGGAGCTTCGCGTTGTTCTGCTCGTCCGTCGCGTCGGGACCCGCGTAGCGCTTGGTATAGACGCCCGGCCCGCCCCCGAGCGCGTCCACCTCGATCCCCGAGTCGTCCGCCAGGGTGGGCATGCCCGAGAGGCCGCAGTAGAAGCGCGCCTTGATGATGGCGTTGCCCCGGAACGTGGCGGCGTCCTCGATCGCGTCGCCCTCGATGCCCGCCTCGTCGAGGGTGGCCAGCTCCAGCCACGGCAGATGGAGCAGCGTCTGCAGCTCCCGGAGCTTGTGCTCCGAGCGGGTCGCCAGCAGCAGCCGGACGGTCACCGGCGTTGGGCCGCGGCGGCAGGGGCGCCCGCCAGCGCCTCGCGCTGGACGCTGAACAGCTGTGCGATGCCCGAGTCGGCGAGCGCCAGCAGCTCGTCCATCTGGCCACGCGAAAATGGTTTGCCTTCGGCCGTCCCCTGGACTTCCACGTAGGTGCCTGCGCTCGTGGCGACGACGTTGAAGTCCACCTCCGCGTGCGAGTCCTCGGGGTAGTCGAGGTCAAGGATGGGACCCCCCTCGAGGATGCCCACGCTGACCGCGGCCAGCTGGCTCACGACAGCACGCTCCAGTCCGATGCGCCGAAGGGCGAGCGAGAGGGCGATCCAGCCCCCAGTGATGGAGGCGCAGCGGGTGCCTCCGTCCGCCTGGATGACATCGCAGTCGATGGTCACCGTCCGCTCGCCAAGGACGGCGGTGTTCACCACGCCCCGCAACGAGCGCCCGATGAGCCGCTGGATCTCGTGGGTGCGGCCACCGATCTTGCCCTTGGAGCTCTCCCGCTGGCTCCGTTCCGAGGTCGCCCCGGGGAGCATCGAGTACTCCGCGGTGACCCAGCCGGTGCCCTTGCCCCGGAGGTGCGGCGGGATCCGGTCCTCGATGGTCGCGGCGCACAGGACGTGGGTGCCCCCGACGCGGATGATCGCCGACGCCGATGTCCATTTCTGGACGTCCAGCTCGACCGACACCGGACGCATCTCGGTCGGCGTCCGGCCGTCCTCCCGGAACCGAACGCCACCACCGATGCTCACGAAACGACCCTCATGCCAGCTCCCTCATGCGCCTGTCTCTCCGGCCGTGGCCCGCTCGCTGCGGGTCTCCGCCTCCTGGACCTTGACGTCCTGCCACAGCTCATCGAGGGCATCGAGCCCCAGCGCCTTGAGCTCCAGGTGTCGCTCCGAGGCCAACCGCTCCACCCCCGCGAACCGACGGGCGAACTTCCGACTCGCCGCGCGCAGTGACGCCTCCGGGTCGATGCCCAGCTTGCGGGCCAGGTTCACGAGCACGAACATGAGGTCGCCATACTCCTCGGCGCGCTCGTCCTCGTCGTTGGCCTGCAGCAGCTCGGTGGCCTCCTCGGCGACCTTGTCGATGACGCCTTCCAGGTCGGGCCAGTCGTAGCCCAGGCTCGCGGCGCGCTCCTGCATCTCGTTCGCATAGGCAAGGGCCGGCAGGGAGCGGGAGAGGCCGGCGAAGGCCGCAGGCATCTCCGGGTCCGTCGGCGCGGCTGGAGCGCCAGCATCGACCGCCGCCGCCCGCTCGTCGGCCTTGATGACCTCCCAGGCACGCGTGACCTCGTTCGCGGTGCGAGCGCCACCGTCCCCGAACACGTGGGGGTGCCGACGGACGATCTTGGTCATGATCGAACGCTGGACATCCGACATGTCGAAGATGCCCGCCTCGGCCGCGTGTTCCGCGTGGAGCACCACCTGGAGCAGCAGGTCGCCGAGCTCCTCGGCGAGCTTCGGGCCGGGCGGTGCATCCAGCGCGTCGTAGACCTCGTACGCCTCCTCCAGCAGGAACGGGCGGAGCGACCGGTGATCCTGCTCGCGGTCCCAGGGACAGCCACCGGGCGCCCGCAGCCGAGCGACGAGCCAGGTGATGCCCCACGGGCTGGCCACGTTCTCGAGGTCCGCCAACGGCGGCACCAGGTGCGCGCCTGATCCGAGCGAGGCGCTGGTCACGGCGCTCACGGTCGTGTCGGCCGCCCCGTCGAGCCCGATGACGGGGTGATGGGCGGGATACAGCCGTCGCAGCAGGTCGGCGGCGTCTTCACCATGGCCATCCCTGCCTGGCAGCAGCTCCGGCAGGTATGGCGGCGCTTCGGGGTCCGCGGGCGAAGGGGGCACGACCGCGGCCCCGGCGACGGACCCTGCCTGGTCGGGCTCGTCGGCCACGATGACGAGCGCCATCGTCGGGTCGATCGGGCGGCGGAGGAGCGCGCGGGGCGAGACCATCGAGATGCCGTCGGCGGGCGTCAGGCCGTGGCTGTCCCGCAGCTCCGCGACGATCTGGTCGAGGGTCATGCGGGGACCAGGTCGCCCCTGGCCTCCAGCACCCGGACCACCAGCTCGGCGTTCGCCTCGACGCTGGTGTCGACCGTGTGCAGGGTCAGCTCGGGGTGCAGCGGCGGCTCGTAGGGGTCGTCGACGCCCGTGAACGCGGTCACCTCGCCCGATCGCGCCCTGGCGTACCAGCCCTTGACATCGCGGTCCTCGCAGACCTCGATGGGGGTGTCCACATAGACCTCCAGGAAGCGGCCCTCGGGCATCATGGCGCGCACCTCGTCGCGGGTCGACCGATACGGGCTGACGACGGCCGCGACCGCGATGCCGCCGTGGCGCACCACCTCCGAGGCGACATAGCCGATACGCCGGACGTTCGTGTCCCGGTCCTCGCGCGTGAACCCGAGGCCCTTGGACAGGTGCGTCCGGACGACGTCACCATCGAGCACCGTCACCTCGCGACCTCGGGCGCGCAGGAGTCCGATGACGGCATCCGCCGTCGTGGACTTGCCCGAGCCGGACAGACCAGTGAACCAGACGCAGACGCCTGCCGCCCCGGTCATGACCAGGCCATCCCCGGTCATCCGCCGCTGGTGCTGCTCGTGATCGAGTCGTCGCGCGTGATGACCCCCGAGGTCTCCGCGTCATCCTTCTGGGGGTTGTACCAGTCATCGAACGCGGTCGCCGAGATCTCCGCCACCTGCGCCGGGTCGAGCGGCCGGTCGGCCTTCTCGAGGAGTTTGTAGACGTGGTAGCCGTCGTCGAGCGCGATGGGGTCGCTCACGGCTCCCGGGGCGAGGGCCAGGAGGGCGGCCGAGGCATCCGCCGGCAGCTGGGACTGGGCACGCCAGCCAAGGTCACCGCCGAGCGGACCCTCGGCACCGTCCGATGACGCCTTGGCGATGGCAGCGAAGTCCGCATCCGGCTTGGCCAGCTCCGTCTTGAGCGTGCCCAGCCGGTCGGCGAGCGGCGGCTCGTACCCCTCGAACATGATCACGTGCCACCCGAAGTCGCTCTTGATGGGTCCCACGATGTCGCCCGGCTTGAGGGTGTCGAGATGGTCGAACAGGGGATCCGCGAACTCGGGGACCATGGCGCTGCGCGCGAAGTAGCCGAGGTCGCCGCCGTCGGCGCCGCTGCCGGTGTCATCGCTGTGCGTCTTGGCCATCTGCTCGAATGCCGTCCGGCGGGCGTCCACGTCCGTGATCGCCTGCAGCTCCCCGGTGGCGAGGCCCGCCTCCGCCTGGGCCACGGTCCAGGACGGATCGGCCGGCGGGATACCGCTGTCCGTGCCGCTGGTGGTGCTGCTGCTGCCGGCGCTGCCGGTCCGGGCAGCGGATGGATCGTCCTCGGGTGAATAGAGGATGTGGCGGGCACGGACCTTGCCCGTGTCGGTGTCCGCGGCGGTGGGGTCGCCCGCGAGCACGATCTCCGCGAGATGCAGCTGCGGCTGGTCCCCCGTGGTCGCACCCGCGACGATGGAGCCGCTCAGCGCGCTGGCGATCGTCTCCATCCGGATGTTGCTGCGATAGGCATCCCAGGACATCGCGGCCCGGAGGTCCTTCTCATAGCTCGGGTCCGTGGCGGCGGGCGTGATGCCATTGACCTTGGCGATGCTGTAGACGCCATCCGAGCTCGTGATGAGCGGTGTCAGCGCGCCCTGTGTCGCGCTGAAGATGGCCCCCACGAGCGCGGGGTCGAGCGTGGAGTCATCGCGGGTGATGGAGCCATGGTCGCCGCCGCTCGTCTTGGTCGGATCCGTGCTGTACGCCTTGGCCACGGTCGCGAAGTCCTTGCCGGCGGCCAGGTCGGCCACCGCCGCGTTGGCGGCCGTCAGCGCCGCCTGGCGCGCCGCAGGGGTCACGGTCCCGCTCGCATCGGCGACCGGCGTGATGGAGATGAGCCCGATCTGGCGGGACTCGGGGACGGACTCGTCCGCCACGACCGCCGCGTCGACATCGGCGTCGGTGACGTTGACGCCTGCCTTGGCCGCGAGCTGACCCTTGAAGGTCAGGTCGATGAGGCGCTCGATGGAGTCCGACGAGACGGTCCCCTGGGCCGTCTGGATCTGGGTACGCAGCGCCGCACCCTGGGCAGCGGTCAGCTTGCCCGACGCGATGTCCTGGGTGACCCGACGATCCTGGCGATCGAGACGGAACGCCTCGAGGCGTGCGCGATCGGCCCACTGGTCCTTCGAGATGCCCGCACCGGCCACGGATGCGACGGGCTTGAAGTGCTCGTCCCAGTAGCCATAGGCGACGCCCAGCACGATCACGGCCACGATGGCCACGGTGAGCGCGAGGAAGGTCAGCGTCACGCGGCGCTGGAACCGCTCCTCGGGATCGAGCGGACGATGATGCGCGGTCCCGCGGCTTCGGATCTTCTTGTCGGACGTCATGCTCTGCTCAGGTCGATGTGATGCTGGGTCCGGGGCCGGGAGCGTGACCGTGGGCGCGAACGGACCGTGCCCATGTCGGCGACATCCTGTCGGCGGCGCCGTAGTCTAGCGCACGCTGCAGTGACCCATGGCCGCGGCTCCCGGACAGGCGCGGACAGCGGCCCCTGAGGGTGGTCCATGGTACCGTTCGGGGCCCAATGCAGATCACCTCTGACGCGCCTGCGACCTTTCGCAGCAGCGCGCAACGTCCCGGCTCGCTCGAGCTCCTCCAGACCGGCATCCGCGAGATCATGTCGCGCCGGCGGCTCGTCTCCTACCTCGTGCGCGCGGAGATCAAGAAGCAGGGCACGGACACGGTGCTGGGCAACGTGTGGTGGATCCTCGACCCGCTCATCTCGCTGATGGTCTACGTGTTCGTGATGACCATCATCTTCGGCCGCAAGCAGGAGGACTTCCCGGTCTTCCTGCTCGCCGCGATGATCCCCTTCAAGTGGTTCACGGACGGCGTCGGCAGCTCCGTCGGCTCGGTGGTGGTCCAGGCCGGGCTCATCAAGCAGATCCAGTTCCCCAAGATCGTGCTGCCGGTGGTGACCGTCACGTCGGGGCTGGTCAACCTCGCTTTCGGGATGGGCGTGCTCATCTCGGTCGTCGCGATCCTGTACCGCGACCACCTCTCATTGATGCTCCTCTGGGTGCCCATCATCGCCGTCATCCAGTTCGTGCTCATGGTCGGCCTGTCGCTGATGCTCTCGGCGTTCACGGTCTTCTACCGGGACATCGGCATCATCATCGGCCACCTCATGCGCCTGCTGTTCTACGTTGCGCCCATCCTCTGGACGTTCGGCGCCGAGAGCGGCCGTGGCAGCGAGCTGCACAAGGCGCTGGGCGATGGCGGGTTCGTCATCCTGCGCTTCAACCCGGTCGCGGTCCTCATGGAGTCGTACCGGACGGCCATCTACGGCGTGACCAAGCCGGATGCGGTCCACTGGCGCCACGCATCCCTGTTGGCCGACATGGACGTCACGTCGCTGTTCTTCGTCCTGATCTTCTCGATCGTCATGGTCGTCCTGGGTGTCATCGTGTTCAAGCGACTGGAACCCGCCTTCGCCAAGGTGCTGTAGATGGCTCAGGTCGTGCTGACCCCCAACACCCTCGCCAAGAAGCCGGAGAACGACGCGATCGCGCTGCCGCAGCGGGCGGAGATCGAGGAGAGCCTGGAGAACGCCCGGGTCGCGCTCGCGGTGCACGACCTGGGGGTCAAGTACAACCTCCGGTTCACGAGGAAGACCAAGGTCCGGACCACGTTCCAGAACATGTTCCACCGCACCAAGGGTGAGCGCCATTTCTGGGCGCTGCGGAACACGAGCTTCACGGTCAAGCGCGGCGAGTCGGTGGGCGTCATCGGGCCCAACGGCGCGGGCAAGAGCACGCTGCTGCTGGTGCTGGCGGGGATCATCACCCCGTCCGAGGGCGTGGTGGAGGTGGATGGCCACATCTCGACGCTGCTCAGCCTGGCCGCCGGCTTCGACCAGGAGCTCTCGGGCTACGACAACATCGCCCTCGCCGGAGCGCTCATGGGCATCCCCCACGAGACGATGCAGGTCATCACGCCGGAGGTCGTCGAGTTCGCGGACATCGGCGCGTTCATCGAGGCGCCCCTCAAGACCTACAGCTCGGGCATGCGCGCCCGGCTGGGGTTCGCCATCGCGACCGCCGTCGACCCGGACATCCTGCTGCTCGACGAGGTCCTCTCGACCGGTGACGAGGTCTTCCGGGAGAAGAGTCGACAACGCATCATCTCCATCCTGAGCGCCGCCAAGGCCGTGGTCATGGTCACCCATGACATGATCTGGGTGACCGAGTTCTGTACCCGCGCCATCCTCATCGAGGATGGCCGCGTGACCCTCGATGGCGAACCGGAAGAGGTCGTGCGGGTCCATCGCGAGCATTCGCTCGAGCGGCGTGCCGCGCGGCGCGACCAGATCGAGCGGATGCGCCGAGGCGAGATCGCGATCGATGCCGGCCAGCTCAAGCGGATGGAGGAGCCGGCCAAGAAGGGGAAGCGCGGCCTCGAACCCTGATGCTGCGCGTGCTGATGATCCCGGCGCAATCCAACCCGTATCAGACGCTATTGGCCCGGGCACTCGCAGCGCAGGACGTCGAGGTCATCCTCGGCAGCGGGCCCGGTCGCAGGTCGGTCGCGCCCATCCTGGGCGCATGGCTCTCGGCCGGACGGCCGAAGGTCATCCATCTCCATTGGACCCACCGGTATCTCGCGCCGGTGCTCGGCAGTGAGACGCTCGCCGAGCACCGGATGGTGACCGAGCTGCGTCTGCTGCAACGGCTGGGAGTGCGGGTGGTCTGGACCTTCCACAATGTCGGCGGCCACGAAGGATCCCGTTCCGAGCGCGAGATGCGTGCCCATAGGCGGCTCGTCGGGCGATGCGATGTCGTCATCTGCCATTGCGCGGCGTCGATCGAGAGCGCCATGGACGCCTACCGGCTCCCGCAGGCGGCCCGGGCCCGGTTCGTGGTCGTGCCCCACGGCAGCTATGCGGGCTGGTACCCGGACACGCTCGACCGCGTCGAGGCCCGCGCGGCCTTGGGCCTGGACATGACCCAGCGGGTGTTCCTGTTCATCGGCCAGGTCCGGGCATACAAGGGCGTGGAGGAGCTGCTCCGCATCTTCCGGGGGATCGATGCCCCGGACGCCCGGCTGGTCATCGCGGGCAAGCCCGACCGCAACGCGACACGCTTGGCGCTCGTGCAGGCCGCGAGCGGTGATCCCCGCGTCACGCTGGCGCTCGACCTCATCCCGGACGACCGGATGCAGGTCTACCTGCGGGCGGCGGACGCCGCAGTGCTGCCATATCGTGACGTCCTGACCTCGGGATCGAGCGATCCTCGCCATGACCTTCGGCCAGCCGGTCATCGCCCCGGCCATCGGTTGCCTGCCGGAGTCCCTTGGCTCCGAGGGCACCCTGCTGTATGACCCGGCGGATCCCGCCGGTCTGGAAGATGCCCTTCGGGCGGCCATGACGATGGACCTCACAACGCTCGGGGAGGGGGCCGCCGCGCATGCGGCGACCCTCGACTGGGGGCTCATCGCGGCCCAGACTGCGAAGCTGTATCGAGGTGACGCTCGCGGGGCCTGACTGATGCCGGTGGCACGACCGGGGCGAGGTCGGCGCCGCTCAGCACCTCCGGTTCCCGCCTGGTGAGCCCGCAGGGTGAGCATCGGGGCCCCGGGTCCCGCGGCGAGCGTGCGGCGCGTCCTTGAAGACGCGGAGCGACCCCGCCCTCAGCCCAGGCGCCGGACCAGGATGGCGGCGATGCGTTCGCCGGCGTGGCCATCCCACAGCGGCGGACCCTCGACCGGTCCGGCGAGCTCCCCCCGGAGCGCCGCGTCGACCATCGGCCCCAGCGCCTCCGGCTCCACCAGTCGATTGCTGCCGTGGGTGATGGTCACGGGCCGCTCCGTGTTCGGGCGGAGCGTCAGGCATGGGATGCGCAGCACGGTCGTCTCCTCCTGGATGCCACCGCTGTCCGTGACGACGACCGCCGCGCCCCGGACCAGGGAGAGGAACTCCAGGTAGCCGAGCGGATCGACCACCGTGATGCCGGGCACGTCCAGCAATCCAGCGGCCGCGAGCGTGGCGCGGCCCCGCGGATGGAGCGGCAGCACCACGGGCAGCCGAGCGGCGAGCTCCCGAAGCGCCCTGACCAGTCGGGCCGCCGCCGCAGGTGTGTCGACGTTCGCGGGTCGATGGAGCGTCGCGACCGCGTAACGCTCGGGGATCCCCAGTCGTGCCCGCACCGGGACGGGGTCGAAGCGGTCGAGATGGGCCAGCAGGGTGTCGATCATGGGATTGCCGACGAGGTGCATCCGGGACGCGTCGACCCCCTCGTGGGCGAGGTTATCGAGCCCCTCGGGGCTGGTCACGAACAGGATGTCCGAGAGCACGTCGGTGACGCGCCGGTTGATCTCCTCGGGCATGGTGGCATCGAAGCTCCGGAGACCAGCCTCCACATGCGCGACGGGTACCTGCAGCTTGGCGCAGACGAGGGCCGCCGCGAGCGTCGAGTTCACGTCGCCGTAGACGACCACCAGGGCCGGCCGATGCGCCACGAACTCGTCCTCCAGGGCGGCCAGCAGCGCCCCGGTCTGATGACCCTGGCTACCCGAGCCGACGCCCAGGCTGACGTCCGGTGTCGGCAAGGCAAGGTCCCGGAAGAAGACGTCGGACAGCAGCGGGTCATAGTGCTGGCCGGTATGGACGAGGCGCTGCCGAACCCCGAGCGCGGCAAGCCCCTGGATGACCGGCGCCGCCTTGATGAAGTTGGGTCGGGCACCCACGACATGGACGACCGCGGGCTCGCCCACCGCGTCCTGGCCGGTCACGCGGCTCCCAGTCGCTGGTACAGCTCGAGGTATCGCTCCGCATTCCGCCGCCAGCTTCGGTGCTCGCGGACCCATGCCCCCGCGGCGGCACCGATGGCAGCGCGCCGCTCCGGGTCCACGAGCAGCGGCTCCAGGACGTCGGCAAGGTCGCGGGCATCGCCGGGCGTGAACGAGACGCCGGTCACCCCTTCCGTGATCATGCCCATGAGCGCTTCGAGGCGGCTCATGACCACGACACGCTCCATGGCCATCGCCTCGTACGGCTTGAGGGGCGTGACCAGGCGCGCGGTGCTCACGTCCAGTCGCGGCACGACGAAGGCATCGATGAGCGAGTAGTAGGCATTGATGTCGGCATGGGCGACCCGGCCCGAGAAGACGACCGTCCCGTCGTCGAGGCCCTGCCGACGGACGACCTCGTGGAGCGCCTCCCACTGGGCGCCATCGCCGACCAGGAGGCACTTGATACCCCGCCCTCGACGCCGCAGCTCAGCCGTCGCGCCGATGAGCACCTCGATGCCTTCGAAGACCGCGAAGGTGGAGATGTAGCCGATGACCGGCCCGTCCCCGAGGCCCAGGCGGCGAGCGAGGGCATCGTCCCGGCGCTGGGGGGTGAAGCGCTCGACGTCCACGGCGTTCGTGACCACGGTGATGTCCGCGGCCGGGATGCCTCGTTCGACGAGGCGGTCGCGCATCTCATCCGAGAGCGTGACGATGGCGTCCGCCTCGCGCATGAGCGCCGTCTCCAGGGTCGACTCCACCTCGTAGTGGGCGCTGGATGCGGCGAGCTCCGGCGACTTGGCTGTCCAGGTCTCCTCGCGGAAGCCACGCACCTCGTATACGACCGGGATGCCGTACCGCTCCCGGACCGCGAGCGCCGCCTGGAGGTTGGTCCAGGGCGTGGCAGGGTGGAGCACGGCGGCGCCATGCTCCTCCACCAGCGAGGCGATGCCGCGTGCGTTCATGGACGCGGCCAGGTCCGGACGTTCCGACTGCTCCAGCCCGGTGGCGGTGAGACCGTAGGAGACGTCCCCGACGGTCCAGCGCGCGGGGGGCTTCAGCCCTCGGCGGATGTCGTCCTGTCGACGCGCGGCGATGAGGGGCTGCAGACCCGCCTCGAGCTGTGCCTGCCCGACGCTCTGGGTCCGGATGGCGTAGCCACTCTGGCGCGTCGGGAGCGCGTTGGAGACCACGTGCAGGACACGCCCCCGCACGGGCACGTGAGGCATGGCCGGGACCGGCACGGATGGCCGCCACGCCGGGTCGTGGACGTCCCGCTGTGCCGCGGCTTGGGCGAGCAGGGTGCGGGGGGTCTTGCGCTCGGGTGCCAGGGTCACCGCCCGCTGGGCGGCCTGGACCGCCTCCGGGTAGCGTGCCTGGGCGAGGTCGGTGCGTGCCCGCAGGAGTGCCCGCTCGACGGTGTCACCATCGCCGCTCTGGTCGAGCAGGTCGATGATCCGCTGCGCGCCGGCCACGTCCCGCATCTGGAGCAGGAGCATCCCGATCTCGACACGCGTCCGGGTGCTCGTGCCCGGCGCCCGGGCGACCCGGTCGAGGATCGTCCGCGAGCCATCGGCGTCACCGGTCGCGGCACGACCCACGGCTTCCAGCAGCGCGGCACGCCCCGATCGCCGCGAGCCAGGGGTCGCGATGCGCGACACGGCGACCATCGTCCTGCCCGCGGTCCGACGGCGTGTCGGCGAGAGCCCCTCCAGGGCGCGGGCGGCGTGGCGCGGCTCGTTGACGGACAGCATCGCGCGGGCACCACTGAGCGATCGACTGACGGATGTGGGCAGGTGTGCCCGGAACGGGTCGCTGATGGGCGTATCTCCCGCGGGATGATCGATCCCCGAGGTTCGGGCGCGAGGATCGCGCGCTCGATCCGGCTGCGCGCGCCCATCGTGCTGCTGGCCGCATCCGGCCGCACGCGGCTTGGTCACCGGGTGGCTGCGGGGCGACAGTACCAGAACCGACCCCGGGGTGGCTGTCCGGAGCGTGCCCGACCCACCCCTGCTATCGTCCCGAGCCGTGACACGCATCGGCATCATCGGACTCGGCTACGTCGGTCTGCCCCTCGCCGTAGCCTTCGCGGAAGCGGGTGACGACGTCCTGGGGGTCGATATCGACCCGCGCAAGTCGGTCGCCATCGCCGAGGGTCGCTCGTACATCGAGGACGTCCAGAGCGAAGCGCTCGCCGCCATCACGGCCAGCGGCAACTTCCGGTCGTCGACCACCCCCGAGGGCCTGCGCGACCGCGATGCGGTCATCATCTGCCTGCCGACACCCCTCGACGAGCATCGGAACCCGGACCTCGGTCCGGTCCTCGCGGGCGCGGAGACGGCCGCCGCCAATATCTCCCGGGGCACGCTGCTGGTGCTGGAGTCGACGACCTACCCGGGCACCACGCGCGAGGTCCTCGCGCCCATCCTGGAGCGTGGCGGCGCGCGCATCGGCAGGGATGTCTTCCTCGCCTTCTCCCCAGAGCGCGTCGATCCCGGCAACGAGCGATACGGCATCCGGAACACGCCCAAGATCGTGGGTGGCATGACCCCGGAGTGCACCCGCCGTGCCGCGGAGCTGTATGCCCGGATCTGCGAGACCGTCAAGGTCGTCTCCTCCCCCGAGAGCGCCGAGATGACCAAGATCGTGGAGAACACGTTCCGGGCCGTCAACATCGCGCTCGTCAACGAGATGGCCATCCTGGGTGACCGGATGGGCATCGACATCTGGGAGACCATCGAGGCGGCATCGACCAAGCCGTTCGGGTTCATGCCCTTCTGGCCGGGACCCGGCCTGGGTGGCCATTGCATCCCCGTCGATCCGTTCTATCTCACGTGGCGCGCCAAGGCCTATGACCTCGACACGGAGTTCGTGGAGCTGGCCGGTCGCATCAATGCCAACATGCCTCGCTACGCCGTCGGTCGTGTGGCCCGCGCACTCAACGAGGCCGGCAAGCCCGTCAAGGGCGCCCGGATCCTGCTCCTGGGCATGGCCTACAAGGGCAACGTCAGCGACCTCCGGGAGAGTCCCTCGCTCAAGCTCGTGGCGCTGCTGCGTGAGGGCGGTGCCGAGGTCACCTACCACGACCCGCACGTGCCGCATGTCAACGGCCTGGAGATGGACTCCGTGGCCCTGACACCCGAGCGGATCGCCGCCGCCGATGCGGTCGTCATCGCGACCCACCACAGGGCCGTGGACATCGCATGCGTGGTCGAGCACGCACGGCTGGTGGTCGACCTGCGCAACGCGGTCCGGCAGACCCTCAACGGCTCTCCCAGCGGTGCGGTCCCCGCCAACGTCACGGTCCTCTAGGCCCGCCGGGCCTGCCTCCGAGCGATGGCACGACGCGCGGTCTGGATCGACCTCACCAACTCGCCCCACGTCCTCTTCTTCCGGCCCATCCTGCGGCGGCTCGACGATGCCGGAGTGCCGAGCGTGGTCACGGCGCGCGACTTCGCCCAGACGCTCGGTCTGCTGGAGTTGTACGGCATCCCCCACACGGTCATCGGGCGCCACGGTGGCGCGGGCCTGGGCGGCAAGGTCACCGGGCTCGTGCGTCGGTCGTTCGCGCTCATCCGGTTCGGGCGCGCCACGCGGGGCATCGGTCAGGCGGTCAGCCACGGCTCCAACGACCTTGCCGTCGCGGCGAAGCTGCTCCATCTCCACAGCACGGTGCTCCACGACTTCGAGGGCGCGACGACGATGCACCGCATCAACTTCCGGCTCGCGGACAAGGTGATGGTGCCCGAGGTGATCCCGTGGCCGGCGCTCGAGGCGCTCGGGCTCGACCGTCGCCGCTACCGGCCGTACGCGGGCATCAAGGAGCAGGTCACGCTCGCCGACTTCGAACCTGACCTGACGGTCATCGACACCCTTGGCCTGGATGCCGGGCGACCCATCGCCGTGCTGCGGCCACCGGCGACCATGAGCCTCTACCACCGGGGCATCGAGAACAGCCTGTTCGACGAGGTGCTCGAGCATCTCCGGGCGAGCGACGCCCAGGTGGTGCTGCTGCCCCGGACGCCGGAGCAGGCCCGCGGATTCGGTGGCGCGACCGGCGTCACGGTCCCCGTCCGGCCAGTCGACGGACCATCGCTGGTCTACGCGGCCGACCTCGTCGTGAGCGCCGGGGGCACGATGAACCGGGAGGCGGCGCTGCTCGGCACACCTACCTGGACCACGTTCGCGGGGCAGCTCGGGGCGGTCGACCGGATGCTCATCGAGTCTGGCCGGATGGGCGTGCTGGAACGACCGGACCAGCTCGTCGTCGAGAAGCGCGTGCCGAGCCGACCGACCTATGAAGCGATCGCGGACGCGGTCACCACCGAGATCCTGGCGCGCTGAGATGTGTCTCGGAGGGACCGCCTGATGCAGCCCGTTCCCAGGCGCCCGGCGCGCATCGGCATCGTGTCGCCCGGCACGGGCCGCTTCGATTCCCGGGCGCATCGGATCGCGCGGTCGTGCGTCGCGCGCGGCGACACGGTCACCATCTACGCCCGGCGCGAGCTGGGGATGCCCGCCGAGGAGCAGCTCGACGGCTATCGGGTCATCCGTGTGCCACTCCAGGCCGCCGATTTCCGGGATGCCGAGCTGACATCCAAGACGCAGCTGGAACGGGCGGTCAACCTCAGCCGGCTGACCGTCCGACGGGTGATCCGACGCGTCCAGCGGCTGTTCACCGATCGGGCGGTGTTCCACCGGTTGGCGCTCTTCCCGGTGCGACCCCGGAACTGGGCGGAGCCGCTTGCCGCGGTCGCCGAGCCCCACGATATCTGGCACGGCATGTGGGCCGGCTCCCTCCCGGCGCTCGACCGCATCCGCACGCGTCACGGTGGCCGGTCGGTGTACGACAGCCGGGACGTCTATCTTCGGTCCCGTGACTTCGACGGCATGCGACCCTGGCAGCGGCGGCTGATGACCTGGTTCGAGGCACGCTGGGCGCGCCGCGCCGATGCCGTGGTCACGGTCAACGACAGCTACGCCCGGATCCTGGCGCGTGACCTGGGCATCCCGACGCCGCCGGTGGTCATGAACTGCCCCGATCGATGGCATCCGCCCGTGCCGCGCCCCGACCGGATCCGGCAACGCCTGGGTCTGCCGGCGGCCACCCGGATCGTGCTCTACCAGGGTCAGCTCATCAGCCACCGGGGCATCGAGCAGGCGATGGACGCGATCCTGGACATCGACGACGCAGTCCTGGTCCTCATGGGCATGGGCAAGCGCGAGCGGTACACGACGCTCGCCAGCGGGCCGACCTATGCCGGCAAGGTCCTGGTCATCGAGGCCGTGCCGCCCCAGGAGCTGCTGGAGTGGACCGCGTCGGCCGACGTCATGGTGATGGCCATCCAGCCCAACTCCGAGAACCATCGCTACACGACGCCCCAGAAGCTGTGGGAGGCGATGGCCGCGGGCGTGCCGGTGGTGGCGTCGGACCTGCCTGGCATGGCGTCAGTCGTCCGGGAGACCGGCTGCGGCGAGCTGTGCGACCCCACCTCGGCGGTGTCCATCGCTGCTGCCATCCGACGCATCCTCGACGGCGGACCGGACGGCATCCGGACGGTCGGCGACCGGGGGCTGGCGGCTGCCCACGAGCGCTACAACTGGGAGACCCAGTTCCAGGTGCTCGACGGGGTGTACGCACGACTGCTGGAGGGGGTCGCATGACACGGCCCCCGGCGCGCATCGCGATCCTCTCGCAGGGGACGAGCGAGTACGACTCGCGGGCACAGCGGATCGCCCGCACCTGTGCCGCGGCCGGGGATACCGTCACCATCTACTCCCGGTACCTCGCGGACCTGCCGAGCGAGCAGTGGCAGGACGGCTACCGCATCGTGCGCCTGCCGCTCAGCGATGCGAACGTCCGCCAGGCGGCTGCGGCCGCCGGCGCAGGGACGCATCGGGGCACCGGCGGCGCCAAGGCCGCCACGAACATCCAGGCGGCGCCGGCAGCAGGGCCCTGCGACATCGACGGCACGAGCCCGTCGAGTGGCGGAAGCCACCTTCCGGCGCCTCCGTCGGACCGCCCGCAGGCTGCGCCGGAATCTCAGCGACCGGGCCAGCGTGACGCTCGACGCCATCCCGGTGACCAACCGGTTCCGTCAGTTCCCCATCCGCGCCATCCACCGCGCCGGCTGGTACGAGCGACAGGTGGAGCCGCACGACATCTGGCATGGCATGTGGGCCGGGTCGCTGCCGGCGCTCGAGGCCGTCCGCAGGCGCCACGGTGGTCATACCCTTTACGACGCGCGCGACGTCTTCCTCCGGTCCCGGATGTTCGGCTCGATGCCCGGCTGGCAGCGGCGGATCCTCACCCGGTACGAGCGTCGCTGGGCCCACGCGGCGGATGCGGTCATCCAGGTGAGCGAGCCATACGCGGCCATGATGCAGCGCGACCTGGACCTCGACGATGTGCCCGTGGTCCGCAACTGCCCCGACCGCTGGGAGCCGCCGACGCCCAGGCCGGACCGTATCCGGCAGCTGCTGGGCATCCCGGCCACGACCCGCATCGTGCTCTACCAGGGCCTGGTCATGAGCGACCGGGGCATCGAGCAGGCGATGGATGCGATCCTCGCCGTCCCCGACGCGGTGCTCGTGATCATGGGCTTCGGCAACCAGAACGGGGACCAGTCGAGCCGGGATCGATACGAGGCGATGGCGCAGCGGACTCCCTGGCAGGGCAAGGTCCTGGTCATCGACCCGGTGCCACCGGCCGAGCTGCTGGAGTGGTCGGCGTCATCGGATGTGATGGTCATGCTCTACCAACCGAACACCGAGAACCACCAGTACGTCACGCCCCAGAAGCTGTGGGAGGCGATGGCGGCCGGCGTCCCCGTGGTCGCATCGGACCTGCCCGGGATGGCACCCATCGTCACAGGCACCGGCTGCGGCGTCGTCTGCGACCCGACCTCACCGGCCGCCGTCGCGACAGCCATCCGGCAGCTCCTCGACGAGGGACCCGACGGGCTGCGCGCCCGGGGTGACAAGGGGCTGCAGGCGGCCCACGACACGTACAACTGGGAGCGCCAGTTCGCGGTCCTCGACGAGGTCTACACCCGGTTGCTGGCGCTGCCCTGACCGATGGTCAGGCCGGCACGATCCGGTCGAGGGTATCGGGCAGGCCCGACAGGTCCGTGAGGCGCGCCGTGATGGAGGTCGTGACGACCTCCGCCTCGCGGTCGATCCAGACGCACGGGATGCCCATGGCGGTACATGGCTCGGCATCATGGAACAGGGAGGCCGCGACATGCACGTGGCGGGTCGGGTCGGCGCCGCTCCGGGCCAGGAACACCTGCCAGTGTCCGGGCGCGGGCTTGTAGGAGCCGATCTCGGAGGCGACGACCCGCAGGTCGACGGGCACCCCGATGGCCCGCACGGACGCATCGAGCAGGTCCGGATCGGAGTTGGAGAGGATGGCCAGCCTCCAGCCGCGACGGCGCAGCTCGGCGAGGGCTGCGGGCACCTCGGGGAAGACCGGCCAGCCGGCCAGCGACTCGCCGAGCGCATCCTCGCGTCCGGCCGGGATCACCAGGCCATCAGCGGCGGCCACCCCGGCGAGCGTCTCGGCCAGCACCTGGCGATACGGGATGCCCCGTCCGGCCTGGACGCTGGGCTCGAGCTGGTGGTACCGAGCCAGCAGCTGACGCGCATCAGCATCAGGCCAGAGCTGCCCAAGCGTGGCCCGGATGCCGCTCATCCAGTCGATGAGGGTGCCATAGCAGTCGAAGGTCGCCCACCGGTCGGTCATGTCCCCCAGTCTAGGGGAGCCGCAGCCAGCCCTCGCCGGCGACCGGTCGATCCGCACCCGGCCGAGCGAAGCCGCGTATCCTGCCCTCGCCCCGGCCACCGCCCGGGCTTTCGTTGTGTAGGGCTGCCGGCTGGGTGGTCCGCCCTGGGACGAGATCCGCCGTGAACTTCGCGACACTCATGTACGCGGTCTTCCTGCTGGCCGTGGTGCTGCTCTACTGGGCCGTGCCGCGACGCGCCGGTCGCTACCTGCTCATCGGCGCGAGCCTGCTGTTCTACGCCTCGTGGAACGCGTGGTACGTGCCGGGGTTCGTCGTCCTCATCCTCGCCAACTGGGGCCTGGGCCTGCTGGCCGCGAGACCCGGACGCGCCCGACTCGCCATCACGCTCGCGGTCGTCCTGGACCTGGGCCTGCTCGCCGTCGTGAAGTACCTCGACTGGGTCCTGGGCAGCAGCGCGGGGCTGATGGCGTGGGTCACGGGCACCCACGCCACGTGGGAGCCGCTGGGCATCATCCTGCCGCTGGCCATCAGCTTCGTGACCTTCACCCAGCTCGCCTATGTCATCGATATCGGCCGGGGCGGGCCGGCCGAACGACACCTCGGCCGCTACGCGCTGTTCGTCTCGTTCTTCCCGCACCTCATCGCGGGACCCATCATGCGTGCCCACGAGTTCCTGCCCCAGGTCGCCCAGCCCCGGCCGTTCTCATGGAGCCTGCTCCGGCTGGCGGCACCGCTGCTCATCGGCGGGCTGCTCAAGAAGACCATCGGCGATACCCTCGCGCCGACCGCCAACCTGGTCTTCCATGACCCGGGCGCGGCCGGCACGCTCGCGCTCTGGATCGGCCTCCTCGCCTTCGCGTTCCAGATCCTGCTCGACTTCTCGGGCTATACGGACATGGCGCTTGGCTCAGCCTGGCTGATGGGCTTCCAGCTGCCGCCCAACTTCGACTGGCCGTACCGCTCCACGAGCGTCGGGGAGTTCTGGCGGCGCTGGCATATGACGCTCTCGCGCTGGCTGCGCGACTACCTCTACATCCCGCTGGGCGGCAACCGCAAGGGACGCGTCCGGACCTACCTCAACCTGTTCCTGACCATGGTCCTGGGTGGGCTCTGGCATGGTGCCGGCATCACGTTCGTCATCTGGGGTGCCTGGCAGGGAGCGGGGCTCGCCGTGAACCGCTGGTGGTCCGAGAGCGTGCGGCCGCGCGGCGTGCCGGCGCTGCCCACGTTCCTCGCCTGGGTCCTCACCTTCGGCTTCGTGCTCATCGGCTGGATCCTCTTCCGAGCCACGTCGCTGGCGGATGTCGTCGACTACATCACCCGGATGTTCGTGCCCCATGGCCGGATGACCGGGTTGCCGCGGGGCATCTCGCCCTGGATCGTGGTGCTGCTCGGGGTGCTCATCGTGGGCCAGTGGCCAGGCTGGGTGCCGCTCGTCCGCCGGCTGCTGCCCGACGGGTCACCGCGGCTGTACCTCGCCTACGGCGCCGGGTTGGCCATCGCCGTCATGCTCATCCCTGCCCAGACCATCGCCTTCATCTACTTCCAGTTCTGATGGCCGGCACCCGGATCCGACGACTGCTCCTGCTCGCCGCGCTCATCGTCGTGCCGCTGCTCGCGTTCGAGGTCGGCATCCGCGTGCTCATCGCGTCGGGCCGGCTGCCCGTTGCCGCGGCCCATGCCCCCGAGTTCGAACGCTCCTGGATGGAGCTCGAGCGAGCAGGCCCCCAGGACATCATCCTGCTCGGCGATTCGCTCACGCATCGGGGCATCGACCCTGCTGTGCTGGGTGCCGCCCTGGCTACACCCGACCGACCACTGCGCGTGTTCGACCTGGCCAGCTCGGGCGGCGGCTACAGCACCAACCGGAGCCTCATCGAGCGCCTGGGTGCCGAGGGTCGCGAGCCCAGGGTCGCCGTCATCGGCATCTCCCCGGTCGGCCTCAAGGGGGACCTCAACTGGGACACGGTCGCCCGCTCGCCGATGTCGCGCCTGTTCACCGACTGCGAGACGGCGAGTGGCATCGCCGACGTGCTCGACTGCGGCCTGGAGCAGGTCTCCGCCGCGTGGCGCTGGCATGGCCGACTGTCGGAGGTGTTCGAGGCCGTCCGTGGCCATCTGCCCGCCGAGGGCCTCGTCCGGGCCGGACAGATGCTCACCAACGGGTTCCGGTCCCACGCCGGTGTCAGCGAGCGCGTCCTCGACGGTCGCGTGGCCAAGGTGGTGGCCGACGAGCCGCTGCGACCCACGCTCTCGGACGAGTCCCGGGCCGCCTTCGTGCGCCTGGTCGATGCGGCTCGCGCCGCCGGGGTGCCCGTCGTAGCGGTCGCCGTCCCGTACCAGCCACCGCTCGTCGCCGCGCTCACGGCACGCGATCCGGCCTGGGGAGCGGAGTGGCAGGCATCGCTCGCCGAGCTGGGGGCCGCGGCGGGCATCGAGGTGCTGGACATCCCGTTCGGGGATTGGTGGCAGGCATCCGACGCGTTCGACGGCAAGCATCTCTCGGCATCCGGCGCGGCGGCCTTCACCCGGCAGCTGGCGGCGACGCCCGCGTTCCGGGACGCGGTGGGCGCCGCCCTGGGCGAGGCGCTGCCCCAGGCCGCGTCGCCGACCGTGGCGGCCTCCCCGGGCGTCGCCCCGGCCCGCCCGCCCGGCGTGTCGCCTACCCACTGACTCGGAGCGCCGCGTACATCTCCAGGAGCACCGGCTCCTGATGCTCCCAGGCGTAGACGTCGCGTGCCGCCGTGAGGCACGCCGCCCGGTACGCCGCCCGACGCTCCGGCGTGGCGTCGACGATGGCCCGGATGGCGCGCGCGATGTCCGCGGCGTCTGTCGGGTCGCACAGCTCGCCACATCCGGTCGCACGCACGATGGGTGCCATGCCCGGCAGGTCGCTCGCGACCACCGGCACCCCTGCTCCCATGGCGTCGAACAGCTTGGTCGGGGTGTTCAGCTGGTGGTTGAGGGTGTCACCCTCGACGGGCATCGCCGAGATGTCAGCGGCGGCGATGGAGTCGAGGATGTCGGCCGGTGCCACGGGCCCCGGGAAGTGGATCCGGTCCGCGTGCGAGAGTTCCGCCGCCCGACCGCGGAAGCGTTCGTAGTCGGCGCCGTAGCCAGCCACGACGAGCACGGCCCCGGGCACGAGCCCGATGGCGTCGCATAGCTGCCCGATGCCCCGACCGTCGAGCACGAGGCCCAGGTAGAGCACGACCGGGGTGTCCGGCGCGAGACCCAGGCGCTCGTGCCACGTCCGTCGGGGAGGATCCGCGGGCACATAGTCCGAGGGCCCGTTCCAGATGATCCGCGGTCGTCGGTCCCAGTCGCGTGCCAGCACCTCGGCATACGGCGTGCTGACGGTGACCACGTCGTCCATCGTTCGCGCCTGATCACGTTCCCGACGCTGCAGCAGCGCCCGCCAGGGTCCCGGCAGACGCGCGAAGCGGGCACTCTGGGTGGCCAGGTCACGCGCGTCGTAGACCGCCGCGCCGCCCCTGGTCCGGCGCAGCCGGACCGCGACCGGCAGCGCGATGAGGCCCTCGGCCTGCCACACATCGATGGGATCGCCACGCCGGCCGCTGGGCACGGGCGCTGCCGCGATGGCCGCCGCGATGGCGTCAGCCCAGACGTGCGCCATGCGCAGGTACCGCGCAGCCTGGGCAGCTCGCCCGACGCTGGCCGCCGTGACCCGGCGTGCCTGCGCGATGGCGCCCGTGCCGGCCGCGGGGCTCGTGTCGTCCGCGGACGGCAGCCGGGGACTCGGCAGCCACGGGAATGGCTGCGGCTGCTCGACACGCAGCACCCGGAAGCCGTCCACGACCTCGGATCCGGGCAGCCCGGGCCCGGTGCGCGCCACGACGGTGACGCCGTACCCGGCGGCGGTGAGGCTGTGGGCCATCTTCCAGACCCGTGAGTCGTTCTGGAACGGGTTGTTGACGATGAGCGCTGCGGTACGCACCGCCCGGGGCGCGGTCGAACCGGTCATGCGCCCGCGGGAGGCGCGTCCGCGAGGCGGCGATACAGACCCGTGAGCCCGGCCACGTTGCGCTCCCAGCTGTAGCGTTCGAGGGCGACGGACCGGCAGTGCGCCCGCAGGTCGCGCCGGACATCCGCGGGCTGGCCCAGGATCGATGCGAGCGCATCGGCGATGGCGCGGGGCGAGTCGATGTCGGCGCAGGCGCCGACGCCTTCCTCCGAGGTGAGGTGGCACTGGGCGTTGTTCGCCGAGACCACGACCGGGACACCCGCCATGAGGCTCTCGAACAGCTTGTTGGGCAGGTTCAGGCGCTGGTTGAGGGTCCTCGGCGGCTGGCCCACGAACGTCACGTCGGCGCTCGCTGTCCAGGGCAGCAGGTCATCGGGTGGCACGGGTGGCAGCACCACGATGCGATCGGGACGTGCCGCTGCCTGCTCCCGGAGCCATCCGTCGAGACGCCCGAAGCCCATGAAGGCGCACACGGCACCCAGGGATCGAACGGCCGGCTCCTCCATCGCCGCCACCAGCTCCTCGATGCCCCGATCGACGCTGTAGCCACCCTGGTAGAGGACGAGCGGTCGGTCGGCATCGATACCCGCCGCGACGCGCACGACGTCGGAGTCGATGGGCCCGGGCTCGTCGGGCCGCCAGGCCGGCGGACAGTTCATGAGGATGACCGGCCGAGGGATGCCCCAGCGTCGCTGCACCAGGTCGGCGACCGGGTCGCTCACTGCGAGCGTCCCCGCGGCGTCGCGTGCCCACGTGCGCTCGCGCCGACGCACCAGCTCCCGGACCATGCCCGGCATCCGCGCCAGGCGGGCGGCCTCGGTGTGATAGTCCGCGACGTCGTACACGAAGCGTCCGCCCAGCCGGCGGGCCGATTCGCGGACCACTGGCAGCACGATGAGCGCCTTTGCGTGGAACACCTCCGTCTCGGGAGCCGCGGCGATCACCGCGTCCGCCCACGGCCCGACCCGCCGCGCGTTGGCCACCACCTCCAGCAGACGCCGAACCGGGTGCCGCAGCCGGTCCAGGCCCTGCGACGGCTCGGGCGACAGGACGGTCCGCTCGGGGTCCAGCCCGATGGCTCGGCAGATGACCCGTCGCAGGGTCACAGGCAACGGTCGCAGCGCGCTCGAGATGCGCCGGTCGAGGTCGATGCGCTGCAGCCCGACGCCGGCCCCCAGCTGCTCGTGCGTCGGCAGCTGCCCGTCGCCCCAGGCGAGGATGCGCACACGGTGGCCGTCCTCCGCGAGGGTGCGCGCCGTCCGAAGCTGCCGCGAGTCGAACTGGAAGGTGTTCGCGACCACCAGGGTCACATGGAGGCCCCGCCGGGCCTCCGGATCAGCTTCGGCCACGCAACAGCCGACCCAGCACCAGCAGGACTCCCAGCAGCGCCACGAGCGCGCGCCAGTCGAGCAGCACCGTCACATTGCCCGAGACACGCCGTGCGACCACGAGGAGGGCGAAGCCATCCCGCAGCTCGACCTGGTCCGCCGCGATGGCACCTACGGCGCCTTGCTCGAGGCGGACATCGGTGCCGCGCACGAGGCCGGTCGCGCCCTGGCTCATGGTGATGGTGGAGCCAGCCATCCGACCCACCGCCGACTGCTGCGCATCGACATTCGTTGCCCGGATGGTCGCGGCGCTTGCCTGGGACATCCGGACGTGCCCGGGCTCGGGCTCGCTGATGGCGGGCGCACCGGCGACGAACCGGTCACCGGCGGGCCACGGCGGCGGCTCCTGGGCCGAAGACGCTCGGAGCTCCGAGCCGGCAGGATCGAGATCCGCCGGCACGGCCGCCTCCAGCTGCGCCTCCTCGGCCGCACGGGTCTCGGCGTCCTCGGCCGCGCGGATCTCCGCGTTCGCGGCCACGGCGTCCACGGTCTCAGCGTCCGCGGTCTCAGCGTCCGCGGCCACGGCGTCCGCGGCAGTCGCATCCGGCTGCTTGCGTGCTCTTGGCATGCTGGTGCCCCTCCTGGTGCGGTCCCGAGTCGCTAGCCTAGCGCGTCTCCGGTCGCCCCGGCAGCGTGGATGTCGCGAGCGCTGCCACGTACGCCATCCGCGTCTCCTGCGCCACATCACCCCAGCGGCGGCGCGGTCCGGCAGCGCGGGCCTGTGCGGCGCGGGTGACCTGCGCCGCGACCGACCCGCCCGACCAGAGGGCCACCAGTGCGGCCGCCAGCCGGCCCGCCTCCCGGGGCTCCACGATGATGCCGGCCGGCCCGACGATCTCCGGCAGCGCCCCGGTGCGCGACGCGATGACCGGGACCCCGGCCGCGAGCGCCTCGTGCGCGGCGATCCCCGTGGCATCCGACAGCGCCGGCTGCACATGGCCGACCGAACCGGCCTCGAGCACCGCGCGTGCCTCGACGGGCAGCGGTGGCGTCAACCGGACCATGTCCAGGACACCGTGGCGTTCGGCGAGCTGCGTCACCCGCGTGCGTCCATCCGGGTCGCTACCGGCGGCACCCAGCAGCACGAGGCAGGGCAGGTCGGACGCGCTGGTCCCGCGGTCCCGCAACGTGCGCACCGCGGCGAGCAGGGTCGACAGGTCGGAGCGTGCGTCGTAGCGGCCACCCACGACCAGATAGCGCTCCGGGATCCGATGCGCATCGCGGAGCGCGTGGAGCGCCCCCGCATCGGGTGGCCCCGGCCGGAACGCGTCGTCCGCGGCAAGGGGCACGATGGCGATCCGGTCGCGGTCCACGTCCAACAGCCGGACGGCCGCATCTGCCGTGGCGCGCGATGCCACGAGGACCCGGTTCGCGCGGCGCAGTCCGGCAGCGCGAGCACGGTGGCCGAGTCGCGCGGGCGCGCTTCGTGCGTACAGCTCCGGCAGCTCCCAGGGTGCCAGGTCCAGCAGGGTCGCCACGACTGGCAGCGCCGAGTGGTCGGGCAGGGCCCCACCGGCCGTGTGGAAGACCGTGCCGGCGCTGCCGGGAGCGGATGGCTGCTGCAGCCGCCCTTCCGCCGCCCGCAGCAGCAGCGAGTCAAGGGGTATCCCGAGCGACCGGAGCGCCCGGGACGTGGGTGGCAGCCAGCGCCGCCCGACGACCGGCAGACCACTGGCTTCGAGCTCCAGCGTCGGATCCGGACGCAGCCGTCGGAGGACCGCGATGAGCTCCTCGCCCGGCAGTGGCTCGTCCGCGTAGCCACCCAGCAGGCTAGCCAGGTAGCCGGCGGTGATGGGCGCCCGCTCAGGCTCCTGGAGCAGTCGCAGGTCGATGATGACCCGAGCTCCCGGGGGACGTTCGACCTCGTGGCTGGTCAGGTCGGCGAGCAGCGCCATCAGGCGCCAGGGGCGGCTGGCCGTTCCAGGTGCGCTGTCGGACCGCGACCGCGGAGCTCGTCCCAGCGCAGCTGGAGGACGACACGGAGGGCCTCCCCGATGATGCCCCGTGACATCTTGCTGACACCCACCCGACGGTCGGTGAACACGATAGGCACCTCCACCACGCGCGCGCCGGCCCGGCTGGCGAGGTAGGTGGTCTCGATCTGGAACACGTAGCCACCGGAATGGACGCGATCCCAGTCGACGACCTCGAGCGCTTCCCGGCGCCACGCCTTGAAGCCGCCCGTCAGGTCGTGGGGTGACAGCCAGAGGACCAGGCGCGCGAAGGTGGATCCGCCACGGGAGACGATCCGTCGGCCGATGCCCCAGTCGACCACGCCGCCGCCCTTGACATATCGGGAACCGATGGCCAGGTCGGCCCCATCGGGCCGGGGTGCATCGAGACCGCCCGCGAGCGCGTTGACGAGCGGCGGCAGGTAGTCGGGGGAGTGGGACCAGTCGGCATCCATCTGGACGATGCGCTTCGCGCCGCCCTCGAGGGCGATGCCGAAGCCATCGATGTAGGCCTTGCCCAGGCCTTCCTTGCCGGGTCGATGGCGCACCCGGATGCGAGGGTTGGCGGCGGCCATCCGGTCCGCCAGGTCACCGGTCCCATCGGGGGAGGAGTCGTCGACGACGAGCAGCGAGGCACCCGGCAACCGATCGAGGATGGCACCCGCGATGCCTTCGAGGTTCTCGATCTCGTCATAGGTGGGCAGCACCACCCATGTGTCCGCGTACGGCGCATCCAGCATCAGCGCAGTCTAGCCGGCGCGACCGCGGACGCTGCGCCCGCTGTCGTCGCGCGCTACTTGATGGCGCCCTTCCAGGTCCCCAAATCCTTGCCACCCTTGGCATCGATGCCCGCGACCGCGAACACGACCGTGCCCTTCTTGCCCGAGCGCGCCTTCCACACGGCCGACCAGCGGTTCGTCGCGACCTTCCTGAGGGTCAGCGAGTAGGACGCGATGCCGGGCTGCTTGACCGTCACGACCGGGGCGGACCTCTGGTCCTCCGCGGCCGTGATGGCGAACGTGTTCCACTGGCCCGGTCGCTGGATGAAGTCACCCACCACCCGGTAGGGCATCACCCGGATGGCGACCCCCTGGCTGTACGAGCCGCGCGACGTGGTGGCGGTCACGAGGGACACGTAGGTCCCGTTCGGGACGTACGCGCCTGCATCGTCCTTGCCATCCCAGACCCAGCGCGTCGTGCCCTTGGTGACCTTCCTGCCGTCGATGCCCGTCCGGACGACCTCGCCCTTCGCGTCGACGATCTGCCACCGCAATGTCGTGGTGCGCCGGACCGCGACCGATTGCGTGGCAGTGCTCGCGAGGCTGTCGCCGTCCGAGGCGTTGAGCTGCGACCTGGAGGTCGCGGGCACCTTGATGGCCGTCAGCGACTTGACCTTCGTGGTCCGGGTGTTGCCACCCGTGACACGTGCGGCGAGGACATAGGTGCCGTCCGGAACGACCTTGCCCGCGTCATCCTTGCCATTCCAGGTGAACGTCGATGCCCCGGCCTTGCCCGCGACCGAGAACGTTCGGACGACCTTCGCCGCGACATCCTTGACGCTGACCTTGATCTTTGCCGCTCGGGTGGACGTGTAGCGGAGGGTGAGCGTGTCGCTCGTGCCGTCGCCATTGGGTGTGAACACGGGTAGCGCGTCCGCGTCGGCGGGTGCCGTCCCACCGCCCTGGGCGGCCTTGAAGGTCGTCAGCTCCGCCGGCGGCTGGACGCCCTGCGAGATCTTCAGGTCCAGCTTCCTGCCGCGCGGATAGCTCGCAGTCACATCGCCGTCCCTGCGGGAGGGGTCGGTGTCGACGACCAGACCGTCGGCGATGGTGTCGCTGTAGACGAGCACCTGGTCACCGATGACGAAGTCGGCCGCCTTGAGCATGCTCATGGCCTTGGTCACGGTCTCGCCGCGGACATCGGGCACCTTGACCAGGTCGGGCGTCGGGGTGGGATCCGGCGTGGGGGTCGGGGGTGGCGGCACGGAGGCACCGCTCCGCCAGGTCGACGCCTTGAGGCCAAGGTCCCCGGCGATGGCACGGACGTACCCGAACCGGACGACGCCGGAGCCGCTGGGGTTCTGGATGTCCTTGGACCTGCCTGCGAACCAGTCGAGCCAGGTGGTATCCGGCGCATGCGGGTCCCACGTCGCAGGTGCCTCGTGGCCCGGATAGGCGAGGTCCGGATCGAGATGGACGTCGTAGCTGGGATCGAGGTCCCGGACGCGCAGCGCCGACCCATCGGACCGCTGCGTCACATAGAAGTCCGTCGAGCCGATGGCCCCGAAGTTGGGCAGGTAGGAGTCCTTCCAGGTGCTGCCGGTGTTCCGGGTGTAGGTCGTCATGAACACCTGGTCAAGCGTCTTGCTGCTCGTCATGAGCGTCTGGATGAGGGTGCCCTTCGGATCGCCCGTATCGAAGCTCTGGCTCTGGAGCGCCATGACGGCGCTCGGGTGGCCACCGCCGACGCTCGTGGATCCCAGGAAGCCCTGCGCGAAGTTGTCCACGTGGTCGATGGCCAGGCCGGGGGTCGGGATCTTGTCGCCGTCCTCGCTGTTACCGGCCGTGTAGCACATGTGGCTGAGGATCACGATGCCGTTGTTCGCGAGGTGGAGGTTGAGGCGGACCCAATCGGCGCCGTAGTACTTCACGGTGCTGCTGCCGCTGCTGGCGTTGAGCCCGAGGCCGTGCGCCGTTGCGTCGTTGCCATCGTTGGGCTCCGCGCCAGAGGCTTCGCCCGCGCTCGTCTCGTGGGGATAGCCGTTGCCATGCATGAGGGCCACGAACAGGTCCGCGCCCTTGGCCGCGGCCTTCACCGTCGCCGCATCCGCGTAGGGGGTGTAGACCTTGCACACGGACATCCCTGCAGCCTTCGCGGACGCGGCGACCTTGTCCGCCCAGCCCTGGAACTGGCTGGTGGCGGAGCCGACCGGACCGAGGACGATGACGGCCTTGAAGGCGGGCTGGCCGGTGCATGCCGAACTGGTGCCGTCGGTCGCGTCCGCGATGTCCGCTGCCGGCGCGGTCGACGTCCGGGTCACCGCGGCGCTCACTGGACTGGACAGGAGGGTCGAGGAGACCAGGACCGTCGCGAACGCGGCGGCGATGGCTGCCAAGCGCCGCTGGGCACGATACGGCGCAGCATGGGCGAGCTGCATCGACAGGTCTCTCCGGTATCTCTGGGGCACGCCCGGAGGGACGCACCTGATCACTGCCCACAGGCTCGCTGGTGGGCGGTGACCCTATCCATACCCGCATGGTCCCGGGTCGGATGATCCCATGGTGCTCCGGGATGGTGCGGGTGACAACCCCCAAAGCCGACCCGGCGCCGGTCACACGGTGTGGTCCCGGGCCCCTGGGTGTGGTCCGCTGCACCCGCGATGCCCCGAGCCGCGATGGCGGGGGTACTGGTCGGACCGGCGACCGTCCGCCCGTGCGGTCGAACGGGCGCGCGCCCGGGCCGCTGGCTAGCGCTTCGTGGGCTTCGGCGTGCGCCGCGGGGTCGGTCGAGGCGTGGCGTTCGGATCGGGGGATGCCGAGGTGTCCGGCGGAGGCGTCGCTCCCGGCAGCTTGGGCGGCACGAAGTCGGTGATGACCAGCACGGCCTCCAGCGAGTCGAGGTCCGCAGCGGGGGCCACGAGGGCCGTGCTCACGATGCTCGCCGGGTCCCGGCGGACCTCGATGATCCTGCCGATGACGATGTCCCGCGGGAACTGTGACTTGAGCCCACGTCCGAAGCCGCCCGCTGTGACCACGGTGTCGCCTTCCTTGATGTCGTCGGTCGCCGGGACGTTGCTCATGTCCAGCGGTGCCGACAGGTTGCCCCGGATCTCGCCCGTGGCCCGGCTCCGGGTGTCCCGGCCGATGACCACGGAGCGGGTGTCATTGAGCATCCGGACCGAGGCGTTATTGCTGCCGACCTCGCTCACGACGCCCACCAGCGTGCCACCCGGAGACACCACCGTGGCGCCCAGGAAGATGCCCAATTCGGTGCCCTTGTCGATCTTGATGACGCGCTCCGCGGTCGTCGGGTCGCTGTAGACGACCGATGCCGCGACGGTCTTGTGGCCGAACGACGCCTTCATCTTGAGCAGCTGGCTGAGGCGCTGGTTCTCGATGATCATGGCCGGGATCTGCATGTTGGCCTGCTGGTACGCCGCGACCTCATCGGTGAGGGCCTTGTTGTCCCGTCGCAGCTGGTCGATCTCGCCGAACGTGGAGAACAGCGCCCCTACCGACCGGGCGGCCCCCGAGAGCACCTCCTGGATGGGCGCGAGCGCGAAGTTCACACCACCCCGGAGGTCCTGCAATGGACGGGAGTCGTTGAACGCCAGCAGCATCAGGCTCATGGCCACGAGCACGACCCAGGTCACGATGTGACTTCGTGCCTGTCGGTCACGCAGCATGCTGCAACCTCCTCGATCTGCCCGGCCCCGCAGGGTCGGTGACGGACCCGGTCAGGTCAGCGGGGCGAGCGCGAGTACGTCTCGGCGACGAGTGCGCGCTCCATGATGGGGTCCTCGAGCTGCTCCAGCACGATACCCGTGCCGCGAGCCACGCAGGTCAACGGGTCGTCCGCGATATGGACCGGCATCTGGGTCGCCTCCGCGATGCGCCGGTCGAGACCCTGCAGCAGCGCGCCGCCCCCGGCGAGCACGATGCCCTGGTCCATGATGTCCGCGACCAGCTCGGGCGGGGTCTCCTCGATGGTGTCTTTGATGGTGTCCACGATCTGGGCGACCGACATCTCGATGGCCTCGCGGACCTGGTCCGCGGTGATCTCCACCGACCGGGGCAGGCCGGTGAGCAGGTCCCGACCCCGGAACGTCACGTGCTGCTCGTCGTGAGGGCCCGGATACGCCGAGCCGATGGCGATCTTGATGTCCTCGGCCGTCCGTTCGCCGACGAGCAGATTGAACTCGCGTCGGCCATAGGCGATGATGTCCTGGTCGAGCTCGTCCCCGCCGACACGCAGGCTGCGCGCGACCACGATGCCGCCGAGGCTGATGACCGCGACCTCCGTGGTGCCACCACCGATGTCCACGATGAGGCTGCCGGTGGGCTCCCCGATGGGCAGCCCGGCGCCGATCGCAGCCGCCATGGGCTCCTCGATGAGACGGGCCCAGCGGGCGCCCGCGTTGAGCGCTGCGTCGCGGACCGCCCGCTTCTCCACCTCGGTGACGCCCGACGGGATGCCCAGGAGCATCCGGGGCCTCGGGATGAGCCCCACCCGATCGTGGACCTTCTGGACGAAGTACTTGATCATCTGCTCGGTCACGTCGAAGTCGCTGATGACCCCGTCGCGGAGCGGCCGGACCGCGATGATGCTGGCAGGGGTCCGACCGACCATCCGCTTGGCCTCGGCACCGACCTCCAGCACCTTCTTGGTGCGGGCGTCGATGGCCACCACGCTCGGCTCGCTGATGACGATGCCGCGTCCGCGGACGTGGACCAGCGTATTGGCGGTCCCGAGATCGATGCCGATGTCCCGGGAGAACCGGCCAAGGAATGCGTCGAACATGGTTGGGGTCGACCCCTCTGGGGAGATGTCATGCGAGCGCGGGTCCACCACGACCGAGCCTGATGCCCGTGGGCAGCCACGGTGACCGATGGGAGCGCCCCGGGAGTATACCGGCGCGCACCCTGACCTCCCCGCGGGCCGACGCTTCCTGGGTCACTCGGCCCCAAGGACCCAGCGCCGAGGCTCCGTTCCCCAGGTCGCTCGACCCCAAGTCGCCGAGCGCATGATCGGGCTGTTGGGACGACCTCGAGACGCCACCAGCCGCCGATCGGGTCGTCGGCCGCATGCGAGAGCCGATCGACGGCCAGCATCACCATGAGAGGCACGGGATGGCCGTCCCGGTCGTGGACCGCCACCCCCGATCGGCCTGATCACCCGTTGAGGGCATCGTTGGGGTGGTGGCCCGGGTTGCCGAATGACCACACCTGTCGGCCGTTTCGACCGACCACGTGGCAGACTGGGGCAGGCCCGCTGGCACGTCGGGGGCCGGCCACCGAGGGAGCGATGACGACACCGACCACCGTGGATGCATACCTCGCAGACCTTCCCGCGGATCGTCGCGAGGAACTGGAACGGCTCCGGGCCACCATCCGCGCCGCGGCGCCCGATGCCACCGAGTCGATCGCCTACCAGATGCCGGCGTTCCGGATGGGTAAGCGGTTCCTGGTGTCGTACGCCGCGTTCCAGCGCCATACCAGCCTGTTCCCGGCGAGTGCCGCGGTCGTGGATGCCCTGGGCGAGTCGATCCGGCCGTTCCTCCACGGGAAGGGCACGATCCGCTTCCCTGCCAACCGACCCATCCCCCTGGACCTGGTCACACGCATCGTCACCATCCGGCTCGCGGAGAACGCGGACTGACGGACGTCATCGACCGACCGGGCGGTCAAATGACACACCCCGGTCGCGAAGGCTGACGAACGCGTCGTGGCCGAGGATGAGATGGTCGAGCACGGGCACGTCGAGGAGGCGGCCGGCCGCCACGGCCTCCGCCGTGAGGTGAAGGTCGTCGGGGCTGGGCGTCGGATCCCCGGAGGGGTGGTTGTGGACCACGATGAGCCCTGCCGCGTGGCGACGGACCGCATCCCGGAACAGCTCCCCGATGCGCACCAGCGCCGCGGACACGTTGCCCTGGTAGACACGCTCCACGGATAGCACCGTGTTCTTCGAGGACAGCAGCACGACGCGGAGCTCCTCCCGCTCCAGGCGGCCCATCTCCGGCAACAGTCGATCGGCAAGGTCGCGCGGCGCCCGGATGGTCCAACGACCCACCGGCCAATCGACGAGGGCGCGACGACCCAGCTCGAACGCGGCGGCCAGCTGCGCCGCCCGGACAGGACCCACCCCGGGCAGCGAGCGGAGCTCCGCTGGGCCAGCCAGCGCGAGACCCGACAAGCCGTCCAGGCGGATGAGTGCCTCCTCGGCCATGCTCATCGCATCCATGCTCCGGGTCCCGCTGGCCCAGACCAGCCCGATGAGCTCGGGCGCGCTCAGGCCCGCAGCGCCCCGACGCTCCAGCCGCTCACGCGGTCGTTCGGTAGCGGGGAGCTCCCGGATGGAGCGACGAGCCGGCATATGATCCACGACAGCCTCCGGACGTCTGGCGGTCGACGACCGGCGGGTCGAGGGTGCACCCGGACCCGAACGACGGAGCCCGCCAATTCCCCCGCCGTCCGGATCCGGATGCAAGATGCATGGTAGGCAGCGCCGCTTCCCGCGGGCTTGCGGGTGGCTTGTCCGCGACTTTGGGGATAAGGCCCCGGCGACCGTCGACACCACCAGTGGCGCGGGCGTGCGGCCGGGCCGCTCAAGGACTCGCGGCGAGCGACCGGGAGTAGAGCACCAGCACCAGGAGGATGCCGTTGTAGGTCATGTGACCCGCGATGGCCGCCACGATGCCGCGACGCAGGAACAGCCAGCCCAGGACGAACCCGAGCGGCAGGATGACCCCGAACTCCAGGAGCGCCTGGCCCAGGCCCTGACCTTCCTGTCCGGGCGACACCCGGATGTTGAGGATGTGGACGAACGCGAAGAACAGGGAGCTGCGGATAAGCGCCGGGCGCTCACCGAGGTCCCGCAGCCACGCACTCAGGGCGAAGCCCCGGAAGAACGCTTCCTCGCCGATGGGCGCGATGACGGCCGCGGCGATAACCACCGCCAGGGCCTCGCTCGAGCCGTGCGCCGCCGGCAGCGTCTCGGGCGCACTGACCTGGAGGACGCTCGCCAGCAGACCACCCCACAGCATGACGACGATGGTCGCCGGGATCATGACCAGCATCGCCACGCCAACGTCGCGAAGGCTCTCCCGGAGCAGGCCGGGATGCCACATCGGCCAGCCCATGTCAGCCCATGACAGCGCGCGTGCCCGCACGACGAACAGCTCGATGCATACGAGGTACGCGAACCCGACCACGAGCAAGCCCAACAGGAAGCCGAGCGGCTGGTCGGGGTCGACGAGGTTGGCGACGCCGAGGATGGCCGAGCCGAGGGTGCTGATGACGAGCACCAGCCCGAACAGCAGCAGCGGCGACGGGCCGCGGTAGCGAGCGACCGGTCGGCTGCCACGCGCCACGACCTGGTAGCCGGCCCCGGCCGCGAGGCCGATGCCAAGTGCCAGGATGCCCGCGAACGCCATGACCGAGCGCCCCGTCGATGGCTGTGCCTGGGTCGCGATCAAGAGAGCCGCGATGCCGCCCACGCTGAACAACCACGCCGCCAGGTAGAGGGACGGGACGGGCCGCTGCTCGAGGGTGAAGATGCGGCCACCTGGCGGCCCGCTCAGGATGGGTTCGCTGGTCGAGATCGTCGCCGGATGGTCGTCGGACCCCTCGTCGTCATCGACGTCGCGCGGGTCTGGCCCGGGAGCGCTCGCCGTCAGGCGGCTGCGCTCGATGTCCTGGGGTTCGTCCCCGGCCGAGCGAGGGCCGGTCAACGCTCCCGGACGGGGGTCATCTCAGGACCCATCATGCTCGGCCCAAGGGCCTGACGAGGCGGTCCCTCGACCTGGAGCGGCATCTGCTGTCCGCTGAGCTGGGGTTGCGGCCCGGGCATGTAGGCAGGCGCCACGACCTCGGGTCGCTCGAAGTCCTTGCCGCACCACGCGCAGAGCGTCCAGTCGAGCTCCACCAGACGGCTGCAGTTGGGGCAGACGCGGCGCAGCCGATTGCGGCAGGTGGGACAGATGATCCATTCCTCCTCCACCGCGCGCGAGCAGTTGGCGCAGTGGGGACGGGACTCGATCTCCGCAAGGATCGCTTCTTCCGCCAGGGCCCGCTCGTTGGACTCCGAGATGGTCTCGCGGGGCCGGATGATGCGGTACAGCAGCACCGCGAACAGGAACAGGAACGGCGTGAAGGCGATGATCAGGCCGGCCGCGAGGTATGGCGCGACCGGATTCGTCGTCCGGTGCTGCATGTCGCGGAACGCCCAGAAGGCGGTCAGCAGCCACACCACGATGATGTACAACGCGATCGCCTGGAGCGCCAGCTGCACGTATTGGTTGGAGAGGATCGAGTTGATCGAGTCTCCAAGCGCCTTGTCGACGTTGTCCAGCATGAACGCCTCAGCTGCGTTGCGGGCACCTCACCTGTCGGCGGGGACGCCCGATGACCGCGGCCGAGTGTATCAGGGGAGAGCCCCCAGGCCGGGAACATGAGGCTGCGGTTCCGGTGTGGAGGTCTTAACCCGCGGGATCGATGGTCGCGACCGAGGGTGACGGCACGGGCGACGGGGCCACCCTCAGCAGCGGTGCCAGGAGACGCATCGCCACCGGGTCGGAGGTGATGAGCAGCGTGTCTCCGACGTTGCCGACGACGATACGGGTCGTCTGGCCCGCCGCCACGATGGCCAGCGTCCAGACGGCGATCCCGTCGAGATGGGTCGGCGACGCGGATGCCTGGGCGCCCATGCCCAGCAGTCGATCGCGCAGCGTCGCGGCGAGCCGCTCCGCGAGGTCGGTCGGATCCGCCCCGGCGATCCGCAGGAGCTGCCCCGTGAGCGCATCACCCCCGCCGCCGGTCCGGATGGTCGCGACGCAGACATCCTCGCGCGCCCGACCCAGGCCCGCCAGCAGTGGGTCGATGAGGTCATCCGGGTCGAGGGCCGTCACGCCATCGCTGCCCGACACAGCAAGCGGTCGGCCATCGAGGACAGCGGGCAGGTCGGCGAGGCCCGCGCAGGATCCGGTACCGGACCGGTCGTGGGCGTCGTGGGCGTCGTGGGCGTCGTCGGCGCCGGACTCGGCCGTACCGACGGGTCGGGCGACTGGGCGAGGACCGCGCTGCCGAGGAGCACGACGACGGTCACGCCCAGCACCGTCCCCACGACCGGGCCGAGGCGGCGCCTCATCGGAAGGTGTCCATCGTCCAGAGGCTGCCCCGGAACGCCGCGGCCAGCCCGCACAGGCCGAACGCGGCGAGCCAGGCACCGCTCAGCAGCACGGCCGTGATGCAGGCACCCAGGAACGCGCCCGGGTCGCTTGGTCGGGCAAGCGCGATGAGGGACGCCCGGGTCGTGGACCAGATCAGACCCAGGCTGCCGACCGCGAGCACGATCGCCCCCAGCGCCGTCAGCCAGGAGATGGCCGCGATGCCCAGCACACGGAGTGGCTGGCGCACGGCCCGGAGCGCACCATGGAGGGCGAGCCGACCCTCGCCAGGTTCGCCAGCACCGTCGGGGAGGAGCCCCATCCTGGCCGCCATGAGCCGCCGGCTGGCGAGGCTCACAAGCACCTCGGTGAGCGCGATGACGAGCAGCATCCCCAGCAGGGCGGGTGCCGCGTCGCCGAGGACGCGGCTGATGAGCGGCGATGTCAGGTCGCTCGGTCGCTCCAGCTCCGTGGCCACGACGACGCCAAGCCGGCCGACGAACAGCAGCACGAGCAACAGCAGTGGCACCAGGCCGCACGACTGGATGGCGGCGACCCAGAGCAGCAGCGAGCGTCGGTCGCGGGGCGCCAGGATCCGAGGCTCCCGGCCGAGCCGCAGCGTCTCGGATCGGGGAGCGATAGCGCAGCGCTCGAACGCGTTGAGCTCCACCCAGGCCGAGACCAGGATGGCGACCAGCACGAGCAGGCCGGTCAGCGCAGCCGAGAGGACGGCCAGGAGGTCGAAGCTGGCGTTGGTGCCCGAGGTCCCGATCTGCCCCCGGAAGATGATGCTCAGCAGGACCGGGCTCGGGACCGTGAGCACCGGCAGCGTCAGCAGGACGAGGCCACCACGGACCCCAAAGCCGACGATCCCCAGCAACCACAGGACCGGATCCGCGGCCACGACCTGCGCCGCGGTGCGGACGACGGCACGGCCGCCGCGGCCGGCGTCGGTGCGCATGCCCGGAACGACAGGCCCGTGGTACATCGGCTGCTAGGCCGTGATGCGGCCAGGTGCGCCGGCTGCGTCGACCGCTCGGGTGAATGCCCGCAGCAGCTCCCGGGCGAGCTCGTTCGGGCGCATGGTGGCGCTCCGGACGGGGTCCCAGCGGACCGCCGTCATGAGCAGCAGCGGCCGCTCCCAGGGACGGGTCTCGTCCTCGGCGGGTGGCATCCGAAGGCGGATGAGCTGGCGGCCGTCCTCCTGGTCCAGCAACCCGGCGAGTGCGCCCGCCAGGGAGGGGCCCATCGTCAGCAGCGGCGGCCCCGGTGGTGGACCGGCGAGCGGCGCGACATCGAGCGCATCGACCACGCCCTCAGCGTCCGCCGCCCAGAGATGGGTGAGCCACCAGCCGTCCTCCATGACGCTCGGCGCGCTCATGCCCAGGGCGATCGTGCGGCCGCTCGAGCCGCCGTGCAGCGGCAGCTGCTCCTCACGGATGTAGGAGGGACCGGGCGCAGCCAGTCGCGCATCGCTCAGGGCGGCTACTCCCACTCGATGGTGGCGGGCGGCTTGCTGCTGATGTCGTAGACCACCCGGTTGACGCCCGGCACCTCGTTGACGATGCGCGAGGAGATCTTGCCCAGGACGTCATACGGCAGCTTCGCCCAGTCGGCGGTCATGCCGTCCTCGCTGGTCACGGCCCGGATGGCGACCACGTTGGCGTACGTCCTGCCGTCACCCATGACCCCGACGCTCCGGACGGGCGTCAGGATCCGCGAAGCTCTGCCAAACGCTTCGATACAGTCCCGCGGCCTTGATCTCGTCGATGACGATCCAGTCCGCGTCGCGGAGGGTGTCGAGCCGCTCCGCGGTCACCTCGCCGATGATGCGGATGGCCAGCCCCGGACCCGGGAACGGCTGGCGCATGACCATCTGCTCCGGCAACCCCAGCTCCAGGCCGACCGCACGGACCTCGTCCTTGAACAGGTATCGCAGGGGCTCGATGAGCTGGAAGCGCAGGTCCGCCGGCAGGCCCCCGACGTTGTGATGGGTCTTGATCTTCTGGGCGGTCTTGGTCTCGGGGGTGGTCGACTCGATGACGTCCGGGTACAGCGTCCCCTGGGTCAGGAAGTCGATGCTGCCGGTGGTGCTCTTGAGCCGGTTGGCTTCTTCCTCGAACACCCGGATGAACTCGTCGCCGATGATGCGCCGCTTCTGCTCCGGGTCCTCGACGCCCGCCAGCCGGTCGAGGAACCGGGTCCGCGCATCGACCATGACCAGGCGCATGCCCAGGTTCTGCTCGAACGTGACCCGCAGCAGCTCCGATTCCTTCTTGCGCATCAGGCCGTGATCGACATAGATGCAGGTCAGCCGGTCCCCGACCGCCCGGTGGACGAGGGCGGCCGCGACCGCCGAGTCGACACCTCCCGACAGGGCGCAGATGACGTTGCCGGCGGTGCCGGTCAGCGCCGCGTGGGCATCGACGCGCTCTCGGATCTCCGCGACCGTGGAGTCGATGAAGCTGCTCGGCGTCCATGTCTGGGCGATGCCCGCGATGCCGACCACGAAGTTACGCAGCACCTGCCGGCCGGCCGGGGTGTGGACGACCTCCGGATGGAACTGGATGCCGTAGAGGTCGCGGGATGGGTCAGCGAGCCCGGCGTACGGCGTGGAATCGGTCTGCGCGGTCGCGTGGAAGCCCTCGGGCAGGCGGGTGATGGAGTCGCCGTGGCTCATCCAGACGGGCTGCTCCCGCTCGATGGCCGTGAACAGACCGTCGTCCGCGGTGATGGTCACCGACGCCGGACCGTACTCCCGACGACTGGCTGGGAGCACGTCACCACCCAGGCCGAGCGCCATGAGCTGGGCGCCGTAGCAGATGCCGAGCACCGGGATGCGGCCGCTCCAGATGGCACTGTCCGGGTGGGGAGCTCCGACGTCATACACCGAGTTGGGGCCGCCCGAGAGGATGATGGCGCGCACACCGCGCCGCTCCAGCTCCGCCATCGGCGTGTCGAAGGGCAGCAGCTCGGAATAGACGTGGAGCTCGCGCACACGCCGCGCGATGAGCTGTGCGAACTGGCTGCCGAAGTCGAGGATGGCGACGGTCTCGGTCGGCTGGTCGACCGCGGAAGCGGGACGGTCCGTTGGCGCCCGCTCCGGTGATGGCGCATCCAGCGCCACCTCGAGATAGGCCTCGACCTCCGCATCGTCAGGCGCGAGCACCCGATGTCCCGCATTGGCGAGGGAGCCGTGCACGGTCTTGCCGCGCCGCTCCGGCTGCGCGGGCTCGTCCGGCAGCGCGCCGACCTCATCCCGGCTCGCTGGCCCTGCCTCCGTCGCCTCGCCCATGCACCCTCCCCTGCGTCGCTGGTCCGATGCCCCAGTCTACCGACCGACCGCCGCACCCCCGTCGCGATGGAGTGCATCCCCGACGCGGACGGTCCCGCCGTGCTCGACGAGTGCCGCGATGGCGAGGCAGGCGTCCCGCTCCCGGGCGATGATCCGCAGCACATCGGGGTCCTTCGGGATGCCGCCGGGCTGCGCCCGGATCGTCATGACGCATCGACCGACCCGCTTGCTGATGGACAGCGCCACCTCGCCCAGGTGGATGCGCTCGCCCACGAGGTCGTCCTCGCCGGCGCCGTCCAGCAGCACGTTCGACCGGAAGCGCCGCTGGTCCCACGCGCCAAGGGTGCCTGTCGAGACGAGCGAGACCCGGTTCCGGGGAGAGTCGTGGAAGGGACCTGGCGCGCCCGTGAACATCTCCCAGGGGCCGCTGGCTTCCTGCTCCGAGTCTTCGGGGATCTCGTAGCGGCGAGGACCGGCAGCGTCCACTGATCGCAGCTGCACCCGGCGACCGAGCCAGGTGCTCAGCGCCTCGTCATCGGCGGCGATCGATCCATCGGGGAGGATGATCTTGGCACTGCCGTCCGGACGCAGCCGAGCCGAGGCGAACAGCAGCTCCGGTACCCGGCGGGCGGTCAGGCCCAGGTCGGTGGCGAGGTCGAAGATGGCGAACCGCCGGTCGCCCCTGATGCCATCCGCGGTCACCTCTGCCGACTCGAGCTGCTCGCCCTGGAGCGACTTGACGGGATATCGCCAGAGGCTGATGACCTGCATGCCGCCATGGTGGCACGCTGCGGGCCGGCCAGGCGTGGTTCCGCGCGGACTGCCGCCCCACCCTGCGGAGCCGGTCCGGGCGCCCTGGCCACGGATCTTCGGCATCAGCGAACGTGTCGCCGGCCCGTGGGGGCGATGGGCCGGTCCCGCGGCCGTTCCGATGACACTCCTCCGCGTGACCCCGCAGGAGTGTGCGTCCGGACGGCCCATGGGCACGCGATTCGTGGCGACAGCAGCCACCCCGTTCGGTGATCGTGAAGATGCGGGGCGCCAGCCCCTGGCGCGCCTTTCCGTACGGCAGCCCCGCCGATCCTCAGCGGCGGTCGCGTTCGGCTGCCAGGACCGAGCGACGGCGGCCGATGGGCCCCAGGTCGCGCATGACCTCACCAGCCGCGAAGCCGTCGCGGTAGACCGGGAAGACGGGCGGTGGCACGTCGCGGAGCTGCTTCCACATCGGGCTCAGACCGCCCGTGCCGTATTCCCTGACCTGACGGACCCGATCCAGGTCGATGACCTGGCTCAGGAGCTCCTCGCCGCTGCCGCCGGTCGCGAGCACGACGCCCTCGGGGTCGACGATGACGCTCCGACCCGTGCCGAACAGACCGCCGTAGTTGGGGTTGACGAGGAAGACCTGGTTGACGATGGCATTCGCACGCGCCATGACCAGCTCCTGCTCCCGGTCGATGGTCTTGGTCAGGGTCGGCTGGAGGATGACCTCGGCACCCATCCAGGCAAGGGTCCGCGAGACCTCCGGATACCAGCCGTCGTAGCAGATCATGAGCCCGAACCGGCCGGCGCCCGGGATCTGGAACACCGTGAAGGAGTCGCCCGGCACGGACGTCTCGAGCGGCAACCATGGGAACAGCTTCCGATACCGCGCCACGATGTCCCCATCGGGTGAGATGGCGAGCGCCGTGTTGTGGATGCCCAGCTCGGAGCGCTCGTAGATGGATCCGGGCACGAGCCACTTCCCGACCTCGCGCGCGAGCGCGCACAGTCGGTCGGTCAGGGGTCCCGGGATGGTCTCCGCGACGCGCTCGTCATACCCGGGCGGCCAATCGTTCCCCCAGCTGCCGACGGCGTGGAGGTAGAGCTCGGGGAAGACGTAGAGGTCCATCGAAGGCATGGCCGCCGCGATGCGGCGCACCTCGCGCGCGAACTTGATGAAGGTGGCATCCGGGTCGTAGGGCACGGGTGCGACCTGCGCGGCCAGGATCCCGATGGGTCTGCTCATGGGGTCACCTTGGTGGGAGGGATGGGACGCCGACGGGGTCGGCGAAATGGCATGCGGCGATGACGCCGGGCCCGAAGGGCCGGAGCTGGGGGACCTCGTCCACGCAGTGCGCCGGGTCACCCAGCGAGGCACGCAGCCAGCAGCGGGGATGGAACGGGCAGCCGCGTGGCGGCGCGGTCAGGCTGGGCGGCTCGCCCCGGACGGGCGTGCTCGGCGCGACGCCGTCGACCGACGGCCGTGACGCAAGGAGCGCCCGGGTATAGGGGTGGATGGGCGCCTCGAGCGAATGGCTCGATGGCCCTTCCTCCACGATGCGCCCGAGGTACATCACGCCGATGCGATCACACAGGTAGCGCACGACCCCCAGGTCGTGGGAGATGAGCAGGTAGGTGAGGCCGTGCTCCCGGCGCAGCTCCGCCAGCAGGTTGAGGATCTGCGCCTGGACCGAGACGTCGAGCGCGGAGGTCGGCTCGTCGAGCACCAGCAGCTTCGGTCGCAGGGCGAGTGCCCGAGCGATGGCCACGCGCTGGCACTGGCCACCCGACAGCTCATGCGCCCGGCGGGTCATATGCGATCCGGGCAAGGCCGACCTCGTCCAGCAGCTCCGTGACCCGGGCGGTGATGGCGGCGGAGTCCAGGCGCAGATGGGTCCGCAGGGGCTCGGCGATCACGTCCTGGACCCGGGACCGAGGGTCAAGCGAGCCGACCGGGTCCTGGAATACGACCTGCATCTCGCGTCGCAGCGCCCGCAGGTCGCCGCCGGCGGCTCGGGTGACGTCACGGCCCCCGACCTCGATGCGGCCGGCGGTCGGGTCGACCAACCGCAACAGGCAGCGCGCGAGGGTCGTCTTGCCCGATCCCGGACTCGCCCACCAACCCGTACGCCTCACCGCCCGCGATGGCCAGGTCGACGCCATCGACGGCGCGGATGATGACCGTGCCACGTCCCGGCACGTGTGCCGGGAACTCCTTGACGAGCCCCTCGATACGCACGAGGGACGAACCGTCGAGGGTCATGCCGGCACCCCCGGGAAATGACACGCCGCCGAGCGGACGGCGTCGACGGCACGCAGCTCCGGGGCCTCTACGCGGCATCGGTCGGCGGCGATGGGACACCGGGCCGCGAACGCACAGCCCGTGATGGCGCCGATGTCCGTGGGGACGCTGCCGGGGATGGTGCGCAGTGGCCCGGTGACGGCCGCGGTCCGGGGCACCGCTGCGAGCAGGCCCCGGGTGTAGGGGTGCTGGGGCGCCGCGAAGAGGGCCTCCGTCGGGGCGGTCTCGACGACCCGGCCCGCATACAGCACGGCGACCCGGTCGCAGACGGTCCGGACCACCCCCAGGTCGTGGGTGATGAGCATCACGCTGAAGCCCTCCTCCCGCTGGAGGTGGCGCAGCAGCGACAGGATCTGGGCCGCGATGGTCACGTCCAGCGCCGTCGTCGGCTCGTCCGCGATGAGCAGCCGCGGCCGACACAGGAGCGCGGTCGCGATCATCGCGCGCTGGAGCATGCCGCCCGACAGCTGATGGGGATAGGCGCGCATGACCCGCTCCACATCGGGCATGCCGACCGCGGCCAGCACCGACCGGATACGCTCGCGTGCCGCGTCCCCACGCTCGCGGTCGTGGGCCGCGAGCACGTCCGACATCTGGGCGCCGATGGTGAACACCGGATTGAACGCCGATGCCGGGTTCTGGAAGATCATCGCGATCTCGGCGCCCCGCATCCGGCGCAACGCACCATCACCGAGCGCCAGCAGGTCCCGGCCGTCGAAGCGGAGCGCATCCGCCGAGAGGCGAGCCGACGCCGGCAGGAGACGCATGGCGGCGAGGCCTGTCACGGTCTTGCCGCAGCCGGTCTCGCCCACGACACCCACCGCCTCGCCGGATCGGATGACCAGGTCGATGCCGTCGAGGGCCACCGTCCGGCGCTCCTCGCCCTGGAAGGACAGCCGCAGCCCCCGGATCTCGAGCACCGGGGCCGGGACGGTCGTGCCGAGGTTCATCGGCCGTGCCTCGGGTCGAGGACCCGTAACAGCACGTCACCCATCAGGTTGAAGCCCAGCACCGTGATGAAGATGGCGAGCCCCGGGAACGTCGCGACCCACCACTGGTCGAGGATGACCGCGCGGCCATCCGCGACCATGAGCCCCCAGTCGGGCGTCGGCGGGCGGGCACCCAGCCCGATGAACGCGAGCGAACCTGCGGCGAGGATGACCGTGCCCACATCCACCGTGGACTGGACCACGATGGGCGACAGCGAGTTGGGCACGATGTGCCGCCGGATGATGGTCAGGTCACGGACACCGATGGCACGTGCCGCGTCCACGAACGGCTGCTCGCGGAGCGACACGGTCACGGCCCGTGCGATGCGGGCGTACCACGGCCACCACGAGATGACGAGTGCGATCGCGGCATGCTCGAGCCCCGGCCCCAGCGCGGCGACGATGGCCATCGCCAGCAGCAGCGGCGGGAACGCCAGGAACAGGTCGGTCGTGCGCATGATCAGGCCGTCGATGCGGCCTCGCCGATAGCCCGCGATGGCGCCCAAAGGCACGCCGATGAGGATGGCGAACCCGACCACGAGGATGGACACCACGAACGCGGGCCGCGCGCCCAGGATGACCCGGGAGTAGACGTCCCGGCCCAGGTCGTCGGTGCCGAAGAAGTGCTCGATGCTGGGTGGCAGATAGGCGTTGGGGACATCGATCTGGCCGGTGTCGTGCGCCCCGGGGTACGGCGCGATGATGGGCCCGAACACCGCGAGCACGATCAGCAGCACCACGATGGCGATGCCGATGACGGCCAGCGGATCGCGCAGGAACGCCCGCAGCCGGAAGGGCACCCGCCGCCGGATGACCTGTTCGCCGGCAGCCTCCGCGATGGCCATCAGGCGAGCCGGATGCGCGGATCGAGCCACGCCTGGAGCACATCCACCACGAGGTTGACAAGCAGGTAGAAGGCGGCCCCGAAGAGGGTGATGCCCATGATCACCGGGTAGTCCACGTTGAGGATGCCCTTGACCGCGAACGTGCCCAGGCCCGGCCAGTTGAACACGACCTCGACGAAGAACGTGCCCGTGAGCGAGTAGGCAAGCACGAGGCCGACGATGGTGAGCACCGGCAGCAGGGCATTGCGCAGCGCCAATCGGCCGTAGATGCGCCGCTCGCCGATGCCATAGGCACGCGCGGTGCGCACGTAGTCCCGGCCCATCGATTCGATCATCGACGCCCGGGTCATGCGCGCGATGAGCCCGATGGGGTACGCGGCGAGCGTCAGGGCGGGCAGCACGAGGTGCCACATGACATCGACGTATGCCCGGAAGTTGAGGCCCAGCAGCGAGTCGACGGTGAGGAAGCCCGTGACGGGCGTGATGGGCGCCGTGAATCGCAGGTCGGAGTCCACACGCCCCGCGAGTGGCAGCAGGTCGAGCCCTCGGAAGAAGATGACCTGGAGGATGAGCCCCAGGAAGAACGCCGGCAGGGACACCCCGATGAGCGTCAGGATCCGGATCGTGCCGTCCGTCAGGTTGCCCGGTCGTCGGGCGGCGAGGATCCCCAGCAGGAGACCCAGCGGGATGGCGATGAGCATCGCGGCGACGATGAGCTCCAGGGTCGCCGGCAGGCGCGCCACGATCTCGCCCAGCACCGGCCGCTTGGTGCCGATGGAGATGCCCCAGTCGCCGGTCAGCATCTGGACCATGTAGGTGAGGTACTGGATGGGCAGCGGTCGGTCGAGGCCGAGCTGCTCGGTGACGCGCGCGATATCGGCGGGTCTGGCCCTGGGACCGATGAACACCGCGGCCGCATTGCTGGGCACGACCCGTGCCAGCAGGAACGTGATGATCGAGAGCCCCAGGAGCACGATCACGGAGCTGCCCAGCCGACGCGCGAGGAACCTGGTCATGGGACTGGGCTGCCGGTCATGGGACCCGCCATGGTCGTCGCTCGGAAGGGCGACCGCCGGGCCGTCGCGTCCCGACCGGCCCGGCGCTGCCCTTCGTCAGACGGTCACTGCGCGGGGTGGAGGGGGTAGAAGAACTGGGCGAAGGGGTAGTTGAGGTTGTACTGGTAGCCCGCGATCCGGTTGGGGATCGGGACGACCTGCATCGTGTCGTAGAGGAAGACGCCCGGCGCCTGGTCCACGAGGTACTTCATGGCTTCGGTGTAGCCGGCCTGCGCGGCGGCTCGATCGGTGGCGGTCTTCGTGGCCGCGTCATCGATGAGGCCGTCGTACTTCTTGTCGGCCCAGTAGGACAGGTTGAAGAACGGCGCATCGCTGCTGTGGAACAGCGACCAGAGGTTGTCCGACCCGGCGTCCGAGTAGGTCGGCCAGTACAGCAGCAGGAACATGTCCTGCCGGCCCGCCGCATCACCCTTGGCCCGATCCCACTGCTGGTTGAACAGCATCGGGGTGAGCGTCACGTCGATGCCCAGCTGCTGGAACGAGTCCTGGATGAGCGGCGCGAAGCGCGCCTCGGCCTGGTTCTCGGAGGCGTAGGTGATCTCCATCGAGAAGCCGCCGCCGGGATGGCCGGCGTCGGCCAGGAGCTGCTTGGCCTTCTCGATGTCGTAGGTGTACTGGGGGACCGTCTCGTCGTACGGGAAGACCCCGGCCGGCACGGGTCCGTGGGACTGCGACCCGAAGGTCTGGGCACCCACGGTGATGATGTCGCCGTACGGGATCGCGTAGGACAGCGCCTCCCGGACCTTGGGATCATCGAGCGGCGGCTTGCCCGTGTTGAACAGGCCCACGTAGTTGAAGAACGAGGGGTCCTTGATGACCGTGTAGGCGCTGTTCGACTCGTACTGGCCGATGTTCTCGAGCGGCACGTTGAACGCGATGTCCACGTCGCCACCGTCGAGCGCCTGCTGCTGGTTGATGGCCTCGGGCATGATCGAGACGAGCACCTGGTCGTAGTGCTGCGTGTCCGCCCAGCCGCCCCAGTAGCCGTCGTACGCCTTGAGCAGCACCTCGGAGTCGGGCGTGTAGGAGCTGATGGTGTAGGGGCCGGTGCCACCGTCGATGCCCGCCGCGTAGTAGTCGGCGGTGGGGTCATAGGCGTACGCCGCCTCGGCGGCCGCGAGGGCCGTCGGGCTCACGATCCAGGCGCCATACAACGACGACGCCACGAGGTCCATGGGCGCCGCGTACTTGAGCTTCATCTCCACGGTCAGCGGGCCGGTCGCGCTGATGCTGTCCAGCGGCGCCCAGATGAAGGACGCGCCACCGTGCGCCTGGGCTGCCTGGATCGATGCCACGACCGCATCCGCGGTCAGCGGCGATCCGTCATGGAAGGTCACGTCCGGCCGGATCTGGAAGGTCCAGGTCAGGCCGTCGTCACTGTGCGACCACTCGGTCGCCAGCAGCGGCGTATACGGCTCGGCCGATCCGGGCGGGTTGATGCGCAACAGCTGCTCGTAGATGTTGGCGAGGTAGAAGGCTTCGGTCGAGAACGAGGACACTGGGTCCCACGTGGTGATGTTCGCGGTCGTCGCGACCTTGAGCACGTTGGGGTCCTGCGCCATCGCCGGCGCTCCCCCGAGCGATGCCGCGAGCAACGCCACCATGCCAAGGCCCAGGACGCGGCCCCGCCGCGAAGTGCCGGAGCCGGGTCGCCTCAGTCGTTCCATGCCGCTTCCTCCCCCGGCGCGTGCCGGACCTCGTTGCCAGGAACTGGGTCCGGGCCAGTATCGCCACGGGACGGCGGCTCGTACAATACTTCGTCGACCATCGATCCATACCTTTGAGGCATGGTTGGAGCTTCGCCTGCTGCGCTACTTCCTGGCCGTCGTGGACGACGGCTCGGTGTCCCGGGCCGCGGCCACCGTCTCGGTCGCCCAGCCGTCCCTGTCACGCCAGCTGCGTGGCCTGGAGGCAGAGCTGGGGGTGACGCTGTTCGACCGGTCGCAGCGTTCGCTGCGCCTGGCGCCGGCCGGCGAGGCATTCCTGCCCATGGCCCGCGACCTCGTGACCCGAGCCGACCGGGCCATCGCGACGATGGCCATCCTGGGGGAAGCGCGCACCCTGCCGCTCACCCTGGTCGCCCCCGAGACGACCGTGGCCGATGTCATCGCACCGTTCGTGGCCGCCCACGGCAGTGACCTGCCCGCCATCAACGTCCGCGAGGCGCTGCCGAGCGCCGTCTTCGACGAGGTCCGCATCGGCTCCGCCGACGTGGGCGTCTCATCGGGTGCCATCCCCGACGCCCTGGTCACCCGGCCGGTCGCGAGCTTCCCCATCTGGGCCTATGTGCCCCAGGACCATCCATGGGCGCGGCGCGAGCGGATCCGGGTCTCGGAGCTGGTGACCGAGCCGCTCGTCGTGCTCGGCCCCTCCCACGGCACGCGCCGGCTCCTCGATGCCGCGGTGGCGAGCGCGGGCCTCCACTACGCCATGGTCGCGGAGACCAATGTGCCCCAGGTGGCCCAGGCGCTGGCGGCTGCCGGCCGGGGCGTCGCGGTGGTCTCGGACGACCGCCGCTACGGCCTGCACGGGCTGTCCATCACGACCGACAGTGGCCCGCTCCGCATCCCCCTGGTCGCCGCCTGGGATCCGACGCACTACGCGACGACGGCCATCGAGCTCCTGGTCGCCTCGCTCGCCGAGTACGCCGCGCGGCGCTATACCGTCTGACGCATCCCGCTGCTCGGGTACCCTGCGCCGATGGAGTACCGCCGGATGCCCATCGAGGTCGAGTCGCCGGAGGAGGTCGGCTACGACCGCATCCGCTGCAACCTGGCCGAGAGCTCGGTCGCCGACCTGCGCCTGGGTGACCTGGATGTGACGCTCGCCGACCTGGTGCTGCTGTACGGCGATCACCTGGGTCACGCCGGCCTCCGGTCCCTCATCGCCGCCGACGGCCCGGGGCTGGTCCCCGGGGACGTGCTGCTGACCCCGGGCGCTGCCGCCGCCCTGTTCTTCGTGGCCACGAGCCTGCTTGGCGCGGGTGACCACCTCATCGTCGCGCGGCCCAACTACGCCACGAACCTCGAGACGCCGCGGGTGATCGGCGCCGACATCAGCACGCTCGACCTCCGCTGGGAGGACGCGTGGCGCGTCGACCCGGCCCGGATCGAGGCGCTGCTCCGGCCCGAGACACGGCTCGTGAGCCTGACCACGCCCCACAACCCCACGGGCCAGGTGATGGACGAGGCGACCCTGGCCGCCGTCGTACAGCTGGTCGAGGCGCATCCCGCGGGCGTACCTGCTCGTCGACGAGACGTATCGGGAGCTCCAGGCGGCACCCCTGCCGCCGCTCGCCGCCGCTCGCTCGTCGCGGGTCATCAGCGTCTCGAGCCTGTCCAAGGCCTATGGCCTGCCGGGCATCCGGCTGGGCTGGCTGGTGACCCGGGACGCGCGGCTCCGGCAGACCCTGCTCGCCGCCAAGGAGCAGATCGTCATCACCGGCTCCATCGTCGACGAGACCATCGGCTACGAAGCGGTCCGGCAACGGGACGCGCTGCTATCGCCGATCCAGCAGCGGGCCGCGGCGGCCCTCGAGTCGACGAGGCGCTGGATGGCGGGCCAGGACATCTTCGAGTGGCACGAGCCGCGCGGAGGCGTCGTGGGATTCGTGCGGGTGCGTCCGGGCATCGAGCTGGAGATGGAGCGCTTCTACGCCCGACTGTTCGAGGGCTACGGCACGATCGTCGGTCCCGGCCACTGGTTCGAGCAGTCGGACCGGTCGTTCCGGTTGGGGTTCGGCTGGCCGACCGTCGACCGGCTGCAGGAGGGGCTGGCGGCGCTCAGCGCGGCAGCGGTCGAACAGCTCCGCTGACATCCCGACAGGGGGCCGGCGCCATCAGCCATGCAGGCCCCGGACCTGCCAGCATCTGCGGCAGTGGCGGATGGGTGGCCCATCAACGGGGGCGTGGCCGAGCACGAAGCAGACGAGCAGGGACCACCGACGATGGACCCGCCGGAACGGGTGCTGCCCCATGACCCCGCATCCTCCTGGCTGTATGCAGCGCGACGATCAGGACGTCCGAGCCATGTCCCGGTAGTGCGGCCAGAGTGACACGTCCAGGTCCGGCACGAGGTCCAGGGTCCGGCGCACGTCCGCTCGGTAGAGGCCGACCAGGGCAGCGAGGCGCTGGGGCTCGATCTCGGGCACAGGGTCCGCCGGGCTGGGGGTGGCCGCGGCGGGCTCGACACGGTCCGCGCCCGGCAGCCCCAGGAAGTCGAGTACTCGCTGGAAGGTCGGCCCCGGTTCCCGTTCCAGGACCTCGTGCTGGAGCGTCAGGATGCGCTCGCGCGGGAAGGCGTCCGAAAGCCATTGGAGCTGGAGCCCGTACTCACCGCGCTGGAACGACCGCTCGGCCGACCAGTGGGTGAACGATCGCGGCCCGTAGTGCCACCCAGCGGCGATGGCGCGATAGCGTTCGAGCCGCGCCCGGCTGGCGAGGTAGCGGTCGACCGGATCGCGGAGGACCACGAGGATGCGCGTGTCCGGGGCCGCGGCGGCGAGCATCCGGGGCGCCCAGAAGAGGCTCATGGTGGTCGGTGCCAGCTCCCCCGACAGGAGACCGGCGGGTCGCGCGAAGAAGCTCCGGTATCGATCCAGGTCAGCGTCCGAGGGCCACGTCTCGAAGAACCGCTCCCAGGCCCGCAGCTCCGGGCGCACCTCGTGGACACCGGGTTGCGCGGCGATCGACCTCGCCAGGCGGTCCACGCCCGTGTCCGGTGCGCCCACGATGACGACATCGGGCGCGGCGGTGACCCAGCCACGCGGCGACCTGGGTGGCCTGGTATCGAACGGCTCACCGGGGTCCATGCCCAGCTCGGCTGCCGGGTCGACCGCACGCGGCCGGCCCAACAGCTTCCGGAAGCTGTCCCTCATGCCATGTCCGCATAGTTGGGCCAGAGCGACAGGTCCAGGTCAGGCATGATCTCCCGGAGTGCCTCCACCTCCGGTCGGAACAAGGCGTGCAGCAGGTCCCGATGGCGCGGGTCGACGACCACACGTGCCGTACGCGTGGGATTGACGCGCCGGTCGATGTCTTCCTGTGCCGGCACGTGGGGCGTGACGCCCAGGAAGCGGTAGGTCCGCGCAAGCTCCCCCACCGGGTCGGCCACGCAGCGCTCGAACTGCTGCACCAGGATCCGGTCCCGGGGGAAGACGCTCAGCAGCCAGCCCAGCTGCTGGGCGTACTCACCGTGGGCGAATGAGCGGCCGACGGTGAACCGGGTGAAGGTCGCCGGCGTCCGGCCACGACCCACGGCCGTGTCGCGCCAGTTCTCGTTGAAGGTCCGGCTGGACATGAACCGCTCCAGCGGGTCCCGCACCAGGACGATGAGCCGCGCGTCGGGCGCCGCCTCAGCAAGCATCGCCGGCACCCAGTGCTGGCTCATGTCGGTGGGCGCCTTGTCGCCCACGATGGAACCCGCCGGACGCGGGAAGAAGCGGTGATAGCGGGCGATGTCCTCGGCGGTCGGCCAGTGGTCGTAGAACTGGTCGAAGAAGTGCAGTTCGCCGCTGCCGCGCGGCCGATGCGTGCCCTCGACGAGGGGGTGGGTCTTCATGAGTCGGAACCAGCGGGTGGTGCCGCACTTGGGGGCACCGGCGACGACGAAGTCGGGCGGTCCGGTGAGCCAGCCGAGCGGCGGCTCGGTGGGTTCCACCTGCCGGGGATCGAGCGTCCGGGTGGGCTGGGTCACGAACCCGGATCCATCGAAGGGCTCGTCCGTGCGGGCAACCGGATCCTCATCGTGGGGCAGGGCCCTCCTCTGCGCGGGGCGATGCAGTCGCCTCGAGCATCGTATCCCACGCGGCGACGAGCTCTCGGAGCCGGTCATGAGGGAGCGCGTGTGCGGTATGGCCGTCGCGTCCCATCATCGTCCGCGCGGCCACGAGCGCGTTGGCGATGGCCTCCTCGGTCGCCTCGATGACGGCCCAGAAGAGTGGCGAGATCCAGGCATCGACGAGCGCGGTGAGCGTCCGGGTCTGCGCGCCGCGGGCATCATCGGTGACGGTCAGCGTCCGGTTCCCGGTCGCGAAGCAGAGGAAGAGGTCGCCGCTCGAGTGAGCGCCCGACCCACCGGCACGCGCGATCCCCAGGCCGGCACGTTGCGCCAGACGCTCGCACTGGTGGGGGAGGAGCGGTGCGTCCGTGGCGATGATGACGATGATGGAGCCTGCACCGGCTGGATCGCCGGGTTGCTCCACGCCAGCGGCAGCGGGGGCGCCCTCGGCAGGCGCCACCGGGTCGTCCCAGGCGGTGGGCACCTCGGTCGTGGGGATCGCCCGACCGACCGGGATGCCACCCAGGGTCAGGCGTTCCCGGAGACCGTAGTTGGCCTGGACCAGGACGCCCACCGTCCAGCCGCCGTCCTCGGCGGCCACCACCCGGGACGCGGTGCCGATGCCACCCTTGAACTCGTGGCAGATCATGCCCGTGCCGCCACCCACGTTGCCCTCCGGGACCGGCCCGTCGGAGGCTGCGTCCAGCGCCGCGGCGACATGCTCCGGGCGGACGTGCTGGCCGTCCATGTCGTTGAGGCGTCCGTCGTAGGTCTCACCGACGACCGGCAGCGACCATTCGCCGTCCCGCGGGCCGCGCCCGATGGCGGCACTGATGAGCGCGTCCCGCACCACGCCAACGCTGTGGGTGTTGGTGATGGCGATGGGCGTCGTGAGCATGCCGCTCTCGCGTACCCACTCGAGACCGGTCAGCTCGCCATTGCCGTTCAACCGGTGGCAGCCGGCCATGAACGACTCCTCGAACGGCTCACCACCCGGCACGATGACCGTGACACCGGTGCGGATCGGACCCTGACCGACCGCGAGCGGCCCGTCGCCGGAGACGAGGGTCGTGTGGCCCACCCGCACGCCCGCCACGTCCGTGATGGCGTTCAATGGTCCAGGTGGCAGGAGGCCGATGCGGATGCCCAGGTCCCGGGCGCGGGGTGCCGACATGCCCGCATTGTCAGGCCAAGGGGCCCGGTCGGGGGCGAGGCCTGCACGCTTACCATGGCTGGCATGAGATCGACCCTCCCCCTGACCCTCGCCAGCCTCGCCACATCGATCGCGATCGCGATCCTACCGACGGCTGCGCTGGGCGCCAGTCCGGCGCCATTCCCCGACCTGACGATGGCGCCTCTGGTGACGCCACAGCCCATCCCGCCCGTCGTCGCGCCGGTCGTCCAGGATGCCGGCATCCCCACTGATGGCTACGCCCTGGGATCGTCCGAAGCGACGGTCACGGTGGAGGTGTTCGAGGACTTCCAGTGCCCCTACTGCGAACGGTGGACGCAGCAGATCGAGCCACAGCTCGTCGAGACGTTCGTGCGTCCGGGGATCGCGCGCCTCGTCTTCCGTGACCTCCCGTTCCTGGGCGAGGAGTCCCGATGGGCGTCCGTCGCTGGCCGCCTGGCCGCGCAGCAGGGCAAGTTCTGGCCGATGCACGACTACCTGTTCGCCAACCAGCTGGGCGAGAACGTGGGCAGCTACACGCCCGACCGCTTGATGGCCATGGCCCAGGCCGCCGGGCTGGACATGGACGCGTTCATCGCCGGGCTCCAGGTCCCTGCGGCGCGTACCCTGTTCGCCGAGATCCTGTCGGAGGCGGGTCAGGCCGCCGGAGCGCTGGGCATCAACGCGACCCCGACGGTGGTGGTCAACGGGGTCCCGGTCGCCTCGCCCGACTTCGCGACGGTGTCGGCCGCGATCCAGGCGGCGCTTGCCACGAGTTCGCCGGCCGCGTCCGGGGCACCGCCGGCGAGTGGCGCACCGCGGGCGAGTGGCGGACTCGTGGTCGCGCCCAGCCCGGCAGCATCCGCGCCCTAGCGGTCACGCCACCCGGACGTCACAGGCGTCAGCGCCCGCCGCGCTGCCAGGACTTGCCCTCGACGCCGACGGCCGGGGCGTGGACGATCTCGACCGCCTGCATCGCGCGCACGTCGCGCGCACCGAGGGCGGCCATCGACTGGCGGAGGGCGCCGACGAGGTTCTCCGTGCCGTCGGTGACATGCGAGGGACCAAAGAGGATGCGCTCGAGCGAGCCGACGGTACCCACCTTGATGCGGGTGCCGCGCGGCAGTGTCGGCGATGGCGCGGCCATCCCCCAGTTCGTGCCGCGACCGGGCGCCTCGCTGGCACGTGCCAGGGGCGAGCCGATCATCAGCGCATCCGCGCCGGCAGCGATGGCCTTGGCCAGCTCACCACCCCGACGCATACCGCCGTCCGCAACGACGGGTACGTACCGACCGGTGTCATCGAAGAATGCGTCGCGTGCCGCGGCGACGTCCGCGATGGCCGTGATCTGGGGCACCCCGATGCCCAGCACATCCCGGGTCGTGCACGCCGCACCTGGCCCGACCCCCACGAAGATGGCCGCGATGCCCTGGCCCATGAGCTGATAGGCCGCGTCGTACGAGGTGGTGTTGCCGACCGCGACCGGGATGCCCATGGAGCGCGTGAACTCGGACAGCTCGAGCGCCTCGTAGCCCGCGGCGACATGCCGAGCCGAGGACACCTGCGACTGGACGAGGAAGAGGTCCGCGCCATGCTCCGCGCACAGCGGCCCGAACCGGCGGGCGACCGCGGGTGTGGCGGACAGCACCACCGGCGATCCGGCCGCGCGCAGCTGCTCGATGCGCCGGACGATGAGCTCGTCGCGGATGGGCACCTGGTACGCCTCGGCCAGCATCGACTGGACCTGGTCGTCGGGCGCGGTCGCGATGCGCTCCAGCACGGCCGCAGGATCGTCGTAGCGCGCCTGGACGCCCTCGAGGTTGAGCACGGCGACGCCGCCCAGTCGGGCCAGCTCGGCAGCCATCCGGACATCGACCACGGCGTCCATGGCCGACGCCAGGACGGGGATGCCGAGGCGCATGCCCGCGAAGTCGATGGAGATGTCGACCTCGGCAGGCTCGATCGTCTCCACGCCTGGCGCCAGGGAGACATCATCGAAGCCGTAGGTCCGTCGGATGCCGTCAACGCGCGACGCGCGACGGGGTCGCGTGGTGATGTCCTGCTCAAGCACCTGGATGGTCACCGGCACGGTCGATCGCCCCTCCTCATCCGGGGCCGCTCGACGGTGGCGGGTCACTTGGCCGAGCACGGACCCCGCGTTCGGGCGAGTATACCGGCGTGACCGAACCATCCACGATCGAAGCTGCCGCAGCATCCACCTCGGCCCTCGTCAGCGTGGCCGATATCCGGCGCGCCGCGGAGGGCCTTTCGGGCGTCACGGTGCGGACCCCGTTGGTGCCATTCGGCCGACCCATCGACGGCCATCCGAAGGGTCACCCGCGGGTGTGGCTGAAGCCGGAGTCGCTGCAACCCATCGGGGCGTTCAAGCTGCGGGGCGCGTTCCACGCGCTGGCCAGCCTCTCCCCGGACCAGCGGGCACGCGGCGTGGTGACGCATTCCTCCGGCAACCATGCCCAGGGCGTGGCCCGGGCAGCGCACATCCTGGGCATCCGGGCGGTGGTCGTGATGCCCTCCGATGCGCCCGCGGTCAAGGTCGCGGGGGTGCGCGCGGACGGGGCGGAGGTGGTCGGCGTCGGGCCCTCGAGCGATGAGCGGGTCCGAGTCTCGGAGGCGCTGGCGCGCGACCAGGGCCTGGTGCTCATCCCTGCCTATGACGACGAGCGCATCATCGCCGGCCAGGGCACCTGCGGCCTGGAGATCGTGGAGCAACTGGCCGACCTGGGCTACGACTCCGCCCCGTTCACGGTGCTGGTGCCGGTCGGCGGTGGCGGGTTGGCGTCCGGCGTGTCGACCGCGGTCAAGTCGCTCCGCCCTGACGGCCGGGTGTACGGGGTGGAGCCGGAGCTCGCGGCGGACGCCGAGGAGTCGCTGCGCGTCGGTCATATCGTCCGCTGGACCGCGGAGCAGGTCGGCGGGACCGCAGCGGACGGACAGCGCACGAGTGCCCTGGGTGTCATCACCTTCCGGCACCTGCGCACATACCTCGATGGGGTGCTGACGGTGTCCGAGATCGACATCCGACGGGGGATGGTCGCGGCTGCCCGGGGGGCACGCCTGGTCATCGAACCCTCGGGCGCGACCTCACTCGCCGCGTGGCTGGCCCACGCCGTGGAGCTGCCCCCGGATGGACCCGTGGTCGCGATCCTGAGTGGCGGCAACGTCGATCCGGAGCGCTACGCCCAGCTCATCGCCGAGGGCGTCGCGGCAGGGGGATGACGGCGGGCAGGTCCGCCCGTATCATCCGTCAGTGATCAACGACCGAGCCCAGACGGTCCCCAGCCTCTTCGATGCGGTCCGCGCCCTGGCGCGGGGGGACGACCTTGATACCACCCTCTCGAGCCTCAGCGCGCAGGCATGTGCGGCTGGCGGTGCCCTGAACGGCGTCGTGCTGCTCCACGATCCGACGACCGGCTTGCTCGCCACCGCCGACGGTGAGCCCAGCCAGCTCGAGGTCGATGACGTGGTGGCCACCGTCATCCGTGATCGGGTCCCGATGTGGGACGTGTCACTCCCCGCGGGGCTGCCAGGCGGTGTGGTCGGAGCGGATGCCGCCGCTGGAGGCGCGCGGGGTGCCATGGTGCCGCTGGTCCGCGAGGATGGCGCGGGCGCGACGATCGAAGGATTGCTGTTCCTCGTCGGACGTGTCGAGCCCGACGGCGCCTCTCCTGCTGGGGAGCTGCCCAACGTCGAGACCATCCTCGCCATCGCCGACCTGGCTGCGGTCGCCATCCGCCAGGAGCGGCTCGGGACCACCTCCGCGGAAGGCGTCGCCTACCAGGAACGATTGGCACGCACGGATCCGCTCACGGGCCTTGCCGACCGGACGACATTCGGCCAGATGCTGGAGCTGGAGCTCGCGCGTGCCACCCGCCTCGGCACCGCGCTTGCGGTCGCGATCTTCGATGTCGATGATCTCGCGGGCATCAACGAACGGCTCGGTGCGGGCGTCGGGGACGATGTCCTGCGCAGTATCGCCGCGACCCTCGCGGACCAGGTCCGCCTCGTGGACACGGTGGCACGCATCGGCCCCGACGAGTTCGGTGTCATCGCACCCGGGGACCCCGGCGGCATGGTCGCGCGCCGGGTCCGGGATGCGGTCGCGGACCTGCCGCCCATCGACGGCATCCAGGTGAGCATCCGGGCGGGTGTCTCGCACCACCCCCAGGACGGCACCAGCAGTGGCGATCTGCTCGAGGCAGCCCGCGTCGCGATCGCCCGGGCACGCGCCGAGGGCGCCGGTACGGTCGTAGGTCTCCGGGGCATGCCCGATCTCGAGGCAAGCCCGCCCCTCTGATCGGGCGCATCGTTCCCGCGTCCGGGACCCGTCTCCCACGGCGCCAAACCGGCGGCATCCACATCAGGCGTGCACCCCACGCGGCTGCGATGGTTGTGTTGCCCATCCAGGCCGCCAGCCCGCCGGCATTCACATCAGGCGTGCACCCGTGACGCGTCGGCGCCATCCGCTGGCCTCATCCGGTCGGCGGTGCACATCAGGCATGCAGCCCGTGCCGATTCGTGCCTCGTGAGGGTGCCTGCGGTCGGTGCCACCCCGCCGGTCGACCGTCCTCAGCCTCAAGCTGGTCGGGGGTGCACATCAGGCGTGAAGGCGAGGTGATGGCTCGCCGTCGGTCGCCGCCGCCCGACAGCGGCACCAGTGGGGACACGTAAGTCCCTGATACGTCACCGCCGCCACACTCCCAGCCGTGGCCACCTGCGAGCATCGGACCGACCGGGCGACCCGTGAGTGCCGACGCATGCTCGACGAGCTGGCACGGGAGGCTCGACTCGCACGCGTGACAGCGGGCCTGAGCCAGGCAGATGTCGGCCGTGCGATCGGCGTATCGAGGGAGACCGTCAGTCGGCTCGAGCGGGGCGCGTTCGCCAACCCCGGCGTGCTGTTCCTCACCCGCCTTTTCCGGGTGTTGGGCATGTCGCTGACCGCGCGCGCCTGGCCCGACGGCTCACCCAGGCGAGATGTGGCCCACGCGGCCGTGCTGACCATCCTCCAGCGGTCGGTCCATCCCTCCGTGCGATGGCGGACCGAGGTCCTCTTTCCGAACCCCGGGGATCGGCGGGTCTGGGACGCGGTCGCCTCGATCGGCCAGACCCGGATCGGAATCGAGGTCGAGACACGCGTTCGCGATGGACAGGAGCTCCAGCGGCGGCTGAACGCGAAGCGCCGGGACGGTGCTGTGGACCACGTCCTGCTGGTGTTGGCCGACACGCGCTCGAATCGGGCCTTCCTGCGGACCTGGCGGGAGGAGATCAGCCAGGACCTGCCAGGTCGATCCGAGGACATCCTCGACGCGCTGCGCAACGGTAGGGATCCGGGGACATCGGGCATCGTCCTGGTGAAGGTCATCGTGGCGACGGCGGCCGCGCTGGTCACCGCAACGCGGCCGGCGTCCGGCATTCACATCAGGCGTGCACCCGTGACGCCTCGGCGGCCGGATCTCGCCTGATGCGGTCGCGACTGCACAGTGCATGTGAACGCTGCCTTCCGCGACCCGGGGAGGCCGCTTGCGGGCGCTTCGAAACCCCGTCCAAGCACCCTCGACGGACGTCATCGGTCGCGGGTGCACACCCGGCGTGAACGGGCCCCGCCAGGCCGTCCGCCCCCGGGCCAAGAGCGTGAACAGGGCTCGCAAGGCGCCGTCCGCCGGAGGGCCAGGGCCACACCGGCGAAGCCCGCGGCTATCGACCGGGGTCAGTGGAACGCGATCAGGCCCCCAAGGGCGACGACCGTGGGTAGCTTGCCCGCGACGATAGGCGTCCCGGTCGGCTGGTCGACACCACCGGCGGGTTCCACCGTGAGCGCGACGCTGTCAGTGCCGGCGACCGGATCGAGACCACCGACGATGGCCACCCCATGCGGCCCAGCCGACACGAGCCCCGCCGAGGTCATCTCGTCGCCAACCCCGTACCAGGCTTGGTAGGTCTGGTCGGGTCCCAGCTCCGGCAAGCCTTCGACCATGATGTAGCCCGTGCCAGCTGACGGGAAGATCGCCATGCCCGCGGCATTGCTGTCCGGCGTGGTGCTCGCCAGCGTCGCGACGTTCGATCCGGCCGCAGTCGCGGCCGCGATCGCCTGACCGATGAGGGTCAGGTTCTGGTCGGTCGCCGCGATCTGCTGCTGGTATGACGCCACCTGGACCTGCATCGTCTGGATCTGCTGCTGCAGGCTGGTCACCCGGGCATCAGAGGTGTTGGCGCGGTCGATGGCGGCCGTCAACTGCGCCTGTGCCTCACTGATCCGGGCCTGGAGGCTGGTGACCTGCGCCGCTGCATCGGTGGCCTGCTGCCGGGTGTCGGTGAGCGCCTGCTGCAGGCTGGCGACCTGACCCTGTGAATCGGTGACCTGGCGCTGGAGCGAGACGTTCCAGGCGCCCAGTGCCGCGATGACGATGACGGCGGCCGCGGCCAGCCCGAACCAGGCAAGCGGAGATGGTCGACGTCGCTCCCGCTCGGCGGCGATGGAGACCGGTGCGGACATCGGCGCAGGCGCCGATGCGACCGGCGTCGGCCCGCTCACGCTCGGCGCGGACAGGCTCGCCACGCTCGGCGGCCGGAGCACGACCGGGACATCGTCGGGGAGCTGGGGCGTCGCGGCGACCGCAGCCAGCACACGGGCGCGCAGCTCGGCGGGCGGCATCACGGGCTCGACCGAAGCGCCCAGCGCACCCGTCGCGGAGGCCGCCGCAGCGAATGCATCGTGGGACTGGTCACAGGTCGCGAGGTGGTCGCGGACACCGGCCGCTTCATCGGCCGCCAGGACATCCAGGACGTACAGGCCCGCGAGGTCGTCGACCTCGGCGCAGCTGAAGCGCGGCGTCGTCATCCGGTGACCTCCGCCTGGGTGCCGATGCCCAGCTCCTCGCGGAGCGCCAGCAGGCCCAGCCGGACGCGGCTCTTGACCGTGCCGAGTGGCGCCCGCGTCCGCTCCGCGATCTCCTGCTGCGTCAGACCCGCGAAGTAGGCCAGCTCGATGGCCTGCCGCTGGACCTCGGACAGTCGCGACAACGCGGCACGGATGGCGCCCGCGTCGAGCCGACCCTCGACCTCATCCCAGATGTCGGGCATGGTCAAGGCAGCAGGCGGCGGCATCTCGGGCTCGGGAAGCTCGACCGTGGGTCGTCGGCGGCGGATGGCATCGATGGCCCGATGATGGGTGATGGACATGATCCATGTCCTGCCGCTCGCCTTGGCGGACTCGAAGCGGGCGGCGTTGCGCCAGACGCCCAGGAAGGCGTCCTGGACGACATCCTGGGCGAGCATCGGGTCATTCGTGATCCGGAGCGCGAGTCCGTACATCGATCCCTGGTGTCGGTCGAACAGGATCGCGATGCTGCCCTGATCCCCGCCAGCTACGGCGGCAAGGAGCTCCTCGTCCGTTCGGACGGATGACCCAGCCGGGGCCGACGGGAGTGACCCGCCATCCGGTTCGCTCATTCCGGTGTTCGCGCCAGTGTTCGGAACGGTTCACTCGCGTCCAGAAGTCGGGTGACCCGGGCGATGACCGCCGCCGCGACCTGCGCTTCGGAGCGGGTCCCATCGATGACCGACCAGCCCTCCGGGTCGGCTGCAGCCATCGGATCGGTAGCCCTCACGCACCCGGGCATGGAAGTCGCGGTCGAAGTGCTCCTCGAAGCGTGTCTCACCCGGCCCACCGGCCGCGCGACGGGCGAGCCCGGCCTCCACCGGAACGTCGATGAGGATCGTGAGCTCGGGCTTCAGGCCACCGGTCGCGAGGACCTCCAGGGACGCCAGATGACCCAGGTCGACCCCACCGCCATACCCCTGGTAGGCGCTCGTCGAGGTGGCATAGCGGTCCGAGACGACGACTGCACCGGCCTCGAGCGCCGGCCGGATGACCTCGCTCACGAGCTCGGCCCGCGCGGCGCTGAACAGGAGCGCGTCAGCGACCGGTGTCCGCTCCACCACCCCGGCACGCAGGAGGACGTCCCGGAGCGCCTCCCCCAGGGGAGTGCCGCCGGGCTCGCGGACACCAACGACCACGTATCCCGCCTCTCGCAACGCGCTCACGAGGGCCGCTGCGGCCCTCGACTTGCCTGCGCCGTCCGGACCTTCCAGGACCACGAACCGTCCCGGGCGTCCCTGACCTTCGTGCACGTCCGAAGTCTACCCGTGGACGGGGAGAGCGATCCGACGGTCCCACCCGGACAGCAGCGGACATCACCCCATCGGGTCATGGCGCGTCCAGAGCGGACGACGTCATCCTGCGCCTGTCCAGCACGCTCGAGGCGACCACCCATGGCATCCCGATCCCTGACCCTTGGCCCCGCAGCGGTCATCGTGGCACTCATCGCCGGGTCCCTGAACGCGCCTGTGCTCGCCCAGGATGCGCCCGAGGCGATCAGCCATGACCGATCGGCGGAGGTCGGTGACCTGTACGCCTTCGTGAGCCCCGACCGACCGGACACCGCGACCATCATCACCACCTGGGGCGGACCACAGGAGCCCAGCGAATGGGCGACCCAGGCCTGGTTCGACCCTGCTCTCACGTACTGGATCAAGCTCGACAACACCGGCGATGGCGTCGCCGACATCACGTACGCCTTCCGGTTCCTGACCCAGGTCGATGCCCCCGACAGCATCCTCGCGACCGGCTTCGGGTCCGTCCCCGGGGCGCCTGCCACCGTCACCCAGTCGGTCAACGTGACGCGCAACGGCGAGACGCTCATGAGCGCAGGGACACCGCCCGCCAACATCGGGCCGCGCACCACGCCCGGGTATCCGACGCTCGCGCTCAACTACCTCGGCGCCCTCGACCAGAATGCCGCGGTGGACCGCGCAGGTTCCCTCTTCGTCGGGCAGCGCGATGATCCCGCGTTCGTGGACTCGGGCGCCCTGGCCGACCTGCTGGGTATGCGACCGCTCAATACGAAGCATGCGATGCCGCTCAAGAAGGCCAAGGGTCAGGACGACCACTCCGGCCTGAACACGCAGGTCATCGCCATCCAGGTGCCCATCGAGCAGCTGACGAGTGACCAGGCGATCCCGACCACGGCCGATGCAGCGGACGCGGTGGTGGGCATCTGGGCAGGCGCCAGCCGACCTGGCGCCGACGGCACGACCCTCACCCCGGTGTCCCGCATGGGCGACCCACTGGTGGAGGATTGGCTCATCCCGTACGGCGACAAGGCCGCCTGGCGCGCCGGTGACCCGTCCACCGATGCGTCCTACGAAGCGCGCTACTCCACGCCGCAGCTGGCTTCGCTGCTGAACCAGGCCTATCCCGGCAACGCGCCTGCGCGTACCGATGGGCGCACCGACCTGGTCACGCTGCTGGGCCAGGGACTGCCGGGTCTCAACCAGACCACGACCCAGGGGGTCGCGGACATGCTCCGGCTCAACCTGGCCGTGCCACCCACCAAGAAGCCGAACCGGCTGGGCGTGATGGGTGGCGACCTCGCCGGCTATCCCAACGGCCGACGGCTGACCGACGACGTCGTGGATATCACGCTCCGTGCGGTCGGCGACGGGTACGGCAAGGTCATGGCCGCGACCCTCGGCGCGGCGTCGATCCCGGTGCCGGACCTCAAGGCGAGTCGCTCGCTCGGCGACGGTTGCGGCTCCAACGACAAGAAGCCCACGAAGACCTTCCCCTACGTGGCGGCACCCTGGGATGGCTACGCCGGCGGCAAGACGCGCAAGGCCTGCACCGGCAAGTAGCCGCCCGGACCGTTCATGCCTGGCCGGCCGGTTCCTCGGCTGCGCCCTGGAAGCAATATCCGATGGACCGCTCGTTGACGATGTAGCGCGGATGCCGCGGGTCACGCTCCAGCTTCTGGCGCAGGTGCCAGACATAGCGTCGGATGTAGCCGGTGTCGTCGGCGTACTCGGCGCCCCAGACGGCCGTGACGATCTGACGCGCCGAGTAGATCCGCCCGGGCTCCCGCATGAGCGTGGCGAGGATCCGGAACTCGGTGGGGGTCAGCTCCACGAGCTCCCCACCGCGTGTCACCCGATGACGCTCGATGTCCACGTCGAGATCGCCGGAGCGCATCGTGGACCCGGGCACGGCGCGGTCCCCTGACGCCCGGTCGAGGACGGCACCGGCCCGGGCCGCCAGCTGCGCGAAGCTGAACGGCTTGGTCACGTAGTCGTCGGCGCCGCCCGCGAAGCCACGCAGCACATCAGGCTCATCCGCACGGGCCGTGAGCATGATCACCGGCACTCGCGATGCCGCGCGGATCCGCGCGAGGACGCGCCAGCCATCCAGGCCGGGCATCGTGACATCAAGGATGACCAGGTCGGGAGGCTCGACCGCGATCGCGGTCAACGCCGCCGCACCGTCAGCCATGGCAGTGACGGTATGTCCCAAGCGGCCCAGGTAGTCGCCCAGCAGCTCCAGCAGCGACCGGTCGTCGTCGACCAGCATGATGCGTGCCATCAGGCATGCTCCCGCGGACCTGGGTCGGGCGGCTCCGACCACGGGACATCGTCGTCCTCGTCCGGCGCCTCACCTGCGATCGGGATCCGGAACCAGAAACGTGCGCCTGGTGCCGCTTCGCGTCCAACGGGGCTCTCCACGCCGACGGTCCCGTGCTGCGCCCGGATGAGACGGTCGACGAAGTAGAGTCCCAGGCCGTAGCCCGCGACCGTCGTCTCGACCTCGCCGATGCGATGGAACGACTCGAAGATGCGTGCCTGTTCATCGGCCGGGACGCCAGGGCCGTGGTCGGTGACACTCACCTCGAGGACCCCATCGACCAAGCGAGCGCCCAGCCCGATGGGCTCGCTCGACGGTGAATAGCGGGCAGCGTTCTCGAGCAGGTTCCGGATGACCTCCTCGAGCAGCTGCTCGTCCGCCCAGGCGGGCGGCAGGCCGGCACTCGCCTGCAGCTGCCATCGCCGTGCCGGTCCGGCATCCAGCGTGGCCGTCGCGGTGCGGGCGATGAGCGGCTCCAGGGCGACCGGGCCAAGGTGGAGTTGGAGCCGGCCGGCCTCGAGGCGCGACACATCGAGGATGGTCTGGATGAGGCGCGACAGGCGGACGCTTTCCGTGCCCAGGATCTGGAGCGTCCGCTGGCTCGAGGGCGGCAGAAGGTGCGCGTCCTGGGCCACGAGCTCCAGGGCGCCGGTGATGTTCGTCAGCGGTGCCCGCAGCTGGTGCGACACGAGCGAGACGAACTCCGACTTCATGCGGTCGAGCTGGCGCAGCTCGAGGTTCGCATGCTCCAGCTCCCGGTTGGCGGTCCCCAGCTGCTCCGTCGCCGCCTGGAGATGGCTGGTCCGCTCGGCGACCATCGTCTCGAGACCCCGGTTGACCTCCTCCAGCTGGGCAGCCGTGGCCTGGTACGCGGCCACCAGCCGGGCCACCCAGGACAGGGTGAACCAGACGGCGACCGGGCCCACGATGGAGAAGATGAGGACCTCGGCCGCGAAGTAGGGCGTCACCGGCTCGGCCTCCGCCACGTGCTCGGCCCATTCCACGCCGACCGCGATGACACACAGCGCCAGCGGCAACAGCCAGCGCAAGACCCCCAGCAGGCGGACCGCGGATGCGGGCGGCGGCTGGGGTTCGTCGGCGGGCATGGGGGTCGGATCTGGCACTGCCACCTACGTGGTCTATCACACCCCCGGTCGTCCGCACATGCGCAACGGGCCATCGAGACACAAACGCGACACCGGCGACACATGCGCGCGACGGACGTCCGCCTAGCCTCGGCGCACAGAGCCGGGGCCATGATCGGCCGGCCAGCGCACGTGAGGCACCCGATGTCCAGATCCGTGACCCGCCTAGCCGGAGCGCTCGCAGCGTCCGGTCTGATCGCCGCCGTGCTGGGAGGCCCGGTCCTCGCCCAGTCGCCGAGCCCGGTCGTCGCCGCGGGCAGCCCCGGGGCCGGAGCCGTCGCACCCGTGCCGGGCACGCCGGACGCACCGCGCATCGTGGTGGTGTCCATCGCCGCCGACAAGATCGAGCCGGCGACCGTCGAGGTCGTCAAGGGCGAGACCGTCAAGTTCCTGGCCACCAACGTCAGCGATGCCGAGACCGAGCTCATCGTCGGCCTCAAGACCGACGTCGACGCCGACTCCGGCGACAGCCTCAAGGAAGCGGAGCACATCGCGGCCGGTCAGACCGGCACCATCGGGGCGTACCCGTTCAGCGGTGATGGACCGTTCGCCTACGGCGACCAGCTTCCCGGCCACTACGCGGCAGGCGCCAAGGGCGACATCGTCCTCGTCGACGCCCTGACGACCCCCAGCGCACCCGTGCCGGGCACGCCGGACGCACCGCGCATCGTGGTGGTGTCCATCGCCGCCGACAAGATCGAGCCGGCGACCGTCGAGGTCGTCAAGGGCGAGACCGTCAAGTTCCTGGCCACCAACGTCAGCGATGCCGAGACCGAGCTCATCGTCGGCCTCAAGACCGACGTCGACGCCGACTCCGGCGACAGCCTCAAGGAAGCGGAGCACATCGCGGCCGGTCAGACCGGCACCATCGGGGCGTACCCGTTCAGCGGTGATGGACCGTTCGCCTACGGCGACCAGCTTCCCGGCCACTACGCGGCAGGCGCCAAGGGCGACATCGTCCTCGTCGACGCCCTGACCCAGTGATGCCGGGTCCCGCACGCAGCGCATGACCCGGAGCCGACGATGACCAGCGAATCCCATCCGCCCGCCGAGCCCGACGTCACGCCCGATGCCGCAGCGAGCTCCGACGGCGCCCCCGATCAGGGGCCCGTCGAGACAGGCGGCCGCCTCGGACGACGCTCGTTCGTGGTCCGGGCGATGGCGGGCATCGGCGCCATCATCGCGGTCATCGTCGGCGTCCCGGTCGCGGGCTTCGCGGCCATGCCCTTCTTCCGGGCACGGACGCCGATGAGCCTCATGTCTGGGATGGTGGTACCCACCGTCCGCTCCGATGCCTGGAGTGATGCCGGCTCGGTCGACGACTACAAGGTCGGCGAGCCGCACCTGGTGCCCCTGCAGCGCGACAGCACCGACGGCTGGGTGACCGGTCCCGCGGCCGTGGCCGTCTACGTGGTGCGCGAGACCGACACCGACTTCCGTGCCTTCGATATCCACTGCACCCATCTCGGCTGTCCGCTGTCGTTCAGCAGCGGTTCCGGCAAGTTCGTGTGTCCCTGCCACGGCGGCAACTTCGACGTCATGGGCAACGTGACCGGCGGGCCGCCACCCCGCCCCATGGTCCAGTACGCGACGCAGGTCGTGGACGGGCATGTCCAGGTCGGCATGCTCGAGCCCGGAGCCTGAGATGCAGCGCATCGGCGCCTGGCTCGACGAGCGGCTCGGCATCTATGCGCTGGGCCGCTCGTTCCTCGATCGCAAGGTCCCCGGCAACATCGGCTGGTGGCACACCTTCGGCAGCGCCACGCTCGTGCTCATCCTCGTCCAGGTGGCCACCGGCATCGCTCTCACGATGTCCTACGTGCCCTCCCCGGAGCATGCGTACGACAGCATCCTGTACATCGACGCCACGCCGTTCGGCGCGCTCGTCCGGGGCATCCACCACTGGTCGGCCGGGCTGCTCGTGCTGCTCATCGGGCTGCACATCCTGCGGGTCTTCGTCTGGGGCGCCTACAAGTACCCCCGCGAGCTCGCCTGGGTCGGTGGCGCCCTCCTCTTCTTCGTCATCCTTGGCTTCGGCTTCACGGGCTACCTGCTGCCGTGGGACCAGAAGGCGTACTGGGCCACGGTCGTGGGTACCAACATCGCGGGCTCGGCGCCCCTCGTTGGCGGTGGCGTGCTGGAGCTCCTGCGGGGCGGTCAACAGCTGGGTGCGGTGACCCTCACCCGCTTCTACGGCATCCACATCTGGGTCCTGCCGGCCACGCTGGCCATCCTCGTGGTGTTCCACCTGTTCGGCGTCATCCGCCAGGGCATCGCCGCGTCACCGCGACGCGACCCGCTGACCCAGCCCATCGCGGGTGAGACGCGCCGCGAGACCTATGAGCGCGAGTACGCCGCGGAGAAGTCCACTGGCAAGCCCTTCTGGGACGCCCTGCTCAAGGACGCCATCGTCGCGCTGTTCGTGGTGCTGCTGGTCGTGACCGTCGCGTACGTGGCCGGGGCACCCCTGGAGCAGCGCGCCAACCCCAACGCCACCAACTACGCGCCGCGACCCGAGTGGTATTTCCTGGACCTGTTCCAGATGCTGTGGTACTTCGGTGGGCCCCTGGAGCCACTCATCGATCTTCGGGCTGTTCACGCTCGGCGGCCTCATCTTCATGGCGGTGCCCTTCATCGACCGCAGCCGGACGCGCCATCCGATCCGCCGGCCATTCGCGATGGGCCTCGCTGCGATCGTGGTCATCGGCGTCCTGTCGCTCACGGTCATGGGCCTGACCGCCTCGCCGGCGGGCGTCGCGGTCGTGCCACCCCGTACGGGCATGACCACCACCCAGCTCAGTGGCCTCGAGGTCTTCAATACCCAGGGTTGCGCCGCCTGTCACACCATCGACGGTGTCGGCGGGACCGGAGGACCCGGTCTGTCCAAGGCTGGCTTCCGATGGGACGAGGCGTCCATCCGGGCCCAGATCCTGACCCCCAAGGACCCGCGCATGCCGTCCTACGCCAAGCTCTCGGCCCAGGACCTCGACGACCTCGTCGCGTACCTCGTCAGCCTCCAGTAGCCTGGGACCGGACCGCTCCTACCGTGCGGTGTAGCCGCCGTCGAGCATCTGGGCCGTACCCGTGATCGCGGAGGCGGCATCGGAGCAGAGGAAGCGGACGAGACCCGCCACCTCGGTCGGCTCGATGAGTCGCTTGATAGCTGTTGGCTCGGTCATCAGCTTCGCCTGGACCGCTTCCACCGACATGCCCTCGATGCGGGCCAGGTCCGCGAGCTGCCCCTCCACGAGCGGCGTGCGCACGAATGCCGGGCAGACGCAGTTGACCGTCACGCCGTGCGGCCCGGCCTCGAGCGCCACCGCACGGGTGAGACCCAGGATGCCGTGCTTGGCCGCGACGTAGGCCGACTTGTTAGGTTGCGCGGTCACGGAGTTGATGCTGCCGAGGTTGATGATGCGTCCCCAGCCCACCCGGTACATCGCCGGAAGCGCCGCCCGGATGAGCATCGCGGGACCCAGGAGCAGCACCCGCAGCAGGTATTCGAACCGCTCCGGCGGGAACTCGTGGAGCGGCGACACGTGCTGGAGGCCGGCATCGTTGACCAGGATGTCCAGCCTGCCGGTCCGGCGCACGACGTCGTCGATGAGCTCGGTGCAGGCATCGATGGAGCTCACGTCGACCCCGACCGCCCATGCTCCGGGCAGCTCATCGGCCGTGGCCTTCGCACGTTGGACATCAAGGTCCGCGATGACGACCCGTGCCCCGGCGTGTGCCAGCTCCACCGAGATGGCACGGCCGATGCCGCTCGCGCCACCGGTGACGACTGCGATACGACCCGTCAGCTCAGCCCGCGGGTCCGGGCCGGTCACCGGCGCTTCAGCGCCACACCCGGGCGCTGTCGGGGTATACCCGGACCCGTCGATACGGCTCTCGACCCCTCGACACCGAGACGAGGTGGGCACGCTCGACCGCCTGGTGCTGGAGCCTCCGGACCGAGGCGCTCTGGGGTGACAGCTCGACCGGCCGGTCCTCGCTGCGGACCAGGCCGATGGCCTCCTCGACCTCGCGCAGACCGGCCTCGTCGGAGTCGACGCTGAGCACGAACAGCGAGGTGAGGCAGGCCTCGATCTGGATGCTGGTGTTGGATTTCAGCACGAACACCGGCAGTCCTCGGTCCTCCGCCTCGCGCAGGGCAGGCGCCTTCTGCTTGTAGTGGTTGCGGAGCGTGATGACCACATCCGCGTCAGCCGCGTCGCGAACCAGCACGACCGGCAACCGAAGGTCGCGGATGGCCTGCTCGAGGCGCTTGTGGCTGACCCCGAAGCCGAGGACGTTGATGGGGTCGAGCGGCACGCTCGCCTCCTGGCGTCCATCCGAGAGGCGGATGACACCCGGCTCCGGTCCCTCGTCCGCATCGCCATCGACCGCCGCGCGGAGGCCATCCACGGAGCCCGGGAAGACGCCCGGCATCTCCTCGGTCTCGTCGTCGGTCGTCTCTGCCTCCTCGTCGTCAGCTTCGTCCGCGGAGCGCAGGGTGGCGATGGCACGAGCCGCCGAGGAGCGCCACTGCGCCTGGCGCTCGAACTCACGTGCGTCGCGCGCGCGTGGCTCAGGCACCGGCGTGCCGCGCTCGAGTGGCCCCCGATCGGCCACACCCGACGCCCGGAACGGCCCCGGGATGGTCGGCACACCGGCGCTGCGCTCGTACTCCCAGGGTGCAGGAGCCGCCTCGCCGCGGGCGTAGCCACCGCTTGCGGGTCCGGCGCTGCCGGTGGGGGTGCCGCTGCCCGGACCTGCGCCGCGGGTGCCGGGTCGGCCACGCGAGCCGCGCCAGCCACCGCCGGTATTCGGCCGGTACCCTGGCCGGCTCCCGCGCTCCGGCTCCCGGAACCCGGGGTCCCGACCACCAGCATCGGGCCGACGTGCATCGGGTCGCCACCCGGGCTCCACCCGCCAGCCGGACTGACCCGGTCCGACGAGGGCTCCGAACCGCTCGCCAGGCAGCTGGCTCTGGGGACCCGGCTTGGGGCGCGACTGGGACCGATGGACACCGCCCTCGTCGCGCCAGCGCAGCTCGGGGGCCAGCGGGTCCCCCCGGAGCAGGCCATCGACCGTGTCGGAGACATCCGCGTGCACCGTCACCCGGTCCCGATCGATGATCTCGACCACGACGTCGAAGGTCGGTGGCGCCTTGCGCTCGAGGACGCTCTTCTGGGTCCGCCGCCGCCGTGCTTCCTCGTCGCCAAGGGTCACGGTCTGGATGCCGCCGATGAGGTCCGACAGGGTCGGGTTGACCATCAGGTTGTCAAGGCTGTTGCCATGTGCGGTGCCGATGAGCTGGACGCCGCGCTCTGCGATGGTGCGTGCCGCGGACGCCTCCAGCTCGGTCCCGATCTCGTCGATGACGATGACCTCGGGCATGTGGTTCTCGACCGCCTCGATCATCACCGCGTGCTGATGGGCGGGGGTCCGCACCTGCATCCGCCGCGCCCGGCCGATGCCCGGATGCGGGATATCACCGTCCCCGGCGATCTCGTTGGAGGTGTCAACGACGACCACGCGCTTGTCGGCCACGTCCGCCAGGACGCGGGCCGCCTCCCGGAGCATCGTCGTCTTGCCGATGCCCGGCCGGCCCATGATGAGCACGGACTTGCCCGACTCCACGAGGTCCTCGATGATCTCGATGGTCCCGAACACCGCCCGTCCGATACGGCATGTCAGCCCCACGACCTTGCCGCTCCGGTTGCGGATGGCCGAGATGCGATGGAGCGTCCGCTCGATGCCCGCGCGGTTGTCGTCCCCGAACGAGCCCACATGGACGACGACATGCTGGAGATCATCCTCGCTGATCTCGCGATCGAGGAGCACGCTCTCGCCGCCCGCACCGAAGCGGGCCTCCGGCCGGCGACCGAGGTCCATGACGACCTCGATGACATCGGTCAGGTTGGGCAACGCCCGGATGGCCTCGCCGATCTCCGGCGGCAGGGCCTCCAGGAGCGCGTCCATGTCATCGGTGGTCTCGCGTCTGTGTGCGTCAGCCACGGGTCCTCCTGTGGTGGTTCGTGCGGGGTGGTCGCATCAGCGTGTCGTCGCCGGCAGCAGCGCCGGCTCGGCCACGCGGACGAGCGTCTCCTTCAACAGCAGTGACACCTGGGCGACGTGCCGGAACCCGGCTTCCTCGAGCCGCCGGTCGAGGGGCGACTCGTATGTGCGTACCGCCGCCAGCACGCCCCGGGTCCGGGGATCGGCATCGCCGACGCCCTTGCGGCCGGCTTCGCCGCTGCGCTCGCCGATGACCGAGAGGCCATAGCGGAGCAGCGCCGTCGGGTCACGATCGGGACGGCAGATGACACGCAGATAGTGTGGCTGTTCTTCCTTCGCGACGCCGATCTGGAGGAAGGCGGCGAGCTCCGGAGCGGCCGCCGGCTCGCACATCTGGACGAACGTCTCCGTGTCCGCGAGCCGGAGGATGGGCGTCAACGACGAGCGCGGGATGCGCACGTGGCTGCCGCCACGCTCCCAGTCCGCGAGCCGGTACCCCTCGAGGCGCGCCACTGGTGGGGGCGTGATCGCCGCATGGAGTCGGCTGAGCTGGAGGGCATCGGCCGGCACGCTGGGGCGGATCCGCTGCCGAGCGGCGGCGGCCTTGGGCACCGTCGGCCAGCCCTGGCCGCCCGGTCGATGGAGCAGCATCTCCTCGCCATAGCGCACGAACCCCGACTGCATGAACAGCTCCACGTTGCCGCCCTCATCCGCACAGGCGACATGGAAGCGGGCGCAGCCCCGCTTGGCACCATCCCGCAGCAGGTGCTGGACGAGCCGGAACCGGATGTCGCCGGGCGCCGCGCCCTGGTCATCGGGGCCCTGATCGACCGCGTCGAGCTCCACGATGGTCCACTCGTCCCGCGGGTCGTTCGTCTCCACGCGGGCGAGTCCGGCCAGCCGGCCGTCCTCCTCGTAGACGTACAGCGGGTCATGTGGCTGGAGTGCGCCGAGCGGCATCCGGAAGAGGCTGAAGATGCTCATCTGGCTGGCCGTCACGGGCAGGCCCAGCGAGCGGACAGCACGGTGCCGGTCATCGCCACGGGCATGGGACCAGCGGGACAGCTCACCGAGGGCCGCAAGGTCGGTCAGCCGCGCAGGCCGCACCCGCCCCGGACGCGTACTCATCATCGCGTGATCCGTGGCATGTCTGACCGTGTGACCGGCGTCGGCGTCGCTACCGGTCTCCGCCGTGATGTGGCCGGCTCGGACCGCGGACGGTCGAACCTCGGGACATCCTGCTCGTCACGCTGGTGGTGTCAGTCACGGTGGTCCCGACTCCCTGGTCCCTGTCCGCCCTGGCACCCGCCGGTCCACACGACAGCGGGGTCCTCGCCCGCACGGAGGGATCGGTCGCCGTGGCTCGGCACCGATTATCGCATCGAGCCGTGCCGACCGCCGGGGCGTGCGACCCGACTCGGGACCTCGGCAGGCGTCCGGTGATCGTGGCCGATCGGTACTGGTACATCCGGTGGGGTACCGGATGGTGCGGTCGGGTAATAAGGTGACGCCCATGCCGAGCGACCGCCTGAACCGCGACCCACTCGACCTGCAGCGCGAGCTGGAGGGCGCCGTCGAGCGCAACGAGTTCGGCGTCGAATATCAGCCCATCATCGACCTCCAGAGTGGCGCCATCGCCGCGGTGGAGGCACTCATCCGCTGGCGTCACCCGCTCCTGGGGACGATCCCGCCGGGTGACTACCTGCCGCTCGCGGAGCAGACGGGTCTCATCGTGCCCATCGGTGAGCGCGTCCTGGCGAGCGCCAGCCGGCAGCTCCGGACGTGGCACCTGGGATTCGCCCGGATGCAGTCCCTGTCGCTCCACGTGAACGTGTCACCCAACCAGCTCTCGGCACCAGGGTTCGCCCAGGCCGTGGAGCGTGCCCTCGACGAGGCCGAGGTCTCGCCCGTCTCGCTCACCCTGGAGCTGGGCGCCGGCTGCAGCCAGCACCTGGAGCCCGCCGTGGAGCTGCGTGACATGGGGGTCGACCTCGTGCTCGAGGACTTCGGCACCGGCACCACCCTCGAGGACGTCCGACGCCTCCCGGTGAGTGGCGTGAAGCTCCATCCCTCGTTCGTGGCGCTCGCCGCGGGCACGCCCGAGGAGGTCGTCTTCCCCGAGGCGCTGCTGGACATCGCCCATGTGCGTGGCCTGACCGCGACCGGCAAGGGCATCGAGACCCGGGACCAGGCCCGTCGCCTCTCGTCCATGGGCTGCGACCTTGGCCAGGGCTTCCTCTACAGCAAGCCGCTTGGACCCGAGGGCATCGGGACGCTCCTGGCGCGTGGTCGCGTCAGCTTCGCGGGGAGCGCCCGGCCGGCCCGGTAGCCGGCGCCTCAACGCTCACTGCACCTCGGACGAGCTGGCATCCGGGATCCTCCGGGCGCGGATCACCCGGGAGTCGATCCGACGGAGGACGGGCGAGCAACGAACCCCAAGAGGCCGGATCGGGCCTCGGATGATGCCTGTCCAGCGCTTGCTTCGTCGATCCGATGCTGGGAGCGGCAGAACGACGGACGAGGCGGCACATCCGGCCGCTGTGGCGCCTCGGTGATCCGTTGCTCCGTCGTTTGGATCACCGGCGGTGCCCAGCCAAGTCTGGGAGTCACGGGCCCGCGACTTCAGACGCCGCGGCTGACGACCTGGGCGAGCGGCACGAACTCCCGGCCGCTGGCGCGCAGCCGCCGTACGATGCCGGGCAGCGCCGCCGCCGTGGAGGCCGGCCAGGAGTGGAGCAGCACCACCGCATCAGCCGCCACGGACGCCACCCCGTCCACGACCCGCTGCTCCAGTTCCGCGGGTGTCGGGCCGTCCCAGTCGAGTCCGTCGACGTCCCAGGGCACGGACGGGCCATAGCCCAGCTCTGCGAGCACCGCCGTCGTCCGGGCAGCGCCCTGACCCGCCCCGAACGGGCACCGGAACCAGGGGCGCGGATCGACACCGGTCGTGTCCCGGATCGCGGTCCCGGCGTCCCGGACCTCGCGTCGCAGCCCGGCGAGGGTGAGCATCGGGAGCGGCACATGGTGGTGCGCATGGCTGCCGATGAGATGCCCATCGGCAGCGATGCGCGCCGCGAGCCGCGGGTACGCGAGCGCCCACCGTCCCTGGATGAAGCACGTGACGGTGACTCCCTCGCGGGCCAGCGTGTCCAGGATCCCCTCGGCGACGCCCACGGTCGTCGGTCGGTCCGGGTGCTCGACATCGATGGTCAGGGCGACGCGCAGCGACCCGGCCTCACTCATGCCGGCTACTTCTCCACGCCCGTGATGACCACGCCCTTGGTGAACGCCTTCTGGAACACGAGGAACAGGAGCACCGGCACGACCATGGTCATGAGCGTGCCCGCCTGGATGAGCGCCGGCTCCCGGGAGTGGATGCCGTTGAAGCGGGCGAGGCCCACCGCGAGGGGTTGCAGGTCGGGGTTCGTGGAGAGGTAGATGAGCGGCGCGAAGAAGTCGTTCCAGGAGTAGACGACGTGGAACACCGCGACCGCCACGACGACCGGCACCGACTGGGGCAGGATCGACCGACCAGAGGACCCGCAGCGGGCTGGCCCCATCGAGGCTCGCCGCCTCGTCCAGGTCGCGGGGCAAGGTCAGGAAGAACTGGCGCATGAGGAACACGTCGAACGCGTTCGCGAAGAACGTCGGCACCAGGATCGGCAGCCAGGTACCCACCCAGCCGAGCCGCTGGAAGATGGTGTAGGTCGGGATGAGGGTCACGGCCGAGGGCAGGAAGATGGTCGCGATGAGCAGCCCGAACAGGATGTTGCGACCCGGGAACCGGAAGCGGGCGAAGCCATACGCCACGAGCGTGCACGACAGCAAGGTGCCGACCATGCCGATGAGCGCGATGGCGATGGTGTTGAACAACAGCCGGGGGTAATCGAGCAGCTCCCAGACGGCCCCGAAGTTCTCGAGGTGGGGCGAGAACACCCACGCCGCATCGAGCGCCCGCCAGGAGCCCTGCCAGGTGATGAGGCCGGCGTCGGGGTTCGCGGGATCCACGAACTGGCTCTCGGTGCGGCCCTTCTTCACGAGTGCAAGGTCGCGCATGCCGCCGTCGATGGGCACCTGGTAGACGTCGAGCGTGTGCCCCTGGTAGACGAACGTCAGCGGGTCCGCGGGATACAGCGGGGACCCCGGCTGCTGGATCTGGTTGTTGCTCTTGACCGCGAACGAGGCCGAGCGCAGCAGTGGCGACAGGAACGCCGCCACGATGCACACCGCGATGAGGGTCCACACGAAGGAGCCGCCCGACCGCCGCAGGTCCCGCCGTCGGAGCCGGCCGGAGGGACCTCCGGAGCCGGCGCTCGCCACCGCGTCTGGCACCAGGGGATCGCCAACACCGGCGGGGATGGCCGGCTGCGTCGTGGGGAGTGGCACGCCCGGCCTACCGCTCGCCGGCGTAGTAGACGAAGCGGCGCGAGAGCAGGAACAGCACCAGCGTGAACAGCAGCGTGACGAGGAAGAGGCCCCAGGCCAGGGTCGCGCCGTAGGACATGCTCTGGAACGTGAAGAACGTCTTGTACAGGTAGAGGTTGTAGAACAGGGTGCTGCCGTCCGGCTCCCCGGTGCCGTTCTTGATGACGAGCGGCACGAGGAAGTACTGCATCACCTCCACGACGCCCAGGATGAGCGTGTAGAAGATGACCGGCGAGAGCATCGGCAGGGTCACGTGCCGGAGCGTCGCCCGGTTCCCGGCGCCGTCGATGCGCGCGGCGTCGTACAGCTCGGTGGGGATGCCCCGCATGCCCGCGAGGTTGATGATGATGGCGGCGCCGATGCCCCAGATGCCGATGAACACGAGGCCGGGATAGACCCACGTGGGATCGAGCAGCCAGTCGGGCGGATCGGGGACGCCGATGGCGCGCAGCGCGCCATTCACCCAGCCGGTCTGGGGGTCGAGCATCCCCTGCCAGATGAGGATGCCAGCCACGAACGGCACCACGTAGGGCAGGAAGAAGAGCACCCGAAACCCGGCCGTGCCGCGTACCCGAGGGCTGTTGAGCAGCAGCGCCACGGCCAGCGGCACGATGATGGTCACCGGCAGCCACAGCGCCGCGAACTTGAGGGTCACGGTGAGCGAGGCCCAGGCGTCCTTGTCCCGCGCCAGCTCCTGGTAGTTGTCGAGACCCACGAAGCGGAGTGGCTCCGCCTGGGTCAGCGTCGCGTTGAAGAACGTAAGGCCCAGGGTCGCGACCATCGGCACCAGCGTGAACAGCAGGAAGCCGATGATCCAGGGCGAGATGAACAGATACCCCCAGCGCGCCTCGCGGCGCGCCAGGGGGGTCATGCGGGTCCGTCTCCGGAACGGGAGCGCGGTCACGATGCCTCAGCCCGTCCGGCAGATGGGTGGCTGGATGGGTCGGCTACTTGTCCCAGACCGCCTGGAGGTCGGTCGTCAGCTGGGCGATCTCCTTGTCCATATCCAGGCCCGGCGTGCTCGTCCAGCGGGTCTGGTACTTGGTGAGGAGCGCCACGGACTCGTTGTAGTGGGGCATCGCCGATTCGAAGTTGGGGTTGTCCGCGAACTGGACGCCATCCACGGCGACCTGCCAGTCCGGGGTCTGCTGGAGCGTCACCGGGTCGCCGGTGCTGGTCGTGAAGCTCGTGCTGAGCGTGTCGAAGAAGCTCTGCTGCTGGTCGGGTCGGGCGGACATGCCGCCGTAGATCTGGAGCAGCTGCGGCGCAGCCTCACCCAGGAGGTAGGTCAGGACCGTGAATGCGGCGTCCGGGTTCTTGCTGCCCTTCATGATCCGGAACGTGTCCGCGTTGAACGCCGCCGTGGTCGTGCCGTCGTGTGCGGGCACCGCCGCGAGGTCCCAGTCATCGCCCGCGTCGCCCAGGCAGTAGGTCGACCAGAGGAAGTTGATGGACATCGCGAGCGCACCGGAGCAGAACGGGTTGCCCGATCCGCCCGCGATCTCCGGCCGCTGGAAGACCGCGTAGGGCATGATCGTGTGGTCCTTCCAGATGCCGTCGTAGGTGTACTTCCAGGCATCGATCCAGGGCTGCGGGATAGCCACCTTGCCATCCGCCCCGACGAGCTGGCCGGCGCCCCACGAGGCGCCCAGGCCCCGGAGGTCGTCACGCTGGGGCTCGAAGCCCCACTGGACCACCTGCTCCGGGTCGAATCCCTCCTGGGTCGCATCCTTGTTGTTCTTGTCCACCGTCAGCAGCTTGGCCAGCTTGCCGACGGTGTCGTAGTCCCAGGGCACGACCGAGCCGTCGGGCATGGTGTAGCTGTCGCCATACTTCTGGGGTGGGTAGGCGAGCCCGATCTCGTCGAACGCGGCCCGCTGGAACCACATCGATGAGGGGTAGATGGCGAACGGGATGCCGATCTGCTGGTCGCCGATCTTGTAGAAGTCGACCGCGCCCTGCTGGTACTGGCTGAGGTCGTAGCCGGTCTTCGCGATGAGCGGCGCAAGGTCCAGCCACTCGTCCCCGAAGCCATTGGCGCCGCCGATGCCCACGGGGCCGACGATGTCGGGCGGGTTGCCGGATGCGATCTGGGTGGAGAGCGCGTCGGTCGCGGCCTGGTAGGGCACGGCCTCGAAGGCGATCTGGATGTCCGGGTGGGTGGCGTTGAACTGGTCGACGACGGCCTGCTCCACCTTCACCTGCTCCGGCGCATCGCCCGCGCCCAGGCAGCAGTACCAGCGGACCAGGGTCACACCGGGTGGCACGGACGCGGGTCCCGTGGTGAACGTCGTGGGGGCCGGGGCAGCGCTGGGTGCCGGGGATTGGGCCGCACCGGGCAGTGCCATCAGCAGCGCCGCTCCTGCGGCCACCACGACCGAGCGGAGGGTGCGCCGACGGATCCTCCCGGGCGCGGATGGTGATGCGTGGCTCATGGACCGCCTCCTCCTGCAGGTCGTCACCCGGACGGGCACGAGGCGCTCCTCGTCGACCGGCCGCTCCAGCCGTCGCCCGCTTCCCGGTCCAAACTTCGTCATAACGTTATGAGCAATGTCAACCACCGGCCTGGGCGTCCCTCCGCTATGTGGCCTGGAGCGTTCGCTGGTGCTGTCCGTCACCGAGATCCCGCCAAAGGTCCTGCCCATGCCTTGACGGAAGTACTGGCCAAGGGGACGATCCCTGGGTCCGCGAGACTCGCGTCGCAGGAACCGGGCACCTGCGTCCCAGGCGTCGAGACAGCGCGGACGGTCCATCTCCTCGCACCCAGGTACCCAGCATGCGCCGGACCCTCCTGCTCTCGGTCCTGTTGTCCCTCGCGCTCGGTGCCATCGGGACGGCAGCGCCGTCACCGATCGATGCCGCCTCGAGCAGGATCACCATCAGCCTGCCCACCAGGGTCACGCGGGACAAGCTCACGAGCGCCCGCATCAGCCTGCCGGGGAATGTCGCGGCCGTCGATGGCCGCGTCCTCGTCTCGACCAAGGCCGCAGAGGTCATCGGCGTGGCGGTGCCCAGGCGGGGCGTCGGGCTCATGCCCGTCGCCGTCACAGGTGGCTACGCCTATGGCGCCTACGGCCTCAGAGCGGCGCACGGTCGCACCATCATCGATGTCGTCCTGCTGCCCAAGCGGTCAGGCAAGCTGGGCGTCAGGGTGACTGTCGATTCGATGGCGGACGCCAAGGGTCGTCGGGTCGGGGGCTCCGGGGGGAGCGGTGCATCCGCCGCCCGGACCCTGGGTGTCTCGGAGGCGTCACGCGCCGCCGGCACGCGCCGCGGTTCGAGGGTCTACAGCACCGGCTCCGGCTCCGCGCGCTTCGGCATCCCTGCTTCCAGTACCCGCGTGACACCGCTGCGGGCGGCCCGCGGCCTGCGCAGCCTCTACGGCACCAAGCGCATCACCAAGCGCGACCAGGACTACGCACGGCAGGCGTGGACGCTCGCCCGTGCGAAGGGTCAGGTCTGCGGTGCACCCGTCGCGACCGACCCCAATGGCGACGGCTGTGCCGACATCGTGGACCTCGAGGCGACCCTCGCTGCCGCCGGCCGTGTGGCCGGGCCTGAGGCCATCACCCCGGTCAGGACGGTGACGAGGCGGACCGGCAGGCCCGGCACGGACGTGACACCGACCACCACGACCGGAGGGCAGCCAACGGGCGAGGATGTCCCGGCCGCGTCCAGCGAGCCGGCGGCGACCGACGCCCCCGCCACGACCGAGGCGCCCGCCACGACCGAGGCGCCCACGACCACGAGCGAACCTCAGGCATCTCCCGACCCGGGCGCCGGTGACGGCACGGGTGGCGGGACCAAGGGAGCCCGTGGCAAGGCCGCCCGGCCCGGGGCCATCCGCGCCGCCACGACCTCGGACGCGGCGGGTCGGACCTTCACCGTCACCAGCACCGCCGACACCGCCGACGCGAAGCGGGGCGATGGCGTCTGCGCCGATTCTCAGGGTCGCTGCACGCTGCGGGCGGCCATCGGTGAGGCCGACTACCTCAAGGGGGATGACCGCATCGAGTTCGGCCTCTCGGGCACCGCGCCGGTGACCATCCAGCTCACGAGCCGCCTGCCATACATCACGTCGCGCGCCGGCACGCTGACCATCGACGGCTATAGCCAGCCGGGGTCGTCCCCCAACACCGCGGCGTTCGGCTCCAACGCCGTCCAGGGCGTGGAGATCAGGGGCAACGGCAACAGCGCCAAGGAGGTCGGGCTCATCATCACGAGCCCCGGCAACACCGTGCGCGGCCTGCTCATCGACAACATCTATCGGGGCATCCTGCTCGACGGCGCGGATGCCCACGACAACCGGATCATCGGCAACTGGATCGGCTTCACGCGCAGCGGCGGCAATGCCGCGAGCGGCAACTTCGCGGTCGTGGTCAACACGGGCGCCAACCACAACCACATCGGCACCCCGAACCTCGCCAACCGCAACGTCATCGGCAACTACACCCATGCCATCGAGAACTACGGCAAGGGCACCAACGCCAACGTCATCCAGAACAACCTGCTGTGCATCTCACCCACGGGCGCGCGAGCACCCTGCTCTACCGGCATCGACCACAACTTCGGGCCCAAATACGACGTCATCGGTGGCGACGGGCAGTACGAGCGCAACGTCATCGGCCCCACGACCCTGCAGGGCATCGAGTACTCCCACGGCTGGGACCCGGCCCAGGCACCGCGTGCCGACAGCTCCACGACCTACCAGCTCATCGGCAACAGCGTCATCGGCAACTGGGTGGGCTTCCGGATGGACGGCAGCTATGACCCCAGCTACCGCTCCGGCCTCAACTTCTCGTCCGCCGACAACGGCCAGGGCATCAACGTCTACGACGGTTCGTTCGACAACAAGATCCTGCGCAACTACATCGCCGCCACCTACGACGGCGTCCAGATCATGGCGCCCAATGCCACCGGCAACGTGGTCCAGGGCAACGTCATCGGAGAGGCGCCCGATGGGACGGCCGCGCCGCTGACGGGCTGGGGCATCAAGCTGCGCTGGGCGGCCAAGCGCGAGACGATCAAGGGCAACACCATCCGGAACGCCACGCTGGGGGGCATCGGCCTGGTCCAGGCCTCGGTCTACAACGTGCGCATCAGCCACAACATCGTGACCGATACGAACGGGCCGGCCATCTTCCTGGCACCCATCGGGGGCACCAGCAGCGGCGGCGCGAACACGCTCCTGAAGGCACCCGCCATCAAGGGCGCGACCACGGACAGTGTCAGCGGCACGGGCATCGCGGGGGCCCTGGTCGAGGTCTACCGGGCCACCCGCCCGGCGGGCCAGCAGGGTCTGCCCGTCGACTTCCTGGGTGACGCCACGGTCAGGAGCGATGGGTCCTGGAAGCTCGCCGTCTCCGGGCTGAGCGTCGACGACCGGGTCACCGCGCTCCAGATCCGGACCGACGACAACACCTCCGCGCTGGCCACCAACGTGGCGGTGACGCGGGCGCCGCAGCCGGGTGATGTCCTCCTGTCGGACGACTTCGGCCGCAGCCTCGGCAGTGGCTGGGGCAACGCGGACCAGGGTGGCACATGGGCCCTCACCGGTACCGCCGCCGACTTCTCGGTCGACGGCGCGGCCGGACGGATCAGCACCGCCGCGGGCGCCACGCGCGAGGCGCGTGTGGCCGTGCCGGGGAGCACGGATGTCGTGGTCCTTGGCACCATCACGTTCGACCGTGTACCGACGGGCGCGAACGTCTACGCCTACGTCCTGGCCCGCGCCAGCGGCACCAACGCCTTCCGCGCTGCCATCCGCGTCGCCACGACTGGCCAGGTGTACGTGCAGCTCAAGAAGGCGGTCAGCAACGTGGAGTCGAGCGTCGGGTCCGAGGTGGCCGTGCCCGGACTCACGCTCGTGCCCGGCGGACCCATGGGCTTCCGGCTCCGGGTGGTCGGCAACGACCTGGGCTTCCGCGTCTGGGATGCCTCCGGCGCCGAGCCGACCGACTGGACGGTCACCGGGTCAGATGGCACTGCCGCGCTCCAGGGCCCTGGCAGCGTCGGCCTCCGGACCTACACCGGCACCGCCGTCAGCGATGGACCGGTCACGGTCACCCTCGACGACCTCCGGGTCCGCGTCCCATGAGCCACTGATCCGACCATGAGCCACTGATCCGACCCCCGGGTCTTTCGCCCCGGGTCCTCCCTCCGAATGTGCCAGACGCGGCGTCCGCCCCGGCGCCCGCGTCAACAGCGGCGACCCGGACGCATCACGTCCGGGTCGCCGCTCGTTCGTGTCATGAGCACGGTGCGTGCCGCCCAGAGCGGGCGTGCCGTGACGTCGGCGCGCGACTGGTAGTCGGGAGGGGGCACATTCTCCTGCCGTTGCCGGGCCCACGGCGCGCGACTGGTAGTCGCGGCTATCGCACAGCGCGGCCGCATCGGCGAGTACCAGTCGCCCGGAGGATCCCAGGGTCGCCCGGATGTGCCGGATCGAGCCTGGCTGGTCACCTGACGGGTGATGGATGGGTCGGTCTCGCGACTACCAGTCGCGACACGGCCGTGACGGGCGGGCGGGCGGCGTTCGGTTGGCTGCTGGCCGGCTCTGTGCCGGTCGTGGCACCGCGCGTTGGTGCCGCACGTTGGTGCCGCCCGGGCCGCTGCACACGTGACGTGCACCCGCGACGTCTCCGCGTCGGTCCGCGCTCAGCCACGCCCGATGGAGTGTCCATGGATCGCCCGAACCCCATCGTCGCGCCCGGGACCAAGGTCGGTCACAGATGGTCCAAGCGCGTCGGACCATCCATGCGCTCGACCGGGACGGACCTCCAGCCGAGTCGACCATCCTGACCACGCCGCCCTGGTCAAGGGTGCACGCTGGATGTGAACTCGGCCGAGCGGTGCCGCCCGGCCCTGGACCGCTGCCGCCACCCCGCGGCGCCATTCCCCGCCGGCGCCATTCCCCGCCGGCGCCACTCCCCGCCGGCGCCACTCCCCAACCGGGCGCCACTCCCCGCGTGACAGCAAACGACCCGGACGTAGCGTGTCCGGGTCGTCGCTCGTTCGTGTCCCTGGCGCCTGGGGTCGCCGGACCCGCTCGCCTGACTGGGGCTGTCAGCGGTGGATGCCCACCGCCGCTGCGGGCTGGTCCTGGTTCGAGTCGAACTGGGAGTAGACGAGCATCGTGCCGTAGAGGCCGATGACGGCGACGAAGGCAACGACGACGATGGTCCGGACCCGATTCGCCGATCTGCTCACGGGACGGGACATGGTGGCCGTGGCCGCCGCACCCTCCCAGCTGCCCTGGTCGTACTCGGTGCCTCGATATCGTTCCATGAGGGAGGCCTCTGCCGGTGCCGGGGCAGCCTCCGGGGTCGCAAGTGGGTCCCACCGGCAGGCGGGACAGATGAACGTCTCCGCGTCCAGCTGCGTTTCGCAGTGAGGACAGAAATGCCAGTCCAAGGGTGCGTCTCCAGGATCACGAGATCGCGAGCAGGATCGTCGATGAACATGAAGCTGCTCACGTGGATGATGTCGCCGCCACGTCTCCGTGAACGACATCGCGACTCTAGTCACCGGCCGGGTCATGCCGCGATCCCCCGGAGGTCACCCCCGCGCAGCGGTCCGGTGCGGTCCGGGGTGTTGGGCGCGCGCCGAACCGGCCTCCACCGGGACGGTCCGGGGGTACCCATACCCGCTGGGCCGGACGGCGACTGCCGGCCACGCTTGCGATACGATGCGGTCGGTGCACGGTCGAGTCCCGACCGGTCCCAGGGAGTTCGTGGATAGCGTCGTTCTGCTGCTCAATGCGGATTACGAACCCCTCAACGTCTGCGACGTCCGGAGGGCGTTCCGCCTCGTCTTCGGGGAGAAGGCCGAGGTGATCCAGTACGACCACCATGAGGTGGCCACGGTCCGGGTCGCCTACCGGGCGCCCAGCGTCATCCGGCTTCAGCACCACATCCGGCGACCCCGACCCCGGGTCCGCCTCTCACGCCGAGAGGTGTTCGCGCGCGACGGGCACACCTGCCAGTACTGCGGCAAGCAGGTCGCCGACCTGACGCTCGACCACGTGATGCCCCGGCACCGCGGCGGCGCCCACACCTGGGACAACCTCGTGGCGGCGTGCAAGAGCTGCAACCACCGCAAGGGTGGCAAGACCGTGGACGAGGCACGCATGCGCCTCCTGCGCCAACCCCACGAGCCGCGCTGCGATGTCTACTCCCAGTTCACGCCATACCTGACCGACCCGCGCAACGAGGCATGGCGGGATTACCTGTTCCTGTCCGCCGGCTGACATCGGGTCGCGGATGATGGCGTCCGACGGCCACCGGATCGCTGCGGCCCTTCCCGGGCATGCCCGCGCCATCCTCGAGCGACTGTGGGCATCCGGTCATGCCGGCTATGCGGTGGGCGGCGGTGTGCGTGACGTGCTGCTCGAGCGCCCGGTGCACGACATCGACCTGGCCACCGATGCCCGACCCGACCGGGTCCTGGCGCTCTTCCCCGACGGCCATCTGGTCGGCGCCTACGGCACGGTGGAGGTGGGCGATGTCGAGGTCACCACATTCCGGCGCGACCACACTTACCGCGACCATCGACGACCGGATGCGGTGACCTGGACCGATGACCTCGCCGAGGACCTGGGTCGCCGGGACTTCACCATCAACGCGCTCGCCTGGGGGCGACCAGCCGGATCCACGACACCCGGCGACGCTGGGCTCGTGGACCCGATGGGCGGACAGGCCGACATCGCGGCACGCCGGTTGCGGGCCGTGGGTGACCCGAGCGCGCGGTTCACGGAGGACGCCCTCCGACTCCTGCGGGGTGCCCGCTTCGCGGCGACGCTCGACCTGACCATCGAGCCCGACACGCTCGCCGCCATGCGGACGAACGGCCGAGACGCGCGCTGGCTGTCCCCGGAGCGGGTCCGGAGCGAGCTGCGTCGGATGCTCACGGAGGCGACACCGTCGCGATCGTTGCGCATCCTCGACGACATCGGCAGCCTCGCGGCCGTGCTGCCGGAGGTCACCGCCCAGCATGGGGTGCCCCAGGCCAAGATCGCCGGGCACGACCTGTTCGACCACTCCATGGCCGCGGCCGATGCCGCAGCCGGCCTTGCCGGCACGTCGGAGCGGCTGATCCTGGCGGCGCTGCTGCACGACATCGGCAAGCCCGCGACGTTCGCGGACGGGCATTTCATCGGCCATCCGGAGGCGGGCGCGCGGATGGCCGCGGTCGCGCTCCAGCGGCTGCGTTGGCCGAACGCGATGACCATCGACGTCGCGGCGCTCATCCGCGAGCACATGTTCCAGTACACGCCCGACTGGACCGACGCGGCCGTGCGCCGGTTCCTGCGTCGGGTCGGCCTCGAACGGATCGATGACCTGCTGCGGCTGCGCCAGGCCGACAACCTGGGGAGCGGCCAGGCCGGCGAGCCCGAGGACCTCCTCGAGCTGCGCACGAGGCTGGACCGGGAACGAAGGGCAGGTTCGCCACTCAGCCTCGGCGACCTGAGCGTGGACGGCAACGACGTCCTGGCGGCCGTCGATCGACCGGCCGGACCGTGGGTGGGGATGGTGCTCGAACGACTGCTCGATTCGGTCGTCAACGACCCGCAGCGCAATCGGCCGGCCGTGCTCCTGGCCGATGTCCGACGATGGGCGGCCGATGCCGACCCGGAACGCGCCCAGGCTCCCCGGTGAGCGACCCGGTCCGCCCGGGCTTCCTGTAGCCTCCGGGACGATCGATCGAACTCCTGCTCCAGGCCGACCGTCTCCTGAACGTCGACCAGGTCGACCAAGCCCGGGCCACCTACCAACGTGTCGCCGACCAGGACCCGCAGAACGCGATCGCGGTCGTGGGCCTGGCGCGCTGCGCCCTCGCCACGGGCGACGATCGGCGGGCATATGTCCTGGCGGCCCAGGCGCTGGCCATCGACCCCGAGAACGACATGGCACGCCGGATGGAGGCACGCATGGCCGAGGTGCTCACCTACCGTGGCGAGACCCTGCCCGACACCCGGCGTGCAGGCGTGCCGGCCACCCCGGCAGCCGCGCCCACGGCAGCCGCGCCCACGGCAGCCGCGCCCAAGGCATCCGCCGCACCCCCCAGCCGTTCGTGGCTGGACCGACTCAGAGGTCATTGACGATGCGTGTGCTGGTCACCGGCGGTGCCGGATACGTGGGAAGCGTCTCGGTCGAGCGTCTGCTGGCGGCAGGTCACGAGGTGACCGTGCTCGATACCCTCGTCACGGGCCATCGCTGGGGGGTGGCGGATGGTGCGACGTTCGTGGATGGCAGCAATGGTGATATCGACCTGCTGACCCGGACGCTGCGCGACCGGGGCATCGAGGCGGTGCTCCACTGCGCCGCACGCTCGCTCGTCGGCCAGTCGATGACCGACCCTGCGCTCTACTACCACGAGAACGTCGTGGGTGGCATCGCCCTCCTCGACGCGCTCCGTGCCGCGGCCATCGACCGCATCGTCTTCTCGTCCACGGCCGCGGTCTACGGGGAGCCGGATCGGGTGCCCATCCTGGAGTCGGACCCGGCGCGACCCGTGAACCCCTACGGTGCGTCGAAGCTCGCCTTCGAGGGCGCGATGCGCTGGTACGGGGTCTATGGCCTGCGCTCGGTGGCGCTGCGCTACTTCAACGTGGCAGGGGCGAGCATCCGGTTCGGCGAGCGCCACGACCCGGAGACCCACCTCATCCCGAACCTCCTCCGCGCCGCGGCCAGCGGCACGCCCGTGACCATCTACGGCGATGACTACCCGACAGCCGACGGCACACCCATCCGGGACTACATCCATGTGCTCGACCTGGCGGATGCGCATCTCCAGGCGCTCGAATGGACCGCCAGTGCCGGATCGGGCGCCTCGGAGGTCTGCAACCTCGGCTCGAACACCGGCTTCAGCGTGCGCGAGGTCCTCGCGAGCGCCGAGTCGGTGGTCGGTCGGCCCATCCCTCACGCCTTCGGACCGCGGCGCGCCGGCGATCCGCCGGTCCTCATCGCCAGCACCGATCGCGCCCGGGCCGTGCTGGGCTGGACGCCCCAGCGTGGCAGCCTGGAGGAGATGATCGGCTCCGCCTGGTCCTGGACGCAGACCCACTGAGATGAAGCCGCCGAGGGTCCCGGACGACCCGCTCGACTGGCGGCCGCAGCGGCCCCTCGTGACCCGTGTCCCGGTCATCGTGAGGGAGCCGCTCGTGGAGCCGCTCTGGAGCGGCACTCGGGTCATCGCGCATGTCGACCCCGAGGGCGCGCACGCGGTGCGCCTCATCGACGAGCTGGGCCTGGACCTGGCACCGGAGGAGCCCGGGTTGAGCTCGGCCATCGCAGCGTCACTGCTCGCCCGGGACGCCATCCTCGACGGCATCCTCACCGACCAGGCGACCCGGAGCGGCGAGGGTGCGGCGATCGTCACCCAGGCCCGCATGTCCATCATGGACAGCCTCATGTCGCGGGAGCCGGGCGTGGCCATCCGGCGGCCGGAACCCGACGAGCTGCTCACGGGCGAGGCGTTCGTGGCCTTCGACCTGTTGCGCATCGACGGTCAGTCGCTCCTGGACGTGCCGCTCCTGGAGCGGAAACGGATCCTCGAGAGCGTCATCGACCAGGGCCCGCTCGTCCGCGTGGCGGTCTTCTGCCGGCCGCCGGCCGATCCCTGGGTCGCCTCGTGGCAGAGCGCCGGTCTCCGGGGCGCGATGCTCAAGGCCTCCAACGGCCGCTACATCCCCGGCGACCGGACACCCGAATGGCGGACGCTCACCCGGGTCGCCGCTCGGCGCTGACCCGCGCCGCCCGCGCGCCGGACAGGGGTGGACCGCTGCACGGCGTCGTCGCTGCAAGGCATCCGCAAGGTCCAGCGCGGCGGTCATCGGGTATGGTGGTCCTGATGCCCGATCAGCGATTGCCACCGGCCCTGCGCGGAGCGGTGGAGCAGCTCGGCTCTGCCGACATCATGGTCGGGATCCCGAGCTACCGGAACGCGGCCACCATCGGCCATGTCGTGCGTGCCGCGCAGGCCGGCCTGGTCCAGTACTTCCCCGACCTTCGCCCGGTGCTCGTCAACGCGGACGCCGGCTCACCCGACGGCACCGCGCGGGTGGTCGTGGACACGGAGCCGCCCGACTACGTGGAGCGCATCCTGCTCGTCCGGCCGCGCAACAAGCTCCAGCGCATCAGCCTCACGTACCCCGAGGTCGACGGCGTGGGTGGCAAGGGGGCCGCGCTCCAGACCATCTTCCGCATCGCGGACGCGCTGCGAGTGGAGGCGCTCGTGGTCGTCGACTCCGACCTGCGCTCCATCGTGCCGGAATGGGTGGAGCTGCTGGCGGGGCCCATCCTCAAGGGCGGCTTCGACTTCGTGGCGCCCCTCTACAGCCGCTACAAGTGGGACGGCACCATCACCAACACCGTGACCTATCCCTTCACCCGTTCGCTGTACGGGCTGCGCATCCGGCAACCCATCGGCGGCGACTTCGGCGTCTCGGGCGACCTGGTCCGACACTACCTCGCGCAGGACGACTGGACGCCCGACATCAGCAGGTTCGGCATCGACATCTGGATGACGACCACCGCCATCACCGGCGGCTTCGCCGTCTGCCAGACGCGACTGGGCGCCAAGGTCCATGACCCGAAGGACCCTGGTGCGGACCTGGGGCCGATGTTCAGCCAGGTCGTCGGGACGCTGCTGCGACTCACCGACCGCCATGCCCAGAGCTGGCTGTCGGTGCAGTCCTCCCACGACATCCCCGTCTACGGTTTCGAGCGCTACGCCGATCCGCCGCCGCTCGAGGTCAACGTCACGCGGCTGCTCGATGAGTTCGCTCGGGGCCTGACGAGCGTCGGTGACACGTGGCGACGAGCGCTCTCCCCGGAGACGGTGGCCCAGGTCGAGCGGCTGGCCGCCGATGCCCGCCAGGAGGTGGATCGCGCCTCGCGGCCGGACGCGCCGACGAGCATCGACGATGCCACGTTCGGCTTCCCGGACGACGTCTGGGCGCGCGTCGTGGGTGACGTGGCGGTCGCCGCGCACCTGGAGCTGCTGCCCATCGACACCCTCGTGGCGGCGCTCGTGCCGCTCTACTTCGGGCGGGTCGCGGGGTTCGTCGTCGAGACCCGCGAGATGACCACGCAGCAGGCGGAGGTGGTCGTGGAGCGTCAGGCGCGCGCCTTCGAGATGGCCAAGCCGGCCTTCGTCGCCCGCTGGCAGGCGGCGTCATGAACCGACCATGGCACTCGTGAGCCGTCGGGGCGCGCTGCCCTCGCGCATCCTCATCCCGCTCGCCAACCCCCGGACCGCGGCCGATCTCGTGCGCATCGGTGGCGCGCTCCTGGAGCACGGTGGGGTGCTGACGGCAGTGTCCATCGTGGAGGTCCCCGAAGGCATGCCCCTATCGGAGGGAGCGACGCGCGCGCGACAGGCCCGTCGACTGCTCCAGCGGGTGCTCGAGTTCGCGCCCGACGGTGTCGACCTGCGCACCGTGGTGCGCATCGGGCGGCGCGCGGCCGAGGGCATCGTGGAGCTCGCCGCGGAGGAGGAGGCCGACCTCGTCATCTTCGGCTGGGGCGGACGGCCACCGGGCCGGCGCGAGGACCCCGATGAGCCGGTCTTCAGCTCCACCATCGACGAAGTCGTGCGCGACGCGCCGTGTGACATCGCGGTCGTCAAGCAACGGGGCATCACGGACGTCAAGCGCATCCTTGTGCCCGTCCGGGGCGGCCCGCACGCGGAGCTGGCGCTCCGGTTCGCGGCAGCCCTTGGGCGTGCCTTCGATGCCGACGTGGACGCGCTCCACGTGGTCGCGTCGGACCTCGACCCCACGCTCCGCTCGCAGGCCGAGCGGGCGCTCGCGATGTTCGTCCGCCAGCATGCCGGTGAGGGGCCGCGCCCAGTCGTGAGGGAGGCGGTCGATGTCGGTGGTGCCATCCTGGACGCGGCCGGATCGGCGAGCGTGGTCGTCATGGGCGCCAGCGTGGTCAGCGGCGCAGCAGGCTCGCTGTTCGGCGACCTGCCCGAGACCGTGGCGCAGCAGGCGGGACCGACCGTCATCGTCGTGCGCACCCGCGAGATCCCGACCCGCTCCACCTTCGAGCAGCGCGCTGAGCAGGCCGAGACGCTCGAGGCAGCGGAGCGTGCCGCCTCGACGGGCCGGAGCGTGCCCGCGCGGGTCGGCCGCTGGTTCGCCGAGTCGAGCTTCCATCACCAGGAGTTCGCCGACCTCAAGCGGCTCCTGGAGCTCAAGGAGAAGCAGGGGCTGACCATCTCCGCCGTGCTGCCCACCCTCAACGAGGCGGAGACCATCGGGCCCATCGTGCGGGCGGCGCGGATGGAGCTCATGGAGCGGATCCCGCTCATCGACGAGCTCCTGGTCATCGACTCCGAGTCCGAGGACGACACCCGCGCCATCGCCGAAGCGGAGGGTGCCCGGGTCGTTCGCCATCCGGAGGTCCTGCCACGCTACGGTTCCTACCGGGGCAAGGGCGAGGCGCTCTGGAAGAGCCTCTACGAGACCTCCGGGGACCTCGTCGTCTGGTCCGACACGGACATCCGGGACTGGCACCCACGATTCCTCTATGGCACGCTCGGGCCGCTGCTCACCGAGCCGCGCATCGGCTACGTGAAGGCGTACTACCAGCGGCCGATCGTCCAGGATGGCCAGATGAAGGAGGGCGGCGGCGGTCGGGTGACGGAGCTCGTGGCACGGCCGCTCATCAACCTCTTCTACCCGGAGCTGTCGGGATACATCCAGCCGCTCGCGGGTGAGTACGCAGGTCGGCGCGAGCACCTCGAACGGATCCCGTTCTTCACGGGCTACGCGGTGGAGATCGGCCACCTCATCGACCTGCTCGAGCGGTTCGGGCTCAGCGGCTTCGGCCAGGTCGACCTGGACATCCGCATCCATCGCAACCAGGAGCTGGAAGGGCTCTCCAAGATGAGCTTCGTCATCCTCCAGGCGGTCATGAAGCGTCTCGAGGAACGTCGACGGGTGCGCCTGTTCGCGGAGCTGGGCTCGACCATGAAGCTGCCCCGCTCGGGCCCCAATGAGCTGTCGCTCGAGGTCATCGAGCTGGCCGACGCGGAGCGACCGCCGATGGTGCGCATCCCTGAGTACCGCGAGAAGCGTGGTCTCGACGCAGGCTGACGTGGCGACGCACATCGAGGTGCTCGCGGCTGCCGGGTTCGAGTCCGCGCTCCCGGGCCTTGCCGCGCTGCTCGTCGACGCAGTCGAGTCAGGCGCGTCCGTCAGCTTCCTGCGAGGCCTGGACCACCCACGGGCCGAGGCGTGGTGGCGATCCCGCGCGGCCGATGTCGCGGCCGGGACGTTGGTGGTGATCGTCGCGCGTGACGGTCCGCGCATCGTGGGCTGCGCCGGCCTGGTCGCCGCGCAGTCGGAGAACAGCGACCATCGAGCCGAGGTGATCAAGGTGCTGGTGCTGCGCAGCCACCGTCGACGGGGTATCGCGTCGGCGCTGCTGTCCGCCGTGGAGGCCGAGGCGCTGCGGCGCGGCCGTTGGCTGCTGATGCTCGATGCGGTCGCGAGTGGCGGCCCCGAGGCGTTCTACCGCGCCAGCGGTTGGCAGGAGCTGGGCATCGTGCCCGACTTCGCCGTCAGCACTGATAGCGTCCTGCAACCGTGCATCTTCATGTGGAAGCGACTCATCCCGTGAGGGAGCTGCGTGTCCTCGTCGCACCCGACTCGTTCAAGGGGTCGCTCACTTCCGTCCAGGTCGCTCGTGCGCTCGCCGATGGCTGGTCACGTGGCCGGCCCACGGACGTCGTGTCACTGGCGCCGCTCGCGGACGGCGGCGAGGGGACGCTCGACGCCATCAGCGCGGCGGGTGGCTGGGTGACCCTGCCGGCCGCGGCACGTGACCCGCTCATGCGGCCGATGGATGGTCGCTTCCTGCGCCAGGGCATACGTGCCGTGGTGGAGCTGGCGACCGCCTCCGGCTTGTCACGCGTGGTGCCCGCAGAACGTGATGGGATCGCGGCAACGACGTTCGGGACCGGCCAGATCATGGCGGCGGCCATCGGGCTCGGCTGCCGGGAGGTGGTGCTCGGTCTCGGTGGCAGCGCCACGACCGACGGTGGTGCCGGGCTGCTCGTGGCGCTCGGCGCGCGCCTCTTCGACGCCCAGGGTGTCGACCTGGCGATGGGCGGCGGTGCCCTGGGGGAGCTGGCACAGATCGATCTCGATGGGTTGTCGCCGCTCCTGGGCGAGGTCCACCTGACCATCGCCTCGGATGTCTCGAATCCCCTGCTCGGCCCCACGGGCGCGGCAGCGATCTACGGACCCCAGAAGGGGCTGGACGCTGCGGCCGTGGCGCGACTCGATGGCTACCTCGCGCGCTACGCGGACCTGTTGCTGGCGGAGACCGGCCTCGACGTCCGCGAGGTGCCAGGTGCAGGGGCCGCGGGCGGCACGACCGCATCGCTGCTGGCCATCGCCGGGCGATTCGCCTCGTTCGCCATCCGCCCCGGTATCGACGTGGTCATGGAGCTCACCAACTTCGATGCCCGACTGGCCGACAGCGACCTGGCCATCAGCGGCGAGGGCCGCATCGATGCCCAGACCGCGTTCGGCAAGACCTGCCAGGGCGTCGCGAAACGGGCGGCCGCGGCAGGCGTCGGATGCGTCTGCTTCGGTGGCGGCATCACCCCGGAAGGCGAGGCTGCCCTGCGCTCCGTGGGTGCCATCTCGTTCGCCGTGACGGAGGGGCCGACGACCGTGGAGGCGGCGATGGCCGCGGGTGGCCCACCCCTGGGACGCGCCGCGGAACGCGTCGCACGGCTGTGGGCGCTCGCGACAGATCGATGAACGGCAGCGTGCGGTGACGTTGATCGGACGGAAGTGCCGAGCTTGCTCGAGGAGCCGTGGGGAGCGGCGTAGAGACCCAGCCACGTTCGATCGCGAGAACGATGAGCTGGGTCCGACTTGCGACGCCGAACCGCGCGAACAGCCGTGACATGTGGGCGTCGATGGTGCGTACGGAAATGCCAAGCAGGCAGCCGATCTCCGCGCTGGATCGCCCCCTGGTAACCAGGTGCATGATCTCCAACTCGCGCCGGGATGGCGGGAGATGGGTCTGAGTCGATGACGGGAAGCGAGTGCCACCGCCGGCGGCCACGATGATGGCCGAAACGAGCGACGCGACATCCTCGCTCTTGGACACGAAGGCCGCTGCACCCGCTGCCTCGGCCAGACCGACGAGGTACGGCGCGTCGAACGAGCTGAGGATGACGACCGAGCAACCGGAGGCGACTGCGGCACGCATCTCCGCGGACACATCGGCGGCGAGGGTCGATCCTGCGTCCACGGGCGCAGAATCGCTCACCAGAACATCGGGCCGGGTTCGCGCGGCGTTCCCGACGTATTCAGACAGGGTGGCCAGGACATCCACGATCTCGAACCCGCGCTGGCCGAGACACTCAGCGATGCTCTGCGCAACCATCAGGTCGCGTCCGATCACGACGACGCGAATCGTCCGAACTAGTCGTCGGCACATGGACCGCGGCGCGGTCACCGCACTCCTCGACTCGCCAGGTCACCTGCCCGTTCACTCGTCACAGTGGGCTGGCGACTGCTTCTGGTAGTCGACCAAGATCACCATGCGACGCCCCTTGGAGATTCCCTCGTCCAGGTAGCCGGCCGTCGGGGCGATGTCGGTTTGGTACGACTTGGTGCCAGGGCCGTTCTCGATCTGCCAAGTCACCTCGTAGCCCATCGCTTTCAGGATAGGGGCAGCCTCAGAGGGAACCATGTTGCGGAGTGACGTGCAGTACAGAGCCCCACCTGGCGTGAACAAGCCGGAGTCATGCCAGCCGTGGTCCACGAGTTCACGGGCCACGGCACCGCCGCCGAAGGCCAGAACGAGGGCCGCACTCGCAACTAGCAGCCATCCGCGTGGTCGACCACGGCGCCGCGCGACCGGCATGGGAGCCGTCGGTGGCATCGTCGCCTCCAGCCGCAACATGCGATCCATCATCTCTTCGTCACTGACAGCGTTCATCAGTCACTCCTCCGTGCGTAATCGGTCGCGCAGATGCTGCTTGCCGCGACTCAACCAACTGGCCACAGTCCCGGCGGGAACGCCGAGTTGCTCACCGATCTGAGCGTGGGTATAGCCGCCGAGGACGTTCAGGACGAGGGCCACCCGTTCGTCTCGCCTGAGGAATCCGAGCGCCTCCCAGAGGTCCGGGTCCACGGTTGTCTCGCTCGGGACCTCGTGGCCGTCGAGCCGCGACCAGGGGTGGCGCCTGCGGCGGCGGATCTCATTGAGGGCTAACCGGGAGCCGACGACCTCTAGCCACCCCCCGAGATCGTCCCGCCGGATCGTGTCCCAGGCCTGCCACGCGCGGGTCAGTGTCTCCTGTGCCAGGTCCCGGGCCTCCTCCGGGTCCCGGACCATGAGGTTGAGACGGGCCAAGAGCCGGGGATAGCGGACGGCAACACATGCCTCGAAATCCGCCTTCGAGGCTCTGGTCGCTGGTTCGGTATCAATGCCCATCACTTCATATACACCGTGGCAAGCCAGATCCATGCGGGTCACGTTCTGCTCCGTGCTCATTTGGAACGAACGGACATACAGAAGGCGCGGAGCGATGATCGCTCCGCGCCTTGCGTCGGGTGGAGACTGCTAGGGCTTGAACTGGAGGGACGACGTCTTGTCGTTCATGGCGCCAAACGTTGCGCAGTTTGGTAGACAATTCCGCTGTGCACGTACCGCCCGTACGGGTCGTGGCGGTCGACCGTCGAGGCCGACCTGCTGGATCGGCTCCAGTCGGACTCGTTCCCGTGGCAATCGTTCGAGAAGCTGGTCGTCGACCTGCTCCATGCGATGGACTACGGCGGCTCGGATGAGGACCGACGTAGGGTCACGAAGATGACCGGTGACGACGGCATCGATGGGGTCATCGACGAGGACCGACTGGGACTGGATGCCGTCTACATCCAGGCCAAGAACTACGGTGCCGGCAGGAAGGTCGGCTGGCCGGATCTCCAGAAGTTCGCAGGAAGCCTGGAGGGCCAGCGGGCGTCCAAAGGCGTGTTCATCACCACGTCTGCGTTCTCCGCTGACGCGGTCGAATACGTCAGCCGGATCACTCGCCGTATCGTGCTGATCGACGGGCCAACCCTTGCCAGATACATGTACGACCATGGCATCGGGGTCCGTGGCCGGAAGACGCTCGACGTGAAGGGCGTCGATGAGGCCTACTTCGAGGGAGAGAGCTAACGCGTCGACCCTGAAGGTCAGTCGGCGATCCGGACGATGCCGGAGACTCGATCGAAGCCTCGGTCGAAGCTCATGATCCGGTCGACGCCTCGGCGGCGCATGACCGCGACGTGGATGGCATCGCGTGCGGAGAGCCGAGCCCCCAGGACGATGTCCCGGGCGAGTTCCACGTCTGCTCGCTCGATCGGAAACACCCGGTCAACCAGCCCGAGGAAGGTGCCCATCGCCTCGTCGATGAGATGTCGTCGGTCGATGGCGCTGTATCGGTGCAGGATCTCCTGCAGCACCTCGGCATCGGTGACCAACACCTCAGTGTCCGCAACGGCACGCTCCAGGAGCTGGCGCGCCACGACCTGGTTGACGTGGATGCCACCGGCCAGGTACATCGGGATATTGGCATCGAGGAAGATCACTCCGGCAACGGCTCCAGATAGCCGCGCTCGATCTCCTCCAGCATCTGGTCGATGTCCGGCGCAGGATGCGAATAGGTCGATGCCTCGCGAATGACGCGCAATTTGCGCTCGATCTCCGCGCTGCCGGCGGTGTCGCGAGCGACACGCAGCGCATCACGGACCCAAGCTGCTGTGGTCTGATGGCGCCGCTTGGCGAGTCGCTGGATCTCTGCCAGTTCCTCTTCATCGAGCAGCACCTGCAGTCGCTTGCTCATGGCCATGAGGCTATCTGACTCATCGGCATGAGTCAAACGAGGGCCACCCCGCTCGCCGATCGCAGTGACCGGCGAGCGGAGGAGCCTGGTATCAGGGCTGGGAGGCGACTGGCTGCCAGTCGAAGGGGCCACCAAGCCACGTCACCGGTGTCGTGGCACTCGTGGTGGGATCCACGAAGGCACTGACACCATCGGCATCGCGGACAGTCAGGACGACCGTCCCATCGGGCGACCAACCACTCCAGAGCGCCGCTGGATCCGGGTCGGGGCTCGTGGCGACGATGGGCGCTCTGCCGTCGATGGTAGTGATCGCGACCTGGTGATCGTTGCCGGTCCGGATGACCATCAGGAGTCGGAGGCCATCCGGCGACCAGGATGCGCCGTCCTCATAGTCCGAAATCGGCGGCAAATTCCACCATTCGGGCATCGGAGCCATCGGCTGACACGACCCAGTTGCGGGTGTCCGAGCCACCGAAGACCCCAGCCTTGCCGTCGGCAGGTAACTGGCCGTTGGTGTAGGCGATGCGCGAGCCGTCGGGTGACCACGACGGCCACAGGAGGTCATTGATGCCGCGGTCGCCAGCGTAGAACGCGGACGCGGTGTCCGACCGGATGATCGGTGCACCGAGGGTGGCGTCCGCCACGCTCCAGGGATAGAGCGTCGTGCCTTCGGGTGTGTACGCCCGGAGGAGCAGGGATGTCCCGTCGGGGGACCAGGATGCGTCGGTGACGGGCACACCGACCTGCAGTCGGTGCTGGTCGGTCCCATCCACATTCACCAGGCTGACGGCAGGTTGACGGTCGATGGTGGACTGGATGACGAACCTGGAGCCATCTGGGGACCACCAGTACCCGGTCGGGTCGGTCAACGCCGCCTTGGTGACCTGTCGGATGTTCGACCCGTCAGCGTCCGCCACCATCAGGGACTTCGCCGCACCGACAGAGCGCCAGAAGGCGATCTGCGTGCCGTCCGGTGACCAATCCGGACCTTCATCGACCGCCTGTGAGCCACCGATAAGGACCTTGGGGTCGCCGCCGTTCGGGTCTACGACCCAGATGTCGCCGTCCCGGCTGAAGGCGATGAGACCGTTGTGCCACGGGACCGCGACGGTCGCCTGGAGGAGGCCGAGCCGGGACAGGACCGGGACGGCCGCGAGTGCAGCGAGCAGGGCGAGCATGAGCGCCAGGCCGATCGCGAGCAGCCGCATCGACGGCGCGAGCATCGGTCGTCGGAGTGTGATGGTCATCGGGAGCCACCTTTCGAGGCTGGCCCAGGACCGTCGCTGCGGGGTTCGTCGGGTCCGCTCCAGGACCGCACCGAGGTAGGCGGGAGCGGGCGGCGAGTACGGATCGTCGAGCCAGGCGGTGAGCCGTCGGTCGAGGTCGTCGCGCTGGTTCATGCGATGCGACCCCTCGGTCAGCTCGTGCCGGGATCGGCTGTCCGCATCGAGCGTCGCGCGCAGCGCCTGGGTCGCCCGGTGGAGCCGCGACTTCGCGGTCCCCAGGGGGATACCCATGGCTGCGGCGGCGTCGGGCAGCGGCAGACCCAGGTAGTAATGCAGGACGATGACGGTGCGATGCTCCGGCTCGAGTCGGCGGAGGCCGTTCTCGAGCTGGTCGCGGTCCGCCAGCGCGGACTGGCCGTCAGGCACCGTGTGGGGAAGGGTCTCGGGCACGGTGACCTCGATGCTCCGACGCTTGACATGGCGCAGCTCATCGCGACACGCGTTGAGGAACAGCCGGTTCAGCCAGGCATCGAAACGGTCGATGTCACGGAGCGTGGGCAGGTCCCGCCAGCACCGGACGAGCGTCTCCTGGACGGCATCCTGTGCCCGATCGGAGATCCCGGAGGATGAGTCGCGCAGCGGCATCGAGCCGGCCGATCGTCGCGCCAGCGAGCACGGAGAAGGCGTCATGATCGCCCTTCTGTGCTCGAGCCACGAGATCCCGCTGCACGGCAGTCCCCAGCTTCGGGAGCGACCTGGATGGCCGCGTCTGAGCATATGGCGAGTCACCGGGCTGAAATCGTTCCCAATTCGCTGGGCGGCCCACTTGGCCGCCTTGCCGACGATATGTGCATGGTATGGTATGTGCATGTACTCGGAACGGACGCAGGTCCTGCTGTCGCCGGAGCAGCTCGAGCGACTCAAGCGATTGGCACGCCGGGATGGGCGCTCGGTCGGCGCGGTCATCCGCGACGCGGTGGACGCCTATACCCTGCACACCTCGGACCGGCACGCCGCGATCGAGCGCCTCTTGTCCCTGGAAGCGCCGGTGGATGACTGGGAAGTGATGAAGGCGGAGATCCTGCGCGGGGCGCTCGGCGAAGGGTGATCGGTCTTCCTCGACACCGCGATCTTCATGTACGCAGGCGGTGCCGATCACCCACTCCGAGCTTCGTGCGGTGCCATCCTCCGCCGCGTCGATACTGGCGACCTGGACGCGACCACATCGGTAGAGGTGGTCCAGGAGATCCTGCACCGATACCTGAGCATCCGCCGGGCGGAGACCGGGATCGCCATGGCGCGCGAGGTCCTTGATGTGTTCGCCCCCGTCCTCCCCGTCACACACGCGGTGCTGCGGCGGGTGCCCGGGCTCGTTGGCGCATATCCCACGCTCAGTGCTCGGGACCTGATCCACGTGGCGACCTGCCTCGTGGAGGGCATCGACGTCATCGTCTCGCCAGACCGGGCCTTCGACCAGGTCCGGGAGATCCGCCGACTCGATCCGATCGAGGTCGCCAAGGGCTGAACACCCGCGCGGCTGAGGGCGCGCGACCGACGATGCATCGGCGCGACTCGCGGGAAGTCCCAAGGCCGCTCAGGCCTCCAGAGGATGCGATGCTTAGGGCGATGTCCGATGCCCGCACGCCCGCTACGGCACGCTCGACCCCGAAGCGAGCCGCCAAGCCAGCTGCCCGGAAGCACGCCAAGCGCAAGCCGCCCGATCCCGCGAAGGAATGGGCGAAGCGGCTCGCCAGGACACGGCCGGGCCTGGTCCCGTTCGTGATGGACGCGCTCGCGGAGCGGTACGGCACACCCGTCTGGGCGCGTGTCCACGAGCCGACCAGCGAGCTGGTGCTCACGATCCTGTCCCAGAACAGCGCCGATGTGAACGCGGAGCAGGCATTCGAGGGCCTGCGAGCCCGATTTCCAGGTGGCCCGGTGGACGCCGACCGGGAGGCACCGGGCGCCGAGGATCGGATCAACCGGCCCGGCTGGGGTGGCATCGGCCTCCAGGCAGCCGTCGCCGAGCCTGATTGGGCGGCCGTCGAGCAGGCGCCCCTCGAGGAGCTCGTGGACGCCATCCGCTCAGGTGGGCTCGCCCAGCAGAAGGCGCCCAGGATCCAGGCATCGCTACGCACCATCCGCGAGCAACGGGGCGACTACTCGCTCGAGTTCCTGGGTGACATGGCGGCGCTGGACGCGCGTGACTGGCTGACGACCATCGACGGCGTGGGGCGCAAGACGGCGTCGGTCGTGCTCCTGTTCAGCTTCGGGACGCCGCTGATGCCCGTCGACCGGCACGTCGAGCGCGTCTCCAAGCGCATCGGGCTGATGCCCCCCAAGGCGACCGCCGACGAGGGTCACGAGCAGTGGCTCGCGATGCTCGAGCCGGACCAGATGTACGCGGCGCATGTCGGGATCATCAGCCACGGCCGCCAGACCTGCCATGCCCGGAACCCGCTCTGCGACGCCTGCCCCATCGCGCCCAGATGCCGCTACATTGACCGGCGCGCGCCCTGACGGGACCCAGGCCGCGTGCAGCGCCGGAGGAAGCCGCCCACATGACCCAGCTCGCCCAGCTCATCGACGAGCTCCTGGAGGAGGAGTGGGAGCTCTCGCCCGTGACGGCGTCGTCGCTCGGGCTGACCGCGTACGACGCGGGCATGGACGACCTCTCGGCCGAGGGGTTCGCAGAGCGGGAGCGCGATGCCCGCCACTTCCTGGACAGGTTCTCGGCACTGCCGGACGCGGACCTCACGGCCGAGGAGCGCATCGACCGTGACCTCGCGCTGGCCATGCTGCGCGGACGGCTCATCACCGCCGAGTGGCAGGGTTGGAGGCGTGACCCGCTGACCTACTCGGGTCCAGCGCTCAACGGCGTCTTCCTGCTCTTCCTCCATCGACTGCGGCCGGACGAGGAGCTCGTCGACGCGGCCGTCACGCGGCTCGCCCAGATCCCGACGGTATTCGCCCAGGGCCGTGCCAACCTTGATCCGAGCCTCGCCCACCCGCTCATCGTGGAGCGTGCGCTCGCATCCGCACGGGCCGGCGCTCGGTACGTGCGGGACCTGCTGCCGACCGAGGTCCAGGCAGTCGAGCTGTCCGAGCGCCTCCGGAGTGCGGGGGTCGCCGCCGGGCAGGCGTTCGACGACTGGGCCACGTTCCTGGAAGGATTCGTCCCCCGCGCCCACGGCACCTGGGCCTTCGGCGAGGACCGGTACACCCGGACGCTTCGGGAGCGGGAGGCCCTCGCGTTCGACGCCCGGGGTCTCCGCGACCACGGACAGCGGGAGCTTGACCGGCTCGACGCCGAGATGTCCGCGCTGGCGGAGCGGATCGCCGGCACGCGTGACTGGCGCGAGGTCATCGCGACCTCGGCCCAGGACCACCCGCGCACCGAGGAGTCGATGCGCCAGGCCTACGAGGTCTGGACCGCGCGCGCCCGCGACTTCCTGGCCGACCGCGGCCTGGTCAGCCTGCCCGACGGCGAGGAGTGCCTCGTCGAGCCATCGCCCGTCTTCCAGCGCCCGGTGCTCGGGGTCGCCTCGTATATGGCACCGCCGGCCTTCAGCGACTCGGTGACCGGCCACTTCTTCGTGCCCTTCGCGCCCGACGGGACCTCCGACGACGAGGTCGACGAGCGGCTGTCGAGCAACAGCCACGGGGTCATCCCGACGGTCTCCGTGCACGAGGCGTATCCCGGCCACCACTGGCACCTGGTGATGCGCCGGATCCACGCCACGAAGCTCCGTCGGGTGCTCTCGACCCCCTACTTCTCGGAGGGCTGGGCGCTGTACTCGGAGCGCGTCATGCGCGAGCAGGGCTTCTTCGATGATCCCATCGCGGAGCTCCACCACCTGGAGGCGAGCATCTTCCGGGCGGTCCGGATCGTGGTCGACACGAGCCTCCACCTGGGCGAGATGAGCGTCGATGAGGCCATCGACATGCTCCAGCGACGGCTGGCCATGCCGGAGCCGACCGCCCGGGCCGAGGTCGGTCGCTACTGCGCCTGGCCGACGCAGGCGTCGTCGTATCTCACGGGGTGCCTTGAGATCCTGCGCATCCGGGCACGCTGGCTCGAGGCGCGCGGCCTGGGCGATGTGCCGCCGAGCGACCTCGATCCAGCGGTGTTGCGCGAGTTCCACGACGCCATCGTCTCGTCGGGCGCGTTGCCCCTGGGGCTGGCCGAGCGGGTGATGCTCGGCGGCTGATGCCAGCGGCTGATGCCAGCAGCCGGTCAGGGTGCCACGTGCCACCCATGGAGCGCGCTGCCTCGTCGCGTCAATACGAACCAGCCATCGTCATGTGCCGCCACGCCGACCACCGTGGGGGCGCCGGAGCCCGACTCGGCGTCTGACCGCTCCGCCACCCAGTCGCCGCTGCCGTCCCAGGTCCACGCCCGGTAGGCGTCGGCGCTCGTCGGCGAGCCGAACGCACCGAGACCACTGGTACCGCCCACGATCGAGGCCGGTGTGGGCACCCTGGGCACACTGGACCCGGAGGCCGGACCCCAGGACGACCCGCTGCGCTGGAAGGGCTGGGTGCCCACCCAGATCGTCTCGGCACCGTCCTCGGACCGCTCGATGCCGACCTGGGTCCCGGTGGCAGCGTTCGTCCGCTGCGGGCTGCCCCAGGTCGTGCCGTCGGTCGACGTGACCAGGAAGGCGCTCGAACCCGACTGGCCGACCGCGATGAACCGGTCACCGTCGACGGTCATGTCCGTGATGCCCTGCTGACCGATGGAGCCGGCATCCCACTTACGCCCGTCGGACGAGACCCAGACCTTGCCCGAGGGGGCCCAGACGATGATGCCCGCCGGACCGGCTGTCATCGTGAGGTCCTCGCGGGTGGTCCCGAGCAGCGCGGAAGCGTCCGGGGAGCGGCTCCAGGTACGGCCATCGGCTGAGCCCCAGATGGCCCGCTGCTGCCCAGCCTCCACCGAGATGTCCGAGGCCACCACGAGCATGCCCGCGCCGCCCAACGCGCCGCTCGTGGGCACGCTGCCGCCGAAGACGCCCGACGGCTGCGCGACGGCCTCCCACGTGACGCCGTCATCCGAGACCCACACCAGCGGGTCAGCGGTGCTCCGTTCCAGGCCGAAGGCGACGAGCCTGCCGTCCGGTCCGGCCATGATGCTGACGACGCTCCGTCCGCCGAAGGCATCGCCGAGGTCCCCGAGGTCCTGCCAGCCAGCGCGTAGGTTCGAAGCCGTGCTCGGGAGCGGCGCGGGCGACGTGCGGACGACGGTGGTCGGCAGGGTCGGCGCGGGCTGTACCGGACCCCGGAAGCGATCGACCATCGCACCCGCGACGTATGCACCAGCGAGCAGGGTCAGCGCCAGGGCCGTCGCGATCAGCGGCCAGCGCAGCCCTGACCGCGGCCCCGACCGACGGGTCGCGGCTCCGAAGACCGCATCGCGCACCGCGGCAGGGGCAGCCGGGTGAGGGGCGGCCGCCAGCCGGGTGGCGTCGTCGCGCATGCCGCGGACGGTCAGGCTGCAGCTGTCGCAGATGGCCAGGTGCGACCGCAGCACCTGCTGCTCCTCCGGGGACAGCTGGAAATCGATGGATGCAGCGGCCAGATCGAGGCAGCGCTCGTGCTCCGCCTGGGACGGCTGCCGGTTCATGACGGCCTGCCCATGTCCGGGTCGAGTCGCAGCACCTGCTCCCGGAGCCGGATGCGGGCTCGACACAGGAGGGTGCGTGTCGCCCCCTCGGAGCGGCCCAGGACGGAGGCGATGTCGCGGCCAGCGAACCCGTGCGCGGAGAGGAGGAGCGCCGTCCGGTCATCGGTGGGCAGCTTCGCGAGGGCCTGCTGAACGAGGTCCTGACGCTCGTTGCGGACCGTCTCCTGCTCGGGGCTGTCCGCCGATCCCCGGATCGCGATGACGGCCTTGAAGCGTTCGGCGACCGCCATCCGACGACCACGGCTTGTGACCAGGTTGGTCGCCACGGTGTACAGCCACGCCCGGATGTTCTCCGGTGTCCGGCCGGCCTGGATCTCGCGCAGGAGTCGGATGAACGTCTCCTGGGTGAGGTCCTCCGCGACGTCCGGGTCACGGGTCGCGGCGCGCAGATAGCCGTGGATGTCCCGCTGATACGCGTCGTATGCCTCGATGAGGGCGTCCGAGCCCTCGGCGGCGTGCCGCTCGACATGGACCGGGGTGGGGCGTGGCCCGCCCAGGAGCGAGACGCGTGGCTCTGCGTCGGCCACCCACTGTTCGCTGCTCACGGGCGTGGAGACGTCCGGATCGGCGGATCGTTGCAGCTCGTCCGTGGCCGGCGGCCCGGCGGCCGATGCGAGGACCACGCCGGCACCGTGGGCGCGTGTCGCGCCCTCCGCCGGGCGGGACCGTCCGAAGCGTGTCACGGGGCGGCCATGCTACCCCTGCGGGTGCGTTGTGGGCCGGATCGGGGAAGGATCGTGGATGATCGAGACCTCGGGACGGCATCTCGTGGACAAGATGGCTTGCCCCGGCCGACGCGGGACCCTATCTTTGGTCTTGCCCGGAGGGGCCACGGATACGACCGGATCGCAGGACGCAGGGGTTTACTCCAGCGAAGCGTGACACCGGAGTGGCTGAGGTTCATCCGGGCATTTCCATGTCCGGTGCGCTCGCCTGGCGCCCCGCGTCCAAATCGCGGCGGTTGACGCAGCGCGATCACGGCGGTTGACGCAGCGCACCGATGCGACCCGTCGACCTGCGCGGCCTCGGGTCGGTCGAGCTACCCGCCCATGGGGCCTTCATCAGCTGCGCCTCCCCTCCCGATGTACGATCCCGACCGTGCAGACCCAGCCCGCGACCGACGACGTCATCCCTGCCCCGGACCTGTCCGTCATGGATGCGCCCGTGCGCCGGCTGTACGAACGCATCGCACCCGCGCTCGGGGTCGGGTCACCGGACGTGTCGGCGGTCGCGGCGGCCATGATCGATCTCGCTGGCGACCAGGACTACCTCGTCGGTCGCATCGGGGAGCTCGGCGGGCGCAGCGGCGCCATCGGTCTGTATGCACCGGCGCGCGGGCCGCGGCTGATGCTCGTCCATCGCCGCGAGGGTGAGATGGGCGCCATCCACGACCACGGCTGCTGGGTCGCCCTGGCGCCCATCACGGGTGTCGAGACCCATCGTCACTTCCGCGTGCGCCTCGACGCGCAGCAGGTCGCTCGCCTGGAGCTGGCCACCGAGATGGCGGTCGAGGCTGGCCACGCGGTCACGATGCTCCAACCTGACGACACCCACTCGCACGGGCATGTCGCGGGTATGGGTCGATCCTGCCTACGTGCTCATCATGACCGGCGACAACCAGCGGGTCTTCCGTCGAACAGAGTGGGACACGATCACCGGGCGCTCACGGATCTTCGATCCGGGCGATGGCGGACGCTGGATCGATTCGGAGCCGTTCCCGCTCGGCTAGGACCAGCCGTCACAGGGTTCAGGAGTCGCCGGCGACCTCGAGGACACTCACCACCGGGGGCAGTGGGGCAGCGGTCGTGGGTCTGGAACGACGTATCGCGGCAACGACATCATCGGACCAGCGCAGCGACGGTCGTTCGACGAGCATCCAGGACATGGCCGCGATGAGCGCGGTCAGCGCCAGCGCGATCACGGCGCCAGGGAGACCCGTGAAGCCCTGCCGCTCGACGGCGCGCATGACATCGACGTGCCACAGGTAGATCGCGTACGACGCGACGATGCCGACGGTGGCGAGGACGGCCACCGGGCGCGGCACGGACGTCGCAGACTTCGCAGCGAGCGGCAACAACAGGGCCGCACCCAGCGCCGCGACCAGGTCGAGGGTGCCCATCTCCAGCACGTTGTCCTGGCCGCCCCCGAACGAGACGATGATCAGGATCACGCCCAGGGCCCCGACACGCTTCCTGGCCAGCTGGCCCATGAGCCGTGGGTCGCGTGACGCGATCCACGCCACGACGACGCCGGGGATGAACGCCCACAGCTCCGCAGGCAGCATGAGCGGCGGCAGTGGTGCTCCCATGGCCGTGGGTGAGGCTCGCAGCCAGAGCAGATGACCGACGAGCCAGGACGCGAGCCCCACGACGCAGAGGATGAGCACCCCTCGGCCAAGCCGGCGACCGCCTGCCCACAGCAGTGCCATCCCCAATAGCGGCAGCACAAGGTAGAACGCCATCTCGATCTGGAGCGACCAGGCGACGGGCATCATGGTGAGCTGAGGCACGCCTGGCTGTTGCAGGAAGAGCAGATATCGGAGGGGGTTGTCCAGGAACTCCCGGCTCTCCGACAGCATCGAGATGCCCACGAGCGCCAGCAGGTACGCGGGCACGATGCGTGTGAGTCGCCGGACACCATATACGCGCAGGTCCACGGGCCCTCGCAGGAACGGTGCGACGAGCAGGAAGCCCGAAAGCACGAAGAAGATCTGCACCCCGTGTCGGCCCGACTCGACCACATGCGACCATGACCCGGTATCGACCATCTGCTCGTACGACAGGTGGCACACGACCACCATGAGCGCCGCGACCGCCCGCAGCGCGTCGACCCCTGGCGCCCGGAGGGTGGGCGGGGCTGATCTCGACGGCCTGGACTCGGGCTCGGATGCGACGGGCCCGGACGGTGCGTCATCCACGCACCGGATCGTGACCGTCGCGCGCACGCCGCTGCATGGCCCGAGGGTTCGATCCGGGTGGCCGACCGGGCTATCGGAAGGACACCGCCGATCGGCCGGCCGACCCTGAGTGGGTTACCTGATGCTGGTGCGCGCGACCGCGTCGACCAGGGGCATCTCCACGACATGGGCGGAGATGAACCAGACCTGGAGCTCGTGCCGCCGGAGGACATCGCCCATCAACAGGTCGTTCGTGCCGTAGTCCTCGTTGTCCTCGGTCACCTTGATGGCCGCACGGACCTTCTCGATGATCGTCTCGTGCGCGTCGAGCAGCCGGTCGATCATCACCGGCACCGGCTCGGCGCCGTCGGGCGGTCGCGAGATGGACGTCAGCTCCGCCGCATGCCGCGGGTCGCCGACGGCGATGCCTCCCAGGCTCTGGACACGCTCGGCGAGCAGGTCGATGAGCTCGAGCTGCTCCTCCGCATGCTTGTCGAACAGCAGGTGGAGCTGATAGAAGGTCGGCCCGGACACGAGCCAGTGATGCTTCTTGTACATCGCATACAGGATCGCGCTGTCCGCCAGGATCTCGTTGAGGACCTGGGCGCTCTCGACGCGTGCCTCCTCGGCGAGTGCGATGGGCATCAGCCGAACGGTCCCGAAGGCCTGGATCTCGGGGGCCCGCTGTCCCAGGTGTGGCTGCGGTGATGACCTGTGTCCGTTCGGGGACGTCGCGTTCTTGTCTCGACCGGTGGTCCTGGCCATGGTGCGTACCTCGACATGCGTCCGACGCCGCGATATCAGGGCGTCACCCGCACTCTACGCCGACCACCCCCACACGCATCGACCAAGGACCGACCAAGGCATCTCAGGGACGTTGCGATCATCGGCCACGCGTCCAAGGCGACTCGCCGGCCGCGTCGACACCTTGGCATCGGTGGCAGGATGGACGGACTGCCCGCTGCCGGAGGAACGTTCGCCGTGTGCTTCGATGCTGACTCCCATCCCCCCATCGCGCCCATCGCCGGCGCCGCTGTGGACGGCGACCTCGTCACCCTGACCGCGGTCGATGGGACGCCGCTCTCGGCGTTCCGCGCTCGCAGCTCGGCGCCGGGTGCCGCCCGGATGCTCATCCTCCCCGACGTCCGCGGGTTGTACACCTACTACGAAGACCTCGCCCTCCGGTTCGCGGAGGCCGGAATCGACGCCCTCGCCATCGACTACTTCGGGCGGACGGCTGGCCTCGGTACGCGCTCGGCGGAGTTCGACTACCCGCCCCACGTCGCGCAGACGACCTGGGCGGGCCTGCGCGCTGACATCGAGGCTGGCGCCGACGCGTTGCGCGACGGCGACCCGGCCGCTCGCGTGTTCGTCGTCGGCTTCTGCTTCGGTGGTCGGCTCGCGTTCGCGAGCAACACGCTCGGGCTGGGGCTGGCGGGTGTCATCGGATTCTATGGCGTGCTCGCCGCGGCACGCCAGGACATCCCCATCCCCATCGAGGTCGCGACCCAGATGGGCTCGCCGGTGCTGGGTCTGTTCGGTGGCGCCGATATCGCGATCCCCGCTGACACCATCGCCGCCTTCGACCGAGCCCTGGCGAGCGCAGGAGTGACCCACGACCTCGTGACCTACCCGGACGCCCCCCACAGCTTCTTCGACCGCAAAGCGGTGGAGTTCGGGGCGGCGTCGAGTGACGCCTGGCAGCGGGTCCTCGCGTTCGTGGCCGCGAATAGCGGCGCGTGGTCCTTGCCCGGTGCCGTGGAGCTCGCCGGCGGCTCGCCTGGTGAGTCAACCGACGGCCGGTACAGGGCGTGGCGAGGCCCACCCCCGCATGGCGAGCACGCAACCCGGCTCGCCCGGTGAGTCACACGACCGACGGGACGTGGTGCGACGAGCGTTGGAGGGGTGCCCGACCGCCCGTTGGCTCGCGTGGTGAGCCATATGGCAGCGGCAACGTCCCTCGGACCCTTGGCCGCTGGCGCCGACCGCCCGTTGGCTCGCGTGGTGAGCCAGCGGCGCAAGCCGGACCTGGTCTGCGCGGGCCGGCATGGCATCCTCCCAAGGTGACGACGACCCTGACCCAGCGGCGGCTCAACCGTGCGTTGCTCGCGCGGCAGATGCTCCTCGAGCGGGTCGAGCGGCCCGTCGTGGAGGTCGTCGAGCATCTCGGGCCGATGCAGGCGCAGGTCCCCGTCGACCCGTACGTCGCCCTCTGGTCGCGCATCCATGACTTCGATCCTCTGACGCTGTCGAGGATGCTGGAGCGGCGCGCGGTGGTCCGCGGCACGCTCCACCGGGCGACGCTGCACCTCGCGACGGCGCGCGACTTCCTCGCCTGGCGGCCGCTGGTCCAGCCCGTGGCGGAACGGGGCTTCCGGACCGGCAGCCCGTTCGGTCGGAAGCTCATCGGCTTGGACATGGATGCGGTGCTGGCCGTCGCTGCGGAGCTCATCGACGAGCGACCGCGAACGAAGGCGGAGCTGCGCGTGCTGCTCGGGCGCCTATGGCCCTCCTATGACGCAGACGCGATCGCGAACGGCGTGGCATACCTGCTGCCGCTCGTCCAGATCCCGCCACGAGGCCTGTGGGGACACGGCGGCAGCCCGAGACTCGCGCGCCTCGAGACGTGGCTCGGGGCACCGCTCGACCCCGCACCCGACATCGACGCGATGATCCTGCGCTACCTCGGGGGCTTCGGACCGGCGAGCGTCGCCGATGCCCGGGCGTGGAGCGGGCTGACGGGGCTGGCCGAGGTGTTCGAGCGGCTCCGGCCGCGACTCGTGACCTTCCGGTCGGAGTCTGGTCGGGAGCTGTTCGACCTGCCGGATGCCCCGCGACCCGATGCTGAGGTGCCAGCTCCCGTCCGCTTCCTGCCCCAGTACGACAACCTGCTGCTGGGGCATGCCGATCGCACCCGGATCGTGCCTGACGGTGCCCGCGCGCTGGCCCTCTCCCCGCTCTGGGTCGGCTCGTTCCTCGTCGATGGCATGGTCGCGGGCACGTGGCGGATCGAGGACAGCGGCAAGCAGCGCAGCACCATCCAGGTAGCGCCTCGTGAGCCGCTGGACGCCCGGCAGCTGGCGGAGGTGGAGCAGGAGGCCGGGGCCCTAGCCGCCTTCCTACGACCGAAGGCAGCCGGACATCCTGTGCGCTTAACGGAGGCCATTGGCTAGCGCGGGCGCACCGCATCCGAGGCGAGGGCCGTGCCGCGCGGCGTGCGCGGGGTCGACCTGAGCGCCTCGTCCAGCCGATCGAGGTACGCCCGGGCAGCGATCCGCTCGTAGATCCGGCGCGCTTCGTCTGCGAAACCCGGGGTGTCGGAATCCTCCGGACCCAGGACGATGACCGCGTCCAGGAGCAGGTCCGCGAGTGTGGCGGTGTGCCCGACCTGCCGCGCCAGCCGGAACGCTTCGTGGTACCCAGCGACGGCCTCGGTTCGTCGCCCATCGAGGGCTGCGATCCCTGCGGCGAGGCCGGTCCGCTCCACATCGAAAACGGCACCCAGCACCTCACGCAGCCCCGTCGAGCCGATCGCAGCGCGCGCGGTGATCACATCATGGCTGCGCAGGGCCACCCGAGTACGAGCCGTGTCGCCCATGGCGGCCCAGTTCCCGCCGATCCCAGCGGCCTCATGCACGGCGTCCGCGAGGCGACCCTCCGCGATGGCGACCCAGGTCGCACTGACAGCCCAGGCCCACTCGGTCTGGCTGTTCGACTGGCCAGCCGCGAGCGCCCGAGCCTCCGTGATCCGCGCACCCAGGCAGCGCGATCCCCGCGGACCGCCGCGATCTGTGCGCGAATGACGATGGCCTCCGCGAGATCCTCCGGTGGTCGGTCCTCGTCGGGGAACATGGCAAGCACCTCGAGCGCTTCGTCATAACCGAGCGGGGCATAGACCAGCGACCCAGCGAGGAAGCTGCACAGTTCGAGGAGCCAGTCACGCCGACCGGTACGCAGCGCGACATCGATGCCGGCACGCAGGACCGCGATCGCACCCTCGGGGTGGTCCTCGTACAGACGTCCGGAAAGGTTGAACCTCGCTCGCAACTCGGCGGCCGAAAGGTGGTGCGCCGCGGCCAGTTCGACGCTCGCGCGAATGAGCGCCATCCCCTCGTCGAGTCGGCCGAGGCCCCCCAGGCAGACACCGCGCGTGTTCATCGCCTCGGCGATGACCTCCACAAGTCGGAGCGGTCCCGCCGCCGCGAGCGCGCGCTCGGCCCATTCCGAGCCCTCCTGTGTCAGGTTGCGAATCATGCGGGTCCGGGCGAACTCCGCCGCGAACCGCGCGTACGTCGCCGGATCCGCCGCAGGATCAAGGCTCGCCAGGCTCCGCTCGAGCAGCGCGGCAGCCTCGTCCCAATGGCCACGCTTCATCTCGATCCGCCCCAGGAGGGCCGTCGCCACGAGGACAGCTCGCCTATCACCCAGCTGCCCGTAGACCTCGTGGGCGCGCTCCGCCGAGGCGATGGCCTCCGGGAACCGGGCGCCCGCCTCGTTCAGCTCGGCTTGCTGCACCAGGATCGTCGCCTGCTCCGTGGGCTCGTCGGTCAGCTCGAGGGCACGTTCCAGATCGCGGACGGCCTGCCCGTAGTTGTGCAACCGCGCGGACCGCTCCGCCGCGCCTCGAAGCGCGACCCGCGCCTGGGCGCGGATCGACCCGACCCTGCTCGTCGTCCGGCGCCGCCCGGTACGCCTCGAGGTAGTGGGTCGCGACGACGGTGGCCATGGAATCGTCGCCGAGCGAGTCCACGTAGCGGGCCGCCGCCAGATGGCGAGACCGCCGGTCGCGGCGGGCGAGCGTGCCGTACGCCACCTCGTGGACCACCGACTGCACGAAAGCATACTGGCCGCGCTCCGGCGACCGTGGATCTGCCTCGAGCGAGAGGAACTCCCGACGAACCAGCCCTCGCAGGCGCCCTTCGAGCGCGGCCGCGGCTTCCCCGCTCACCACCGCAAGACCTGGGATCGTGAAGCTCTGGCCCAGGACGGCGGCGTCCTGGAGGAGCGAGCGATCGGCCGCCGGCAGCGAGTCGAGACGGGCAGCCACGAGCGCCTGGAGTGATGGCGGGATGGCTAGCCGGTCGGCTGATCCTGGGCCACCCTCCATGCCGCCATCGCGGACCATCCGGACAAGCTCCATGGCATACAACGGGATGCCCTCGGCCCGGGCGACGACGGCGTCCACCAGGTCCACCCGGAGCTCGGGATCGAGGCCGGCCAGTAGTTCGCGCATCTCATCGGGTCGGAGCGGCTCCAGATGGAGCGTTACGGCGTTGCGACTCGCTGACCCGAGCCCGGGCCGCCGCTCGAGGAGCTCGGGTCTGGCGAGCACCAGGACCAGGACGGGATGGTTGCGGGACCACTCGATCAGCGAATCGATGAAGTCGAGCAGGCCATCGTCGGCCCACTGGAGATCTTCGAAGGCGAGCACGGTCGTGCCAAGGGTGCTGATGGCCTCGAAGAAGCGGCGCCAGGCCCCGAACTGCTCACTGCGATCACCACCGGTCGGGCCCTCGAGGCCCAGGAGGACCCGAAGGTGTGGCTCGATCCACCGACGGTCATCGGCATCGGCGACATAGGTCTCGAGCGCATCCGACAGCTTCGTAGCCACCGTCCCGGGCGGGTCCGTCTCCAGCAACCCGACACGGCTCCGCACCATCTCACCCAGCGCCCAATACGCGATCCCCTCGCCGTACGCTGGTGAGCGCCCGCGATGCCAGTAGACCGGCTCCACCAGGCCATCGACGTGCTTCTCCAGTTCCCACGCGAGGCGGCTCTTGCCGATGCCGGCCTGGCCGGTGACGGCCACATATCGCGCGCGTCGCTCGGACCCGGTGGCCGCGAGCGCGTCCTTGAGGGCCCGCAGCTCGGTGGCCCGGCCGACGAACGGGGCCTCGAGCCGGTCGGCGCGACCGGCACCGCGCCGGCCGGAGACGACCCGCATCGCGCGCCAGGCGGTGATGGGCACCGTCTTGCCCTTGACCGCGTGCTCCCCCGCCGGCTCGAACACGATGGCATCTCGCGTCGCACCCTCCGTCGCCTCGCCCACGAGCACCATGCCCGGCGCCGCGACGCCCTGGAGTCGCGCCGCGCTGTTGACCAGGTCACCAGCCACGAGGCCCTGGCCCTGGGCCCCGACGGTCACGGCGGCTTCGCCCGTCAGGACCGCAGCTCGAGCCGCCAGGTCCGGCACGCCAGTCGAGCCCCGTAGCCCGGCGACCGCATCGACCAGGTCGAGCCCGGCGCGCACCGCCCGCTCGGCATCATCCTCGTGCGCCGTCGGGGCGCCCCAGACCGCCATGACGGCGTCCCCGATGAACTTTTCGACGGTCCCGCCGTATCGCTCGATGACCGCTCGGGCGGTGGTGAAGTACGTCGCCAGCACCTCACGGACCGTCTCCGGGTCGCGGGTCTCGGCCATCGCCGTCGATCCGACCAGGTCTGCGAACAGGACGGAGACCAGTCGGCGCTCGGAACCCCCGGGCGCCGGCATGTCGTCCGAGCGTGTCGGGATCCCCGGCGAGGCCGCTCCGGGTGTGCCCACCGAGCCCGCCGGTGCCTCCAGGGTGCGACCGCATTCGCCACAGAATCGCTCGCCCGGCAGATTGATCGCCCCGCAGGTCGGGCAGGCGCGGGCGAGGGAGACGCCACATTCGGCACAGAACTTGCGGTCGGCTCGGTTCTCGGTGCCGCACGCGGCGCAACGCACGCTGACCCTCCCTCTTCGAGGGTCAGAGGGTAGACCATCACGCCACGACGGCAAACCGTCACGGCAACGACGTGAGCCGAGACGTCGAGGCGGATGCCGTCGATCGACCTCCGCTGCTCCTCCATGCTCATCGTCACGGTCTCCCTCATGCCGGGAGACTGACAAAGTCACTGATCAGTCGGCACTGACGGATTCACTGACCAACGACACAGCCGTGGACCGGGTCGCTGGCTCGCTGCTAGACTCCCAGCTCGGGCCGACATAGCTCAGCGGCAGAGCAGCTGTTTCGTAAACAGCAGGTCCTCGGTTCAAATCCGAGTGTCGGCTCCACTCCCGCAACAGGTAGTGCCGTGTAGTCACGCCTGCACCACCTGTGGCGGTCGAGGCCGGTCCCCCAGGTCGCGAGTGGCGCGAGATCCGAGTTGAGGACATGCTGTTTCCTCGGCGATGATCCTCACGCGGCGAGAGCCCGGCCCGCTCGATGACACCGAGACGCCCGGATCCGGCACAGTGTGCCCCGGCTTCGTGGATGGCTGGACCGTGGGCACCGGTGTGCGCCGGTCGACGCCTGTGCGGGTCGGTCCGGGGACTCCGCCTCGGTACTGGAATACCGCCGGTAGGCGTTCGGCCCATGTAGCCCGTTCGGAATTGACCGCGCGCCGGTGGCGGGCGGCGGCCCTCCGCATCGTCGATACACTGAGCCGTGACGGCCTGACGATACGTCGGTTGGCGAACGCGCTCCCGGAGGGCTGCATCCCTGTGCGCCCATGTGGCGAGCAAGAACGAGCTCGTCCGCGCCCCCCGAGGTCCTTGATGGCACCGTGCTGCCCGATGTGCGGGACAACGTACGGGCCAGCCTCAGGGACGGCCTCCGAAGCTACCGGCGGGCGCTGATCGCCTATCCCGCCGTTGTCATCCTGATGCCGAACGCGCCAGCAACGGCACTCCCTAGCTCGCCAACGGTTCCGGGTCGCCCGGGTGCGGCTCGCAGATCGCCATCCACACCCCATCTGCCTGACGGACGGTGATGCGCCCGCTGCCGCCGTCCCCCATCCGGCATACCGCTCCCCGAAGCTCATGGAGGTCGTACGTGAGCGCGATCGGTCGGCGGGCGGTCGCGCCGCTCCGGATGCGGGCCATCATCCGTGCGACCAGTCCGGGATGGGGCGACCGGGCCCGCAGTGCGCGGGCATGAGCCAGGTCGCGCTCGCGGTGACGGAAGCGCGCGGCGTCCACGTGCCTGAGGTCCTCGTATCTCCCCGGTGTCTGCATCGCGAGATCGATCCTCCGGGTCCGGGCCCGTCCCGGCGGCGTGGCACGGCGCCATGGCGTCCGACGGCCCGTCGCATGGTTGATGCTTCGCGGCCGCTCCCGGTTGGCTGGAAGCGCGTGGCCACGCGTTTCCAGCGCTGGGGCACTGCACCGGGAGCTCATCGGACGTGTGATGACTTGACCGGGACGGCCGACCGGCAGCCGTGGTCGCGACTCCAACAGGCGTAGGAGCCCGCCGAGGACAACGCACGTGACCCCGACAACCCTCCCGCTGCTGAGCATCGTGGCCGCGCTCGCGGCAAGCTCGACCGCCGTGGCGGCACCACCGCCCGCCTCGCTCGATGTGCCGACGTATCGAGGGGACGCCACCCGCTCCGGTCGGATGCCGGGACCTGCGCCCGTGTCCAAGCCGGTCGTCCGATGGCGGTTCCAGGACCGGGGACCGGCGATCGCCGACGGGGTCATCTACCAACCGATCACCACCGGGGAGCTGGCTGCGCTCTCGCTGCGCGATGGTCACGCGCTGTGGCGGACGCGCGTGACCGAAGGCGGGGTCGTGACGCCGGCGATCGCCGACGGGCGCCTCTATGTCGGGGTCGGCGGCGCTGATCCCGGGGTGCCGTACGAGATGATCGCGGTGTCACTCACCGACGGCCAGGTGCTGTGGCGGATCCCGTCGACCACCGGGGGCCAGGTCGTCACGACGGCCGTGGGGCGCGGCACCGTCTTCGTGGTGACCGAGTCCGCCACGGTCGCGGCCCTCGACGCCGGCGATGGCCACACGCTCTGGACCGCGAAGGTCGACGGAGCCCTGGAGGTGAGCGGGGCGCTGGTCGATGACCTGCTGGTCGTGACCGCCGGCGACGGCTCGGTCATCGGCCTGGACGCCGGGACCGGCGGCGAACGCTGGCGGGTGGCCACGACGGGCCAGCCCTGGTCGCCCGCTGTCATCGACGGGAGGGTCATCGTCGGCACGAGCTTCGGCACTGTGGCGGCCTTCGGCAACCACGGCCCGGGCTCGTCGCAGCCCTGACCGCCCGCTGGGTCGCCATCGATCGGATAGATGATCGGGGAACGGGCGACAGGTCTGCGTCGAGGATCCACGCGAATCTCCGTTCCCAAGGAACAGAAGGGGCACCGACGGGGCCCATAGTTGTAGAGCGCGGCCGAGGGAGCCGCGTCGCAGTGGCGGCGGCGATGCAGCGAGAGCTGGTGGACCGGGCGAAGCGGGGCGATCATGACGCCTTCACGCGCCTTGTCGACGGCTCGGTCGACCGGCTGTACACCGTCGCCGATCTCATCCTGCGCGACCCGGACCGGGCTCAGGATGCCGTCCAGGAAGCGCTGGTCGCGGCCTGGCGGGACCTGCCTGGCCTCCGCGAACCGGAGGCCTGGGATGCCTGGCTCTACCGCCTGACGGTCCGGTCCTGCTATCGCCACGCGAGACGGGACCGACGCCGGACGATCGTCGAGCTCCAGGCGATGCCGGACGCCGGCATCGACCATGTCGCTGACATCGCGCTGCCGCTCGCCGAGCGGGACCGTCTCGAGCGCGAGCTCGGGCGGCTGCAGGTCGATCAGCGCGCGGTCATCGTCACGCACTTCTACCTCGGCTACCCGATCAGCGAGGTGGCCGAGATCCTGGGTCTGCCGGTGGGCACCGTCAAGTCGCGACTGAACCGCGGCCTGCGGGCCCTTCGGACGGCCGTCTCCATCGAGCCGGACCCACCGGCTCGCGTCGTCCCGGTGCACGATCCATGAACCGCGAACCACGCTTCGATCCGTTCCTCGAACGCCTGCTGGCCGAGGCCCCCACCTCGCGGGCCCCCGTCCGGCTGCGCGCCGACATCGCCTCCGCCACGAGCCGCACGCGGCAGCGTCCGCCCTGGCTCATCAGCCTCAAGGAGCCTCCCATGCGCTACCGATCCCAGCTCGTCATCGGCTCGCCCACCCTTCGTCTCGCGGCGGTCGTGGCCGTCACGGCGGTCCTGACGCTCGCCCTTGCCGGTGCCGTGATCGCCGGCGCCTCGCCTGCGCCGAGCCCGGTCCCGCCGGTCGCCCCGACGTGGGTGACCGGCGACATCCAGCCCGTGGATGGCACCTGCTCAAGCCGCGACAACGGGTCTGACAGCGGTGTCGGTCGCAGCGCCTACACGTGCACGCAGACATCGACCTCCAGCGACCCACGCCTGACCGGGACCGTCACGAAGTCGTGGAACGAGGATACCCACCAGATGGACGAAGGGCCCATCTCGGTCGGCATCGACACCCTCTATCTGCGCAACGACGGCGGCGGCTGGAGCTGCTCGTCCGGCTACGTCGCGAAGGGCTCCACCCCGGAAACGGAACCCCTGACCAAGAGCACGTTCACGTGCATCGGCGAGGGCGGGTACGAGGGCCTCACGGCGGTCCTCGTCAGCGAGCAGGTCGCGGGCGCCTATAGCGGCGAGTTCGCCGGACTCATCTTCCCCGGTGACCTCCCGGCAGTGCCTGAGGCTCCCGCTGCTCAGTAGGTCCGTTCATCAAGAGCCCAGCGCAGATACGCCGGTCCCCTCGGTCCACGGGCTGAGGGACCCGCTCCTGCGCCTGACGCGCGGTCGGGCGATGGCACGCTGGTCGCCAGGGGTCGACATCCCTGTCTTGTCGCCACTGTGACACGCTCCCATCCGCGGACCAAGATGATTCATCAGCTGGCTGAGGATGACGACGTGCCTTGTTCGTTGATGGGGAACGCCCCCGGCCTCCGGCGAATCCACCCAGCCGGCACGATCCCCTCGCAGATTGGTGGACCGGGCTCCTCGAGGGTGACGCACGCCTTGCTCACCTCGCCGCCGTCCAGTCGGGCGACCAGTCCGCCTCGTAGGCGACGCTGCCGGGCGGCGTCGGGATGGGGGTGACTGTGCCATCGGCCACAGCCACCGTGAACAGGCTGCCGTCGGTGCCGTCGGCGAGGATCCGAGTGCCATCGGGGGACCAGCTGACCTGGGGGCCGACGGTCTGATCGGTGAGCCGCTCCTGGTGCGTGCCGTCGGCGTGTGCCAGCCACAGCTCGCCGCCGGGAGCCTGCTCGTCGACCATGCGCACGAAGGCGATGGTCCGCCCGTCGGGCGAGGTGCCACCGGGCACGTCGTGCTCGCTCGTGAGCCGGGTCATCGAGGAGGCGTCGGCCGCGTGGATTCGATACAGGCCCGACTCACCCGGATCGCCATCGACCCAGCCCTCGCACAGCAGCAGTTGGCTGTCGGGCGACCACACCGCACAGCCAACGTTGAGGGGTGCCTCGACCAGTAGCTCACGATAGCCGCTGCCATCGGCCCCGATGATCGCCGGGACGACGCGGCCATCCGCGCCAACAGCGGTCGCGGACACCAACGCCCCGTCCGTGGACCAGTGGGGGATCTCGTGGGCACCCGGTAGCAGCAGCGCCTCGCCAGTGCCATCGCTGTCGACGGTGAACGCCTGGTAGTCACCGAGACCATCGTCCCACCGGCTGAACACGATGCGACCAGGCGGTGGCGTCGTCGCGGGCGAGGCCGCGGGTGACGACGCGCCACTCGATGACGCCGCCAGGACCGTCAGGATGGCGGCCGACCCGACCGCCGTTCAGTGGGGTATTCGTCACTGCGCGCCGGGACCCGCCTCGGGACCGATCGAGAGGGTCTGGCTCACCTGCCAGGTCGTCGTCTGCGTCCCGGTGCTCACCGGCTCCGTCACGGTGTTGCTGCAGGCGACGTCGGCGGACGTGCCGTCGTCGGAGAGCTTGCCGGTGACCGATGCCGGGTCGCCGCCGTCGACGTCGCCGCATGAGGGGATCCCATGCAGGACCTGGCTTGGATCAGATGGACGGCATGTCCTCGGGCACCATCGAGAACGGTGTGCAGCCCTACCGCGGCCTCATTCGGTCGGACCTGGCGACGGCAGGACGTCGCTCTCCCCGAGCGCTGTGAGCAGCATCGGCAGGGACGCGTGGAGGCCGCGTTCCCAGTAGGGCCAGGAGTGGGTCCCCGGACCGTATGCGTCCACGGTCGCGGGGACGCCGGCATCCTGCAGTGCGCGCACGAACAGGTCACCGCCCTGGCCGATCCACGCCTCGAGTCCGTCCGGTCCGGTGCCTGCCGTGTCCAGTGGACCGGGGTCGCCGTCGCCGTACGCGATGTAGAGCGGCATCCCCTTGAGCGCTGGGATGAGCTTGATCGGGTCGTGGTCGGCCCAGTTCGCGGCCTGCGCGACCGGATCGCCCCAGCGCGCGACCGCCGCGGCATCGGCGAAGTCGTCGGAGTTCACCTTCAGGTCGAGGACGCCGCTGTACGAGGCCGCCGCCTGGAACATGCCGGGGTGATGGGCCGCGTACAGCATCGCGCCGTAGCCACCCATGGAGAGCCCCGCCACGACGCGCCGGTCGCCTGCCTGCCAGTTGCGCTCGAGCAGCTGCGGCAGCTCCGTCGTGTGGAAGGTCTCCCAGGCGGGCCGGCCACCGTTGCCGCCGTTGTACCAGTCCGTGTACCAGCCGGCCGTGCCGTTGTCGTCGTTGCCCGCGTCGGGCATCACGACCAGCAGGTCCGTCGGCGCGGTCAGGGCCTCCACGTCCGTGTTGTCGGTCCACTCCGCATGGCTGCCCCCGGCCCCGTGCAGGAGGTAGAGCACCGGCCAATGGGTCTCTGGGTGCGTCTGGAACGCCGACGGCAGGAGCAGGCGCACCTGGACGCTGCCGACCGCCGGCGACTCGATGGTCAGGTCGCGCGTGCGCGAGTCGATGGCCTCGACCTTGACGATGCGTGCGCCGTCATCGGCGGACTGCCCGATCGTAGCGGGCGACGCTCCCGGCGAGGCTGCCGGAGCCGCTGCCATCGACCGCGTCGCCGCGGGCACACCGATGATCGCCAAGCCCAACACGAGAGGTGCTCGAGTGGCCAAGGTCCTGAGCATCGATCGTTCCTCCGCTCGGCAGGACACCACCCGAGCCGGCCGGCATCCCACGGAAGCGTACGGCTCGGCCGCAACGACGACAAGCCACGCCGTGAGCAACGGCTGAACCTACCGTCCCGCGCCCGGGCACGATCAGGACCGTGGCTCCGCCACGACTGGATGAAGAGGATGGCCCTGGTCTCGAAGGCCGTGATGTTCGCGAGCGTCGTCTCGGCGATCGAGCGCATGGCGTCGTCCGTGAAGAACGCCTGGTGTGCCGTCACCAGGACGTTCGGGAAGGTGAGCAGCCGCGCGAACGTGTCGTCCTGGATGACCTCGGCCGAGAGATCCTCGAAGAACAGCGCATCCTCCTCCTCGTACACGTCGAGGCCGAGGTAGCCGATCGTGCCGTCCTTGAGAGCATCGATGACGGCCTCGGTATCCACGAGCGCGCCCCGGCTCGTGTTCACGATGGTCACGCCCCGCCTCATCGTGGCGATGGCCGCGCGGTCCACCAGGTGATAGGTCTGGGGCGTCAGCGGGGCGTGCAACGCGATGATGTCCGAACCCCTGAACAGCTCCTCCAGGGATACGTACGTGGCCAGCGCCCGGACATCATCGTTGGGGTATGGGTCGTAGGCCAGCAGTCGGCAGCCGAAGCCGGCCATGATCCTCGCGAAGACCTGCCCGATCCGGCCCGTGCCGACGATGCCGACCGTCCGGCCGTGCAGGTCGAACCCGAGCAGTCCCTCCAGCGAGAAGTTGCCGTCCCGGACTCGCGCATACGCACGCGGGATGTGCCGGACCGTGGCGAGGATCTGCGCCACGGCGTACTCCGCGACGGCATGGGGAGAATAGGCGGGCACCCGACAGACCACGATGCCGAGGTCGGCCGCGGCGGCCAGGTCCACGTTGTTGAAGCCGGCCGAACGCAGCGCCACGAGGCGCACGCCACCTGCTGCGGACGCCGCCAGGGTAGTCAGGTCAAGGGTGTCATGGACGAAGACGCAGACGGCCGGGAAGCCATCGAAGACAGCGACCCGCACGTGCTCGGTGGGGTAGCCGTGGCAAGCATGGTCGAACAAGCCCGAAGAGTCGTGCCCGTGGCACAGGCTCTCGGCCACCAGATACGCCCGATCGTAGTTCTTGGTGCTGAAGACAGCGACCCGCATCGGTACACCGGACGGGTGTCGTGGCAGGACGATTGCCCCGGCCGGCGGTGACCCCTATCCTCCGTGCGACCCCCTGGATGGCCCGCGCCGCAGCGCGTCCATGTCCCCTGCATCCGACCTGGAGTGGCTCGACCGATGACACGACGACGATCCCCGATGACGCCCGGTCGGGCGCAGGCATTCGCCCTGCTGGGGCGCGGCCGTGCCCATGGCGGGCGACCATCGAGCGGGCGGGCCCGTGTGGCGGCCTGGCCGGGCGGGTCGCGCCTCGGGCTGCTGCTGGCCATCGGGGCGGTGAGCGCCCTCCTTGCGGCGCCCGCGGTCGCGCAGGCGCCGTCCACCGCCGCCGGCCGCGACCTCGACGGCACGGCGTGGTCGCTCGCGGCCATCAAGGGCGCCGGCTCGTTCCCCATGGCGATCAAGGATGGGGCGACACTCGTCTTCGTCGGCGATGTCGCCGGCGGCATGGCGGGCTGCAACCAGTACGTTGCAACCTACGATGCCCACGGGACGAGCCTGGGCCTCGGTCCGATCATGGTCAGCCGGAATGCGTGCGACGAGGCACAGATGGCGCTCGAGGCGGCCTATCTGTCCGCCCTCTCGTCGGTCGCGGGCTACACGCTCGCGGGCGGTACGCTGGCGCTCACCGATGCCACGGGCGCCGGGTTGCTCGGGTTCGACGCGGTCCCGATGCCCTCGCTCCTGGGCACCTGGCTGGTCACGCGCTTCGGCGACGACGGCACGACGGCCGCACCGTCCGTCGGCACGTCCCTGACCCTCGCGTTCTCGGCCGACGGCCGCGCGGGGGGCGATGGGGGCTGCAACCGGTTCGCCGGACCCTACGGTCTGAGCGAGGACCAGATCGCGATCGGCCCCCTGCTGTCCACGACACTGGCCTGCGGCGAGGTCATCGACGCCCAGGAGCAGCGGTACCTCGAGATCCTGCAGCAAGCGGTCACCTGGGCCATCGCATCAGGCATGCTCGAGCTGCGGGGCTACGACGGGACCCTGCTGGTCCAGGCGAGCCGAGCGACCGCCCATTGAGGTGGTGCCGAGTCCAGCCGTCCCCGTACGGTCGGTCCACGGGTCGGGCGCGAGGGCTTGGGGGGCAGTTCACCCTAGCCGATGACGACCTCGCGCTCCGACGTGCCGGGCAGATCCAGGTCGACCACTGCCATCTCGTCCCCGACGCGGACCCGGTAGTGGCCGGCGAACCCCTCGATCGCGACGCGACCCTCGTCATCGGCGATGACTGCCGTCGCGGGCAGCCACCACTCGCCCTTGATGAGCTGCAAGAGGGCGTGGAAGGCGGGCTTCGGCGTGCCGTCGGCGCGCACGAGGCCGGACGGCGCCCCAAGCCACGACCCGTTGTCGGTCAGCCCCCAATAGGTGATCGACCGCACCGCCGGGTGGCGCACGAGCGTGCTGTAGTGCCGCACGACCTCCGCCGCCTGGCGCTCCTCGCCGTCGGGCGTCGAGGGCCAGTCGGGTACCTGGTAGTCGTTGAGGTCCACGATCTCGGGTGGCATGAGCCGTCCCGACATGAGGCTCGTCTCGCTCATGTGCAAGGGCAGCCCGAAGCGCGCGAACCGCTCCAGCACCGAGAGCGTCTTCGCCTCACCCCAGTAGCCCTGGTGCATGTGACTCTGCAGACCGATGCCATCGATGGAGATGCCAGCCTCGAGGCACGCATCGATCAGGAGCTCGTAGTCCGCTGACATGTCGAAGTCGTTCAGGATGAGCGTCGCGCCCGGGTTCGCAGCGCGGGCCGTCTCGAAGGCAAGCCGGACCATCCCCACGCGCCCGAGCCGCTGGGCAAGAGGGGTGATCGCGTTCGCCTCCTTCTCGAACACCGGCATGATCACCGCCTCGTTGATCGCATCCCAGATGCTGATCACGTCGGCGAAGCCGGTGACCTCCCGGGTGATGCGCGCCCTGACCGCGGCCTCGACCTCTGCGGATGGGAGGTCGAGGAGCCAACGCGGCGCCAGCGTGTGCCAGACGAGCGGGTGACCTTTCACCGTGCAGCCGCGGTCGCCGAACCATCGCGCCGCGCGCAGGAGGCGAGTCGTGTCGGGGTTGCCCGGCTCCGGCTCGAAGTCCCGCCAGTAGAACGGCAGCGTCACGGTGTTGAACAGGTCGAACCACAGGTCGACGAGGCGCGGCACAAGGTCCGGGGACGCCCCGCCGAACGAGGTGGGGCGTGCGGGTTCAGCCTCGCCGTTGGCCAGGGCGATGAAGTCGAAGCCGATGTTGCCGAACTGGAACGCGTGTCGCACCTGCTCGACCGATACCGGCGACCCGCGGAGGGGCGTACCGTCTCGCCCGACCAGCCGCAGGTTCGCTCGGATCATGCGGTGCGCGTACTCGGGCCCCGCCTCGCGACTCGCGACGTTCATGCCGATCTCCTCCAGTCCATCTCCAGCCGGTGCAGCCTCTCGCCGCGCGCCGGGTCCGGGCATCAGATCCGTTGTGCCATCCGGCGCGGCCGCGCCGGCCCAGTGGACTCGCGAACCACCATGGATGTCGATAGCTCGATGCGCTGGATCTGACGCGTGCTACCGCCCGCGAGTTCGATCACGATCCGGGTCGCCTCCCGGGCCATCTCCTCGAGCGGCTGACGGACCGTGGTCAGCTGGGGCGAGACCCACTGGCAGAGCTCGACATCGTCGAATCCGACGATCGAGAGATCGATCGGGGATCGCCAGCCCGATGGCCGTCGCCGCCTTGCAGACACCGTAGGCCTGCTCGTCGGAGCCGCTGATGATCGCCGTCGGCGGCTCGGCGAGCCCCAGGAGCCCCGGCGCTTCCCGCAGGCCACCCGACATCAGCGAATCGCCAGCTCGCACCAGCTCCGGGTCCGGTTCGATACCGGCGCGCAAGAGGGCGGCCCGGTAGCCGTCGAGCCGATCCCGGTGACACTCCTCGCTCAGAGGACCCGTGATGAAGCCGATCCGCTGGTGACCGAGTCCGATCAGGTGGTCGGTTGCGTCTCGCCCGCCGGCCCAGTCGGTCGCGGCGACGGTCATCGACTCCTGCGGACCTGTCCCGACAGGGTCGACCAGCACGATCGGCACGTGGAAGCTCTCCAGCTGCTCGCGGCCTGTGTCCAGGAGCTCGGATACGACGAGGACGACGCCCGAGGATCCGCGCGTGACGACGCGATCCACCCAATCCGGCGTGCCCACCGGGCTGCCATGTGTCGTCTTCACGACCAGGTCGAAACCGAGCCGGCCGGCTTCGGACTCCGCGCCTCGGAGCAGCGTGTTCGCCCACTGCGTCTCGAGGTCGGAGATGACGAAGTGGATCAGGCCGCCGCGCTCGTGTCGGGTGCGGCGCTCGTACCGATGTTCGACCAGCAGACGCTCGATCTCCTCGCGCTTCTCCGCGGAGACACCGGCCCGGCCGTTGAGCACTCTCGAGATCGTCGGGACCGAGACGCCAGCCTCAGCTGCGATCTGGGCGATCGTGACGCCTCGCGTGCGCATCTCCTCCTCCCACGGTTGCGAAACAGGACCATTGACGTTCGCGTTTGGAGAATATAACGTACCGAAGCAACGAAAGTTGCGCAATGCACTTTCGTGGGTGCGGCGAGAGGCCGGTCGCTACGTGCCAGGGACGCATTCCGCAGGTCCCAGGCCCAAGCCATCCACCCTTGCGCCGTCGCCAACAACGGACGGACCTCATGGCCGCGGGGAGCAGCGCTCCAGGGTGGCTCGGGAACGTCCCTGCAGCCCGGATTCGGGCGGAAAGGACGGACGAAGAGGATGGAGGAGACGCAGGGCGCGAAGGGGCGCCACAGCCGACGGAGGGTGGCCTTCAGTCTCGCTACCGCCTTGATGCTCGTCATGAGCTTCAACGTGCCGGCAGTCACGACGGCCCAGACCGCCTCGACCGACCCCACCGCCTTGACCGGCGATCTCACCTGGTGGGGCTGGACGCCGACGGCGGACCTCGCCAACACGATGATCGCGGGGTTCAACAAGGTCTATCCGAACGTCAAGGTGACGTTCGTCTCGCAACCCATCGACTCGTACGACTCGGTGCTCGGCCCGGCGATCACGTCGTCCAAGGGGCCCGACGTCTTCAATGTCGCACCGGGCTCACTGAACGGCGGCGTGTCCCAGTTCGCGCCGGGCGCGATCGACATGACCCCCGCCATCACCGCCGCGCTGGGCCCTGATTGGAAGTCCAAGGTCGCCCCGGCCGGCGTCGATCCGATGACCGTCGACGGGAAGCTCGTCGGCTTGCAGACCGGCGCGGTCTACTCCGGGTGGATGTGGATCAACCAGGACATCTTCGACAAGTACGGCCTCACGGCTCCCACCACGCTGGCGGAGTGGAAGAGCGTCTGCGCGACCCTCGAGGCCAACGGCGTGGGCTGCTTCGTCCAGGGCGCGGGCCAGTGGGCGTTCGACATGGACACCTTCGAGGCCATCGTCGAGAACATCGAGCCTGACCTCTATACGCAGGCTGCACAAGGCAAGGTCAAGTGGACCGACCCCCGCTTCGTTCAGGCGATGGGGATCTGGAAGTCCATGTTCGACGAAGGGATCATGCAGGAAGGGGCCGTGGGGCTCAACCAGTACCCCGACGCGAACAACCTGTTCCTGTCCGGCAAGTACGGCATGGTCATGATGGGCAGCTGGTACACCTCGAACACCGTCAAGGAAGCGATGGTGAACGGGATGACCGCGGCCGGCGTGAGCAACCCGACCCCCATCACCATCATGCCCATCCCATTCCCGGATCTCGCCGGGACCGGCAAGACCGGGACGATGTTCGGCGACGCCGACTATGGCCTCGCGGTCAGCGCCAAGTCCTCCCAGCAGGAGGCTGCGCAGGCATTCGCCACCTGGATCGCGACGTCCCAGGAAGGGCAGCAGGTGGTGGCCAACACCCTCAACCTGATCCCGGCGCTCAAGGGCGTTGGAGCGCAGTGGGACCAGATCGACCTCGTCAACCCGGCCAAGCAGCTCAGCGCGCTCCAGGACTACCAGACCAAGGCGGTCTCCTCGATCTCGCAGCGGCTGGGCGATGTCAGCGCTGACCTCAACACCGCCTTCCGCGACGCCCTGATCGGGGTGGCTACCGGAGACAAGACCCCCGAACAGGGCGTGGAGATCCTCCAGGCCGTCCAGGACGCCGGCAACTAGCGCCCGTCGACCCACCTTCCACCAGATGAGCCCCGTGCTCGTCTCCACCGCGACGAGGTGCATGCCATGAGCACTGCACCTGCGCACGGGACCCTGGGCCGGCCGGCCAACCCGGCCGGTCGGCCCAGGAGCCACTCGAGCCCACTTGGCTCGCGGATCGCGGGCGTGCCGTGGATCCTGCCGGCCACCGTCCTGGTGATCGGCCTCATCTACTTCCCGATCGGCTTCCTGGGCCACGCCTCCACCCTCGACTGGAATGGCTTCATCCTGTCCACTCCGAAGCCCATCGGGGGCGCGAACTACACGAAGATGCTCGGTGACCCAGTGTTCTGGGGCGCGCTCCAGCACACGGTCATCTTCTACGTCGTCACGTTCTCGGTGCAGACATTCATCGGGTTCACGTTCGCGGCGCTCATGCATTCGAAGATCCGCCTGTCGAACGTGTACAAGGCGATCATCTTCATCCCGGTGGTGCTCGCCCCGGCCACGATGGCACCCGTGTTCCGGCAGATATTCGACCAGTTCGGGCAGTTCAACGGGCTGCTGGACACCCTCGGCCTCGGCGCTCTGACGCGCCCATGGCTGGCGGATTCGAGCACCGCGATGCCGGTCGTCATGTTCATCACCGTGTGGCAATGGACTGGCCTGACGTTCATCCTCTACTACGCCGCGATGTCGCAGCTCAATCCGGAGATCCTCGAAGCGGCACGGGTGGACGGCGCCAGCAACGTGCGTACCCTCCGGTCGATCGTCTTTCCGCTGTGCAAGGGCACGACGGCTGCGCTGGCCGTGCTGGGCCTGATCGGCGCCCTGAAGACGTTCGACATCCCGTACCTCGTCACCCACGGCGGCCCGAACCACGCCACCGAGTTCCTGGGCACCCTGGTCTACTACACCATGGCCCAGGGGAAACACTTCGGCTATGCAGCGACCCTCGCGATCGCACTACTGGTGCTTGCAGTCGCCGGCGGCGTGCTGCTGAGGATGAGCACCCGCCGGTCGGAGGACGGGTAGCCGTGTTCGAGCTGCACGGTCGTGCCTCGCGAATCGGCCTCCAACTCCTGGCCACGCTCATGATCCTGCCGTTCCTGGCACCGCTCGTCTTTGGCGTCCAGGGATCGCTCGGAGGTCTGGGCCTCGGCAACTACGCCAAGGTCTGGGATACCGGCATCGTGCCCACGGTATTCATCAACAGCGCCATCATCGCGTTCTCCACGATCGCCATCGTCTACGTCATCACCATGCTGGCGGCATACGGCTTCTCCAAGCTCCGGATCCTCGGCAGGGAGGTCTGGTTCTGGGCCATCCTCGTGGCCCTGATCGTGCCGGAGGCGGTCATCCTCACGCCGCTGTTCGTCGTGGCATCGAACTTCGACCTGTACGACGAGCTGATCGCAGTCATCCTGCCGCTGGCGGCCCTGCAGATCCCGTTCACGATCCTCATCGCGCGCAATTTCTTCGATGGCATCCCCAACCAGATCATCGAGGCCGCACGCGTCGACGGCGCCAGCGTTGCACAGGTCTTCCGGGTCATCGTGCTGCCGCTGACACGTCCGATCGCGGCCGCCATCATCGTCTTCACGCTGATCGGTTCCTGGAATTCCTATCTGCTGCCGATGCTGATGCTCACCGATCGGAGCAAGCAGGTCGTCACCCTGCTGCCGTCGTTCTTCACCAGCCAGTACACGAATGACCAGACGGGGGTGCTCGCGGCGGCAGTCATCACGGCGGTGCCGGTGATCCTCGTCTACCTGGCGTTCCAGCGATCGTTCGAGCGGGGCATCTCCGCCGGGGCGCTCAAGTGAGCGCGAGCCCCAAGGAGCGATGGGGCAGCCTCGAGGTGCTCGACGGCGCGCGACCACAGCTCGAGCGCTCCCAAGCCGAGGAGGAGGAGTGATGGGACTCTTGGAGGGCCGCCTCGCGGTGGTCACCGCAGGCACCGCCGGCATCGGTCGTGCCGTCGCAGCGCGGTTCGTCGCGGAGGGCGCCGACGTTGTCGTGACCTCGCCATTCGAGGACGAGATCGCCGACACCGTCGCCGCGCTCGGCCCGCGAGTCACCGGGATCCGCGGGGACGCGAGCAGCGTCACCGACCTCGAGCGGCTCGCCACGATCCTCAGGGCGGCCGGACGGCCGGTCGACGTCGTCGTCGCCAACGCCGGTCGCGATGTGGCGGCGACCCAGATCGTCGACACCACCGAGGCCCAGTTCGACCTCGTAGCGAACCTCAACTTCCGGGGCACCTTCTTCACGGTGAGCGTCCTCGTGCCGCTGATGCGGGATGGCGGAACGATCGTGCTGACCTCATCGATCGCGGGCCACAACGGCGGTCCAGGTCACGCCGTATACAACGCGACGAAGGCGGCCGTTCGGTCGCTGGCGCGCACCCTCACCTCCGAGCTTCGAGGTCGCCACATCCGCGCCAACGCGGTGAGCCCGGGCCCGACTGACACTGCCGGGTTTGCGCAGTTCACTCGCGGCAGTGCCGATGTCGAGCGCCAGGTGGTCGCGATGATCCCGGTCGGCAGGGTCGGCCAGACCGGAGGAGATCGCAGCCGCGGTCCTGTTCCTCGCGTCCGACGAGTCGTCCTTCATCGCTGGCGTCGAGCTGGTGGTGGACGGCGGCATGAGTCAGGTCTGAACCCATGTCAACCGAGGCGCCGATCCCGCCTCGACCCTCAGCACAGGAAGGAGGCGATCTCCAGTGCCGCCGGTCAGGTTCGCGATCATCGGGAGCGGTTGGCGCTCCGAATTCCATATCCGGATGGCCAAGGCCGCGCCAGACCAGTTCGAGGTCGTCGCCGTGGTCACGCAGACCGACGCCGAGGCGCATCGCCTCGCTGCCCGCTGGGGCGTGCCGACGATGCGGACGATCGACGAGGCTCTGGCCCGTGAGCCGGAGTTCGTCATCTCCGCCGTGAGCTGGCCGGCCATGCCCGTGATCGTCCGCGAGCTCGTCGCTGCCGGCGCCAAGGTCCTCGCGGAGACGCCGCCCGCCCCCGAGATCGAGGGCCTGCGGTCGCTGTGGCGCGATGTCGGCGCTTCGGGGCTCGTCCAGGTCGGAGAGCAGTACACGCTCATGCCGGGACACGCGTCGCGGCTTGCGGTCGTGCAGGCCGGGACCATCGGCACGGTGACCTCGGTGGAGGTCGCCTCCACGCACCTGTACCACGCGGTCTCGCTCGTCCGCGCCTTCCTGGGCGTGGATATGGATCCGGTCGTCGTCAATGCCAGGGCATTCACGGCGCCGTTCGTGGACCCGCTGAGCTTCCACGGGTGGGTGCAGGATCCGACGCCGGGTCCCAAGACCACCACGATCGCCACACTCGACTTCGGTGAGGGTCGGATGGGGCTCTATGACTTCGTCGAGAACCAGTGGTGGAACCCGCTGCTCGCGCGCCGGATCGTCATCCGCGGGTCGCTCGGAGAGATCGTCGACGACACCGTGACGCGGCTCACGTCGGAGGGGCCCGTGACGTCGCCGATCGTGTATCGGCGAACCGGCGTGGACATGAACCTCGAGGGCAACGAGGTCGTCCACACTTCCTTCGACGGGCGCGTCATCTACAGGAACCCATGGGTCGGAACGAGCCTGTCGGAGGACGACATCGCCGTCGCCAGCCACCTTTCGGCGGTCGGCCTCTGGGCGCGCGACGAGGCGGCCGGGCCCTATCCCCTGGCACAGGGCTGCCAGGACCACGCGGTGGGCCTGGCGATCGAGCGATCGGCCCGCACCCGGGCCGATGTCAACGTGGAAATGGAGGTCTGGGCCTGATGCCGCTCGTGACGATCGAAGTCGCCGATACCGTTCCGGTGGCGAAGCGTCTGGCCTACGCCGACGCCATCAACGCCGGCCTCGCCGAGGGGCTCGGGATGGACCCCGCGGACCGATTCCAGGTCATCCACGCGCTGCCCGCCAGCCATGTCATCGCGGACCCGCATTTCCTGGGCGGCGACCGCCATGACGTCGTCTACGTCCGGATCCTGATGGTGCGCATGTACGACTCGGCCACCAAGGCCCGCATGTATGAGGCGGTGGCGCGCCGCCTGGAGGCCGAGGGTGTGCGGCCAGACGACGTGTTCATCGCGGTCACCGAGAACACCCTCGAGGACTGGTACCCGGGCGCGCGCGGGATGCGCGGCTAGGACGCCAGGACCGGCCCGCGGCGGCTGCGCCCCGAGGGCAGATGAAGGCAGGGAGACCAATGGAGCAGGCCGTCAACAGCACACCAGCGCGGATCGCGGCCCTCATCGCGGGCATGACCCTCGAGGAGAAGCTGGCACAGCTCGTCGGTGTCTGGGTCGAGGCCGCGGCAGGCCCGGGCGCAGAGGTCGCGCCACTTCAGGACGCCATGGAGGGCGAGCGTCTCCCGTTCGAGGAGTTCGCTCGCGATGGGCTCGGCCAGATCACCCGCTTCTACGGCACCGCGCCGGTCGATCCCCAGGCAGCGTCCGACCTGCTCCACGAGAAGCAGCGGTGGCTCGTGGAGCACACCCGGACGGGGATCCCGGCGATCGTCCACGAGGAGTGTCTGACGGGCCTCCAGGCATGGCAGGCGACGACCTTCCCGGCACCGCTCTCGTGGGGTGCCTCGTTCGACCCAGCCCTCGTCCGCGAGATGGGGCACGCGATCGGGTCGACGATGGCATCGCTGGGGGTCCACCAGGGCCTTGCGCCGGTGCTGGACGTCGTCCGAGACGCCCGATGGGGCCGGGTCGAGGAGTGCATCTCCGAAGACCCGTACGTCGTGGGCACGATCGGCACGTCGTATGTTCGCGGCCTCGAGGAGGCCGGGATCGTGGCGACGCTCAAGCACTTCGTCGGGTATTCGGCCTCTCGTGCCGGGCGGAACTTCGCCCCGACGCATGCGGGTCCGCGCGAGCTGGCGGATGTCCTCCTGGTCCCGTTCGAGATGGCCGTCCTGGACGGACACGTCCGGTCCGTCATGCACTCGTACGCCGAGGTCGACGGACTGCCCGCCGCCGCGGATCGCTCGCTCCTGACGGGCATCCTGCGCGACCGGTGGAGCTTCGACGGGGTCGTCGTGTCGGACTACTTCGGCGTTGCCTTCCTGGCCTCGCTGCACGGCGTCGCTGCCGACCTGGGCGATGCCGCGGCGCAGGCCCTCGATGCCGGGGTGGATGTCGAGCTGCCGACCGGCAATGCGTACCGCGCACCACTGGCCGGCGCGGTCCGGGCGGGAGCGGTGGACGAGGCGCTCGTCGACCGCGCCCTGGAGCGGGTGCTGCGCCAGAAGGCCGACCTGGGCCTGCTCGACGCCACGTTCGACGGGCCGCCGCCGGTGGTCCCCAGCCTCGATCCGGCGGCGCACCGGGCGATCGCACGACGGCTCGCCGAGGAGTCGGTGGTCCTCCTCGCGAACCAGGGGACCCTCCCGCTCTCGGAGCGCCGCAGGATCGCGATCGTCGGCCCCAACGCGGATCGGAGCAGCGCCCTGTTCGGGTGCTACTCCTTCGCGAACCACGTGCTCGACCGCTACCCCGACGTGCCGCTGGGCATCGACGTGCCGAGCGTGCTCGACGCACTCACCGCGGAGCTCGAGGGCAGCGAGATCGTCTACGCCCAGGGTTGCGGCGTCGACGACCCGGGTCGCTCGGGGTTCGGACCGGCTGTCGCCGCTGCCCGCCTTGCCGAGGTGGCGATCGTCGTCGTCGGCGACCGTGCTGGCCTGTTCGGACGGGGCACCTCCGGTGAGGGTTGCGACGTCGACACGCTCGAACTCCCGGGGGTGCAGCGCGACCTCGTGGAGGCGGTCCTCGCCAGCGGCACACCGGTCGTCCTCGTCCTCGTGACCGGACGGCCGTATGCCGTGGGCTGGGCGCTCGACAGGTGCGCCGCCGTCGTCCAGGCGTTCTTCCCTGGCGAGGAGGGCGCCGCGGCGATCGCGGGCGTCATCAGCGGTCGCGTGAACCCCTCTGGCCGTCTCCCGGTCAGCCTCCCGCGCTCGGTGGGTGCGCAGCCGTATTCCTACCTGCATCCGATCCTCGGCGGCCGATCGTCCGTATCGAACCTCGATCCGGAGCCCGCTCGCCCGTTCGGGTTCGGCATGTCGTACACGACCTTCGTCCGCAGCGAGCTGCGGGTGTCCTCCCCGACCGTGCCCACGGACGGGCGGATCGAGGTCGACGTCCGCGTCGCGAACACGGGGACACGCGCCGGCGCCGACGTCGTCCAGCTGTACGGCCGCGACCCCGTGGCCTCGATCACGCGGCCGGTGGCGCAGCTGCTCGGCTATGCGCGCGTGCGGCTCGAGCCGGGTCAGGCCGTCGTCGTCCACTTCAGCGTGCCCACCGCGCGCCTCGCATTCTCGGGACGCGACCTCGTCCGCGCTGTCGAGCCGGGGACCCTCGACCTGTGGGTCGGCGCCTCCTGCGCGGAGTCCGACGCCACGGGGAGCGTGGAGCTCGTCGGAAGGCGGCACGAGATCGGTCCCGCAGACGCCCGCTGGGTCGATGTCGTGGTCGAGCCGTCATGAAGGCACTCATCCTGTCAGGGGGTGGGCGGTACGCTGACCCATGGCATCCGTTCGGCGCCACTTCGTTGCAGCTGGCAACGATCGCGGGAAGCCTTGGCCACGACGTGGAGATCGCAGAGGAGCTGGAGGAGCGGCTCGTGGACCTGAGCGACGTTGACGTCGTCGTCGTCAACGCCGCCTCCGGACCCGTCACGGCGGCCCATGACTCGGCCCTCGCGGGGATGCGCGCGTTCCTGGCTCGTGGCGGCGGGGTCCTGGCGGTCCATGTCGGCGCGTCGACACTCATCGACATGCCCGAGTGGGAGCAGGTGACCGGGATGCGCTGGGTCCAGGGGGTCTCCATGCATCCCCCGCTCGGGCCAGCGCACGTCCTGGTCCATGCCGAGCGCCATGCCATCGCGGCGCCGCTCCGCGACTTCGACCTGGTCGACGAGCGGTACTGTCATCTGCGGCTTGCTCCGGACATCGTCCCGTTCGTGTCGCACGAGCACGAGGGCACGAACCAGCCGCTTGCCTGGGCCCGCACGTACGGCAACGCCCGGGTCGTGACAGACGCGCTCGGGCACGACGCCAGCTCCTTTGACTCACCCGAGCACCACGAGCTGCTCCTGCGGTCGTTCCGGTGGCTGACCGGAACGCTGGCGGACACGCACGAATGAGCGTCGACCGCCACACCCACCCCACGACGACCCCGTCGTACGAGACCCCATCCACGAGGCGAAGGTGATGCGCGCAGCCGTCCTGCGGCGACCCGGGTCGCCGCTCCAGATCGAAGACGTGGAGCTTGAGGCGCCCAGGGCAGGCGAGCTTGCCGTCCGCGTGGAGGCCGCGGGCGTGTGCCACAGTGACTACCACTACATGCTGGGCGACCTCACGTGTCGCCTCCCGGTGGTCCTGGGGCACGAGGGCGCGGGGATCGTCGAGGCGCTCGGGCCGGGCACCAGTGGCGATATCGCCGTCGGATCCCGCGTGGCCTTCATGTGGCGACCTCGTTGCGGCCGGTGCGTCGCGTGCATCTCGGGTAACCCGGTGCTGTGCGCCTCCGGAAAGGTGCAGGCGACCACGGGCGGGCTGCTCGATGGGACGACCCGGCTCCGTCTGGGCGGCGAGACGCTCCACCACTTCCTCGGGGTGTCCTGCCTCGCGGAGCGGGTCGTCATGTCCGAGCGCGCCGTCGTCCCCGTTCCGGACGGCGTCCCTGCCGAGATCGCCGCGATCACGGGATGCGCTGTCGTCACGGGCGTTGGCGCGGTCCTGAACGTGGTCCAGCGAGCCGCCGGGCACGGCATCGTCATCTTCGGCGTCGGCGGCGTGGGTCTGAGCAGCGTCATGGGGGCCCACCTTGTCGGGGCGGACCCGATCGTGGCCGTCGACGTCGACGAAGGCAAGCTCGCGCTGGCCCGCCGTCTGGGTGCCACACACACGGTGAACGCGGATCCGTCGGACACCGCCGAGCAGGTGCGGGCGATCGCTCCCGGCGGCGTCGACTGGGCGATCGAGGCGATCGGCCAGGCCGGGACACTCCGACAGGCATTCGCGTCGATCGCCCCCGGGGGGACGGTCATCGCGCTCGGCCTCGCCCGGGTGGGGGCCACCTTCGAGGTGCCCATCAACGAGCTGGTGCAGGGTCAGAAGCGGATCGTCGGTTCCCTGTACGGATCCGCGAACCCGCTGATCGACCTGCCTCGCATCTTCGGGCTCTACCTGTCGGGGCGTCTCCCGCTTGACGATCTGATCGGCGAGCGGTTCCCGCTGGAGGCGGTCAACGAGGCCTACGCCACGCTCGCGATGGGCGGTGTGGGGCGATCGGTGGTGGTGCCGTGATGGCCTCCGACCCGCTCGCCAACTACGCCCGGTACCCGAGTCTGCAGGGTCGCGTGGCGTTCGTGAGTGGTGGCGCGACCGGGCTGGGCGCAGAGTTCGTCATGCAGCTCGCGGCCCAGGGAGCACGCGTCGCGTTCGTCGACATCGACCACGCGTCCGGCAAGGAGCTCGAGGCGGCCGTCGCTTCGCGCGGGGACGGCACGGCTCACTTCATCGAGTGCGATGTGCGGGACATCCCGGCGCTCCGGGCGGCGCTCGCGGAAACGGCCGAGCGTCTTGGGCCGGTCAGGGTCCTCGTCAACAATGCTGCCAACGACCACCGCCACCGGATCGAGGACCTGTCCGTCGAGGAGTGGGATGACGGCATCGCCGTCAACGCGCGCCACCACTTCTTCGCGACCCAGGCGGTCGTGCCCATGATGCGCGACGCGGGAGGCGGCTCCGTCATCAACCTCGGGTCGATCAGCGCACACATCGACCTCCTCGACCTGCCGGCCTACATCACGGCAAAGGCAGGCATCGAGGGGCTCACACGCCTGCTGGCGCGTGAGCTCGGACCCCACGACATCCGGGTCAACTGCATCATCCCCGGCTGGATCATGACCCAGCGACAGCTCGACAACTGGGTCACACCCGAAGCCGCCGCATCGATCGAGCGCAACCAGGGCCTGAAGCACCGCCTGTACCCTGACGACGTCGCGCGGCTGCTCCTCTGGCTCGCGGCCGATGACTCGCGGTCCTGCACCGGCCAGAACTGGATCGTGGACGGCGGCTGGATCAAATGAGCACAGGCGCCGCCGGCTCGCCCGACATACGGCGGCCATCCACCACGAAAGGACGGGTCGCGATCATGACGCCACAGGGCATTGGGACCAACACGATCGTGCAAGTGGGGATCGTCGTGGCCGACGTGGAAGCGACGGCTCGCGCGTGGTCGCAGATCCTGGGCCTGCCGATGCCCGAGATCAGGATCACGGACGAGTTCGACTTCGCGCAGACCGAATACCAGGGGGCACCGACGTTCGCGCGAGCCCGGATGGCCTTCCTCAGCGTGGGCCAGGTCGACTTCGAGCTCCTGGAGCCGATCGGCGAGCCCAGCACCTGGAACGACCAGTTACAGCAGCACGGACCGAGCATGCACCACGTCGCGTTCGAGATCGCCGGGATGCGCGACAAGCGCGAGTACCTGCACAGCCAGGGCTTCAAGCTGATCCAAAGCGGTGAGTATGTGGGCGGGCGGTATGCCTACTTCGACAGCCAGGCACGGCTGGGGGCGATCCTGGAGCTCCTCGAGCAAGACCAACCCGCCCCGGAGATCGACGAGGCCGCCCTCTAACGCCGAGTCGCGATCCGGTCGATCCGCATGGACGGATACCAGCCACCTGGTCATGGTCGTGTCCGGGTCGGCAGGAGTGCGGCCGCAGTCGTGGCATTCACGGTGTTACGTGTCCTGCGGATCCTCGTTGGCTGCCTGGCTGGGAGCGCTGGCCTGCTTCGGGCTTGGAGCCCCGGCAAGCCGCGGCCTATCGTGGATGAGCACGGAAGGCCGCTCCCGGGCAGCATCTCCGAGAAGCTGCACCTCACCATCAACGGCGTCAGGCAGGGCATGTTCATCAGGAGCCGGGACGCACGGAACCCGGTGCTGCTGTTCCTCCACGGCGGCCCGGGCATGCCCGAGTACTGGCTCACGCACCGGTACCCCACCGGGCTCGAGCGGCACTTCACGGTCGCCTGGTGGGAGCAGCGCGGGGCGGGCATGTCCTACAGCCCCGATATCCCTGCCGAAACGATGACCATCGAGCAGTTCATGGCGGACACGCTCGCCGTGACCGACTACCTCCGCACGCGCTTTGGCGTCGAGAAGGTCTATCTCATGGCGCACTCCTGGGGCAGCTACCTCGGGATCCAGGTAGCCGCGACCAAGCCCGAGTGGTTCCATGCGTACGTCGGGGTGAGCCAGATCACCCATCAGATCAGGTCCGAGCGTCTCAGCTACGAGTACATGCTGCAGCAATTCACCGAGCTCGGGGATACGCGGATGGTCCGGAAGCTGGCAGCCGCGCCGGTCACGATGAGCGTACCGTTGCCGCCCGCGTATGACGCGCTGCGGGACAAGGCCATGCACACGCTCGGTGTGGGCACGACCCGGGACATGCGATCGGTCGTGACCGGGATCTTCCTGCCGTCGTGGACATTCCGGGACTACACCATGGCCGAGAAGGTGAAGCTCTGGCGCGGCAAGCGGTTCTCGAAGCGATCGGGGTTATGGGACCGGATGCAGGCCACGGACCTGACCGCCCTGGTGACCGAGCTCCGGATCCCGGCGTACTTCCTGCACGGCAGCTACGACTACACGGTGTCCTGCCCGATGGCGAAGTCCTATGCGGGGCGCCTCAAGGCGCCCATCGTGGGCTTCTACACGTTCGAGCAGTCCGCCCATAGTCCGTTCCTCGAGGAGCCGGAACGAACGGTGCGGATCCTGACCGAAGATGTCCTCGCAGGAGCGAACCGATTGGCGGAACCGGCCTGAGCGATGCCGAGGTCCCGGCCCACGGCCGAGGCCCTCGTACTGCCGTTGCCCGGCGTCCGGGCCAGCACAACAAGGGAACCACAGGCCCGATCGGGACGGATCAAAATCGTCGCTGGTACTTGTACCGGGCGGCGACCGTCGCATATGCGCCGAGCGCGGACGACGGACTCGTCAGCCGCCAGTCGGGGTGCCCTTGGACCCGCAGATCGAAGTAGACGATGGCGACCACCCTCGGCTGGTGGTTGTAGATCGAGGCGTATCCCAATCTGATCCAGTCAGCCTTGTTGCCACCTTTGGGCGACGACCCCGTCTCTGCAACGATGATCCGCCTGTGCGGCGCCACCTTGCGGAGCTCCGCGATCGATGGCGCATACAGGCTGGCCATGCTCTTCCATGGGCTGACCTTGGTGCTCCAGTTAAATCGGCTGAAGCCTACATACTGGACGTAGGCGTCCCCGGGATAGATCCTTGAGTAGGCCACGCACGTGCCGCAGGGGGCGTTCGGGGCCCACAGGAACTTCACGTTCGTCGCGCCAACGACGTTGTGGACAAGACGGTAGACATGCCGCCACGCCTGCTTGAAGTTCGTCGAAGTGTTGTCAAATCGGCCGACCCCCCACGGGAACCAGGGACCGTTCATCTCGTGCGCGAACCGCAGGATGACGGTGTGACCCCATGTCTTGGCGTCACGGGCGAACGACTTGATATACGCGTCGAAGTTGCCGGCGATGATCCGCTTGTAGGTGAAGCGTCGGTCCGACTCCGTCGGATCACCATTGAACGGCTGCCAGTTGATCATCGGGACCGTGCCCTTGGCCAGCAGTCCATCCAGGAGCGTCGAGCTGGGGAATGCGCACTCCGGCGCCCCTGCGCACTTCGTGTCATGTCCAGGGGCCCAGTTCACCCAGAGGGTCCAGATCGCGGGCGTATGTCCATCGATACTCGCCGTGAAGGCGTCGAACGCGGTCAGGCTTCGATTGTCCTGGATCGCGACACCCATGCCGATCTGACGGGTCGGTCCCGCAGCCATCGTCGACGACGGCCAGGCCAAGGCCACGACCGTGAGGAGGGCGGCCAGGGCGAGCCACCGGCGCCGACCGCGCGGGTGACTGGCTGCTGCTGCGACTGCGTGGGACTGGTGCATGAACGTGCTCGCCCTCAGGTGTCTTGCTGGATGGATGGCATGCCCAGCGACGCCCGGGCCGCATCGAGCGATGTCAGGTCGACATCGGTGGCGTGTGGCACGGCCAGGCCCTGGCTGCCATCGAATGGCGCATATCGGCCGGGCACGCCCGCCCAGTCCGCGATCGACTCGTCCGAGACTGCTTCGTTGGCTGCGGCGGCTGCGATGTCCAGGGCACCCGGCTCGCGAAGCGCAGCGAGTCCCCGGAGATACGCCTGCAGGAATGCGGCCACCGTTGCGCTGTCATCGCTGGCACGTGCATCCGACACGACCAGCACGCTGGGACCGTCAGCTTGTCCGTCCGCCGAACCATAGCCAGCGATGACGCGGATGCCGGCCCCGGCCGCCACGGCGTCGGCGGCTTGGGCGGCACTCACGACCGCGACATCCAGGGTGCCGTCCTGGACACCCGCGATGCCGTTGGTCGTCTCGGCGAGTCGCACCGTCTCGAAGCCGGATCGCGCGAACGCTCCATCACCCATCGCCAGCAGGAGCGGGGCCCGATCAAGGACGGCCCCGGGTGGGAGTCCGACGACCAGCTCGGTGCCTGTCGGCGCCTCCAGCTCCGGGAACGTGGGGTTGTGTCCCAGGCCTGCAGCATCCTGCGCCGCCTGCAGACCACCCCAGGCCACCTCGTCCGCGAGCGGTGGCACGCTGCCCTGCGTCTCCTGGAAGTACCCCTGGAGCTCAGCCAGGCCGGCCCCGTCTGAGGATGTGCCCGCGCCGCCGTCCCAGGGCCGGAAGTCCTCGAGGTCATTGGCCCAGCCAGCCTTGACCGCGTCGGTGACGTCGATCCCGGCGGCGCTGGCCGCGGTGTATAGGTCCGGGTCGTGGGCTGGCTGCCCCATGGCTTGGAGGGCTGCCACATACGCGGTCTGGAATGCCCGGACCGTGGACGGCGCGGTCGATGACAGGTCCCGCAGCGCGACCAGCACGTCATCTCCGTATCGCTGCTGGTCCACGACCAGCTGATCACCCGCCCGCTCAGTTGCGAGCCGGTCGCTGTTCTGGATGGGCGCAAGGGCGACGTCGCCTGACAGCAGGGCTTGGGTCCACGCTTCCGGGCCCCCACCCGGGAGGACGACGGTGGCACCTGCTCCCTCGAGGTCCCATCCGGCATCGCGAAGCGCGGCCCGGCGAGCGTCGGCATCTGCCGGATCTCCGAGGATGATGTCCTTGCCGGCGAGCTCGGACACGTCCTGGATGTCCGACCTCACAGCAAGGGTGTCCGCCTGGTAGTCGTGATATCCGGCAAGGATGGTGATCGGCGACCCGGCAGTGATCGCGTCCGCCGCGTCCTTGAGCGACACCACCGCGATGTCGAGGCTGTCGTTCAGGAGACCGCTGATGCCGTCGGCGGCTGCCGAGAGCTCGACGCGGTCGAAGCCGGCGTCCTGGAAGAGGCCCAGCTGCTGCGCGAGTAGCAGCGGTGCCCGTCCACTGAGGTCAGGCTCCCGATACCCGATGCGGAGACTCGAGCGTTCGAGGGAAGGTGTTGCAGACGGCCCTGGCGTCTTGCGCGGTCGCTCGGTCGGCCGGGGCGTCTTGCGTGGGGTGGCGCGTGGGGTGGCACGCGGGGTCGGGCGCGGGGTAGGCAGGTCGCAGTGGACCTTGATGGTGATGGTGCCGGGTATCGATGCGGCGGTGGCGCTGACCCTGCGGTTCCCATCCGCCTTTCCGATCGACAGGCTCACGGACGTCGTCCCTTTGCTATCCGTGATCGATTGGGACTTGCTGAGGGAATCCTTCGACGAACCCTGTGCGATATCCCAATGCACGATCTGATGACCGATCGGCTTGGCCCCGTTCGTGCTCAACACGGTGGCCGTCAGGGCGACGGTCTTGCCGCATGGCACCGCCCGCGCAGGACCTCGGACCGAGACCAGGATCTTGGGTGCTTCGTAGCCGGCCACGATGCCGGGGAACGCCATGGACATGATCAGCAGCAGGATCGCGAGCACTGCCGCGGTAGAGCGCCACCGTCGTGCGGATCGCGTACCACTCATGCGGGGAAGACCTCAGGGGCGGCGTCCGTCGACAAGATCTTCGTGCCTCCCCTGACTGATGCCCCACGGACACCATACCGCAGACGCCGCCAACACTCGCCCTGGCGAGGCTCGTACCTTCGTACTCGCCGGACGCGCAGATCGCCGCTCGGGGGGTGCTGCCGCCCACCCTTGGTATCGTGTGCTCCCTGGATGTGGGCGTCACGGAGGATCGCGATCACACAGCACGGTACCGACGTGGGGGCCTCCAACGGCGTCGAACCCACGCTTGGGCGACGCATCAACCGTCGCCGGTTGGCGGCTATCTCAGCGGCCATGGCCGTCGTGGTGATCGTCATCGCGGCCGCGGTCCACTACGTGCCTGCCCTCGAGTCGCTCCGAGCGGTCCGGTCATCCGCCGTCGAACTCGCTGCGGACCTGCGGGGACTCGGCCCCGGGGACCTCGACCGCGCTATGATCGATGACCTGCGCTTACGAGTCGACACGCTCGACCGGCAGCTCCAGCCCGCTCGCGGCCTCCTGGCGGGCGACCTGCTCGTAGGTCTGGCGCGGTCCCTGCCCGTGACTCGCGACCAGGTCGTTGGTGCTGACGCTCTGGTTGGCGCGGCCGATCGCGTCATCGAGGCATCACGCATCGGTCTGGACCTGGGCGACCGCTTCGTGGCATCTCGTGAGAGCGGCAGCAACGGGAAGGCCATGTTGGGCGCCATCGTGCAGCTGATGGCGACGTCGCAGGAGCGCGTCGATCGGATCGGCGAGCTGCTGGATGAAGCGCGTGCCCAGCTGGACCAGATCCCCCAGGGGCGGCAGGTACCATCCTGGATGGTCGGGAGCAGATGGCCGGGCCGTTGGCACGCTACGTACCTCTGATCCACGACTACGCTCGGCTGGATTCGTGGCTGCCCGCCGCGCTCGGCTGGGGCGGTGAGCGGCGGTACCTTGTCCTCGCGCAGAACCCCGCCGAGCTTCGGCCGACGGGTGGGTACACGGGCACCGTCGGGGTGCTCACGATGCGTGACGGCAGCCTCGCGGACATGACCTTCGAGGACGTATACGTGCTCGATGGCAAACAGGGCATGCCGTATCAACAGCCACCGGATCCGCTCAGCGCCCATCTCCTGGGACGTGCTTCCTGGGAACTGGCCGACGCGAACTGGTCGCCGGACTTCCCGACGACCGCGGCGCAGGCGCTCAAGCTCTATACCCTCGAATCCGGTGATGACGCCATCGACGGGGTGATCGGGATCACCACGTTCGCGCTCGACCGGTTGTTGGAGGTGCTCGGCCCGGTGGCGGTGCCCGGCTACGACGTCACTGTGGCAGCTGGCGAAGTCACGGTCGCAGGCATCAGCAATACCCGGGACGATTCGCTCGGTACCCAGCGCAAGCGATTCCTGGGCGTGCTGGCCGACGCGGTACTGCAGCGGACGTTCGCGACCGATCCGGCACGTTGGGGCGATCTGCTGACGTCTTTCGAGACCATCGGCCGACAGCGCCTCGTGCAGGTGTGGTTCGCCGACCCCGCGGTGGAGGCGCAGATGGCGGGAACGACCTGGGCCGGCGCGGTCCGCCATGACCCAGGCGACTACCTCTACGCCGTGGATGCCAATGTGGCGCCATCCTCGAAGCTGAGTCTCGTGGTCCAGCGGAGCACCCGGCTCGAGGTGGACCTGGGGGCGGATGACAGCGCCCATCATCGACTCCGCTTGGAATGGCGAAATGACGCCGACCATCCGGGTGAGCCGTATCAGACCCTGCGTGCCGTCTCCGAGGGCGCCGACGGGGTATACGGCATCTACACGCGGGTCCTGGTCCCCGATGGCAGCGAACTGGTCGAGGCAGTGGGAGACTCCGCCTTGCCCGTCAGTGGCGTGGAGTCTGAGGACTCGGAGGCCGGTCGGCTGGCCTGGGGGAACTACCTGCTCATCAGGCCCGGGACGGCGTGGCTGGCGGATGAGTGGACCACGCCGAGCGTGGTGCTCAACGAGGGAGCTGAGCGGGTATACAGGCTGCTCGTCCAGAAGCAACCGGGGCAGGGACCGGAGCCATCGACCGTGGTCGTCCAAGTGCCCGGCGGTTCCCGCATCATCAGCGCATCCCGTGGGATGCAGGTGACCGGGGATACCGCGACATGGGACGGCACGCTGGAGGAGGACGTGGTCCTCGAGGTTCGGTATCAACCGTGACGACCAGTACCTCGATGACCGCGGTCGTCGTCAACCATCGCCGCTATGACCTGGTCGAATCGTGCATCGCGGCTCTCCAGGCGTCATCGAGGCCGCCTGAACGGATCGTGGTCGTCGACAACGATTCGGAACCCGGTGAGCTCGCGAAGGCCGCTCGAGCCGCCCCGGACACGATCTTGGTGGAGAACGCCGACAACCGTGGGTACGCCGCTGCCTGCAATCAGGGCTGGCAAGCGGCCCCGGCGGAGCTGGTCCTGTTCCTGAATGCCGACGTGACCGTGGAGCGGGACTGCCTCGAGCGATGCGTGGCGGCCCTCGAGGACGACCCGGCAGTTGGCATCGTGACGGCCCGCTTGGTGCGACCCGATGGCAGCCTTGACCATGCCTGTCATCGGGGCAGCCCGACCGCGGCGTCGGGACTCTGGTATGCCCTCCGGCTCCATCGGCTGATGCCCCGGTCGCATCGCTTCGCCCACTACACGATGTCCTGGCTCGACCTGGGTGCCGACCACGATGTCGAGGCCTGCACCGGGGCGTTCCTGCTCATCCGACTCCGAGATCCTTGCCAGGATCGGCGGCTGGGACGAGGGATACTGGTTCTACGGCGAGGACCTGGACCTGTGCCTGCGGGTCCGGCAGGCTGGGCTGCGGGTCCGGTACCTGGCCGGCGCGGTCGCCGTGCATCTGAAGGGCGCCTCGAGCCACCTCCACGATCCGGATGCCGACCTCACCCCGGAGCAGCTGGCCACCCGGCAGCGCGTGCGCCGGGCGATCGTCGATTCCCACGAGCGGTACTTCGACCAGCATCTGGCCACGAGCACGCTCGCACCCATCCGCTGGCTGGTGCGCATGACCTTCCGACTGCAGCGGCGTCGAGCGGCCTGATGGGACTGGCAGTCGAAGGCCTCGGGGACCGGACATGAGTGCGTCGCCGGCCGCGGGCGCCAACCGTGATCGAGCCTCCGGCCGGATGGCCCGGCCTTGGGCTGGATGAGGCCTGGCGGCTGCGTTCGATCTGTCTCGTCCTTGCGCATCGGTCACTCAAGGTCCGGTATCGGCAGACTGCCGTCGGCGTGGTCTGGGCCCTGCTCCAGCCGCTGGCCCTCATGGCGATCTTCACCATCTTCTTCGGCGTGCTCGCGCGGTTGCCGTCTGATGGCGTCCCATATCCCGTCTACTTCTTCTCCGCGCTCGCCGTCTGGCAGGTGGTCGCGAAGGTCATGACGGAGGGAACGGGCAGCGTCGTGGCCAATTCCGCGCTGGTGAACCGGGTCTACTTCCCGCGCGTCTATTTCCCATTCGCCGTGGCGCTTGCCACCTTCGTCGACCTGTTCTTCAATCTCGTGGCCCTCACGGTATTGATGGCTCTGTATCGCATCGTCCCCGCGATCACCGTCGTCCTCGTGCCGGTGCTCATCCTGATCGCATATGCGACCAGCCTCGGCGTGGTGCTCTGGCTGTCGGCGCTCAACGTGGCGTTCCGGGACGTGACGGTGCTGCTGCCAGTCATCGTGCAGGCGTGGTTCTTCATCACCCCCGTGATCTACAGCGCCTCGATCGTGCCGCCCGCCTGGTACTGGCTCTACTACCTCAACCCGATGGCACTCGTGGTGACAGGCATCCGCTGGGCGTTGTTCGACACGCCCCCCCGCCGCCCGTTGCGTGGCCGGAGGGGATCATCGTCGGAGCCGCCTTGGTCGTGTCGGGATACATCTTCTTCCGGCGGCGCGAGCCGGCGTTCTCCGACGTCGTATGAGCCGCCGGCCGTTCGCGGTCGAGGTCAGCGGCCTCGGTAAGCGGTACCAGATCGGCGCCCGACCCGGTTCAGGTGGCCTCTACGATGGCGTCGGGGCGCTGTTCCACGGTCACGCTCCCCATCGTGTCGCTCGACCCGCCACGTGGGCCCTTCGCGACGTCAGCTTCGCGGTGGAGCCCGGGCGAGTCCTGGGTGTCGTGGGGCGGAACGGTTCTGGCAAAAGCACGCTGATGAAGATCCTGGCGCGTGTGACAGCGCCGACCGAAGGACGGGCCATCGTCAACGGCCGGGTCGGTGCCTTGCTCCAGGTTGGCGCGGGCTTTCACCCCGAGCTCTCGGGGCGCGACAACATCGGTCTGTCGGGTGCCGTCCTGGGCATGAGCAGGCAGGAGGTCGATGCGGTCCGAGATGCGATCGTCGATTTCGCGGAGATCGGCGAATTCCTGGACACGCCCGTGAAGCACTACTCCAGCGGGATGTTCATGCGTCTGGCGTTCAGCGTCTCCGCGCACCTCTCAGCGGAGATCATGCTCATCGACGAGGTGCTCCAGGTGGGCGACGCGTCGTTCCAGCAGAAGTGCCAGCAACGGATCCGCTCCATGGTCGACGATGGGCGGACTGTCCTGTTCGTGAGCCACAGCGCAGCGTCTGTGCTCGAATTGTGCGACAGCGCCATAGTGCTGGAACGTGGGCGGCATCCGGTTCTGGGGCGCGACCGCGGATGCATTGACGTACTACCAGAGCGAGCTTCTCGCCCCAGCTACTCCTCCCTGATGCGCATCCTGACCCGGGGAACGAACGCCGACGAGATCGCGCCGACTGGCCACCGGCTCCTGTTCGTGCACATCCCGAAGACTGCCGGGATGTCGCTCTACACGGCGCTGGAAGGCTGGGCGTCGCCACGGCGGTCACTCCGCTTCCCGCGTGGCGGACCGGCGGACCTGGCCGCGTACCTGGGGCTCGCTGACTCCACCATCGACGGCCTGCGCTTGTTGTCTGGGCACTTCCCGCTCGACGTGTTCCGTCGGCGTGCACTCATCGGCTGGAGCCCCATAACACTCTTGCGCGATCCGGTCGCACGGGTCCTGTCGACCTTCACGTTCGCGCGCGGCAACCCAAGCCACCCGTGGCACTCGCAGGTCGTCCGCATGCAGGTTGACGACTTCGTCGAATGGCTCCTCGCCCGACCCCCCAACAGGAACCAGCAGTGCGGCTTCATCGCAGCCGAACGCACCGCTGAAGCGGCGTATACGGCGCTTTCTCTGGAATTCTCGTTGTGTGGGACCGTTGAGAACCTGCCGATGTTCGAGGCCGCGCTCTCCGACATGCTCGGGACCGCCATCCGGATTCCGTTGCGGAACCGTTCGCGATCCCCGCTCGATGCGTCGTCCGTCCCCGCCAGCGCCCTGTCACGGATCAGGCAAGACACCGAGCAGGACGAGCTCCTGTATCAGCGCGTCCGGGCAGCCGGTGTGGTCGGAAGGCTGGAGCTGAACGAGCCGGCTCGATGATCGGCCCCCGTTGTTGCGTGTCGAGTAGCACCCATCACACGATCTCCGTGAGTTGGTGCGGCGAGCGGTTGGCGGTCTCGATGTCGAAGTCGTGGCCAAGGATCGCCGGGCCCCGGTGCACGGCGACGTAGTTGGGCCGAACGACCATCCCCGAGATGATGTCGCGCCGCGATGCGAGGAGGCTCACCAAGCGCATGACGAGGTTGGCGAGTGTCGGCCGTCCATGCCAGGGATGTGCTGCATCGGTCCAAGGGCCCGGTAGGTCAGCCCACGACCAGTCTTCGATGACGTAGACACCACCCGGGCGCACCCTCGGGAAGCAGATCTCGAAGGAACGTCGGGTCAGACCGTACTGGTGCGATGCGTCATCGACTACCAGGTCGAGAGGTCCATCGAATTGATCGACGATCGCACCCATGGCTACGTGATCATCCTGCGATGTCCTGCCCACGAGCTCGATGCGGTCCCAGCGCGGATCGGCGCGGACACTGTCCGGGAAGCGGATGCTGTCGAGGGGCCTCAGGTCGACCCCGATGAACTGGGTCAGTGGCAGGAGCAGGGACCACAGGACCGCGCTGCCACCCTGGAAGACCCCCAGCTCGAGCATCCGGGACACCCGCACATCGGCGAGGTCCGCGAACTCCGACTCGATCAATACCCACGGCTTGAGCAGGGCGACGCCGTCTTCGCCCGTGACGACGCCACTCGATCCTGTCGTCGGGCAGAAGCGGATGCCGCCCAGCCAGAACGCGTCCGAGTCCGACTCGAACGTTGGACTCGGAGTCATGTTCGTCACTCCCAATGCGTCAAGGTTCATGTGATGCCGCTCGCGAGGCGGCGAAAGTCCCGGAGTCGCCCAACATGCTGGCGATCAGCGGCGTGAGGAGGTCCGCCACCGCCATGTGCATCTCGGGAGTCGGATAGTAGGTGTTCGTGGGCAGCACGCGGGACCCGAGATCTTGGCGACCAGTGATGGCCACGGGTTCCCCAGTGAATCGGCTCCGCAGGATATGCGGCGTCCCGTCCTGCCCGGCATATTCGACGTAGGCATCGGCCATCGGCGCGATGGTCTCGATCATCCCGCGATCGACGAGCTGCGGGAACTCACCGAACAACCGATGCACACGGGAGTAATCCGGCACGTAGTCGGGCGAACGTCGTGAGAACCAGAGCAAGATGGTCGGTACTCGTAGTCCTGACAGCAGCCTGCGACTGCTGTCGATCCAGTTGCGGCGCGTCTCCTCGATCACTCGCCGAACGGCGTCCGGCGGTCCATCACGCAGCAACTCCGCATATGCGGTCTCAGCACCCATCCGGGCACCATCGGCGCGCCGGGTCAGGTATTCCATGCCACCACTCAGGAACAGGGAATTGTCCTCGCTCCGTCCGGACATGACCTGCACCACCGCCAACGCGGATGCATTCGCCCGGGCCATCAGCTCCGGATGATCCGCGAAGTACCGTGGTCCCGCACCGCCCACACCCAGGTTAAGCACCGGCCGACCGAGGTGTACCTCAAGCAGCTGCGGGAACGGTGACTCGCAGAGGCAGCCGAATGTCTGAGCCGCCCCCAGACAAGCGATGTATCGACCGTGATCGAGCGCGGCTGGACGCGGGCCCCGCAACGGATGTGCCACCCCCTCAAGGTTCCACATCTGGTAATCCACGATCTCGTGATCGCGTTCCTGGTACCCGATCATCGGTAAGGTGCGCGGGTAGCGGCGCGACGATCGATGGCGTGACTCTTCATATCAAATACCCACGACAGCGTCGATCTTGCTCGCAACGAAGATGTCTCGCCGCAGTCCATGTTCGCCCCGGTCCAGACAGCGGATGCTCGAGAATCCGGCATCCTGCAATTGGCGGACGACCCATTCACGATCAATCGTGATCGGCAGCTTGGAGCGGTACAGCTCCTCCTCCGTGTAGCCCATCTCAAGGAACATCAACTGCTTGGTCTTGGCTGCCAGCCACTGGATGCAATCGATGCCTGCTTGGACATCACGCTGAAGGATGATCCACTGGAATACCGCGAGTGAGGACGACACATCCACCCGCTCCGCCTGGCTGTCCCTGAGGTACGTGTACGCATCGGATTGCTCATACACGACGAAGGCACCGCTCGCTCGACGCGGTCTGCGCACGAAGGAGTCCAGCAGCCGTGCCACCTCGATGTTCTTGTGCGTCAGATCGACACCCTTGCTCTGAAACCCACGCGCGGCGAAGTAATCACAGAAGTACCCGGTCGTACTGCCGATGTCCAGGAAGGTCGGCGAGGCGGATACGGACAGGACACTGGCCTTGACGATGGCATCGTGCATCACCCGCGCCCGTGCCGGCGAGTCGGTGCGCACCACTCGCCAATCCGAGAACGGCGGGATCTCGATCGGCTGATACAGGTACTCCTGCCCCTCATGCGGGCCGCCATCCCGGAGCAGCTCGCGCATGCGCAGTAACGCTTGCTCGGCCATCTCCGAGAAGCAGGCATCACAAAACACACCGGTGGATCCGTCCGTGTCGCGTAAGACGACTCGGCTCGCCGGTCGCGTCGCGCATCGTTCACAGGCGTTCGTGAACTCCCGGATGCTGATCCCGGGACCGTCGATCGTGGCCAGCTGCTGTCGCGACGGGGCGACCAGCACCACATCGACGCCACGTGCCGACGCGGCGAGCCACGCCTGCACGGTCGCATCCGAAAACCCGTATGCATCTTCCACCACGGCCAGCGTTCCAGGCTCCAGTGCGCCGAGGAGATCAGGCAGCTCGCGGCTGCCGGCGAGGGCGTCGATCGGCCACGTCGCGCCGGTGCGACTGCCGAAACGCCCACGCGCGAGCTGGGACTGCCGCATCATCGACCGCGGGAGCTCCGAGCTGATCGTGACGAACGTGCGACGCCCGGAGTCCTGGGCAGCCTGCAGGAGCTCGATCGCGTGTGCCGTCTTGCCCGATCCGGGCGGTCCCTGAAGGACCGTCAGGGACATGTCGTCCGAGCCATCAGCGATGTGCTCCTCCTTGCGGAACCATAGGCCCGTTCGCACGAGCGTTCGGGATGGGGTGGCGGATCGCCGAGTCTGGCCACCAGGGACCTCCCTTGCTGTTCATAGCCAGCTGTAGACGAGGGCGAGCGCAGGGATGGCGTCACTGGAACGCGTCGAGGTCATAGCCAAAGGTGTCGCAGTCGGTGCCGTACCGGTGGCGGAGGAGATCGAGCGACTCAGGCGATAGCGTGATCGGCAGCGCCCGCTGCACCGATGTATTGACGTGTGGCACCTGGAGCGAGGCGATCCGTGATCCGGGTACACCGATCTGCTGAAGGAACTGGGCAAGTTCGATGTCGAGCCGGTCGAGCCGTAGCACCCGATCGACCCGACGACCAGCGTCGGCCAGGGTCCAAGTCGATTGCGGAAGGAACAGGCGATCCGGACCCGAGGTCGCGAAGAATGCTGAACCCACGAAGGCGTCCAGCGTCTGACACGCGAGGAACTCCTCCACATGCGTCGTCCAGGGCGCGAGGGTCTGCCAATGGGTCCAGCGCTGCAGGAACGCGTATGTGGACGCGACTCGGTGGACCGGATGGCGGGACACGCAGAATGTCTGGTACTGGTCGAGCCCGGGTTCGCCGACGACCGAGGCGATCTCGCGCAGCGTCGCGTGCTTGCCGAGTCCGTATCGACGACGAAAGAACGGCGCCATGGCCTCACCCAATTCGGTGGCACCGATCTCTTGGTCGCGATAGCTGTTCAGCGGCACGAGTGCCTGGGCCACAGAGGTACCAGCGTTCTTGGGGATGTGCACGAAGATGAAGCCGAACGTGTGATTGATGACGCACATCACGCGGTCACCGCGCTCGCGATGTCGGACTGGCGATAGTAGCGACCGAGCACCCGCCACCAGAGGGCCATGTCGCTCCCGTTGGCGCTCTCCAGTCGCTGGTAGAGGGGGTCCCCCAGGCGGGCGCGGATCTGCTCCAGACGTTCGCCAAGGGTCGACCTGGGGTCCGTCGTCGCGTTGAGGCGGACCGGCTTGAGCCGCAGCGCCGGAAAGTAGCCTGCCAGCAAGCGGCCTAATGCGACGATCGACTGCTGGTACTCCTCCACCGCTCCGATGAATGGCAGCCGTTCCACGGCATCGAGGGCTCGCCGGCGGTCGTCGTCACCGCGACCCCCCATAGCCAGACGGCGCGTCTGGAACTCGCAGATCGTCGAGTCGCCACTCAAGGCATAGTCGAGACGCCATTCGACGTAGCCGCGGAATCCGAGTTTCCTGGCCATCTGCGACCCAAGAGTGTCCGAGCCCTGGGTAGATTCGAAGTCGTACACCGATCGTGCGCGATCCACAGGATGCCGCACGAACAGGACCGGCACGACGCGCGTGTCGGCCAACGTCGGAACCGGCAGCACGGCGTTGTGCGACGAGACACACACAAGGGAGGGCGACTGAGCGAGGAATGCCCCGAGTTCGGCCGGCTCGATGCGTGTCGGCCGCTCATAGGCGGCCCAGGCCGATCCGAACTGACGCTGGAGGGCGTGATCCAAGGACGTTCCGGCGTTCTTGAAGAGGTGATAGTGGACGATGACCGTGCGCACGCTACGTCCGGTGCCTACGTCGCCACGGACGTGGTGACCGCGCGTCGCGTCGCTTCCAGCCACTCACGCCCAAATGTCGTGTCCGGCTCCAGGTAGGCACCCTCCGCCCATTCGTTCCAGGCGTTGATGAACACCAGGCGTTCGTCCTGCGGACGCGATCGGGCGCGCTCGACGGCCTTGGTCAGCCATCGCCCGTACAGGTCCGGGGTCGCATCGTGGACCACGACCCCCCTCGGGCCACGTCTGGGTGTGTTGTCCCAGCCAGGGAAGACCACCTCATATGTGGGATAGGAGACCGCGGGTGGCTCGGACAGCACCGGCCATGAGCGGCGGTAGTCGTAGACCGAAAGCGCCGGCTGGCCGTCGACCTCGATCCGGCCCGTGGTCGTGAGCGTCGTGAACTGGGGCTGGAACCGGACCTTGCCGTCGAATCCGACCTCCGTCGCGTCCCACGCCGCGTCGTGGCCCGTCTCGACGCTGAGAAGCTGGAGCCCGGGCAAGCCCGATCGCGACGCCTCCGTGCGCCACGTGTCGGTCAGTCGTTGGGCATCCGGCAGGACCCACCCCTGATAGATGAGCAACAGCGGCCTGCCGCCCACCGTGATGGCCCGCTGGTCATGCAGGGCCGGGAGCAGGGCCCGGATGTGGGCCAGGTCGTCCTCGGGGCTGTAGGCCTGCGGCTGCAGGATCTCCTCATCCGATCCGTCCCAGCGGCGTGACCACGACTCATTGGCCCAGCACAGTGCGAAGGGCAGGTCGGGACGACCGGATGCGAGCACCTCATCGAAGGGACGCTCGAGCAGGCGTTTGCCGCCGAACCAGTAGTGGTAGTAGCAGAACCCGTGGATGCCATGGTCGCGAGCGAGCGAAGCCTGCCGGTCGCGGATCTTGGCATCGCGGAGGTCGTAGTACCCCAACTCTCCCGGTTCGCGTGGCTGTCGATGGCCCGAGAACAACGGCTGTGCGGAACGGACATTGGTCCATTCGGTGAAGCCCTCACCCCACCAGGCATCGTTCTCCGGGATGGGGTGGAACTGGGGCAGATAGAACGCGATGAGCCGCACGTCCACGTCGCTGGGTGGCTCGACGGCTGTCGTCGAGTGGGCGACCGCGACCGATCCGTTGGTGACCTGCGGCGTTCGACCCTGCTCGTATTGATATCTCAGTCGCTCCAGATGGTGCGCCTCGTCTCGCTGCGGCAACCGCGGACCCTTCGCCGGACTCGCCAGGGCGCCCTCCAGCACAGCACTGAAGGCCGCGTGGGCGCGGGCTCGCCCGTGGTCGCGGAGCATCCGCGCCCGACCCGCGCGCGCGACGTGAGCATGGAGGGCCTCGTCACCCAGCAGCGCCACGATGGCGTCGGCGAACCCCGACGGATCGTCGGCGACCAGGACGTGTTCGCCCTGGGTCAGGTCGAAGCCCTCGACGCCCACGCTGGTGGACACGGTGGGCGTCCCGGTCATGAGGGCCTGGATGAGCTTGCGCTTGGTCCCTGCGCCGGAGACCAGGGGGAGCACGCTGATGCGCGTCGCCGCGAACCAGGGATCGAGCTCCGGGACCCAGCCCACCATCCGGATGCCCGCGCGAGACCCGGCCATGGCCCGAATGTCGTCGTCAAGCGCGTCTCCGACGATGGAGATCGGGTGCTCGTCCAGGGTCCCCGTCGGTAACCTGGGCACGACCTGCCGACACAGCCAGTCGACCGCGGCGCGATTGGGGTTGTGCCGGAAGCTGCCCACGAACAGGATCCCGCGGCGCTCATCGAAGGCGCGATCGGCGGCGGGTGTCAGCTCTTCGTGGTCCGGCACCACTCGCGCGAGGCCTGGCTGGCCCAGCAGATCGTCGATGAGCCCCGCCTCCTTGGCCGAGACCGTGATCACGGCATCCGCCGCGGCGTATGCATTGAGCTCGCCGATGAGCTGGTCGGCGAACGCGTCGTCCAGCGATCCCCCATGGGCACCCTGGGCGGCGATCCGACGCGCATGGCGCAGGAAGTGCAGATCGATCGAGTCGACGATGATCCGGGTTCCCGGAGAGACCCGCCGCAGCGGCGGCAGGAACAACTCCGCGGTCGGCCAGAAGGCGAGGATGGCCACGTCGAAGCTGACGGCGGAGGCGAGCTCCTCCAGACCGCGGACATCCAGGTGGAAGACCGCGACACCGCGACGCTGGAGCGCCTCGACGTACCGGCGCTCCTGATTGGGACGCGTCGTGACGAAGGTCACGGCCCAGCCATCCTCGAGCAGGAACGAGAGCATGGCGTCGATCCGGCGGGACCCGGAGTCGCGGTCCGGTTCGGGGACGACGTACGCCCCGACCAGCGCTCGGCGGGTCGATCAAGTCGCGAACAACTGGTCGTCGCGGTCTCGGATCGCGGCCGCGTACCAGTCCTCTGGTCGCGCCGTGACCGGACGAGCCGGCCGGTGGCTGACGACCTCCGACCATCGGGCGGCGAAGCGTGCCTGGTTCTGCACCTGGGAGCGCTTGGGTCCGACGCTGGTATCCACACCGGCCGTACCGCCCTCCACGTGGATGACCACGCTGTTCGGTTGGTACAGCACTCGGCGGCCAGACCGGCGTACCCGAAGGCAGTAATCGGTGTCCTCGTAGTACCCGAAGCCGTATGCGGGATCGAGGCCATCGAGTGACTCGAATAGCGCTCGAGGGGTGGCCAGGAACGCCCCGGAGACGTAGTCGGTGTCCCGCAGGAACGTGTACATCGGGGCGTCCGGGTCGGCGTCGCCGTACCCCAGCTTGGCTGCCGTGCCATCGGCGAAGATGAGCCCGCCCGCCTCCTGAAGCCGACCGTCGGGATACACCAGTCGACCGCCCACGACGCCGGCATCCGGATGTTCCCGGAACGTGCTCCTGATCGCATCCAGCCAGCCCGGCAGCGTGACCGTGTCGTTGTTCAGCAGCACCAGGATGTCGCCCTTGGCGGTCGAGGCGCCGCGGTTCGCGCTCGCCAGGAATCCCCTGTTGGTGTCGTTGACGAGCAGCCTCCCGGCGGGCAGGGTCGCCACGAGGCGCTCCAGCGCTGGCCGGGAGTCTGTCGGGGAGGCATCGTCGACCACGATGACCTCGATGTCGAGGGTTGCAGGCAGCGTCTCCCCGAGGGACCAGAGGCACGCACGCAGGAGATCGGTCGGGCCGAAGTTCGGGATGACGATGGAGACCACAGGCGGGCTTCCATCGTTGAGGGTGTTGCCCGCGGCGGCCTCTTCGGGCGGCCTCGGGATGACGTTCCGCAGGTCCCGGACGACACCCCGACCCGGCGTGCTCGTGACGCATTGGTATCGTGATTCGATGTGCCGCGCCAGGTCCGGGAGCCGCTCGATGAGGCCCGATGCCTCATCGGGGATCACCAGGAATGCGGCGCCGCGGGACCGCTGCCACTCGACCTGGGCGATGACGGCGGTATCCGATACGGGTTCCACGCCCGGGTAGCGGCCATCGCCATCCGAGGGGAGGTGGGTGGCCTGGACGCCGGGCATCCGCAACCAGCGGTCGTCGCCCCCGGTCATGACCAGCACCTGGGAGCCCACCGGGATGGGTGCCGGCGACAGCTCCCGCACCCAGGGCAGCCCGCCCGGGTTGCGCACGGCGGACCGAACGCGTTGGTTCCGGGGTCGAGGCTGCCCGATGGCTCCACCGACACCCGCCCGATATCGTGGAGATGGCGGGTCGAAGCTCACCAGTCGGCCCCGGGCAGGATCCCATGGCGCCCCCACCCCTGTCCCTGCCCCATCCACGGGATGGGCCACGGGGCGAGGCGAACGTCCCTCCTGCCTGCCATGGCGAAGGTAGTGGAGCAGGGGGTTCGTGCCCGCGTCGCGCACATCCGGATACGCCTCGAGATAGCGGTCCGTGTCGAACAGCGGCGACGGATCCCGGCCCTCCGCGGCGCCGTGCAGGAAGTAGTGCTCGAGCGGGTCCATCCTTGATGCCCGGACATCGGGGTTCTGCGCCAGGTACCAGGACGTGCTGAACAAGGCATTCGGGTCCCGACCCTCCGCCCGCCCATGCCGTCGATAGTGGCGATACGGATCGGCACCCGCCTCGCTGACGTCGCGGTACTGCGACCGGTACCACGCCGCGTCGAACAGGGGGTTCGGTCGGACGGCTGCCGGGATCGTCCAGAGTCGGCGCGACACCGGCCGATCCAGGGTCAGGCGTCTGGCACGGGCTATCAGGACACGGACCCCCCGCGACAGGGTTTCGCGCGTACCCCCGCTCGTGCCCCTGGCGGCCAAGGGCCTCACTCGCGCCTGCTCCCGGGCCTGCGCGTCCTCCGTGCGCCGCGCCTCCTCGGCGGCACGTGTTGCGAGCACGGCAGACTCAGCGGCGCGCTGTGCCTCCCTGTCCCGGGTCGCAGCGGTTCGGGCCTCCTCGGCGTGCCGTGCTTCGTCACGTGCCTGGATCGCCTCCGTGCGAGCGGCGGCGGTGTCCGCAACGGCCGTGCCCAGTTCACGAAGTGCTGTCGCGAGGCGACCCTCCGAGCGACGAACGCCACGCTGCAGATCCAGGAGCGCCACCTCCCAGCCGGTGGGAGCCACCTTCGCGGCCGCGAAATGCTCGAAGCCACGCACCCGGTCGACGATCCAGGGTTCCATATTCCGAAGCATGTCCGCGGCGACGCCGCTCCCGGAGATCCGGGCCGGTTGCGTGGCGCGACGCAGGATCGGATGGATCGTCCCGACGGCCGCCGCCACGTCGAGCTCCCTCGAGATGCCGAGCCGGGCCAACTCGACGAGCACCGAGCGGACCATAGGCTCAGGGTCTCCGGTGAGTGCCGCGTAGTCGACCACCACGACCGGCAGGCCATCGAGCCCTGCGGCGAGATGCCGGTGATAGGCCGCCCACAGGGCGAGGCCGAGCTCGAACGGCAACCCGTCTCGCACCGACAACGACCAGGCCACCTCATCCGGCGACCGCACCGGTATCACAGCGACGAACCGGTCAAGCAGTATCCGCCGCCACCAGGGCAGCAGCAGCGAGAGCCTGGGATCCTTGATGGCACCCACACCCGTCGACTGGATCGCGGCCATCAGGCGCCGACCTTCCGCCACGAGGACGTCGCAGCTCGGCGGGCTCACAGCTGGTTCAGCCGCCGGCGCATCCCAGGTCCAACCGACCTCGGCGAGCAGTCGCTCGTTGAGGTCGACGACGGGCGACCGTTCGCCGAAGAACCGAGGGTTCTCCGGGCGGGGCGGCACCAATTCCTCGGCCATGCCGACGTGGATGCCGGCGGCCTGCAGGAGACCGGCGATCGCCGACGTGCCGCTCCGGTGCATGCCCAAGACGAGCACCTGGAGGTCGTCCGGGCTGCCGGCCGGAGGTTCGGAGCGGTCTGCCGGTGAATCCACTGTTGCCTCAGTGACATGGTCCGACGGTGCACGGGTGCAGGCGCCGCGCCCTTGGTCACTCACGACCTGTCCGCATCCTACCAGCGGCAGACTGGCGTGGTCCGCTTGACGGGGATCGCGCGGGACTGCCACCGTGGAGACGATGCAAGGACCGGATGTCGTGGTGATCGGCGGAGGCATCGCGGGTTGCCTGACTGCCTGCCTGTTGGCCGACCAAGGGGCCGAGGTCACGATCGTCGAACAGCGCCCTGGGCTGCTCGAGGCGGCGAGCCTCTGGAACGACGGCAAGATCCACCTTGGCTACACCTTCCTCGGGACACCCTCGACCGCGACGGCTGCGCTGATGATCGAAGGTGCGGCGGTCTTCTTGCCCATCATCGAACGGGTCCTGGAAGCACCCGTCCCATCAGATGCCTTCGGTCGACCCGTGGTCTACCTGGTCGACCCCGATTCGCTCGTGGACGCCGACACCCTCTGGCGGCGGGCCAAGGCAGTCGCGGGGATGCTCCAGGCGTCGGCCAAGGTCCACCCCGGCCTGGCCAGGTTCGTGGGAACGCAGCCAGTGCTGACGCGTCTCGATCCGGCCGATGCGTCTCGATCGACCGGACAGGACCGAGTGGCCGCAGGCTGGCAGACGACTGAGATGCACGTCTCGGCTCGCGAGATCGCCCGCGGCCTGCGAGCCGCCGTCAGGGTGCGTGGCATCGACGTTCACAGGGGCCGTGTCCAAGGGATCGAATCGATCGACCACCGATGGCGGGTCACGACGGACGTGGATGACCGACTGTCTGCCCCGGTGATCGTCAACTGTACGTGGGAGAGCCGGGCGCTCCTCGATCGCCAGGTGCGGCCATCCACGACCCCGGTCTCGATCCGCTACAAGCACTGCCTGTTCGGTCGCTGGGAGCGGACCCGAGCGACCGTGCTGCCGTCGACCCGGATCCTGGGCCGCTTCGGTGACGTGGCCATCTACGCCAACGGTGACGCCTATCTCAGCTGGTATCCGGCCGCCCTTGCCGCCATGTCCGACGATGGCGTCCCGCCGTCACCACCGCGGCCCGACACCGCTCGGGTAGTGCGAGAGACGCTCCTGGGCCTGGGGATGCAGGCGCATGCGGACAGCGCGCTCCACTGGCAGGTGGGAGGTGGATACGTCGTCGCCCACGGCTACGGGGACATCGATCGGATCGACAGTCCGCTGCATGACCGATCGAGACCTGCGGTCCACACTATCGCGCCCGGGTACGTGTCGGTCGATACTGGCAAGTACACCCTGGGGCCGATGCTGGCCGAACGGGCTGCGGCTACTGCGTTGCGCCAGCTCACCGGCCGAGGTGAGCTCCCTGGCCTCTCGCGTCAGTTCACAACGGCACCATAGCGCCGGGCCAGGGTCAGAGCGGCGCTATCCGCCATCAGCAGCACAGCGACATCGAGCGGTACTTGCCTGGCGGCGCGGTGGATCAGCTCCACCGCTTCGGTCAGGCGTCCGGACGTGGTCAGGACCTGGGCAAGGCGCAGGCACGCCTCTGGATGGTTGGTGTCGGAATCCACTGCGGCCCGGGCCGCCCGCTCGCCCGCCTCGGCATCGCCGAGGAACTGCCAGTGCCGGGACAGTGCCAGGTGGATGGTCGCCGCGACCGTGCGTGCCGCACCCAGGTCGCTACCGGCAAGCTCGGCGAGTGCGGCCTCGGCGCGGGCCAGCTGCACCGGCCCGAGCCCGAATCGACCCCCTGCGAGCGCGTTCCAGCGCCGCAACATGGACCCCTCGGCGGCGAGGTTGACGAGCGAGCGCGGGATGGCCAGATCGCCGGTCCCATCGAGCGTCCGCAGCAGCTGCGCACGATTGTGCTCGAGCGCTGACTGCAGTCTGGAGGCCTCCATCCGGAACCGCCAGTCCGTGGTCACGGAGTCGCTGTCGGACGGCAGTGCCCGCTTGAGATACAGCGGCCTGGCGATCCCAAGTGCCACTCCTGACTGGACCAGGTGGAGTGCCCACTCGGTCTCTACCGCGAATCCCTGGAACTGGTTGCTGGGGAACGGCCGATCCAGGACCGTGCTGCGTGTGACCCCCCGGAACGGGTGACCCTCGGCGCCAGCCATGAAGAAGGCGAGCTCGCGTGTCGCACGTCCCGCGTCCGGAAGAGCCGAGCCCCGGATCCCAGTCTGCGCGCCGAACAGGAACGCATCGCAGTAGGCGACGGACGCGTCGGGTCGTGCCTGGAGCGCCGAGACGAGCGCAGCCAGGTAGTCCGGATGGAGCACATCGTCATGCGGCTGGACGGCAAAGAGCGGGGTCTCCACGGTCGCCAGGAGGGCACGCACGTTGCCGTCCCAGCCGAGCTGCTCGGGGTTCATGGTCAGCTCGAACCTTGGGTCCGCCAGGAAAGGCCGGCACGCTTCGATCGTGGCACCGGGGTCGATCGGCTCCAGTGCGATGCGCACCCGGAAGTCGCGGAAGCTCTGGGCCTGGAGCGAGGCGAGCGTGTGGCCGATGAACGCCGCCGAACGGTACGCCGGGAGACATACGGTCACGAGGGTCACGCTAGGGCCTCCCGAGCGAACTGCGTCCTTGATCCATGACCTGCTGTTGCGAGATCCAGACGAAGTGACGACCTCGGCACAGAGCGCTCAACGTGCCTTCTGCCAGTAGACCGCCGTCCAATCCACCTGGTGCATCTCGTCGGTGATGCCCAGCTCCGACCGGTAGTCGGTTACGGCCGTGCGACACGCCTCGATGGCGCCGTAGTCGTCGATGATGACGAAGCCGCCGGGCGACAGCTTCGGGTACAGCGCCTTGAGAGCGACGTAGGTCGACTCGTACATGTCACCATCCAATCGGATGAGAGCGAACGGACCTGCGTCCAGGGCGGGGAGCGTCTCACTGAAGAAGCCTTTCAGAAACACGACCTGGTCGTCCAGCAGACCGTACCTGTCGAAGTTCGCCTTGACGGTCTCGAGGGGCACGGCAAGCTCAGCGATCCGATGCAGCTGGCTCCCGGTGTCCTGGGGAAAGGTGATCACGTCGGGAGGGGGAAGCCCTTCGAACGAGTCCGCCACGTAGATCGTCCGATCGTCGATCCCGTGCGCCGCCAGGACGCCACGCATGAGGATGCAGCAACCACCTCGCCACACACCCGTCTCGATGAAGTCACCGGGGATCGACAGGTCGACCACCCGCTGGGCCAGCTCTCGCACGTTCTCGATGCGCAGGATCCCGACCATCGTGTGAGCCGGTGACGTACGGTCCCGTCCGAGCGAAGCGTCCGCACGGAACAATCCGTCGTTCCACGCATCGAGCGGGGACGGTCCATAGATGAGGTTCGACACGCTCCGGACGAGCAGATCCAGGTAGAGGTCGCTCGCGGCGCGTTGCATCAGGCCCGACTCCTTATCGCGTGCGTTCGCTAGCGTCCCTTCAGCATGGCACGCCCGGGTTACCGAGCCCCGGGCCGATCCCGCGGCGAATGCAGGAATGCATACTGGCGGCTGTGACGCGGAGCAACCCAGCGGCCGACACTCCCCGAGGTGAAGGTCGGCGTGACCCCGCCGCCGGTCCCGGGCGGGTACTGCTGCACGTGGGCATGCACAAGACGGGCACGACGGCATTCCAGCACTACCTCGCGCAGTGGAGCGCCGAGGATCCTGCGAGATCACGGCATCCTGGTGCATCCAGGCTGCTTCATGCCCAGCCACCTGGAACTCCCCGCTCTGGCGGTCCGGGATGAGCTGCTGACCCCCGACCGGTGGCTGCTCGCTGGGCACAGGTTCCAGATGTGCGCACCGATGATGCAGCGGGCCATCCGTGCAACGGTAGAGTCGACTGCCGAGATCGTCCTCTTCTCCGCTGAAGGCCTGTCGTACATGCGGACCCGCGGAGAGATCGACCACCTCCGGGACCTGCTGGCGCCACGCTCGATCACGCCGATCGTCGTCTTCAGGGAGCAAGCGGCATACCTGGCGTCGTTCCGCGCTGCCCTGCAACGGCTGGGATTCTCGGGACCCGTGGACGACCCGCGCGCGGTCGCCTACACAGAGCCCGACTCGTGGCTCGTCGACTATCCCGCGCTGCTGGCCGTTCTGCGAGACCTCGCCGGTACCCGGTTCCCCGTCGTCCTCGACTATGACCGGGAGGTCGCCGCTACAGGATCGATCATCCCGGCCCTGGCCGAGGCGATCGGCCTTGAGCGGTCGGCACTGTACCCCGGCTGGGATCGCCGAGACAACGTGACTCCGCACGCATGAGATCGCTCCGCTCTACGCTCAGGGGCGTTCGGCGCCCGGAGGTCTCCGTGGTCGTGGTCGTCCACGACATGGCCCGCGTGGCACCGCGGACGCTCCGGTCGCTGTCTGCCGGATACCAGCGCGGCATCGATGCGGACGCGTACGAAGTCATCGTCGTCGACAACGGCTCGGACCCGCCGCTCGAGCCAGGCATCGTCCAGGATCTGTCTGGGACCTTCCGGTGGATACGGGTCGACGATGCTCCAGGGTCCCCCGCTCTGGCCATCAACCTGGGACTTGCCCAGGCTCGCGGCAGGGTGATCGGCGTCATGGTCGACGGCGCTCGACTGGCCACGCCGGGCCTGCTTCACTTCGCGCGCAACGGCGCTCGACTCTACGAGCGAGCCGTCGTGGCCACCCTGGGATGGCATCTGGGCTTCGATGCGTCCCAGCGCCTGGCGATGGACGCCGGCTACGACGAGGACCGCGAGGACCGTCTGCTGGCAGACATCGACTGGCCGACCGACGGCTACCGACTGTTCGAGCTCGGCGCGCTGGATGGATCGTCGCTCGATGGCTGGTTCCGGCCCATCAACGAGTCGAATGCCCTGTTCATGCGACGCGAGATGTGGGATGCGCTCGAAGGCGCGGACGAGCGATTCGACATGCCCGGTGGCGGGCTGTTGAACCTCGACCTGCTGCGCCGCGCGCTCGAGCTGTCTGGGGCCGAGCTCGTGATGCTCCTGGGTGAAGGCACCTTCCATCAACTGCACGGCGGCATCGCGACCAGCGCCTCGATGAACGAGCTGGACATGCGGCTTGCCGAATGGAAGGCGCAATACCAACAGATCCGCGGCGTGTCCTGGGCCGCGCCGTCGCCCCCCGGTCGGACATACGTCGGCGTGCTGCCAACGCCCGCCCTCGCACACTTCGTGCGTGCCGCCGTGATGCCCTCGATCGGCACAGGGCCACTGGGCCGGGGATCCGACCGTGCGACCTGGTCGATGAGCCCACCCGTGGTGCCTGACTCGACGCGTGTCGCGAGCCTCGTGAAGCTCGCGCACAGTGAGATAGGGGCGGGCCGCAACCCCGGCGCCGCCGCCGTGAGCCGGCTCGCCCGGCGCCTCGCACCAGACGAGCCGGAGCCGCAGCGGCTGTCGTCGATCGTCAGCTCGTGGCTCCGGAGCGCGCCACCAGGGGCCGATGGACCCGAGGATGTGCACGTGGCATTGGGCGACGCCTACGCCCTGATCGGCGACCCGGATGCAGCGATCGCCGAGTACGAGGCGGCGCTCGGCATCGACGGAGGACTGGTCAGGGCACACCTCGGCCTCTCGAAGGCCAGACTCCCGGGGGTGCCCTACGGGACCTGGCTGACCCGGTTCCATGAGCTGTTCCGACCCGCCGTCTATCTGGAGGTCGGCGTGGCCACTGGAAGGACGATCGCCCTGGCGCAGCCTCCGACCATCGCGATCGGCGTCGATCCGGTACCCACCCTGGTCGTGCCGGTGACGGCCGAGACGCACATCTTCGCCGAGCCGAGTGATGCCTTCTTCGCCGAGCGGCGCCTCCACCGGATGCTTGGCGATCGACCCGTCGACTTCGCGTTCGTCGACGGGTTGCATACCTTCGAGCAGGCCCTCCTCGACTTCATCAACCTGGAGGCGTGCAGCACCAACAGCTCGATCATCGCGTTCCACGACACGCTGCCGCTGGACGAGCCCACCCAGCGCCGCGAACGGGCGACGCAGTTCTGGACCGGTGACGTGTGGAAGGTGGTGCTGTGCCTCCGGAAGTACCGGCCCGAGCTCGTGATCCTGACCATCGCCACCCCACCGTCCGGGTTGACCGTCGTCGCCAACCTGGACCCTGGGTCATCGGTGCTGCGCGACGCGTACGACCAGATCGTGGATCGATACATCGAAGTACCGTTCTCGACCATCGAGGCGAGCATGGAGGCGGACCTCTGTCTGGTGCCTAATGACTGGGACCTGGTGCGGGCGCGGCTCCGGCCGGAGGTCTGACCGCCACTGGAAGGGTGTCTTGGGAACCCCGAGGGCTCACGCGGCCTTGCGCCAGAAGGCAGAACACCACTCCGGATAGCCGATCACTTCCGTGATGTGATGGGCCTCTCGATAGTCCACGACGGCCTGCCGACAGGCCGGTATGAGCTGATAGTCGTCGAGGATGACGAAGCCACCGACAGACAGGCGCGGGTACAGCGCCGTCAAGGCATCCATGGTCGACTCGTAGAGGTCGCCGTCAAGGCGCATCACGGCGAGACGCTCGATGGGCGCTCGCGGCAACGTATCCCGGAACCAGCCCTGCAGGAACCGGACCTGGTCGTCCATCAGGTCATACCGCGCGAAGTTCTCGCGGACCTGATCCATCGACACGGCGAGATGGGGCGAGTCATGGAGGTTGATGCCTGCGTCGATGGGATACCGCGCGGTATCGGGCGCCGGCAGGCCCGCGAACGAGTCGGCCACCCAGACGAGCCTGTCGGTGATGCCATGCGCCTTGAGGATCCCGCGCATGAGGATGCAGGCGCCACCACGCCACACGCCGGTCTCGATGAGATCACCCGGGATCGCATCACCGAGGACATTCTCGACGCACCACTGCAGGTGGTCCAGCCGTTCCAGGCCGATCATCGTGTGTGCGTGCAGGGGCCAGTCCCTGCCGACGCGTCGTCGCTCAGGATCGAACGTCCGGATCTGGTCACCCACGTTGTGGTCCACCCGGTCGTCTCGATAGATCATGTTGGTGAGACACTGCTTGAGGAGCCACAAATAGGCGGACCGACCGGGATCCGTATCCTCCACGGCGTGCCAACTCCTCTCGATGCGGACCCGGGTGGTCTTCCGACCGCGCCACGTCGCATGGCGTTCGCCGCATGGCAGCGACACGGATACTATCCCGCGAGCCGATGGCTGAGACAGGGAGGCCCCTCGTGCTGGTAACCGGTCATCATCACGCTGGTCGACGACCGGACGGTGACCGGTCATGACCCACCCGGAACCGTCCCCCGGAGCTCCGGCCGCACTCGAGGCGCAGGGTCGACCATTCGCCTCCTCCCTGCCGTCAGCCGTTCTTGACCAGATCCAGGAAGGCACCCTGAACAGCGTCTATCGCGGCGTGCCCTGCCTCAAGCGATCCCCTGGACCTGGCCCTGTACCTGCAACTCCTGTCACGGTTGCGCCCGATGACCGTGATCGAGATCGGTACGAAGTTCGGGGGCAGTGCCTTGTGGTTCGCAGACATGCTCACTGCAGACCGGGGTACGGGCATCCAGGTGGTGTCCGTGGACATCGAGCCGTTGGCCGGCTTCCTCGACGAGCGGATCGCCTTCCTACAGGGCGACGCCGCGCATCTGGCGGCGACCCTCCGACCGGAACGACTTGCCGCCCTCCCCAAGCCATGGCTGGTCGTGGAGGACAGCAGCCATCGGTTCCAGGATGCGATCGCGGTGCTCGAGTTCTTCCACCAGTATCTGGCCGCTGGCGACTATGTCGTCGTGGAGGATGGTGTCCTGGACCAGTTCGGGGATCCGCTGTACGAGCGGTATGCGAACGGCCCGAATCGCGCCGTGGCAGCCTTCCTCGAGCGTCATCCGGATTCATATGTGATCGACGCCGACCTCTGCGACCACTTTGGGCGCAATGCCACGTGGAACCCGAATGGCTGGCTTCGCCGGCTGTAGCGCAAGCGGCTCGCGGTGCACGCGTGCCTACGGCGCAGGTGATGCCTCGTGCGCCCGCGCGGCGGACCACGCGACGGAGGGAAGGGCGTGCGTCGCCAGCCTGCCCAGGTACAGCGGACGGACCTCTGGCGCCCGAAAGGGCTCGCCTCGGATCGCTGCGTACTCCTGGTGGAAGGCTGCCGCGGGTGATATGAGCGCGTTCGTCGCCACGCCGCCGTGCACCTGATGGAAGGTGCCTTCACCCAGCAGAACGACAAGCTGGGAACCAGGCAGGTCGCAGGCCCGCCGATACGCGTCGAGGTTGACGAGACCGCCACCGGGGGCGACAAAACGCTCGTCATACCCACCGAGCTCATCCCATATGCCTCGCCGGAGGAAGAGCGCGTTGCTTTCGGCGATGGGCATGAACCAGCCATCCTTGGAGGAGCCCGCGAAGACGGAGATCAGGAACAGTCTGTAGGCGTCGTCCTCCCATCGGCATGAGGCCAGCAACGCATCCTCGGCAGCCTGATCGTATCCATCATGGACACTGCGCATCTGAAGGTCCGGACCCAGGTGGAAGCCGAGGCTTGAGATCACCGGTCGCTCATGCAATCGCGACGCGAGGACAGCGTGATGGATCAATCCCGGCGACGCCATCCGGGCGCCGTCGATCAACACGCCGATGAGGTCGCCTGACGCGTGGCTGAGGCCGATATTGATGGCCGCTGCTGGAGACGGGCGCGCATCATCGACGCGGATGATCGTGAACTGGGGATCCGCGCACGCCTGGACCGGCCTGGGCGAGCCGTTGTCCACGATGATGACCTCGTAGGCGATCGACTCGACCCCCAGCTGCATGGCGCGCGAGAGCGAGGCCAGGGTCCGTGGTAGCTCACGGTCCATGTCATAGGCGACGATCACGAGCGACACGTCCACAGGGCTCACCTCGGGACCCCGTTCCCGGTGCCCGCGCTTGCCACGCGACTCGCCCCCTTGAGCCGGCGGGCCAGCTGCCGCCGCTTGCGCACCGCGCGCGGCAGGTGTCGGATCAAGTCCGGGATGGCAGGGAGCACCTCGCGATCGAGCAGGACCATGAACGCTATCGAGAGCGACTCGCGCCGGAGGATCCAGGGCAGATCGCGCAGGACAGCGCGGACAGTGTCGTTCTTGATCATCATCAGCCGCTGGTTGCGCCACGAGAGGATCTTGACGGCCGCCGGGGTGGCGCGGCGTAGCTCGAGCATGTCGCGTCCGCCGCCACGCAGGGTGACACTGGCGCCCCGGGCGTGCCAGGCGAGCGCTTCTGGTTCGTACCACGCAGACCAGCCCCAGCGACGCAGGCGCCAGGCCAGGTCGACGTCCTCCTTGTACGCGAAGAAGTCGCGGTCGAGGATCCTCCCATCCCCCATGGGGCCGGGCCAGGCGGGCCTGACGCAGGGCTGCCATCCGATACACGGGAGCTGGCCCGTCGGCACCCCAGACCGGGCCCGCCAGGGCGTGATTCGGCGCGTCCTGCTCACCCTGGGCTCGACTGACCACCCGTCGATCGCGCGACATGACAAGACCGGTGGTATCGAGCACGGGGGACCGTTGGCCGTCGGCTCCCAGCCGCCGCAGCCGGCCCTGGACTGCCGCGACATCCGGATGCTGTCGGAAGGCGCGTACCGCCGCGGCGAGGAAGCCGACGTCCAGCACCACATCCTGGTTGAGCAGTAGCGCGTACTCGCCACGCGCACAGGCCAGGTTGGTGTCATGGGCCGCAGCGTAGCCCTCATTTCGCCGGTTCCGGATCAGCCGCCGATCGTGGCTCCCCAGCAGCGCCTCAAGCAGCTCGACGGTTCCGTCGGTCGAGCCGTTGTCGACGATCAGCACCTCGACCTCGTCCAGCGTCTGATCGCACAACGACGCGAGACACTGCGGCAGCCATGGGACGCCGTTCCACGTCACCAACGAGACCGTGACCAGCGGCGCTCTCACGATCGGCCACGGTCGCGATGCGCTCGTGCGGCCGCGAGCGATGCCGTCAGCGCGGTCTGGGCGCCCTGCCAGGAGAATCGCTCCGACACAGCTCGCCAACCGGCGTCGGCCAGTGCTGCCGCAAGACCTGGCTCCCGGAATACCCGCACCACGTGGGCTGCGATGGCTTCCGACGTGTCACCGATGAGTGCCTCCACACCGGCCTCGAGTTCGAGTCCCTCGTTCCCGATGGTCGTGGTGATGACGGGGACACCGGCCTCGAGGCTGGTCACGATCTTGCCCTTGAGCCCTGCCCCGTACCGCAGCGGACTGACGGTCAGCCTGGCCTTCGCGAACCATGGACCCAGGTCAGGCACGAAGCCGGTGACCTCGACCCGCTCCGAGGCGAGCCCGGCTACCGCGGGCGGAGGTTCGTTGCCAACGATGAGCACGCGGACATCGGGAAGGTCATGCCAGACGATGGGCATCACTTCCCGGACAAGCACAGTTGCGGCGTCGACGTTCGGCAGGTGGTCGAAGCCGCCCAGGAACATGACCGACTCGCGCGCCTCCAGTGGCTGGGCTCCAGCTGGGGCAGGCGGGCGATCGGCATCCAGGCAGGGCCCCAGGACGCGCACGTCGAGGTCGGGCGCCAGCGCCCGGATGACGGCCACCTCTGCGGAGCTCGGCGTCAAGGCAGCATCGACCGACCGCAGGATCACCGACTCCTGCGCCTCCAGGAACAGGCTGTCAGCAAGCGCCCGGACATCGCCCGTGACCTCGTGGCGGCGCCGCTCGCGCAGGTAGTGCAGATCATGCGTGAAGTAGACGAGGGCAGCGGTCGACCATCGGCGCAACGCCGGGATCCACCGCTCGGCGACGCCAGGCCGCGCGAGCAGGACCCAGTCGAGGTAGCGGCCGTTGTCGTCCAGCCATGCGTGCATGTCAACGCCCGGTGCCAGGACCTCGATCCCTTGGCGCTGCAGGTCGTGGGTGTAGGGCTGTCGCACGACACCGTCGTCGGGCAGGTAGACCACCTTGTGGCCGCTGTCCGCGAGGAGACGCAAGTGCTGCCAGGTGAGGAGCGCACCCGCGTGTCGGTCGGTCTCGGGGATGCGATCATCGATGACCAGCACCACCCCGCCGGGATGCGGCCGTTCGCGGGCCAGGAACACATCAGCCGGCGAGCGGCGCTGGGTGGCCAGCTCGTCCATCCAGCGCGCGACGAATCGCGCCCGGTTGATGCGCGTCTGCCGATCGCGGGTCCCGATGCCATATGTGGCACTCCCGGCGTGCAGTACGCGGCAATCTGGCTGGTACACGATGCGACGGCCCTGTGCCCGCAGCCGGAACGCCAGGTCGTATTCCTCGAAGAAGGCCGGCACGAACGCCTCGTCGAAGCCACCGGCCGCCTCGAAGGCGACGCGGTCGACCAGGATGCAGGCTCCGGAGACGCAGTCGACATCGCGCCGATAGCCGTATTCGGGCCGATCGGGATCATCGCCACGGCCATACGGGTCCCCGTTCGCATCCTGGTACATGATCACGCCGGCCTCCTGGAGGCGGCCATCGCCGCCGAGCAGCTTGCCGCCGACCATTGCCACGCGCGCGTCACCAGTGGTCGCCTCCAGCAGCGCCTCCAGCCACCCCGGCTCGACCACTGTGTCGTTGTTGAGGAACACGAGGTGCTCGCCCAGCGCCCCGGCCGCCGCCGCATTGCAGTTCCTGACAAAGCCCAGGTTGAGCGGGTTGAGCCGCACCTCGAGACCCGGAACGGCGCCCAGCGTGGGACCAAGCGGCTGTTCCGGACAGTCGTCCGCCAGGACGACATGCGCGCCCAGTCGCACCGGGGTGCGAGAGGCCACGGCGTAGAGACATCGATATGTCAGGGCGTGGTTGCCGTACGCGGGCACGACGATCGTCACCGCGACGCGGTCAGGGACAGGGAACATCAATCGGACGGCAGAGATGTCGGTGCCGGGCTCTACTGCGCTGCTCGCGGCCAGACCGAGGGCCCGGCCGCTGGTCAGGTAGTGGAGGTATGGATCGACGCGCCTACTGAGGTGATGCGTGCGTCGGTACCAGGTGGCGTCGAACAGGGGGTGCGGCGTGGCTCCCGAGACGCGGCCGCGCAGCACGTAATGCACCAGCGGGTCTCCGCCCAGGTCCTCGACATCGGGGTGGTCGAAGCGGTACGAGGACACATCGAACACGGCATTGGGCGCCAGCCCCTGCGCGACGCCGATGCTCCGGTAGTGATGCCACGCGTCCATCCCCGCGAGCCCACCCTCGACCTGACGCTCGTACCACACTGCATCGAAGTACCGGTGGGCGTGCCCCTCCGGATCACGGCGCACGGACCACATCCCCACGTCGCGCCATCGCGTCCGCATCGCGGACGTGAGCCGTCGCGCTGGGCGCCATGTCAGGTCAGCCGCGATCGGAGCACGCACAGCGATCGAGGCCCCAGTACGCTGGGCTCGACCAGGCAACCCCCGGATGGCACGCGCGGCCCGATGCCGGCGTGAGTAGCAGGACATGCTGAGTGACCGCGCTCGCGCCCGCAACGGCTGACCGACGGCTCGCAGGGCCGGCCAGGCACGGGAGCGGCGGAGCTGCTCCACGATCGCCCTCCGCCGGCCATCCACTCTTCCGTCGTCCTCAGATACAGGGGCCGCCTGGCCGCACTCGGATCCAAGGATACCGGCCGTCCGCCCGGGCGAGCCGTTCCACGTGGGCTCGTCGGGGTGGGTACGATAGGTGCTCGAGGCGCCCGCGCCGGGCAAGGTACGGCCCGGATCGGTGCAGGCCGAGGCCCGGATCATGAGCTTCAAGGAGTGCCGTGCGGGGCATACTGCTGGCGGGGGGCACGGGTTCGAGGCTTCATCCGCTGACCCTCGTCACCAACAAGCACCTGCTGCCCGTCCACGATCGGCCCATGATCTACTACCCCATCGAGACCCTTCGGGACATGGGGGTCGAACGAGTCATGGTGATCCTGGGCGGTCGGAGCATCGGCGACATCGTCGAACTCCTGTCGGACGGGCACGACTTCGGTGTCGATCTGACCTATCGGTATCAACGCGGAGCGTTGGGCATCGCCCACGCCATCGGCCTCGCGCGGGACTTCGTCGGCGATGACGCGTTCTGTGTGGTCCTGGGCGACAACATCCTGCGTGGCGATCCGTTGGCAGAGGTCGCGCGTGAGTTCGAGGCCGGTCCCTGGGCCGCCGGAGCCCTCCTCTACCGGGTCCCAGATGCCCATCGCTTCGGTGTCGCGACCTTTGGGCCGGATGGCTCGGTCGTCGGCTTCGAGGAGAAGCCGCCTCATCCCAAGAGCGATTCCATCCCCATCGGCGTCTATTTCCTGCGGCCTGATGCATTCCATGTCATCGACGAGCTGCGGCCTTCCAACCGTGGAGAGTTCGAGATCACGGACGTGCTCAACCACTACATCGCGGACGGCGGTCTGTACACGAGGCACTACGAGGGTGTCTGGCATGATGCCGGGACCATCGAGTCGCTGCTCGTCGCCAGTAACCTGGTGTCCGGGGAAGCTGCGTCGGGTGGCCCCGGGCCTGGTGCGTCCGCGTGAGGTTGCTCGTCACCGGAGGTGCCGGCTTCATCGGCAGCACCTTCGTTCATCGACGCCTGTCGGACACCCACGACTCCATCACCGTCCTCGACAAGCTCACGTACGCCGGCAGCCTGGCGAATCTGGATGGGGCTCTGGAACAGGTTGACCGATGCCAGTTCATCCAGGGGGACATCGCCGACGCGGATCTCGTGGCGGATCTCGTCCAAGGATGTGACGGCATCGTCAACTTCGCGGCCGAGTCCCATGTCGACCGTTCCATCCTCGACCCGACCGCTTTCCTGCGCACCGGCGTCCTGGGTGTTCACTCCTTGCTGGAGGCCGCACGCCGCGAGCAGCATCGTCGAGGGAGCGGGCCCAGCTATCGTGTGGTCCAGGTGTCCACCGACGAGGTCTACGGATCGGTACCCACCGGGCGCAGCCGCGAGGAGGACCCCGTCCGCCCGAGCAGCCCCTACAGCGCTGCCAAAGCGGCCGGTGAACACCTGGTGCAGGCCTACCACGAGACCTTCGGGCTCGACACCGTGATCACCCGGGGGGCCAATACCTATGGCCCTCGGCAGCATCCCGAGAAGCTCATCCCCCTGTTCATCACGAACGCGCTCACCGACCAGCCGCTGCCGATGTACGGGGATGGCGAGCAGCGCCGTGACTGGCTGCATGTCGACGACCATGTGGCGGCCGTCCAGGCGGTACTCGATCGGGGACGATCGGGGTCCGTGTACAACGTCCCGGGCGATGGCGAGGAACGCTCGAACCGGTCGGTCACGGCGGCCATCCTTGACCACGTGGGCAAGCCTTGGTCATTGGTGCACAGCGTGGCCGATCGACCTGGTCATGATCGACGATATGCCCTCGACGGCAGTCGCTTGCGTGCCCTGGGTTGGGCTCCCCGGGTGGCGTTCGAGGATGGCATCGAGGCCACCGTGGCCTGGTATCGCGACCACGAAGCATGGTGGCGGACCGCCCGGAGCGATGATTGGGATGACTACTATCGGCGCCAGTACGGGTGGCGCATCGAGGGATCCGGGGGCGCATGACGAGTCCGGGACCTGGTCGCCAGGCATCCGCGGCGGCGCGTCTGGCGGTCACGGGTGCGGGTGGCAGGCTTGGGAGCGCACTGATCCGTGCGGCTCGTGCCCGGGGTGCTACGGCACTGCCGTGGCGCCGACCCGAGTACGACCTCGACGACCCCGAACTCGGCAGCGGCCTCGTCGAGCGCGACCGACCGACGGTCGTGTTGCACGCCGCGGCGTGGACCGACGTGGATGGCTGCGCCCGGGACCCGGCGCTCGCCCTCCGACGCAACGCGGACGCGGTCGGATTCCTGGCCGAGGCATGCGTGCGGGCAGGTGTCGGGCTCGCTCTCGTATCAACGAACGAGGTGTTCGACGGCGAGCGGATCGACGGCCGTGGCTACGTCGAGTCCGACTCCCCGGCACCGCGCAACGCCTATGGTCGGAGCAAGTTGGCGGGCGAGATCGCAGCCCGTGCTGCGTTCGGCGATCGAGCCGGACTGTGGATCGTGCGCACGTCCTGGCTGTACGGGCCGCCAGGAGGCGACTTCCCGCACAAGATCCTCGCTGCCTCAGACCGGCTGCCCAAGGGTGAGGGGCTCGCCGTGGTCGACGATGAATTCGGGACCCCAACGTACACAGCGGATCTCGCGCACGCCCTGCTGCAACTAGTGGAAGCGACCCCCGCCGGCATATATCACCTGGTGTCACCGGGCATCGCATCCCGGCTTGAGTGGGCGGAGGCGGTGATCGTCCGACGTCGGCCGGATCGAGCTATCCGGCCCATCTCGCGCGTGGAGTTCGCCCGGGCATCAGATGTGCCCCCGTGGGGGGTCCTCGATCCGGGTCGGGCCGCCAGCCTGGGCATCTCTCTTCGACCCTGGAGAGCTGCGCTGGATGCGTACCTGGACGGGGTCGATTAGGTGCCCGCGCGAAATCGATCGACCAAGGCGCGCATCGAGGGAGCCTGCGCGTCCCGGAGCGAGACCAGTGGCGCCGGGTCTGGCCACGCGATGGCGGCCTCAGGGTCATCCCATGCGAAGCCGAGCTCGTCGGTGCCGTCGTACTCGTTGCTGACCAGGTACACGAGCGTCAGGGCATCGGGCGAGTAGAAGCCGTGCGCGACCCCGGCTGGCAGGTAGACGGCCTCGCCCGGCGTCGCGTCGATGGTCTCGGTCACGACCGGGCCCTCGCCCCGGATGGCAGGGCGGAGGTCCACCAGGCCGATGAACGGGTGACCTTCGACGACCAGCCACAGGTCGGCCTGCCGACGGTGCGCGTGCAGGCCTCGGAGGACACGGGGCGACGACCGGCTGAGATTGGCCTGGACCATGCGGACCGGCGGATCGTCCAGCGTCTCGGTCCAGGTCGCACGCCAGAGCTCACCAAACTCCCCCCTGTCATCGGGATGGAAGCTGACCTTCCGCCGCACCACGCCGTCGAGGCGCCCACGGGTCCAAACCGAACCCAGACTCCCTGTTCCGGTCATGCCGTCAATGCCCTAATGACCGCAGGACGACTGGGATGGTCCGCGCGATGATCCCCAGGTCCAAACGGAGTGACCAACGATCGATGTAGTCGAGGTCGATCGCTGCACGGTCATCGAAATCGACGTCCAGCCTCGATGAGACTTGCCACAGACCCGTCATCCCTGGCTTCATCGATAGCCTCCGCCGGTGCCATGGGTCATAGACGTCGACCTCGCGGGGGGGCGCCGGTCGTGGACCCACCAGACTCATATCGCCTCTGAGCACGTTCCATAGTTGGGGCAGCTCGTCCACGCTGAACCGCCGCATCCAGCGACCCCAGGTCATGACCCGTGGGTCATCGACCATCTTGAAGGCCGCGCCCCGGGTCATGCTGAGATGCTGGATCTCGGCGTACTTCATCTCCGCGTCCCGAGTCATGGTCCGGAACTTGTAGATCCGGAAGCGGCGGCCGTTCTTCCCGATCCGCTCTTGGGTGAAGATGAACGGAGGCCCGTCGCGCACGAGGATCACGCACGCGACGATGATCAGGAGCGGCGACAGGATGATCAGTCCGGCCACAGATCCGAGCACATCCATGATCCGCTTGGCGAACAGCGCCAGCGTCTGTTCCGGTAATCGAAGCAGCGTCAGCACGGCTGTTCCGTCCAGATCCTCGATGAAGCTCCGGCCCTGGTCGATCTGAGGGATATCCAGGGGTATCCGGACGATCTTCCCCTCACCCTGGCTCATCTGCGATACAGCTTCGATCTGGGTGCTCATGCTCGCGGGAAGGCAGATGGCGACCTCGTCGACGATGCGCTCCCGCAGGACCTGGCCGAACCCGCTGATCGGGCCCAGGTATGCCCAGTGCGCGTCCTCGGGCGGTGGCTCGTCGCCCAGTATCCCGACGACCTCCAGCCCCAAGGCTGGCTGAGCCTCGATGACACGGGCGAAGGCGATCGCTGGTGCGGTCGTTCCCACGATCAGGATGAACCGTCGATTCCGACCGTGGCGCCGAACAAAACGAAAGACGACCTGGATCGCATAGCGGGTCGCGACGGTCGCCGCCCATTGCAGCGGAAAGAGGATGAGGATGACGGCCCGGCTGACTTCCGACAGCCGTGTCACGTACAGCGAGGCAAGCGTCAGCAGAGCGAGCCACACGGTCGCTCGGGCGATCCCGGCCATCTGGGAGCGGAGGGACCAATGCGCTCTCAGGCGATACTGACCACCGAGGTACAGCAGTGCGACCCAGGTCGCAGCGTAGAGCACCAGTGGAGGCCACGCTGGGTCGAACATGTCCGGGGCCGGCTCGCCAGGGAACATCCGGAAGCGAAGCTCGAAGGTCATCACCGCGACCACCACGGCCACCAGTGCGTCGATGACCATCAGCATCGAGCGCAGCCTGACGCCGTGACGTCGGATCATGTCGTGCCCCTGCCTTCCAGCCCCATCTTCATCGATCCGTCGGCGGCGCCTGCGTGAGGGTGCGCACTGGCTGGCACACACGAGACAGCACCCGGCACACGCGTCGGACGGTCGAGCCCAGAACATCCCGATGAACAAGACGGCAGCGTCAGTTTGACGGATTTGTCAAACTCCGTGGTCGACGACGGGCCGCCAGCCCCTGACCGCGATGTGATCCGGAAGCCGAGCGTCACCAACGGACACCTCCGGCTTCAGCCCGCTGCGCGACTTCATGTCCCTGCGGGACGGCATTGATCGCCTGTTCGAGAACGGCGTCCTGATCCTGACGCTGCCCAAGATGGCCGATTCCAAACCCAAGCAGATGAGGATCGCCAGCCCGTCGCAGGTACGAGCGCTCGGGCCTTCTCCAGCCGAGCCGGCGATCCGGCAACCAACGGCTGTACTCATCGGCGGACATCGAGCGCCTGCACGATATCCGCTACCTGGTGGATGTCAGGGCCTCAGCCGCCGGCCCGAGGGTGCGGGGCTCGGCTCGGCTCGGCTCGCTCGGTCGGCCAAGGCACTTGACGCGTTCGCAGCAAGGTGTCGTCATCCGGATCATGAGTGGCAACGAATGAAGGGCGTGGGTCGAGTCAAGCTCCTGGGGCTCCTGCTGTCGTTGATGGCGCTGCCCGCAACCGTCGCGGCACACAGCCCGTCGGTGATCGACGATCAGCACCCATCTCCCGACACCGCCGTGATCCTCGACGACCCGACGTTGTCGCGCGCCATCGGCGCCACGATCGCGGCCCCCGGCGAGGTCGACTGGTTCCGCATGGACCTGCATGCAGGCGATCCGATCGTGGTGGGTATGACCGCACCCGATGCGGTCGGTTCCCTGGCAGCGACGTTCCTGCTCCTCGGGCCGGGCCTGCCGGATCCCGAGCAGGCAGGCCAGCACGCAGTCGAGCTGGCCGCCATGACCGGTGCTGCGGGCGCCTTGCCATTCCAGCCCGTGGCCGCACCCATCCGGGAGGTCCACGCCGGCCTGGGCTTCCTCGACTACGGGGACGTGTCGCTCACTGCGCCGGCAGATGGCACCTACTGGATCGCCGTCTTCGCCGTCGATCGGGCTGCGACCGGCAAGTACGTGCTGGCACCCGGTATCCGCGAGCGGTTCGGGGCCGATGCGGTCGAAGGCATGGCAGACCTGATCGCGTTCTTCGCCGCTCCCTGGCCACCGGCATCGAGGGCGGCACCCGGGATGCTCGCATCGTCTTCCGCGAGCTTCCCTCCACCGAGCATGGCACCCTGAGGCAGGCCCTGGCACTCAAGCGCTCAGCCCCTCCAACCCGGGCACCCGACCTCCAGGGCGCGAGCGGCGAGGCACGCGTCCGAGAAGTCGAGCCGCGGCCATCCCTGCTGCAGGCGGAGCGCCCGCAACACGACGCCCGCCTCCAGGACTTCCAGACCTGCGGCATGCAGCACTTCATCAGGGTGGCCGCCATCTCATCGCGTCTGATGCCGAGCGCAGCACGCGACGCACACACCAGCTCCGCGGCGAACTCGCTGGACACCGCGGACTGGACGAGACGTCGTATCGTGCCGCGCATGCTGCTCGAACGTGACGACCAGTTGGGGCGGATGCGTGCTGTCGCCGCGGGCGTGCCCACCACTGGCGGCAAGGTCGTGCTGGTCCGGGGCGAGGCTGGCATCGGCAAGAGCACGCTCGTACGTGCCTTCGGATCGGAGCACACCGCGCGCGGTCCCGTCTATCTCGGTACCTGCGACGACCTGCGCATCCCGCGCGCCCTGGATCCGTTCTGGGATATCGCGCGGGACGTGCCGTCACTCTTCGATCCCCTCGATCGCACGGACCGATCGGGCGTGCTGGAGGCAGTGCTCCGCCTGCTGAGCGATCCGGCCGGACCGACGGTCCTCATCCTCGAGGACACCCACTGGGCGGATGAGGCGACCCTGGATGCGATCCGGTATGTCGGCAGGCGGATCGCCCGGACGACCGGCGTACTGCTGCTGACCTACCGCGACGGTGACGTCGACGCGGATCACCCCCTGCGGGGCGTCATCGGTGACATCCCGGCCGGGGACATCGTGCGCGTCCATCTCGATGGCCTCTCCCTCGAAGGCGTCGGAGAGATGGTGCGGGCGGCGCGACTCGATCCGGCCCAGGTCCTGGGGGCGACCCGGGGCAACCCGCTGCTGGTCACCGAGATGGTCGCGACGACCGGATCGGGCGCCACGACCTCCCTCGCGGACTCGGTGCTCGCCCGATTGCAGCGTCTCACCATCGGATCCCAGGAGGCGCTCCGGACGCTGTCCATCATCCCCGAGCCCATCTCCCGCGACGAGGCGCTCCTGATCGCCGGCATGGACGACGCACGTCTGGACGAGTGCGAGGCGCGGGGCCTGCTGGACTGCGGTGCGGGGCGCGTGACGTTCCGGCACGCCCTCATCCGCGAGACCATCCTGGGATCCCTGACGGCCGGGGAACGACGCACCCGGAGCAGGGTGCTCCTGCGCGACCTGCCGGAGGATACCCACCCCTGCCTCATCGTGGTCTGCGCCTGGGAGGCGGACGATGCCGATCGGCTGGTCCGTGCCGCGCCCGAGTCCGCGCGATACGGCGCGGCGATGGGCAGCCACGTCCAGGCGCGGGACGATTGGCGAGCGCTCGCTCCGCACTTCGACCGCGTCGACCCAGCGAACCTGGGACCGTATCTGGAGGAATGGGCACGCGAGGAGTCGATCGCGGGCCTGATCTCGGAGGCGATCGCATGCTCGAACCGGGCGCGTGAGCATTACCGCGCCCGTGGCGATCGACTGGGCGAGTCGAGGGTCCTGGCCCAGATGGCACGATACCTGGAATACGACGGTCGGGGCCCGGAGGGGGAGCGATGTGCTGCCGAGGCCGTTGCGGTCCTGGGGCCTGATCCCGATGGACCGGCATTGGCGCGGGCGCTCGAGGCGATGGCCTACGTGCGGATGATGCGAGGCGACATCGATGCCGTCGAGGACCTTGTCGATCGGGCCCTCCGGGCGGGTGGCGACACGATCGATCCACTCATCCGCATCCGGTCGCTCAACCACCGGGGCATGGCCGCCAACATGCGCCACTACCCCGACGGCCACGCCAGCCTGGAGCAGGCACGAGCAGAGGCGGCCCGGGAGGGTCTCTGGTACGAGGAGGGCCGGGCCCTCGTCAATCAGGCCTGGGCGGCGCATGAGAACCTCGATGTGACGACGGGCGGCGACTACGCCCAGCGCGCCATGGCGACCGCCGCCCGCCGCGAGATCCTGTCGATGGAGGCCGCGGCACGGGTCCAGTATGCGAAGAGCCTCGAGCTCCGCGGCGCCTGGGACGACGCGCTGGACCAGATTCGCGAGCGACCGGATACAACGGCCATCCACCGGATGCCATCACTCGCCATCGAAGGCTCCATCGACGCTCGACGCGGGCGGGCGACCGCTGACGCCACGCTCGCCGAAGCGTGGCAGATGGCCCACGTCGCGCGCGAGTTCCAGCGACTCGCCCCGGCCGCGATCGGGCTGGCCGAGCAGGCGTGGATCACGGGTCGCGACGACCTGCCGGTCGGCGAGCTGTCGGACATCGTCGCTGATGGTCTGCAGCAGGGCTACAGCTGGTCACCCGGCCGCATCTCCTTCTGGCTGTGGCAGCTCGGCCATCTGACGGACCCGCCCCCTGGGATCGCCGAGCCGTACCGCCTGGTCATGCAGGGGGAGATCGGCCGCGCGGCCGCGCTCCTCGATGACCACGGCGTCCCCTACGAGCGCGCGCTGGTGCTCGCACACGGGGATGCCGCGCAGCGGCAGGAGGCGCTGGACATCCTCGAGACGCTGGGCGCGACGGCGGTCGCGGGGCGTCTCCGACGGCTCCTGCGCGAGCAGGGGATGGTAGTGCCGCGCGGTCGGGGCCGGGCGACCCGTCGCCACGCTGCGGGCCTGACGGCCCGTCAGGCAGAGGTCCTGGAGCTGCTCGCCGAGGGCTTGAGCGATCGGGACATCGCGGACCGCCTGTTCATCTCGCCGCGGACCGCCGAGCATCACGTGGCGGCGGTGCTGGACAAGCTCGATGCCGAGACACGCGAGGAGGCCGTCGAACGCGCGCACGCCGACGGTTTGCTGCCCGTACCTAGCTGAGCATCGATGGGTGGTGCGCCACCCAGAGTTGGGTATCGCTCCCCGATGTGTCGCCCATGGCCGATGCGTAGCGTGCTGGAGGTCAAGCCCCCACACGAGGTACGCAGATGTCCCTGTTCATGGATGTCCACACCATCAGCGGCGGTGTCGCGGCCGCTGATGTCGCAGCGGCGCACCAGGCCGACCTGGCGACCCAGGATCGGTACGGCGTCCGCTATCTCCGCTACTGGGTCGACGAAGGCGCCGGCAAGATCTTCTGCCTCGTCGATGCCGACTCCGCCGCGGACGCGACCCGTGTCCACCTCGAGGCCCATGGCCTCGTCGCCGACGACGTCTACCCGGTCACCGAACACACCTGAGAGGAGCTCACCAGATGATACGTTTCCGTCCCGCCGCGATCGCCACCATGATCGCGCTGCTGGCCACTGCCACTGCCACCGCGGCCCAGTCCCCGGCACCCACCAGCGACCGATCGTGGACGCAGCTCGATGACCTGCGGATCGCGACCGCGAAGTACCACGACCTGTCGGTCGCCATCGCGGACGGCTTCACGCCGTTCTCGACCACGGGCGGCACGACACCCACCTGCTTCGACCACCCCGGCCAGGGCGGCATGGGCGTCCACTACGTCCACGACATCGACGACAAGGTCGATGCCATGGATCCCGAGGCGATGGTCTACGAGGTCGTCGATCCCGACCACCTGCGCCTCGTGGCCGTCGAGTACATCGTGCCCGCCAACTTCGTCGAGGACGCCTCGGGCAAGGTGGTGAACCTGCCCAACGTCCTGGGCCAGGACTTCCACAAGAACACCGACCTGGGCGTCTACGTGCTGCACGCCTGGATCTGGCAGGACAACCCCGCTGGCACCTACTCGGACTTCAACCCTGACGTGAGCCCGTGCCCGCCGGGTGCCTCCCCGATGCCGTCGATGTCGATGGCACCGCAGTGACTGCCTGAGACGCCGTCCGGCCTCCAGCCCTGCAGGATTCCTCCTCCTCCCGGCGCCGTTGGCTCCCAACGGCGCCGCGTTGCGAGCTGGGCGGCCCAGATCCCCGCCAGCGCCTGCGCTCCCGGTTCCCCAGCGCCTTCCTGAGCCCGGGTCCCCGCCGCGTCGGCGGGTCACCCGGCACCGCTACTGGGTGATGGGGTACGTCGCGAGGTCCCACATCCAGACCGGGTCGAGCTGCGTGAATGTCGGCAGACGGTCGGACTTGAGGATGGTCCGGACCGGGTAGCGCAACGGCACGATCGGCGCCGCTGCCATGACCCGGTCCTGGAGGGCCGCGTACGTCGAGGTCACATCCGCCCGGTCCGTCAGCTGGCGAGCCGCGGCGAGGTCCGCGTCCAGCGCCGGGTCGCAGTACCAGGAGGTGTTGGAGCCGCCTTCCACCGCGGCACTGCAGGTCACGAGCGGGTCGATGAACTCGGATGGATCGGGGAAGCCGCTGCCCCACCCGGTGAGCGACATCGGCGCGCCATGGGGCTTGCCGACGGTGCCCAGGAAGACATCGAATTCCTGGGGGATGACCTCCACATCGATGCCGATGACCTTGAGGTCCGCGGCGATGGATTCGCCCAGGTCGCGGGTGGTCGGCGTGGTGTACAGCTGTGTCGAGAAGCCAGGGTTGCCGGCCTGGGCCATGAGCGCCTTGGCGGTGTCGACCGAGTACGGATAGGGGTCGCAGGCGGCATCGCCACCGGGGACCGCGGGAGGCAGGATGCAGCCCGCGACGGTGCCACGGCCACCTACGAGCCGCAGCAGGTTCGCCTTGTCGATGGCGTGGCTGACGGCCTGGCGCACGAGCGGATCGACGAACGGGCTGTCCGGTCCGGAGGTGTCGAGGGTCATGTAGAACAGCTCGAGCGTGTTCGTGGCCACGATGCGGTCGGCGAATGCCGGGTCGGTGGACAGCGACGTCCAGTCGGTCGCCGGGATCTGGTCACCGGCGATATCAAGATCGCCCGCCTTCGCCTGGAGCACCTGCACGTCCGGGGGTACCAGCAACCGGATGTCGATGGCATCCGCCTTGGGCAGGTCTGGCTGCCAGTAGTGGGGATTACGAGCGAATGTGGCGCCGACGCCCGGGGTGTACGACTCCAGGGTGTAGGGCCCAGTACCGACCGGATCCGCGCCGAACTTGGCGGCATCGCTGCCGGCCAGCTCCGCGGGCAGCACTGCGCCGAAGCTGGAGGCGAGGATGTCGAGCACGCCACGGTCCGGATGATCGAGGCTGACCTCGACGGTGTGCTCGTCGAGCGCCTTGACGCCCGTCGCGGTCTGCGCCGTGCCATCCAGGACCGCCTGGGCCCCCGTGACGGCGGTGAGATACGACGGACCGATGGGCGACGCGTAGGGTGTCACGTCGGGCCGCAGCAGGCGGTTGATGGAGAACACCACGTCATCCGCGGTCATCGTGCGCACGACGTCGCCATGGCGTACGAACGGGATGTCGGGCTTGATGGAGAAGGTGTAGGTGAGGCCGTCCGCCGAGATGACGGGCAGGTCGGCCAGACCCGGCACGAGGGCGCCCGTGTCATCGAAGGTGATGAGCGAGTCGAACATGAGATGCACCACCTCCTGCGAGATGGCGTCATATGCGAGCGATGGATCGAATGTCGTCACATCGCTCGAGACCGCGAACGAGAGGGTGCCACCTTGGTCGTCCTGGGCGGTGACCACCCCACCGGGCACGATGATCGATACCGCCAGGGCGCCCAGCGCCAATGCTCGATAGCGGATGCCGTGACCCATGGACGTCCTCCTCGCGACACGTTCGTGCTCTCTGGTGTCGAGCGTAGCACGGGCGGTCGCTCGCTCCAGGAGGTACTCAGCGTGATCCGTCCCAGTCCTGGGTCCGGGGGTCGAGCAGCATGTTGGCGATGTCGGCGGCCAGGTTGGCAAGCACCACGAACAAGGTCGACAGCAGCAGCGTGCCCATGAGCACCGGGATGTCCTCTGCCGTGATGGCCGCCACTGCCTGCTGGCCGATGCCCGGCCAGCCGAACACGGACTCCACCACCACCACGCCACCGAGCAGCAGGCCGATGTCCAGGGACGCCTGGGTGACCATGGTCGGCAATACGTTGCGCATCGCATGCCGCCAGACGGTCCGGCGCTCCGAGAGTCCCTTGGCGCGCGCTGTCCGGATGTAGTCCTGGTGGAGCTGCTCGCGCATGGATGTCCGACAGACCCGCAGGTATTGGGGCATGACCGCCAGCCCCAGCACGATCGCTGGCAGGGCGAGGGCGCGGATGTCGAATGGGTCGAAGGCCGTGTCCCGGAGCGGGGCCCAGCCCAGTCTCGCGGCGAACACGTCGAGCAGCACGAGCGCGATGAGGAATGTCGGCAACGAGACCACGAACGAGCTGACGATGGAGGCACCCCGATCCACGGCTCCGCCGGGCCGCGTGGCCGCGGCCACCCCGACCACACAGCCGACCGTGAGACCCACCGCGACACCCGCGAAGGCGAGCAGGACGGTCGCTGGCAGCTTGGCGAGGATAAGGTCGAGCACCCGCACGCCACCGAGCTTGTAGCTCGTGCCCAGGTCGCCCTGGACCAGGCGGCCGAGATAGCCCAGGAGCTGGTCGAGCGGCGGGCGGTCGAGCCCGAGCGATGCCCGGACCCGGGCGAGCGACTCGGGTGTGGCATGGGAGCCGAGGATGGAACGGGCCGGGTCGGTGGGCACGACGAACGTGAGCAGGAACGAGATGACGCACACGGCGAGGAGGACCACCACGGCCCAGCGCAGGCGGGAGAGGATGACCGCTGCCATCAGGGGACCGTCCGGCGCGGGTCGAGGGCGCTCTCGATGGCGTCACCGATGAGCGTGAACGCCAGCACGGTGCAGAAGATGGCGAGGCCCGGCAGCAACGGCAGTCGCGGGTCGCTCCGGATCGACGCAGCCCCTTCGGTGATCATGAAGCCCCACGTCGGTGATGACGCTGGGGCCCCCGCGCCGAGGTAGGAGAGCGACGCCTCGAACAGGATGGTGCTCGCGACACCCAGCGGCAGCAGCACGCTCACGAGCGGCGCGACGTGGGGCAGGATGTGACGTCGGATGATGCGCCGCTGGCCGACGCCCACGGCCACCGCGGCGTTGATGAAATCGGCCGACCGGACCTTGACCACCTGGGTGTGGACCAGTCGCGCGGTGGTCGTCCACAGCACCGAGGCGATGACGATGGCCACGAGCGCAAGGCTGGGGCGGACGACGGTGGTGACCGCGATGGCGAGCAGCAGCACCGGGAAGGCGAGCGCGATATCCGTGATGCGCATCAGCAGGTCCTCGACCGGGATCGTGACCTGCCGACCGCCGATGCGTCGCGGCCGCGCGACCCGGACATAGCCGGCGACCAGCCCCACGAGCGTCCCGAACGCGACCGCGGCGAGATTGGCGGCGATGCCCACCGCGAGCGTCGCCCGACCGGCATACAGCATCTCCGAGAGCAGGTCGTGGCCGGCCCGATCGGTGCCCAGCAGGAACATCCCGTTCGGTGGCAGCGCACTCCCGTCGAGGGGCATCTGGTCCCGGAACAGCTGTCCCTGCGCACGCCCGAGGACGAGCGGCCCGAACACCGAGGCGAGGACGATGGCGCTGAGCATGGCGACCCCGATCCACCAGCCCCGATCCGCGCGCAGCAGCGCCCAGGTCCGTCGTCGACCCGTGAGCGTCTCGCTCGGCTCGATGTCGGAGGTCAGGTCGGCGACGGTGGCCACGTCCGGAACCTACCAGCGGCAACGCCGCGCAGCAACCGGACCGATGCGCGGCCTCAGGCCGTGACCGGCTCCCGGATCTCCCGGTCCTGCGATCCGGGCGCGACCGGCTCCGGCGGCGCATCGGCGGCGGCCGCGGTCCGCCGTGCCATCTCCCCCGCCAGGACGTCGCGCAGCGCCGCATGGCCGCGGCTCACGAGGTCGTGCAGGAACTCGCGCACCGCGGTCCCCTCCTCGCGCTCGCGTCGCGACTTGCCCCACGTGAACAGCACCCGCACCTGCGTGCCGTCCGGCGCGTCCTGGAACACGTACGACGAGACCGCCTGGAAGCCGTTCGGCAGTGTCGTCCGCTGGGTGACGTAGTCCGTCGGTCGCCAGTCGAGGATCTCCTCGATGAGCACGTCCTTGCCATGCATGCAGTGGTTCGTGGTGCCGACCCCACGCCGCGGCGCGGTCGGCAGCTCCTCCACGCCCTCGACGCCGGCCTGCCAGCGTGGACGCATCAGCGGGTCGGTCATGAACGCCCAGGTGATGTCGCGTGGCGCGGGGTGGACCGTCTCGAACACATACCCCGCATCGCGCTCGGTGACGAGCACCCGGCGAAGCTGCTGCTCAGCCGTCCAGGCAGCACCCAGGTCATGGACGAAGCCGGTCATCTCACCCAGGTCGTCGAACGTGTCCTCGAAGCGGGTCATGTGGAGCGCCACCGGGTCGACGCCCATCGCAGCCACGCAGGCGCTGCTGAACAGGGCGTAAGCGTGCATCTCGAGCCGCTCCACGACGTGGTTCTTGAGCATCCGATGGGCGACGATGACATCCGACCCGACGAGCTCCTCGCGGCCCGCGATCCGGTGGCGGACGACCGAGCCGTGGTGGGCGATGAACTTGAGGTCGAGCCGGGGCATCAGCACGCAGGCGTTGCAGACGCAGGACGTGGCCTGGCCGATGTCCCGGAGCCGCCGCCGGAAGGCGAAGTAGGTCCGCTCGATGGCGTCCAGGAGCTGCGAGCCATCGATGCGGTCGGTCAGGGCATAGGCGAATGCCGCATCACCCTCCAGCTTCGCCAATCGGTAGGCCGGCCGGAGCGCGCCAACGACCGTGGTCATGAGGTCCGCGAGGATGTCCTGGGCGTGATCCAGCTCCGTCCCGGCGAGATAGCGGGTATAGCCGGAGATGTCGGCGATGAGCAGACAGGCCGACTCGGGCCTCGAGAGCACGGATCCTCCTGGGCATCCGGGACGTCGCGCTGGGCGGGCGGAGGCAATGATGCGTCCTGCACGGGCACACGTCGAGGGTGTCGCGTCTGCCCATCCGAACGTCATGGTGACCGGACGGGTCCGGGCTGCCATCGTGGCGGCGAGCCGCCCGAGCGCCGGCGGCCGGGACCAGGAGCGCGACCGGGATGATGCTGCTCGGGGGTATGCGGGCAGGAGCGACCAAGGGAGGCCGGGGTCGCCGGTGGTACCTCTCCGTGGCGGCCGTGCTGACCCTCGGCTTCGGCATGATGGTCAACCAGGTCCTGGTGGACCGGGCCGCGGACGACCTGGGCAACCGCATCAACGGCTTCATCCGGATCCACATCGCCGATCCATCGGTGTACCACGGCACAACGCTGCCCGATGGCCGCCGGGACGTCTCCTTCCTGCTCTCGGGCGGTCAGGACCCCATGACCTGTCACTTCGGGCTGGACGCGGCCGGTAGTCCCGACCCGCATCAGCCGGTCACCTGCGCGAGGCCTTGAACGACCCCCCTATCGTCTGGGGATGGACGGGCATGTCGAACAGGAGCACGCGACGGGGGTGACGACCGCCGGCCAGCGGCATCGGGTGGTCATCGTGGGGGGCGGCTTCGCCGGCCTCTACGCAGCCAAGGGGATGACCAGCGATCGGCTCGACGTGACCCTGGTGGACCGGCAGAACCACCATGTCTTCAGCCCGCTGCTGTACCAGGTGGCCACCGCGCAGCTGGCGCCGGGGGAGATCGCGCAGCCGTTGCGGTCGCTGCTGCGGCGCCACGCCAACACCCAGGTCCTGCTGGGGGAGGCGGTCGACCTGGACCCCGGCGCCCGGCTGGTCCGACTGGCCGACGGCGCGACCCTGCCCTATGACACCCTCATCGTCGCGACCGGCACCCGGCACAGCTGGTTCGGTCACGATGACTGGGAGCCGCTCGCTCCCGGTCTGAAGTCCATCGATGACGCACTGGCGATCCGGCGGCGCGTCCTGCTCGCCTTCGAGGAAGCCGAGCGCGAGACCGACCCCGGTGCGCGTGCCGCCTGGATGACCTTCGTGGTCGTCGGCGGTGGACCGACCGGCGTCGAGCTGGCCGGCGCCCTGGGTGAGGTCGCTCGCGATGCGTTGCGCCGGGAGTTCCGGTCCATCGACCCGACCATGGCCCGCATCGTGCTCGTGGAAGGCATGGACCGCATCCTGCCGACGTACCCGCCAGGCCTCTCCCAGCGGGCTTCTGCGGATCTTGCGAGCCTGGGCGCGACCGCCCGGACCGGCACCCGGGTCACGGGTGTCGGGCCCGATGGCGTGGAGCTCGCCACGGCCACCGGCGCCGAGCACCTGGCAACGAGGACCGTGCTCTGGGCGGCGGGCGTCCAGGTGACGCCGTTCGGACGGGCAGTGGCGACGGCCCTCGGAGCGCCCACCGACCGCGCCGGCCGCATCACCGTGGGCCCCGACCTGAGCGTGCCGGGCCATCCCGAGGTGCTCGTCCTGGGCGACCTGGCACTCACCCCGTGGCAGGCTGACCGGTCCGTACCGGGGGTCGCGCAGGGCGCCATCCAGGGCGGCCGCTACGCGGCTCGGCGCATCACCGCGTCCCTGGACGGCCGGACCATCGAGCCGTTCCACTTCAAGGACCTCGGCGAACTGGCGACCATTGGCCGCCTCCGAGCGGTCGCCGACTTCCGCCGCTTCCGGCTCACCGGGTTCGTGGCGTGGGTGCTCTGGCTCAGCATCCACATCGTCTGGCTCATCGGCTTCCAGAACCGGCTGCTGGTCCTCGTCCGCTGGGCGTGGAGCTTCGCGACCCGTGGCCGGAGCAATCGGCTCATCACGGGCACACCCGTCCCGGACGATCCGCCCGGCTGACCCACACGGTCATGGTGCCTCCCTGGAGTTGCCCCGGTCCCGTGGACACCTACCCTGTGCGGCAGCGATGCCGCAGGAAGGAGTCCCATGGCCCGCATCCGCACCTATCCCCCGGAGTTCCGCGAGGAGGCCGTCCGGCTGGCCGAGGCATCGGAACGGTCGCGCCGCGAGGTCGCGCTCGACCTGGGTATCCCCCAGTCCACCCTCAACAACTGGGTCCGGCAGGCCCGGGGGACTCCGGCACCACCACCTGCCATGCCCCTGACCGGTGACGAGCGGACCGAGCTCGTCGAGCTGCGCCGCCGGGTGCGGACGCTCGAGACCGAGCGGGAGAGTCCTGAAAAAAGCCGCGGCCTTCTTCGCCCAGGAGACCGACCGGACACGCTGAGCGTGTTCCGGTTCGTGGCGAGCGAGAGGGCCACCTTCCCCGTGACGATGATGTGCCGGGTGCTGGGCGTCTCCCCCAGCGGCTTCTGGGCCTGGCTGGGCCGGGGGCCATCGGCGCGGGCACGTGCCGATGCCGACCTCACCGCGACCATCCGCGCGGTCCACGACCGGAGCCGGGGGACCTACGGGTCGCCCCGGGTCCACGCCGACCTCGCCGCGTCGGGCATCCGGTGCGGTCGCAAGCGGGTCGCCCGGCTGATGCGGGGCGCGGGCATCGTCGGCATCCACCGCCGGCGCTACGTCGCGACCACCGTCCGGGACCCCGGTGCGACCCCGGCACCCGACCTCGTGCGCCGGGACTTCCATCCGGCCGGGCCCGACCGGCTGTGGGTCGCGGACATCACCGAGCTGCCCACGCAGGCGGGCCCGCTCTACCTGGCCATGGTCCTCGACGCCTGGAGCCGGCGGGTGGTCGGCTGGTCGATGGACCCGTCGGCCACCGCCGGCCTCGTCACCCGGGCACTCGACATGGCGCTCCTCCGGCGCCGGCCAGGGCCCGGCCTCGTCCACCACTCCGACCACGGCACCCAGTACACGAGCATCGCCTTCGGCGCCCGCATCCGCGCCGCGGGCATCGCCGCGTCCATGGGCAGGGTCGGCGACAGCTATGACAACGCGATGGCGGAGAGCTTCTTCGCCTCGCTCGAGACCGAGCTCATCGACCGCAGCGTCTGGCGCACCCACCACGAGGCGCGGCTCGCGGTGTTCGACTGGATCGAGGTGTTCTACGACCGCATCCGCCGCCACAGCGCCCTCGGCTACCGCGCACCCGCCGAGTTCGAGGAGCATCATCGTCGACGCAGCAGTGCTGCGTGATCAGCCGAGTGTCCACGGGACCGGGGCAGGCCCAGATGACACCGGCCGCCGGTCCATTCACCCGCTCGCCGGGTCAGCCGCGAGCGCCCGCCTCAGGATCAGCATGGCTCAGGATCGGAGGCCACGTCGACGCTGGGGTTCGGCACGTCCCCCGCGGGGCAAGGACATCAGGCGGCCCCATGACGCCGAGGTCATCGGCGACCAGGAGGGTCGACTGCTCATCGTGACCCTGGCCGCGAGACCCTGAGCCATGCGCGTCAGCGAACGATGCGGCTGACGTGCACCAGGGGCAGCAGACGGGCGAGATCGTGGGGGTCGATGCGACCCTGCCCGGGATGGAGCGCATTGGCGGCACCGGCGGCGGCGCCCCTCCGGGCGGCCTCCTCCATGGCATCCCCGGCCGCGATGCCCGCCATGAGCCCCGCCAGGACGGAGTCGCCGCTGCCGACCGGGAACGAGCCGCGCTCCGGGGGCGGCCCGATCCGCCACGCCATCCCCGACGCGTCGAGCAGCAGCGCACCCTCCATGCCGCGCGTGAGCAGCACGTTCGTGGCTCCCGACGCCTGCAACGCCGTGGCCGCGCGGATGACCGTGGCCTCATCCTGGCCGGTCAGACCGGTCGCATCGGCCGCCTCACGCGCGTTGACCTTGACCAGCCAGGGTCGTTGGACGACGGCATCCACGAGGGGTCGCCCGCTGGCATCGATGGCGGCCCGCGCGCCGCGAGCACGGGTGAGCGCGACGATCCGGGCGTAGGCGGTGTCGGGCGCGCCGGGCGGCAGTGATCCGGACACCGCCACGACCGTCCCGGTGGCATCGGTGTCCAGCTCTGCCCCGACGGCCTCCTCGACCGCGCCGAGGACCGCGGCGTCGAGCGACGTCCCGCGCTCGTACAGCTCGGTGAGGGTGCCCGTCGAACGGTCGAGCACCGAGGTGCAGGTCCGTGTCTCCCCCGGAGCGTCGACCACCCGCACCGCGACACCGACCGCCCGCAGTGCCTCCCTGATCCACACCCCGGTGTATCCCCCGAGGACCGCCACGACGACGACATCGACCCCCAGGCTCGTCGCAGCCCGACCGACATTGAGCGCCTTGCCGCCGGGCACCATGCTCAGGACATCGGGCCGATGGATGGCGCCCGCGACCAGGTGATCGACCGCGACGATCTTGTCCACGGCCGGGTTGAACGAGACGCAGACGAGCCGTCGCAAGGACGGATGGCCAGCTGCGGACATGCCGGCTGCGGACATGCCAGGTGCGCTCAGTAGTCCCGGTACCAGCCGTCGCCCGGCTCAGCGCTCACGGTCACCGGGTTCGGGCGCGCGTGCCAGGGCGTGCCTGCCGTGTCGACGAGCCGGACCAGCCGCTCGAGCCGCTGTCGCCCCTCTGTCGCGAGCCACGCGTCGCGTTCCGCTGGCGCCATCGTCGCCGACGGCGCCCAGACGGACCTGCCCACGAGCACGCCCGAGGCGCCCGCTCCACACGCGGCCTCGACCTGGCGCTCGAATGTCGCGTCGTCCACACCACCCGACAGCAGCACCCATGGCACGCGGGCGGCGGCCTCGAGCTCGGCGCATGCATCCTTCCACGCGGAGGTGTCCGTGACACCCGGGTCATATGGGAACTCCGCCTTCAGGATGTCACCGCCGATGGCCGTGAGCCGGCGCGCGGTCTCGATGACACAGCGCCGGCGCGCCTCCCCGATGAGCTTGCCGCCGGTCGCCGGGTCGAACCCCAGGGGCTCCACGAACAGGGCGAGGTCAGCGGCACGGCATGCCGCGGCGACATCAGCAACGAACCGCTCCTGGTCCGCGGCGTTGGCGGCGTCAGGGTGGTAGTAGACGAGGAGCTTGGCCGCAGACGCGCCCATCCGCTTCGCCTGCTCGACCGACCAGCCGGGCAGGACACGACTCACCCGCTCGGTCGAGGGGCCCTCGTAGCCGGTGGCCTCGATGGCGACGAGGACGCCGGCGCGACCGGGCAGCGACCCATCCGCGATGCACTGGGCCGCACCGACCTCGGGATCGAGCAAGGAACCCGTGGCGTGCGCCGCGAGCGCCCGGATGACCGCCCGCTTGAAGGCGACCATCTCGGCATACGTCGTCGTCTCCGGCGCGTCCGGGTGCAGCTCCTTGCGCAGGTTCTGGCGATGGTCCAGGGCGAGCACGGCGAAGGTGCCCCGGGTGGATGCGCAGGCCTCCAGGCCGCGTCGGGTGCCGAGCAGGAAGGTCATGGCTGGGTGCCTCGGTAGGGGTGGGGCGGGGCGCTGTCGACGAGGGACTCGAACGCCAGGATGGCGGCGCCCAGGCAGCCGGCCCGGTCACCCAGGGCCGCCGCCACGATACGCGGCGGCCGCTGCATCGGGAAGCGCCCTTCCAGGCGCCTGCGAAGCCCATCGAGGAGCAGGTCGCCCGCCAGGGACAGGCCGCCACCGATGACGACGAGCTCCGGGGCGACGAGCATCGCGGCGAGCTCGATGGCATCGGCCAGGCCGGCCACCGCCTCGTCCCAGACCGCGCACGCAAGGGCATCGCCTGCTCGGACGAGGCCTGCGACGTCGGCGGCACTCGCATGACCGCGACCGAGCCGGGCCGAGTAGCGTCGGCCGATGGCCGCCGCGGACGCCACCGTCTCGAGACATCCCCGCCGGCCGCAGCCGCAGCGCTCACCCTCGGGCTCGACCACGATGTGGCCCAGCTCGCCGGCATAGCCGCCGGCCACGAGCATGTTGCCGTCGACGATGATCGCCGCCGCGATACCGAAGCCGATGGGCAGGAACAGGACGTCGCTCGCACCCTGCGCCGCGCCCAGGCGTTGCTCCGCGAGCGCGCCGGCCCGGACATCGTGACCCAGGCGCACGGGCATCGCCACGCGATCCTGGAGCAGCTGCTGCAGGGCCAGCTCGGTCCAGCCCAGGTTCGCGGACGCCACGGCGACGCCGCGTACCTCGTCCACGACACCCGGCACCACGACGCCGGCGGCCAGTGGTGGCGTGTCCGCGGCCGCTGCGAGCGCTAGCAGCTGCTCAGCGATGGCCGCGACGATCGCCGCCGTCCCCTGGTCCCGGGGTGTCTGCTGGTGGACCTGGTGGACGATGCGGTATCGGCGATCGACGATGGCGCCCTTGATGCTCGTCCCACCCACGTCGAGCGCCACGACCAGGCCGTCCGGGCGGGACGCGCTCATGGGGGCCGGCCCGTCATCAGAGGATGACGGATCGCGTCAGGTGTCGTGGCTGGTCGGGGTCCACACCGCGACGTTCCGCGACGGCCACGGCCAGCCGCTGGGCCACGATGAGATGTGCCATGGGATCGAGCGTGTCACTCGTGACGAAGGTGGCCCCGGTGGCCGCGACCTCGCCCGCAAGGCCATCCGGGGGGGTGCCGAACATCCACACCGCGCGCCCGGGCTGCGCGATGCTGATGGGGCCATGGCGGTACTGGAGCGCGGGATACGCCTCCGTCCATGCTTGGGCCGCCTCCCGCAGCTTGAGCGCCGCCTCGTGGGCCAGCCCGACCGTCCAGCCCGTGCCCAGGAAGGTGACCTGCGTCGCTTCCAGGAGTCCATCGAGGGGGGCCGTGAGGGCCGCCTCCGAGTCGCGTGCGAGGGGCTCGATCGTCGCCCCAAGGGACGCCCGCAGCAACGCCAATGCCGTGGTCGCGAACCGCGTCTGGACCACCGACCGCTCGTCAGCGAACTCGAGCGCGACGATGCGGTCCGCGACGCTTGCGATCACCTCCGGGACGGCGGTGATGACCACATTGGGGATGCGGCCACGCGCCAGGGCGAGCGCGTCCAGGACCTCGGTCGTCGTCCCCGATCGGGTGATGGCCACGATCCGGTCGTACGCACGGGTGAGGGGCAGCTGGTCTGGCGTCCAGGCGTCCGTGATGCCCTGGCCTTGGCCCTCGCGCAGCGCGGCGTACGCCATGGCCATGAACCACGACGTGCCACAGCCGATGACGGCGACCCGCTCACCGGACGCCGGCAGGATCGACCGAGCGTCGCCCAGCATGGATGGGATGCGTCGCCAGCATTCCGGTTGCGAGGCGATCTCGTCCGACACGAACGACCTGTCCACCATCGACTCCCACGGCGCGGATGCTTGTATGTGACCGACTCTAGCCATTATGATGCAAGAACGTTCATCTCGCGCCATCATCGGCCAGGTCGGGCCGGAGGCGATCGAGCCCTTCGGAGACACCCCACGAACCGCTACGAACGTCTCAACGCGCTGCTCGAGCTGCTCACGGCAAGTGGCCACGTGGATGTGGAGACGCTCAGCCGCGATCTGCACGTGTCGAACGCCACCATCCGGCGCGACCTCGACCAGCTGGCCCATCAGCAGCTGCTCACCCGGACCCGCGGTGGGGCGGTCATCAACAACGTCAACTATGACCTGCCCCTGCGCTACAAGACGGCCCGTCATGCACCCGAGAAGCAGCGCATCGGACAGGCGGCCGCGGCGCTCGTACCCGTCGGCGCCGTCGTCGGCCTCAACGGCGGCACCACCGCTACCGAGGTCGCGCGCGCGCTCGCGACCCGGTCGGATCCGGGTGGCTCGCCCGAATCCCCGGCCGTGACCGTGGTCACCAACGCGCTCAACATCGCGTGGGAGCTGGCCGTCCGGCGCCAGATCAAGATCGTGGTCACCGGCGGCGCCGCGCGACCACAGTCGTACGAGCTGATCGGTCCCCTCGCCGACCGCATCCTGGAGGACATCTCGCTGGACATCGTGCTCCTGGGCGTGGACGCGGTCGACCCCGTCGGTGGTGCGATGGCCCATCACGAGGGAGAAGCCGCCGTCAATGCGATGCTCGTCACGCACGCGCAGCGAGTGGTCGTGGTCGCCGACGCGTCCAAGCTCGGCCGGCGTGCCTTCGCGCGCATCTGCTCGCCCTCGGAGATCGGCACCCTTGTCACCGACACGAACGCCGACCCGGAGCTTGTCGCACAGTTCCGGGCCGTGGGCGTCGAGGTGCTCCTCGTATGACCGGACCTGGCTATTTGACGCTGCCGGCGGTCAGGCCACCCACGAGCCACCGCTCGATGAGGATGAACAGCACGACGACCGGCACGACGGCCACGAGGGACGCCGCGAACAGGTAGTGCCACTGCACCTCGTACTGGCCGATGAACACCGTGACTCCCACGGTCAGCGGCTGGACATCGGGCGACGAGGTCAGGGTGAGGGCGATGACGAACTCGTTCCATGCCGCGATGAATGTGAAGATGACGGCCGTCACGATCCCGGGGAGCGCCAACGGCAGGATGATCCGTCGCAGTGCCATGAGGCGCGAGCAGCCGTCGATCATCGCTGCCTCCTCGAGCTCGACCGGGATGGTCGAGATGTACCCGCTCATGATCCAGATCGAGAACGCCAGGTTGAAGGCCGCATTGACGATGATGAGCGACAGATAGCTGTTCACAAGCCCGAACGACACGAACTCGCGGTAGAGGCCGATGACGAGCGCGGTCGGCGCGAACATCTGGGTGACGAGCACGAGCAGCAGGAATGCCGTCCGACCTCGGTAGCGATTGCGCGCCGTGTAATAGGCGGCCGGCAGCGAGACGAGCAGGGCCACGAGCGTGGCGCAGCCGGCGATGACGAGGCTGCTCTTGAGGTAGTCGGCGACCGGCGCCGCCTGCCACACCTTGATGAAGTTGTCCCATTCGAAGGTCGACGGCAGATAGTCGGCCGGGAACCTGAACAGCTCATCGTGCGGCTTGAGCGCCGTGATGAGCATCTCCAGATAGGGTGCCAGGAACAGGAAGGCGATCAGGTACGCGGTACCGGCGACCAGTGCCCGGCGCATCGGCGTGCTCACGATCTCAGGCTCGCTCGCGCCAGTTGACGCTGCGCAGGTAGAGCAGCACGAACACCAGGATGATCCCGAAGTTGACGACCGCCATGGCAGCCGACTGGCCCACGTTATGGTTGCGGAAAGCGACCTTGTACATGAAGGTCGTGGTCGTGTCCGTCTGGTATCCGGGGCCGCCGTTGGTCATGACCCAGATGATCGGGAACGAATTGAACACATTGATCATGTTGATGATCGTGCCCACCAGCAGGGCCGGACGCAGCAGGGGCAGGGTGATCTCCCGGTACGTCTGCCGAGGGCTGGCACCGTCCACCCGTGCCGCCTCGAACACCTCCTGGGGGATCGACTGGAGGCCCGCCAGGATGACGTAGGTCGTGAACGGCAGGGACACGAAGATCGCCACGCCCATGAGCCACGCGAACGACACGCTCGGGCTGCCCAGCCAGTCCACGGGACCGGAGATGAGGTGCAGGTCCAGGAGCACCCGGTTCATGACGCCATAGAAGGCGTTGAGCATCCAGCGCCACACGGTCGCTGTCATGACGACCGATGCTGCCCAGGGCACGATGAGCGCCCAACGCACGAACCGACGCCCAGGGAAGCGGGCGTTGAGGAGCTGGGCGAGCGCCAGCGAGACGACCACCGTGACGGCGACTACCCCGAGTACCCAGATGAAGGTGCGGATGAGCACCCCTGGGAGCTCCGGGTTCGCGAACAACGCGCGGTAGTTGTCGACTCCCGCGAAACCCTTGGTGACGCCGGCGATGCTGATCTTCAGCACGGATGTCCGGACCATCTCGATGGCCGGCCACAGGACGACGGCGAAGATGAGCAGGAGTGCCGGCCCGATCCACGGGAGCGGGCCCAGGGAGAGACGTCGGCGACGGCGTGGCCGCAGGGCGCCGGCGCCAGCTCGATTCGGCTCTCGCGCCACGACCGTGTCAGTCACCCGTTGCCTCCGGAAACGATCGTGGGGACCCTGGCCGACCGGGCCGGGATCCCCACAAGTCTACGTGCGGGTATCAGGGTCGGACGCTACTGTCCGGTGGCGACCGCCTGGATCTGGTCCAGTACCGACTTCGGGTCGGCACCCTGGACGGCGGTCCCGATGGTGGTCTGGATGGCGCCCTTGGTGGCGTCCCAGCTGGCCTGGTCGCTGGGATAGAAGATCGCGCTCGGCAGCACGTCGATGAACGGCTTCAGGGCCGGATCGGATCCCATCGCGGCACCAGCGGACTTGGTCGCCGGCAGGAAGCCACCCGCAGCCTTCAGGAAGCCGGCGTAATTGTCCGGCTGATAGAGGAAGCTCAGGAACTTCTGGACGGCTGGCTGATTGCCCTCCTTCTTGAACGCGAAGAAGTAGTCCTCCACCCCGAGTGTGACACTGGACTTGCCGTCGGCTGCGGGGGTCGGCGTGGTGCCGAAGTTGACCGTGCTATTCGCCTTCGCGAGCTCGCCGGGGAAGAAGATGGCGCCATTCATCATGGCCGCCTTGCCCTGTGCGAACAGCGGGAATGCGCCATCAGTGCGGTTGGTCGTCGCCGGGCTGGGCTGGGTATATCCGGCGTCGACGAGGCTCTTGAGGAAGTTCAGCGTGTCGATGTTCTCCTGGGAGTTGATGACCCACTGTCCGTCCTGGAAGTAGAAGCCACCGTTACCGCCCGCCCACTCGGCGAACTCGGCCTGGGCCTCTTCCGGGCCAAGCGGCAGCGCGAGGGGGATGATGTCCGGCTGGGTCGCCTTGATCTTGGCCGCGGCATCCTTGAGCTCGGTCCAGGTCGTTGGCGGCGTGGTGACGCCGGCCTTGTCCAGGATGTCCTTGTTATAGAAGAAGAGGCGGTCGCTGGCCAGGTCAGGTACCGCGTACGACTTGCCGTTGTACTGGGTCTTGTCCATGAACGCCGGGATGATGTCCGCGATGACCTCTGGCGTCACGATCTGGTCGGACGTGTACAGCAGGTCATCCGCGGCATAGCCGGCGAAGCTGTTGAGGTTGACGATATCCGGGAACTGCTGGGTCTGGACCAGGGTGCTGACCTTCTGGTCGATGTCATTCCAGGACACGACCTGGACGTCGACATTGATGCCCGGGTTCGCGGCCTCGAACGCGGTGGACAGCTGGTCGAAGTAGGGCTGCATGTCGGGGGTGTAGCCAGCGGCGATCATGGTGATCGTCTGGTCCCCCTGGGCGCTGGCCCCGGCGATGCCGCCGAGCGACAGCGCCGCCGCGGCTCCAAGGGCCGCGAAACGAGCGAAACGGGTGTTCATGGTGCGGTGGATCCTCTCCCGTGCTCGCCGGCTCGCATGCACGCACCCCCGGACGTCGCGACTCCTCATCGCGCAATCGTGATTACAGATGCACGTCATGGGCCGACTACGTGCACTATGGCGCATGAATGCGCCGTTTGCAACACATGACGAGCGCCCGATCGGTATGACCGGAGGATCAGCGTGCGGGTCACGACAGAGGGTGGCGGCACGTGCCGGTGAGACTTGCTGGCGTGCTCATGACGGCGTCACGAGAGCGCCGACCACCCCGTCAGAACGTGACCGGCAGCGAGTGCAGCAGTCGGGAGTTGAGCTTGTCCAGCGCCCGGTCGGGCTCCTGGGGCACGGGACGAAGCCGGGGCATCCGCTCCAGGAGCGAGGCGAAGACGATCGAGCCCTCCAAGGCGCGCCAGGGACGCGCCGAGGCAGAAATGGATGCCGTTGCCGAACGCGAGGTGGCGTTCGTCGGCGCGATCGAGGTCGAAGGTATCGGGCGATGCGAAGTGCTCCGGATCGCGGTTCGCGGCATCGAGCATCTGGAACACCACGTCGCCCGCCCGGAGCCGCTGACCACCCAGCAACGTCTCCTCCTTGACGCGCCGCGGCTGGCGGGCCACGGGACTCTCGTAGTCGGCCCTCGTTGGAGTAGTGGCCGACATCCCGGAAAGTGACCGTCACGTCCTCGAAGCGGGTGACGAGCCAGGCGCCAAGGGACGCACTCCAGTAGACCGGGGCCTGCTCCCGGAGGAGGCGGAGGGTCGGATAGGAATCCCGCGCGAACGCGACGGAGACGAGCGACTGGTCGAGGCGCGACATCCGGCCCTCGACCGGCGCGGGCTGGCACGTGCGCCGCCGGGACCCGGCCCGGTCGTGGCGTGACCTTCGGCCCTAGTCCGGCGACCCTCCCGACTCCATCGTGGTGAGATGCCAGTGCTCATCGCCTATGCCAGCCGCCACGGGGCCACCCGAGGCATCGCCGAGCGGATCGCCGAGCGCCTACGCGCGGCCGGACGGGAGGTCGACGTGCGCCCGGCGGTCGAGGTACGCGACGTGGCCCCTTACGATGCGGTCGTGGTCGGGGCAGCGGCCTACATGTACCACTGGCTCAAGGACGCGACCCGCTTCGTGGAGCGGAACCGGTCCCTGCTCGCGGCGCGCCCCACCTGGCTGTTCAGCAGCGGCCCAGTCGGCACGGCCGTCGTGGATGCCAAGGGCAGGGACGTGCTCGCGGCGAGCGCGCCCCGCGAGTTCGAGCACCTGCGGTCGGCCATCCGCCCCCGTGGGGAGCGGGTCTTCTTCGGCGCCTGGGACCCGACGGCGTCGCCCATCGGCTTCGCGGAACGCCTGGTGCGAGCCATGCCCGCGGCCGCCCGCGACGCGATGCCGACGGGTGACTTCCGTGACTGGCCCGCCATCGACGCCTGGGCAGACGAGATCGCGGCCCAGATCCCGGCCGCTGTGGCTACCGGGCGGTGACGGTGCTGGACCGCGGCTCCGCGGCGGGCGGGAGTAAGGTCGCGCACATGATGCCACCGCCCGACGAGGATGCGGCCAGGGAGGCTGACGGGGCCGACGAGCGCGGCGGGGCCGACCAGCGTGAGACCCGCGACCTGGTGGTCCACGGCCTGGTCCAGGGGGTCGGGTTCCGGCCGTTCGTCTACCGGCTGGCCCATGAGCTCCGCCTCGATGGGGTCGTTCGGAACTCCTCGGGTCGGGTGGAGATCAGCGCGTCCGGCGTCGCCGGCGACCTGGACCGGTTCGCCGCGCGGCTCGCGAGCGATGCGCCCCCCCGATCCCGCGTCGAGCGGGTGAGCGTGGCAGCGAGCCCCATCGTGGTCCGACCGGGCAGCGGCTTCGTGGTCGAGGAGAGCGTCGCGGGCACGTCCACGACACGCCTCTTCCCACCCGACATCGCCACCTGTGACGCCTGTCTCGCCGAGCTGGTCGACCCTGCGGATCGTCGCTATCGGTATCCGTTCATCAACTGCACCGACTGCGGACCGCGCGCGACCATCATCGAGGAGCTGCCCTACGACCGGGCCCAGACCTCGATGCGTGACTTCCCTCTCTGCGACCCCTGTCGCGCCGAATATCGAGACCCCGGAGACCGGCGGTTCCACGCGGAGCCCGTGGCGTGCCCGACCTGCGGCCCGCAGCTGGCCTGGCGCTCGACCAACGCACCGGCGCCCACCGCTCGCGGCGAGGCCGCGCTCCGTGCGGCGGTGGTGGCCATCGCGGCGGGCCACATCGTCGCGGTCAAGGGTCTCGGCGGCTACCACCTCGCCTGCGATGCCACCGACGAGGATGCCGTCACGCGACTCAGGGATCGCAAGCGGCGCTGGGCCAAGCCCTTCGCGGTGATGGTCCGCGACCTCGACGCGGCACGGTCGCTGGCGATCATCACGGAAGCCGAAGCACGGCTCATGACGACACCGGCGCGACCCATCGTGCTCGTCCGCGCCCGACCCCAGGATGATGCCGGGCACGAGGCTGGGTCACCACTGGCTCCGGCGGTCGGCCTGAGCGACCGACGCGTCGGGCTGTTCCTGCCCTACACGCCGCTCCACCACCTGCTGCTTGCTGCCCTTGAGCGGCCCATCGTGCTCACGAGCGGCAACCTGTCGGATGAGCCGCTGGCCATCGATGACGCCGACGCCGCCACCCGGCTGGCGGGCATCGCTGACGGCTACCTGCTCCACGACCGCCGCATCCGCGCCCGCTACGACGACTCGGTGACGCGCGTCGTGGGCACCGGTGCGGGAGCCCGGGAATCGATGGTGCGTCGAGGTCGCGGCTACGCGCCCGAGCCGTTGCCGCTGCCGGTGGCCATGCCCGAGGGCCAGATCGCGCTCGCGGCCGGCGCGGAGCTGAAGCACACCTTCGCCCTGGCCATCGGCGCGCGGGCACACATCGCGCCGCACACCGGCGATCTCGAGGACCTCGCCACCCACCAGGCATACGAGGGCAATCGTCTCCATCTCCAGCGGCTGCTCGCCGTCGAGCCGTCGTGGGTCGTCCACGACCTCCACCCGGGCTACCTCTCGACCCAGGATGCCGTGCGCCGGTTCCCCGCCGGCCGGCGGATCGGGGTGCAGCATCATCACGCCCACGTCGCGTCCTGCGCCGCGGAGCATGGGGTCACGGGGCCATTCCTGGGCCTCGCCTACGACGGTCTGGGGATGGGCGACGACGGCACCTTCTGGGGTGGCGAGCTGCTGCTCGCGGACCTCGTCTCGTTCCGGCGGCTGGCGCGCTTCGGGCGGGCACCGATGCCCGGTGGTGCGAGCGCCATCAAGCGACCGTACCGGATGGCGCTCGGCTACATCTTCGCGGCCGAGGGCGCGGCGGGGCCATGGGAGCGCGCCGTCCGCGACGGGCTCGCGGGTGCATACCTGGCTCGGCTCGACGCTCGCGAAGTCGAGATCGTCCGGCTCCAGGTCGCCCGCCAGCTCAACGCCCCGGTCGCGTCCAGCGCTGGTCGGCTGTTCGATGCGGCCAGCAGCCTGCTGGGTCTCCGGGACGTCGCGGAGTTCGAGGCACAGGCGGCCATCGACCTCGAGAACGCCGCCGATCCGCTCGAGCCGGGGACGCTGCCGTGGCAGATCGACCGGGTCGACGGGCTGCTGGTGCTCGACCCACGACCGACGCTCCTGGCCCTGATGGAGGGCATCGGGGCGGGCATCGGGCCGGGGGTGCTGGCGATGCGCTTCCAGCGGACCATCACCGAAGCGACCCGGGAGCTCGCGGCTGACGCGCGCTCGATGACGGGGGTCGACATCGTCTGCATCTCGGGCGGTGTGTTCCAGAATGCGTGGCTGGCGGATACCCTTCTCGAGGGACTGGCACGCGACGGGTTCGTCGTCCATATCAATGAGCAGGTCCCCGTCAACGACGGGGGGATCAGCTACGGTCAGGCCGCCATCGGCGCGGCCCGGCTCGGCGCAGGGGCCGGGCACAGCGGCCAGGAGGGCTAGCGATATGTGTCTGGGCATCCCGGGCAAGGTCATCGAGATCCACGATCAGGGCGGTCTGCGGATGGGCCGGGTCGACTTCGGGGGCGTCCGCAAGGAGGCGTGCCTGGCGTACCAGCCGGACGTGGAGCTGGGCGACTACGTCATCATCCACGTCGGCTTCGCCATCAGCCGGGTGGACGAGGAGGAGGCGCTGCGCACCCTCGAGATGCTGGCCCAGATGGGCGATCTGATGTCCCAGGAGCTGGCCACGATGGGCCCCGGCATGGACCGCCCCGCGGTGGTCGATGACCCGCCCGCCAGCGCGACCGGCGGGTCCGCGAGCACGCCGCCCATGGCCCAGGGTGCCTGACCCGTGAAGTATCTCGACGAGTACCGCGACCCGGTCCTGGCCCGGAAGCTGATGGCTGAGATCCACCGGGTGACCACCCGCCCCTGGACGCTCATGGAGGTATGCGGCGGGCAGACCCACACCATCGTCAAGCAGGGCATCGATGAGATGCTGCCGGCGGGCGTGCGCATGATCCACGGTCCCGGCTGCCCGGTGTGCGTCACGCCCCTGGAGCAGATCGACAAGGCGCTCGCCATCGCGGCGCGGCCGGACGTCATCTTCACCAGCTACGGTGACATGCTCCGGGTGCCCGGGTCGACCACCGACCTGCTGGCGCTCAAGGCACGTGGCGCGGACGTGCGCATCGTCTACTCCCCGCTCGACTCGCTGCGCATCGCGCGGGAGCATCCCGACAGGCAGGTCGTCTTCTTCGCGGTCGGGTTCGAGACCACCGCGCCCGCCAACGCGATGGCGGTCGCCGAGGCCGCCCGTACGGGCGTCGACAACTTCAGCGTGCTCGTCAGCCATGTGCTCGTGCCGCCGGCCATGGTCGCGCTCCTGGAGTCGCCGTCGAACCAGGTCCAGGGATTCCTCGCCGCCGGCCACGTCTGCGCGGTCATGGGCTGGACCGAGTACGAGCCCATCGCCGCCAAGTACCAGGTGCCCATCGTGGTCACCGGCTTCGAGCCGCTCGACCTGCTGGAAGGGATCCTCATGACCATCCAGCAGCTGGAGGACGGCCGGGCGGAGGTCGAGAACCAGTACGTGCGCGCGGTCAAGCGCGATGGCAACGCGCTCGCACGCGAGACCGTGCTCGAGGTGTTCGAGGTCGGGGAGCGCAGCTGGCGGGGCATCGGACCCATCCCCGCGTCGGGCTACCGGCTCCGGCCGGCGTACGCCCGCTTCGACGCCGAGCGCCTGTTCGACGTCGGCGAGATCCACACCCGCGAGCATCCCGCATGCATCGCGGGCGCCATCCTGACGGGTGAGAAGACGCCCCTCGACTGCACCGCGTACGGGGTCCTGTGCACGCCCCAGAAGCCGCTCGGGGCACCGATGGTGTCATCGGAAGGCACCTGTGCCGCGTTCTTCTCGGCGGGTCGGGGCATGGGCGCGCCGGCACGACCGCTCGTCCAGGTGGCGCCCATCGGCAGCACCACGGCGACCGCCGGCGCCGTCGCGAGCGGCACCGGTCGCGTGTCATGAGCGAGCAGGCACGGAGCATCGCGGTGTCGCTGGACAACGTGGAGCTGCCCGATCCGATGGCCCTCTCGTGCCCCGCACCCATCCCCGAGGTGGAACGGGTGCTCCTGGGTCATGGCTCGGGTGGCCAGCTGTCCGCGGCCCTGATGCGTGACCTCATCGGGCCGGCGCTCGGTGCGTCCGGCGCGTCGGGTCCCCTCAACGACGCTGCCCTGGTGGAGGTGGCAGGCCAGCGGCTGGCGTTCACCACCGATTCGTTCGTCGTCAGCCCGCTCATGTTCCCGGGCGGCGACATCGGCGAGCTCGCTGTGAACGGCACCATCAATGACCTCGCGATGATGGGTGCCACGCCCGTGGCACTGTCGCTCGCGTACGTCATCGAGGAAGGGCTGCCGTTCGAGGACCTGCGCACCATCACGGAGTCGGTGGCCCGCGCCGCGGCGCGCGCTGGCGTGCGCGTGGTCACGGGCGACACCAAGGTCGTCGGGCGCGGCGCGGCGGACGGCCTGTTCGTGAACACCGCCGGCATCGGGCTGGTGCCCCAGGATGTGGTCCTGGGCGCCGACCGGGCACGGCCAGGTGACGCGGTCATCCTCTCGGGCCCCATCGGGCTGCATGGCGTGGCCATCATGAGCGTCCGCGAAGGCCTCGGATTCGAGGTGGAGATCGCGTCGGACACCCAGCCCCTGGCGGCGCTCGTGGCTGCCGTCCTGGCGGTCGCGCCGGACACGCACGTGCTGCGCGACCCCACCCGTGGCGGGCTCGCCTCGACGCTCAACGAGATCGCCGCGGCATCCGGGGTGGGCATCACGCTCGACGAGCCTGCCATCCCCATCCCTGGTCCGGTCCGTGCCGCCTGCGAGATGCTGGGCCTGGACCCGCTCCATGTCGCCAACGAGGGCAAGTGCGTGGCCTTCGTGCCCGCAGCCCGCGCGCAGGCCGTCCTGGCCGCGATGCATGGGTTGCCCGAGGGCGATGGTGCGGTCGTCGTGGGCACGGTCGTGGCGGAGCACCCCGGGATGGTCACGATCCGGACCATCGTGGGCTCGGAGCGCATCGTGGACATGCTCATCGGTGAGCAGCTGCCGCGCATCTGCTGACCGCGGCGGCACCCGATGACGCGGTTGGCGCTAGGCTGACCGCTCTCGTTCGATGTGCGGAGGCGTCACATATGCGCAGGTTGCTCATCCTGGTCCTGGCCGCCACGATCTGGCTGGTGCCAACGGCCCTGGCCGCGACACCAGAGCCATCCGTCCAGCCCACGATCACGGGTCAGGAGCTGGCCGACGGTCTTGGTCAATGGGACGGCTACGACTTCCAGGACGCGGGTGACGCCTCACCGGGCGCCCTGCGCACCGGCCCCTCCGACCCGGCCGATGCCGCCGACCCGTATGGCGCCGACGGGACCCTGCTCATCCTGCCGCCGCTCGACAACCCGGCACACACCGTGCTGAGCGTCCGGCTGTCCTCGCTCGCCTCGCCTCGCATCTGGGACAACTACCAGCATGTGATGGACGAGCTGGCCATGGACCAGGCCGATCAGCAGGCGGTGTATGGCGCGCTCGGCCAGGTGGTCGCGGCGGCCTACGCCAGCGTCGACAACCAGGAGCAGACGCACGTCGCCTCACTCGAGGCAGGACCCTATCGGGTGCTGCTGCAGTCGACGACCAACGGCTGGGAAGGCCTCGCGGGCGACGAGCCGGCACCCATCTTCAGCATGCCCGACGGTGGTCTGACGATGGAGATCCTGCCCCTCGACGAGGCATCCGTGGTCATCCCCATCCCGGAGCCGACCCCCACGCCCACACCCGTGGCGACCCCGAAGCGCACCCCCAAGCCGACGCCCAAGCCGACGCCCAAGCCGACACCCACCCCGAACGCCGGGCCACAGGCGGGGGCGCCGACCGACTTCATCTGCGACGGCAGCTCGACGGCCATCCCCGATCCGCTCAGCAAGGGCTGGAACATCCGGCGTGTCGACTGGGGCAGTCGGGGCAAGTACGACCGGCTGATCATCACCCTCGACCAGTACGCGGGGCTGGGCGGCGACGGCACGCAGGCCATCGTCCACGTGCTGCCCGCCGACCAGGTCAAGTCCCAGCTCAAGGTGTCGGCACCCAGCCACGGCAACACGGCCGTGGCCTTGGGACTGTTCCAGGATGTCCGGCTCACCTGGGCGCTCGACCGGGCCCTGCCGCTCAAGGCGTTCAAGTCGATCACCATGGAGAAGGACAACAACGGCTACCCGTGGGTGGTCCTGGGCATCGATGGCGACGCCTGCTACTCGCTCCAGGTGCCCGCGTGGACCGCCGACAGCCCCAAGTCGCGGCCGACCATCCAGGTCGTGGTGGACGTCCTGCACTGACCCGCCGATCCAGGGATCCGATCGGGCCGGATGACCCATCCCGGACGGCCCGATCGGCCCTAGGGTCGATACTCGCGCCGCGGCGACGATGACCCTGCCGACCACGTCGGTCGGACCAGACTGGAGCGTCGTTCGCATGACCACGTCCGCGGTGGCCGCACCACCCATGGGGATCCCTCGTCCCCAGCTGCATCTGGCGGGTGCCATCGCGGTCGGCGGCCTGGTGCTCCTGGGCATCGGTGCCATCGCTGGGGGCGTGGCGCTCGTGGCCAGGCCGGACGGCAGCGTGATGCAGTTCAGCACATCGCTGCTGGCTGGCAGCCCGTTCCCCGACTTCCTCGTCCCGGGCATCATCCTGGGCGGCCTGTTCGGGATCGGCTCCCTCGTGGTGGCCGCCATGGGCCTGCGACGCTCGCGCCTGGCCCCGTTCCTCGCGTTCGCCATCGGCTGTGCCCAGATGATCTGGATCGCCGTCGAGTTGGCCATCATCGGCGAGTTCAGCTTCCTGCATCCGCTCTGCTTCGGCATCGGCCTCGTCATCGCGCTCGCATCCGTGCCCTGGGGCTGGCCCACGTTCCGTGCCTGGCGCGCGACTCACTGAACGTGTGCGCCGGATCATCGAGGTCAGACGGATCGAACCCACCCATTGGGTGAGTGCGACATTCCCAGCCGTCAAGGCGTCGCTCCGACCCATGGCCTGGGACAAGATCGCAGTTCCGGATCCGATCTGGTTGGGATGACCCACCGTGGGCATCGACCGTGCGCCGATGACAGTCGACGTGTCGGACTCACCCACACGATGGGTAGCGCTGTAGGCACACGTCGAGGCCACGTGGTCGAAGGTGACTGAGAACCGCGGCGGCGGACTGTGGCCTGACCTCGTGCCAAGTCCAACAAAACCCACAGGAACGCTACACTCGGCCCATCGCGACACCCGGATCGCGCCCGGAAGGGATCCCACGTGCCCCCACGCTCGCAGCTGCTGCCCGCCGATCGGCTCCACATGATCGCCGACCTCGTCAGCGAGCGTGGCAGCGTCCGGGGCAGCGACCTGGTGGAGATGCTGGGGGTGACCGACGAGACCATCCGGCGTGACCTGCTGCGCCTGTCGGAGATGGGCCTCGTGCGTCGGTCGCGAGGTGGCGCGGTCGCGGCTCGGACGCCGGAGGAGGCGAGCACCGCCCAGCGGCTCCGCGAGCACGCCTCGGAGAAGCTGGCCATCGGCAAGCGCGCCGCCGAGCTCGTCGCAGACGGCAGCTCCGTCATCCTCGACTCGGGCACCACGACCCTGGCCCTGGCCCGCGCCCTGCGGGGCCGCAGGAACCTCATCGTGGTCACGACCGCGGTCACGAACGCGGTCGAGCTCGTGGGCAACCCCGCCACGACCGTGGTCATGACCGGTGGCGTCATCCGGCCCCAGACGTTCGGCGCGAGTGGCGAGCTGACCGCGGCCACCCTGCGCGAGATCCATGTCGACCAGGCGTTCCTGGCCACCCACAGCGTCTCGGTCAAGGCGGGGCTGACCTATCCCAGCTTCGAGGAGGTCGAGGCGAAGCGGGCGATGATCGCCGCCGCGACGGAGGTCATCCTGCTCGCCGACCACTCCAAGTTCGGTCGCGCCTCGCTGGTGCGCATCGCCAACATCGACGCCGTCCACAGGATCGTCAGCACGCCGGGCATCGACCCGGCGGAGGCGGATGCGATCCGTGACCTGGGCATCGAGCTCATCATCGCGGAGCCCGTGGGCGTGACCCGCACCGAGGACACCGACGAGGCGCCAGCGGACGACTGAGCGGGGCCCTCAGTACTCGGGCGCCACCCGGCCCGCGATCACATCGCCCTGGATGAGCTCCACCTCGGGCCGCGCGAGCACCGATGTCGTCGCCCGCAGCACGTCCGCGTCCGCGGCAGGGCCGACCAGGACGGCCCGCGTGTCGCGATCACCGATGCGTGCCGTGACCGCCGGCGACAGCGGTCGGTCGAGGACGCCATCCGGCCGGTTCACGAGCATCTCATCCGCGGTCCAGATGGCTGCGTCACCCCGGCCATCCGCGAGCATCCGGGCGATCTGGGCCGTCATCGCCGGCTGCATCGTCACCCCTTCGCCGGTGAACTCGAGCGCCGTGAGCAGCTGCTGGTCCGCGGAGTGACGGTCGACCAGCACCCGCAACGGATGTGCCGTCGCCGCACGCGCCGTGTAGAACACGAGATGGCCCGTGTTGTAGGAATGCGACCACAGCTCCTGGACCACGGCGTCGTCGGGTCCACACAGCTCGTCCGCCGCGAAGGCGGACATCACCGCCAGGTTGCAGCGGCCCTCACGGACCGCCTGGAGCCGCTGTCGCGAGCCGCGCACGAAGATGAGGAAGACCTCCAGGCCGGCGTGCGTGAGACCGGCCTTGATGGCGGTCGCGAGCGCCTCGTAGCGGGGCGACGAGGCGAGCGGCAGGGCGATGACGAGCGGGCCGCCCTCGGCGGCGTCCCAGAGACGACCGATGGACCGGCTGATGAGGAACGCACCGAGCGGCCCCCGGGTCTCGATGGTGATGGCGCCCGTGTCCCGCAGCCGACCCATCGCCGTGTGGATCGATGACAGGCTCGCACGATGCCGGACGGCGAGCTCCCGGACGGTCGCCAGCCGTGATGGCGGGTCGGGCGCCAGCAGCATCTCGCGCGCCAGCGCCGGCACGATGTCCGCCACGGGCCGTGACGGCCAGCGTTCGCGATCGTCCAACATGGCCGTGATACTAGCCGCTGCCGCTGCCGCGGCCGACCCTCGCGCGCAGCTCCCGCTCAGTCGTAGGTGTCGGCCTGGAAGTACCTGAATCCGTGGTCGACATTGGTGTCGCCGACCCCGAAGTTGTAGCCGACGCCGGGCGCGCCATCCTGGTACGTGTCATCGGTCGCGGTGGTGACGAGGACGCCATTGATGTAGCCCCGGATCTCGTTGCCCACCATGCATGCCTCCACCAGGTCGCCATCCTTGACGCCGAACTCGGGGCCGACCTTGCGTGTGAGCGACTTCCAGCGGCCGATGGCACCGTCCCAGCGGACGATCTCGGCATAGGCCTCCTCGGTCTTCAGGCAGCGCCAGAAGACCTCGTAGCCGGTGATGCTGTGGGGCGTGATGGTCGTGCGGAGCCGGATCTCCACCTCCTGGAAATACTGGTTCGTCTGGTTCGGCTGAACACCCGGGCCTGCACGAACTGGTCCTTCCCCCAATCGCCGGTGAGCACCGCGGTGGGGTCGTCGTAGATGCCCACCGGGGCCGCATCCGCGTCCTCGAGGTTGCCCTGCTCGGCGCGCCGCTCCGCTTCGCCGGGACGGGTGACCTCGCCGAAGGCCACGCCACCCTGCGTGACGACGTCGCACCAGTCGATGCCATCGGTCCGGGCGTTGAGCCACATGCCACCCTCGGAGATGGGCGTCTCATCCTGGGCGAAGTGGGTCTCGTACGAGCGCACCGGGGCGGTGCCGGGTCGGAGCGCATCCATGGGGCTGGTCATCGCGAGCGGTCCCTCCGTGTGTCTGTGACTGGTGTCATCGATCGATGCTGCATCTGGCTGGCTAGCTGACATCCTCCTCCTGGACGGCGCGGGAGAGGGCTTCCTCGGATAGATCGTCCCCCTGTGACCGGTCGAGGATGCGCACGACGGCGCCGTCCCGGATGACGAGCACGCGATCCGCCACACCGCTCAGCTCCTCCAGCTCCGAGGAGACGAGCACGATGCCGTTGCCCGCCGACGCAAGCGTCCGGGTCTGCATCAGGATCTCGCGCTTGGAACCCACATCGACGCCGACGGTCGGGTCGTCGAGCAGCAGCACCCGCGGCTCGATGGACAGGTTCTTGGCGACCACCACCTTCTGCTGGTTGCCGCCCGAGAGGTCCTTGACGGCCTGGTCGATGCCCGTGGTGCGGATGTTCAGCCGTTCCACGAACCCGGCCACCGATCGACGCGCGGAGCCGTCATCGACGAGCCCGTTGCGGGCGAACTGGCGCCACGCGGCCATGAGCGCGTTCTGGGCGACCGAATGCTCGCGCACCAGGCCGGCCCGGGCACGATCCTCGGGCACTAGCGCGATGCCCGCATCCAGCGCGTCCCGCGGACCCCGCAGCCGCACCGGGTGCCCGTCGACCTCGATGACGCCCGCGTCCAGGCGGTCGATGCCGAAGATGGCGCGCATGAGCTCGCTCCGGCCGCTGCCCAGGAGGCCGGCGACGCCGACGATCTCACCCCGGAAGAGGTCGAACGAGACGTCCCGCAGGCGGCTGTTGGTGAGCCCCGCCACCCGCAGGAGGGGCACGCCCGTCCGGTCGACCTCATGGTCGTGATAGGCGAGGGCGCTCTCGAGCGAGCGCCCGAGCATGCTCTCGATGACGGCCGAGAGGCTGGTCCCGGAGGTCGGTGCGGAGAGCGTCACCGCGCCATCCCGAAGCACCGTCACCTGGTCGCAGATGTCCATGATCTCGTTGAGGTGGTGCGAGATGTAGACGACCGCGATGCCTTCCGCGATCAGGCGTCGGACGGCGGTCATGAGGGTCCGGCTCTCGGCCGCTGCGAGCGACGCGGTGGGCTCGTCGAGGATGAGGATGCTCGCCGCGCGTGAGATGGCCTTGGCGATCTCCACCAGCTGACGGGCGCCCACGGGCAGCTCCTCCACCAACCGGCCCGGATCGATGTCGGCCCCCACCCGACCGAGCGCGACCGTCGCCTGACGCTCCAGCGCCCGGTCGTCGATGAGCCCGAGCCGGCCCCGCGGCTCACGGGTGAGCAGGATGTTCTGGCCCACCGTCATCTGGGGGATGAGGCTGAACTCCTGGAACACCATCGCGATGTCACGCCGGTGTGGTGCGCCCTGCCCATCGGCCATGGCCGCGCCATCGACCTCGATCGTGCCGTCGTCCGCCGAGTAGGCGCCGTCGATGATCTTGACCAGGGTCGACTTGCCCGCGCCGTTCTGGCCCACGAGCCCGTGGACCTGTCCCCGCCGGAGCGTGAAGTCGACGCCATGGAGCACCTCGACGCCGCCGAATGACTTGCGGATACCGCGTGCCGCCAAGGCGACGGGCCGGGCGTCCGCGGCGGCAACGGCGGTCGTCTCGGCCGTCATCGGCTCAGGCCTCCGGGGCTTCGCGCAAGCTGAGCGCGACCGCCACGATGATGATCAGCCCTCGGGCGATCATCTGCTCGGTCACCGACAGGCCCATGAGGATGAGCCCGTTGTTGAGCACGCCCATGACGAGCGACCCGACCAGGGCGCCGACCATCGATCCCCGGCCACCCGACATGCTGGTGCCGCCGATGACGGCCGCCGCGATGACCGTGAGCAGGTCGGACTCTCCGAGCGTGTAGCGGGCGCTGTGGAGCCGGCCGACGTACAGCAGGCCAGCGAGGCTGGCCATGAACGAGCAGATGACGAGCGAGGCGATCCGGATGCGGTTGGTATCGATGCCCGAGTAGCGGGCTGCGACCCGATTGCCACCGGTGGCGAGCAGCTCCCGGCCGAAGGTGGTCTTGCGGTACACCACGTGCGACACGAGCAGCGCGCCGAGCGTCCACACCAGGAGCGAGGGGACGGGACCAAGGTCGCCCGAACCGAAGATCTCCGTGAACGCGTCGTCCAGGACGGGCACCGGCCGGGTCTCGGTGATGAGCCGCGATAGGCCGCCGATGATGCCTGCCATGCCCAGGGTGATGAGGAACGAGGGCACCCGCAGGCGCGTGGTCAGGACGCCGTTGGCGAGGCCCACGACGATGCCGATGCCGAGCGCCGCCGGCACCGCGATGAACATGTTGGTGTCCCGCAGCAGGACAGCCGCGACCATGGCACTGAGCGCGACGACCTGGCCGATGGACAGGTCGATCTCGCCCGCCGACAGTGCGAACGTCATGCCGAACGCCATGATCGACACGAACGCCGTCTGGCGCAGGATGTTGAGGAAGTTGTCGAGGGTCAGGAACCCGCTGTCGCGGAGCGTGATCGAGAACACGACCAGGATGAGCAGGAATCCAAGGTAGACGATCGCCCCGCGCGGGACTCGCGTGGGCATCCGGCGCTTGCCGGCGGACGGTGTCGTGGCCGCCACATCGCTGGTCATTGGCTATCCGATCATGCCGACACGAACGTGCGCGCGAGACGGATGCTCGCGCGCACGGACGAACCGATGAGGCCGGGGGTGATTACTTGCCGAGCGCTGCCGTGACCTCTGCGGGCGGATCCGCATGGAAGGCTTCCTGCCACGCCTGGGCCAGGTTGTCCCGGTTGACGGCCATCGCGGGCACCACGATGAACGGCGGGACCTCCACGCCGCAGCGGGAGAGCGCGGCCATCTTCACGGTGTTGGCACCCTCGTCGTAGGTGTGCTCGATGGCGGTACCCGCGTAGTTGCTGCCGGCCGTGGCCATGATCACGTCATTGGCCGCGTCCAGGTCGTGGGTCACGACCTTGGTCGTGGTGTTGCTGGCCGACGCAAGCGATGCGAGCACCGCCGTGGCCGGGCCACCGCTGTAGGAGACATAGATGCCGTCGAGGTCGGGGTGCTGGAGCAGCATCGCGTCCGTATCGGGGCCGACGGTGGTGTCCGCGGTGAAGCCCGCCCAGGCCACGTTCTTGAGACCCGGGTGCGCCTGTGCCATCTCGGCCAGGAAGCCCTTCTCGCGGTTGTTGGAGTTGTAGAACGGGACATCGAGCTGGATGAAGCCGTAGGTGCCGGTCTCGCCGATCGCCTGCGCGAGCAGGTCGGCCGCGTCCTTGCCCATCCGGTAGTGGTCGCCCGTGACGATCGCGACGTACTCCTTGCCGCCGGTCCAGCCGTCGACCGGGTTGTCATAGAACACGAGCGTGGTGCCCGCGTCCAGCGCCGGCTTGTAGTTCGCGGCGCCCGCGGTGGGGTCGACCGGGATGGTCACCAGGATGTCGGGCTTGCTGGCCATGAGCGTCTCGACGGCCGTCGCCTCCTGGGCGGGGTCGAAGTTCGAGGTCGCCGTGGCGACCACGTCGATGCCGTACTCCGCAGCCTTGGCGCGAACGCCAGCCTCGATGGCACCCATCCAGGTGTTGCCCGCGAGTCCGTTGAGGAAGGCGAGCTTGAGGCCCTTGACCTGCGCCAGGCACTCGGGCGTGGGATCGGCGATGTCAGCGGCGTTCACCGACTGCTCACCGTTGGGTCCGGGCGTGGAACCCTTCAGGTCCACGCTGAGCGGATCGAAGCCCGCCAGGACATCACTCTTGGTCCACGCCTCCGGCTCTCCGGCCGCAGGCGACTGGGCGACCGTGCCGCTGGCTGACGCCAGGACCAGTGCCATGGCCCCCGCGGCCAGCATCCGCTTCTGCCTCATGTGAGCTCCTCCTACTCGGTTGGACGACCGGCCCATCGGGGGCGACGGACGTCGGATCGGGGAACCGTGCCACGACTGGGTGGCAGCACGCGGGCCGTCGCCGGGGATCGTTACTCGTTTCCGAACGACGAACGGAGGCGAGTATACCCACCCGGTGACCTCGACTGTCAACCGTTCGCGACCCGGCCCTCCATCCTCTGACTCACCGCCCACTCAAAAGATGGCGACTGGATTCCAGGGCGAGCCCGTGCCGCCCACGATCCGGAGTGGCAGGCCCACGACCATGAACTCCAGGCGCCCTTCGGCCTGGCAGGCCTCCGCGACGTCCTCGAGCTGGAGGCTGTCGGCGGTGAGCATGCCCATGGCCACCAGCTGGAGCGGATGGATGGGATAGGCGATGCCGTCGACGCTGCCGGGCACCGTCTCGCCGTCCCCATCCGGCAGGAAGGCGCTGATCCGGCGCTCGTGCATCCAGCGGATGGTGTCCACGTGGAGACCGGCCTTGCCCTCGCCGGCAGCACTGTTGTCCCACGGCCCGAGAGCCAGCCGCCGCCGATGGTGGCCGGTCCGGAAGATGAAGATGTCACCCTCGCGGACCTCCAGGTCCATGGCCACCTCATAGGCCTCGAGCTCTGCCCGAGTGACCGCGTCGCCAGGTTCCAGCCACTCCACGCCCCGGAACCGCGGGATGTCGAACAGCACACCGCGACCGACCAGCCCGGTCGAGTACGCGTCCACGTCCAGGGACGTGGCGCCGCGCGTCGTGAGCACCTCCAGCGCGGGCTTGCCGTTGTACGTCTGGCCCTGCCAGGAGAGGTGGCACATGGCATCCATGTGGCTGTGGCAGTCGCCGTGGAACGCGATACCCAGGAAATCGAACCCAAAGCGGACGCCACCCGAGCCGATGTCGATGTCGTGGCCCTGGATGACGTGATGGATGGCCGGGTTCGGGTTGTCCGGTCCAGCGACCGTGTTGATGGGCAGCGACATCGAGACATGTCGCCCGCTCCGGACCAGCCCCGCCGCCGCGACCACCGCCCCGGGCGTCAGGTAGTTGAGCGTCCCCAGCTGGTCATCGGGACCCCAGCGGCCCCAGTTGCGCACGAACGCGAAGATGCGCTCGAACTCGGCCACATCCACGCGCGTCGTCGAGGGACTCATCCGACCCGGTCCTCCTGCAGCTGGCTTGGGGACTGCTGGTCAGCGGCCCGCCGTCGTCCCGGCCGCCGATCGGCTCACCGGGATGCGCCACGGGCCGCGACCGGCCAGGTCGCCACGATATCGCCTCCGCTGACCCCGATGACCTCCTCGTGGAGGTTGAAGGTCGTGCGCACCTGGCCCGGTATGAGGTCCACCTGGCTGCCGAGCGGTAGTGGCGGACCAACGGTCCAGAGGCTGGTGTGCTCGTCGCTGACGACGACCTGGCGGACGTCAAGGTCGACCGGGATGGGAGGGCCGTACTCCATGCCGATGCTCCGCCGGCCGATGTCCAGCACCGCGCGGTCGGGATGGCTGCTGATGACCGTGCCCCGGACCGCCGCGGCGCAGTGGAACGGCAGGCCCATGCCGGTCAGCTCCGGTTCCATGACGGCATAGACGCCCGACTGGAGCTCGGTGATGACCGGTTCGGCGAGCGCCTCCGGGAGTGTCGCGGTGCCCGACGCGGAGACCGTCCACACCGGCAGGCCGGCGTCCTGGAGCACCTGGCGAGTGCGCGCGAGCGTCTGGTATGCCGCGGCGATGCGGGCGGCCCGGTCGGGCACGCCGGGCCGGATGCGGCCCTCGTAGCCCATGATCCCGTCGAGCTCCAGACCGGGGCTCGCCGTGACCGTGCGAGCGAGGCTGAGTGCCTCGGCCGGAGACGCCACACCGCAGCGATGGATGAGCACGTCGACATCGATGAGCACCTTGATGGTCACCGCCGCGCGGGCAGCCGCACGCGACAGCAGCTCGACCGCCGCCTGGGCATCGACCGCAACGGTGATGGACGATCGCTCCGCCAGCTCGACCAGCCGGTCGAGCTTGGCCGGGTCCACCACCTCGTTGGCGATGAGCACGTCGCCGATGCCGGCCCGCACCATCACCTCTGCCTCGCCGACGGTGGAGCAGGTGATGCCCCGGGTGGTGGCCGTTGCCTGCCGCAAGGCGAGCGCCGGGGTGCGATGCGTCTTCACATGCGGTCGGAGCACCTTGGTCGTGCCGCCCAGGAGCGCGTCCATGGCGGCCACATTGGCATCGAAGACATCCAGGTCGACGAGCAGCGCCGGCGTCGTGACACGTGCCAGCGGCAGCCGCAGCCGGACTCCCTCACGCCCCGCCACCACGTCGTGCACCGACCGCCGAGCCTCCAGTCGCCATGCGCCACATGCTTATGTTCTGTGTTCGCAAACTATCCTACCATCCGGCCGGCGGCGCGACGAGGGCAACCACGGCGCACGCCGAGACCGCCGACGACGGTCGTCGGTGTCGTGGATGTGGGCAGCGTGTGGCGCCTCGATGGGTCAGGTGGTGGGGATGCCCGCCTCGATGCCGGCCACGACGTCGGCCAGGAACCGTGCCGCGTCCGCGCCGTCGGCGATCCGGTGATCGAAGGTCAGCGAGAGCGTCGCGGAGCGGCGGTCGTCGCTCCGGGCGGCGCCGACGCCCAGGACCGCCGCCTGGGGTGGCGTGATGATGGGCGTGAACGCGTCGATGCCCAGGCCGCCGAGGTTGGTGATGGTGAACGTGGCACCACTGACGTCATCGGGCTGGACTCGTCCGGCCCGGGCACGCGCCACCATCTCGCCCAGCTGCCCGTGGAGGTCCTCGGGCGTGCGCGTGTCGGCCGAGCGGAGCACCACGGCCACGAGGCCCATGGGCGTGTCGACCGCGATGGCCACGTTCCGATCGGGGTGCACGAGGACCGCCGGGGGCGTCTCGACCCAGGAGCCGTTGAGCGGGTCATGTGCGGCGAGCGCCCGACCCACGATGGCGGCGAGGATCGCGTCCAGCGTCAGCCGATGACCGCTCGTCGCGCCCAGGTCCAGCCGCTCGTCGAGCAGCCGACCGAAGGACGCGTCCCGGTGGAGCGTCACGGCCGGGATGGTGGTGGCGGCCTGGGTCATCTTCCGGGCCACGACCTTCCGGATGGTCGACAGCGGCCGGATGTCCTCCTCTGGGGGCGCTCGGCTCCTGGGCCGTCACGGGATGGGCTCGTCCTCGTCCGCGACGATGCCGATGACCGAGAAGATGGCCGCCTCGGTGCCGGCAGGCGCGATGATCTGGCGCAGGAACCCGTCAGCCGGCGAGACCACGTCCAGCGAGATCTTCTCGGTCTCCACGATCACGATGGGCTCGCCCTTCTTCACGGGGTCACCCACCTGCTTGAGCCATTCGCGGACCATGCCGACCTCCAGGTCCTGGCCGGCCTGCGGCATCACGATCTTCTTGACGGCCATCGGTGGATCTCCGGCTGCGTGGTTCGGGGACGTGATGAGCCTGAGCGGTCAGTGGACCTCGACCGCCGAGCCGCGGACCGCTGTCCGGATGCCGGCCACGATGTCATCCACGGACGGGATGGCCGCGCGCTGCAGGCCCATGTTGAAGGGGATGGTGGTGTTCCTGCCAGCCACTCGCACGATCGGCCCCACGAGGCTGTCGAATGCCTCCTCCGCGACCGTGGCGGCGATGTCGCCACCGATGCCACCCCGCTTGATGGCTTCGTGGACCACGACCAGCCGATGGGTCCTGCGGACCGAGGCGAGGACGGTGGGCATATCCATCGGGCTGACGGCGTCCGGAGGTCGACGACCTCGACGCTGATGCCCTCCTCCGCGAGCCGTTCTGCAGCGTCGAGACAGCGGAGTGTCATGAGGGAGTACGTCACCACCGTCACGTCGGTGCCCGTGCGCTTGATGTCCGCGACACCGAGCGGCACGAGGTACTCCTCATCGGGCACCTCGCCCTCGGTCATGTACAGCAGCTTGTGCTCGATGAACACCACCGGCTGGTCGCTCCGGATGGCCGACTTGAGCAGCCCCTTGGCGTCGTAGGGGGTCGAGGGCATGACGACCTGGAGCCCGGGTACGTGGTAGAACATCGCCTCGAGGCTCTGGGAGTGCTGCCCGGCGAGGGACTCGCCCGCGCCGCCCTGGGTGCGGAAGACGACCGGCACGGTGCCCTGGCCACCGGACATGAAGCGGTACTTGGCGGCCTGGTTGACGACCTGGTCCATCGCCTGGAGCAGGAAGTCGATGAACAGGATCTCGATGACCGGCCTGGCGCCCGCGATGGCAGCACCGGCACCCATGCCCGTGAAGCCCGCCTCGCTCAGGGGCGTGTCGATGACCCGGCCCGGGCCGAACTGGGTGAGCAGGCCCTCGGTCACCTTGAACGAGCCACCACGCTCGGCGATGCCCTCCCCCATCACGAACACGAGCGGGTCGCGGGTCATCTCTTCCGTGAGCGCGAGCCGGAGTCCGTCTCGATACCTGATCTTGGCCACGGGTCGTTCCTGTCTCCGATGTCTCGGGTGATGGGTGGCTAGTACGTCGCGATCTCGGCGAGGAACTCCTCGACGTCCGGCTGCGGGCTCTCCTCGGCGAACTCGACCGCCTCGTCCATGACCGCCTCCACGTGGCGGTCGATGGCCTCGATGTCGGCCTCGCTCATGCCACCCTCGACGAGCCGCGTGCGGAGCACATCCACCGGGTCGTGGGCACGCCAGCGCTCCAGCTCCTCCTTGGGCAGGTACAGCCCCGGGTCGTTCACGTGGTGGCCGCCGTGCCGGAAGGTCTTGCACTCGATGAGCGTCGGTCCCTCCCCGGCACGGGCACGGGCGACTGCCGTGGTCATCGCCTCCAGGACCAGCACCGCGTCGTTGCCGTCGACCGTGACGCCGGGCATCCCGTAACCGGCCGCACGCTCCGAGAGGTCCTCCACGAGCGCCGAATCCCGGATGGGCGTCGACACCGCGTAGTGGTTGTTCTCGAGCACGAACACGACCGGCAGGTGATAGATCGCGGCGAGGTTGAGCGCCTCATGGAAGGCACCGTTCGCGGACGCGCCGTCGCTGCAGAACGAGACCACGATGTCCGACTCGCCCTTGAGCCGGATCGCGAACGCGGCGCCGACCGCGAGCGGCATGCCGCCGGCGACCACGCCGTTGGCGCCGAGGTTCCGGAGGGCGAGGCTGGACACGTGCATCGAGCCGCCGCGACCCCGGCAGTAGCCGGTCGCGCGGCCCAGCAGCTCGGCCATCATCAGCCGCGGCTCGTGGCCTTTGGCGATGGCGTGGCCATGGCCACGATGGGTGCTCACGATGTAGTCCGAGGGCCGCAGGGCGGCCACGGCGCCGACGGCGATGCCCTCCTCGCCCAGGTAGGGATGGAGGTAGCCCCGGATGTTGCCGACGCGATACTGCTCGATGGCGCGCTGCTCGAACAGCCGGATGGTCAGGGCGGTCTCGTACATGGCCGCCACGGAGGCGGTGGGGATCTCCAACGTGCAGACTCCAGCTGCTGCCGGCTCACCACGCATTCCCACGGGTGCGCTCCCCCAACGGTGTGGGGTCATGTTGGCATCTGGCGCATGATGCGCGCGTGACTTGGGCTCGTCAAGCGTGGCACGGCTTGGCATTCCTTGGAGTAGCAGGGTATTCTGTGGAGTACTCGTCGCACCCGCGGGCATCCGTCCCGCAGCGGCCAGCCTCAGCCCTGGAGCAGCACCGATGCCGGTCCGGCCAACCTCCCAGATCCTGCAGCACGCCCTGGACCACGGCTACGGCGTGGCGGCCATCAACATCGTCAATGATCTGACCATGGAGGCCGTGCTCGCGGCGGCGACCGAGGCGGAGGCGCCCCTCATCGTCCAGACGTCGGTCAAGACCGTCCAGTCGGTCGGCCTCCGGGTCCTGTTCACGATGTTCCAGGAGATGGCCCGCGACGTGCCGGTGCCCGTGGCGCTCCATCTCGACCATTGCCCGGACCGGGCGCTCATCACGGCCTGCCTCGCACAGGGCTGGCAGTCAGTCCTGTTCGATGGCTCGCGCATGAGCGTCGCCGACAACCGCGCGGCCTGCGCCGAGATCGTGGCCGAGGCCCATGCGTTGGGTGCCGCCGTGGAAGGCGAGATCGAACCCATCCGGGGCGTCGAGGACGGCATCGGCTCCGACGAGCCGAGCGAGGCACAGGCCCTCGATGTCGCGCTCGACTTCATCCGCTTCACGGGCATCGACTGCTTCGCGCCGGCCATCGGCAATGCCCATGGCGTCTATCACTCGGAGCCACGGCTGGATGCGGAACGGGTCTCGGCCATCGTGGCCCAGGAACGTATCCCCATCGCGCTCCACGGGGGCAGCGGGCTCACGCAGGCGCAGTTCACGGACCTCATCGGGCGCGGCTGCGCGAAGGTGAACATCTCGACCGCCCTCAAGGTCCGCTACATCGACGCCAACCGGGACTGGATCGCTGCGCATCCCGGCAACTACGATCCGCCCCAGCTGCTGCACCATGTCCGCGCGGAGGTCATGCGCATGGCAAGCGAGCACATCGCGATGTTCGGCAGTGCCGGGCAGGCATGGTGACCCGCCCGTGACGACGCTCGTCTTCGACTGCGACGGCGTCCTCGCCGACACGGAACGGTACGGCCACCTGCCGGCGTTCAACCAGACGTTCCGGGAGTTCGGCCTGCCGGTCCAGTGGTCGGAGGAGGAATACGGTCGGCGGCTGCGCATCGGCGGTGGCAAGGAGCGGATGGCCTCGTTGCTGACCCCGGAGTTCATCGCGGAGGCCGGGCTGCCGACGGATGCCGAGGGGCAGCGGGACGCACTGGCGCAGTGGCATGCCCGCAAGACGGCCATCTTCACGGCGATGGTGGCGAGCGGCGCCATCGCAGCTCGACCGGGCATCCGTCGCATCATCCACGCCGCGCTGGCGTCCGGCTGGACCCTGGCCGTGGCCTCCACCTCGGCAGAGGCGTCGGTGCGGGCGATCCTGGAGCGCGTGGCAGGAGCGGATGCCGCCCGGTTCAGCGCCATCCTTGCGGGTGACGTGGTGGCCCACAAGAAGCCCGCCCCGGACATCTACCTGCTCGCCCTGGAGTGGCTGGGGGTCTCGGCAGGCGAGACGCTCGTCATCGAGGACTCCGCGAACGGCGCACAGGCGGCCGCAGCAGCCTCACTCGCCTGTCTCGTGACCGTCAACGCCTACACCGCCGAGGAACCGTTCCCGGATGCGGCGCTCGTCGTCGACTCCCTGGGGGACCCAGGCCTGCCGCCGATCCGGGTGCTCGAGAACCGGAGTGCCGCCCGACCGGGGGCGTATCTGACGCTCGACGACCTCGTCGCGTGCCTGCCGGGCTGATGCCACCGACGGCCGGCCCACGGCCGATGGTGGGCGTGAACTGGAAGATGCATCTCACGCCCACCGAGGCGGCCAGCTACCTGGACACCTTCCGGGAGCTGGTCGCGGACGTCGACGACCGGGACATCTTCGTGCTGCCTGCGTATCCCGCGCTCCAGGCGGCACGCGACCGGTTGCGCGGCAGCAATGTCGCCTGGGGCGCCCAGGACGTCCACCCGGACGAGCCCGGCCCGCATACCGGTGACGTGTCCGCCGCGATGCTCGCGGACCTCGGCTGCCGGTTCGTGATGGTCGGGCACACGGAGCGGCGACGCGACCACGGGGAGAGCTACGACCTGGTGGGAGCCAAGGTCATGGCGGTCGCGCGTCTCGCCATGGTGCCCATCATCTGCGTCGGCGAGCAGCAGCCGGTGGGACCGCCGGCGGCCCTCGATATCGTCCTCGCCGACCTGGAACGGGCCACGTCCGGGCTCGACGCGTCCGACCCACCCGAGATCGTGGTCGCCTACGAGCCCAGCTGGGCCATCGGCCAGGGGATGGCGGCCGCATCCCCCGAGGTGACCGCGGAGGTCCACCAGGGGATCCACGCGTGGCTCCGGCAACGCGGCTTCCCGCGGACCCGGGTGCGCGTCATCTATGGCGGCAGCGTCGACACCTCGGTAGCGGAAGTGCTGTTGCGGCAGCCCTGCGTCGACGGCCTGTTCGTGGGTCGGGCCGGGCTCGACCCGCGGCGCTTCGCGGCGATCGTGCACACGCCGCTGCCCCTCAGAGCTCCGGCCACGCCCTGAGCGACGCCGCGAGCTCGGGGTGCTGCGCCGCGGCCTCGGCGAGCGGCTCGCCGGCCATGACGGCATCGATGGCCTGACGGATGGCCATCGCCCCGGCGACGGCGCCCATCGGGTGGCCGTGCACCGCGCCGCCGGCGCCGACCGCGACGTCGTGGCCAAGGTCGGCCACGAGCTGCGGCACCATCCCGGCATGGAGCCCGCCGCCGGGTACCGGAAGCGCGGCGGCGATGCCATCGATGGGACCGGTGAGCGTTCGGGCCACCCGCCGGTACACCGCCGGGTCGATACGCAGGCTGCCGTACGGCGCGGGATAGACGACCAGGTCCGCCCCGGCGAGGCGCGGCAGCAGGCCCAGCAGGAGGTGCCCGGCGACGCCCCCGGTGGGTGACCCGGTGATCGCATCCCCGAACGCGAAGTGGCCCATGACCGGCACATCGAGCCCAGGGTCCTCGGCGAGCATCCCGAGTGCCGACACCCCCACCGCGACGAAGTCGACGAGCAGCCCGCTGGCGCCCGCCTCGACGGCGCGCCGGGCGTTGGTGAGCATCCGGTCGGGCCGGTCCGTGACGTTCACGAAGGAGAGCGTCCGATGACCCGTGACCTCGAACACCTCGGCTGCGGCGCGCTCGTGGGCGCGCACCCGGTCGACGATGGTGCTCCACGGATGGGCGACGAGGACCTCATCGTCCTTGACCGCGTCGACACCGCCCAGCGCCAGGTCCCGGAAGATGCGGCCGCTCTCGTCGGGGGAGAGGCCGAGCGCCGGCTTCATCATCGTGACCAGGAGCGGACGATCCGGGACATCGAGCCGCGCCCGGATGCCGGCCAGTCCCAGACGGGGGCCGCGGAAGGCGGCGATGAACGACGGCGGCAGTGCCAGGTCGATGAGCCGCAGCGGACCCTGCGCCGCCGCCTCACCCACGATGGTCGCGAGCAGCAGCGGCAGCTGGCCATCGAAGTTGTGGGCCGGGTAGCCGATCTCCACCACCCAGCTGGCCATGTCCGGTGGTCCCGCCGCCGCCTCGAGGTCGGTCATGGGCCGTGTCGCGAGCACCTGCGCGCCGTGTCGCTCCTGGATGCGCGCGGTCTCGCCCGGCAGCGTCACCCAGGTACCGGTCGAGGCCGTGCCCACGAGGTCCCGTACCCGTTTGCCGATGTCGCCGCCCGGGGGGACACCCACCCAGTAGCTGGCCACCACGAGCTCCGCCGACACGTCCGGCATCGACTCAGCCCTCCGCTTCGAGCATCGCCAGCAGGCCGTGATCCATCGGCCCGCGCGGCAGGATGGGCCAGATGTCGGTGACGATGCCGTCCTCCACCACGTGGTACGCGTCGAAGTAGTTGACCGCGAACGGGGTGTAGCCCAGGTGGAAGTCCACGACATCGCCCACCCGGAGGGGACAGCTGTCGGTCGCCTCGTAGATGGCGTGCTCCTCGTCGAAGCGATAGGGTGCGAGCTGTTCGTGGCCCACGATCCGGGGATAGGCCGGCAGGCCCCCGACATCAGCCGAGCCGAACGTCTTCTTGCCCAGGTTGAGCACGATCCGGTCGCGACGACGGCTGATGACCGTGACCACGGCGGAGGTGGCCTTGATGAAGGACGGTTCCATGAGGTAGTGATAGTCGTCCATGGCCGCGTAGGAGCCCAGCTGCAGCTCGGTGATCCGGGGGTCGGCGCCGGTCCAGAATGCGGTGGCCGTCCCCGCGGCCGAGAGGATGGGGGTCGCGATGCCATGCGCGGCGAGGTGGTCGGCGACCTCGACGAGGTACGCGATCGCGATCGCCTGCTTGGCATGCCGGGCGCCGTGGTCCATCTCCATGGAGCAGTGGCCCTCGTAGCCCGAGAGGCCGTCCATGCGCAGACCCGGCAGCTCCGTCACCCGTCGGGCGACCCGCAGCGCCTCGTCGGGATCGTCCACCCCGGCGCGATGCATCCCGGTGTCGACCTCCACCAGGATACCCATGGTCGAGCCCGCCCTCACGGCAGCCTCGGACAATGCCTCGGCGTCGGCCACGTCATCGACGTTGACGAGGATGTTCGCCTCCCGTGCCAGGAGCGCGGCCGCGCGGCGCTTCTGGGGGGTCACCAGCTGGTTCGCGATGAGCACGTCATCCGCCCCGGCACGGACCATGACGATCGCCTCCCAGACCGTGGCGGCACACAGCCCGAAGGCACCGTGCTCCAGCTGCATCCGTGCGATGTGAGGGCTCTTGTGGTTCTTGACGTGGCCCCGCAGGCGGGCGTGCAGACCCGGCAGCCGCGCCTGCATCATGGTCAGGTTCTGGCGGACCTTGGCTGGCTCCACGATGAGCGCAGGGGTGATGACCTCGTACTTGCTGCGACCGATGGCAGCGCCGTAGAGGTCACGCACCCGGTCGGTGGCATCGGTGATGAGGGCGCTCGGTGGTCGCAGGCTCACTCAGCTCTCCTGGATCGTCGACATCCGCGCCCGGGCGTCGGCATACCGGGCGCCGCGGCTGGGATCGGGCTCGTACCGCCGGGACACCGCCACGAGGCGCTCACAGGCCCCGCTGACCGAGTCGTACCCGCCGCTGCCGACGCCGGCCAGGATGGCGGCGCCGAACGTGCCCGGCTCATCCTGGCCCACGACCTCCACGGGCAGACCGGTGAGGTCGGCCATCAGCTGCTGCCACCACGCGGATCGCGAGCCGCCACCCGTCGAGCGGATCACTCGCGCTTCGATACCGCGTGCCGCGATGCGCGCCAGGGCGATCTCGAAGCGGATGGCGATGCCCTCGAGCAGCGCCCGGACCAGGTCGACGGATGTGGTCGCGAGCGTGACGCCCTGGAACGTCGCGCCGATGCCGCCCGAGGCGGGCTCGTGGGGCAGGGGCGTGAACGCGGCGTCGCTGAACACGTGCCCTGGTCCGGGGCCGCTCGCGCCCAGGCCCGCGTCGAGGTCGGCGATCGATAGACCGGTCAGGTCACGCGCCCAGTCCACGACGCTCATGCCGTTGGGGTCGGTCGAGAGGATGCCGAAGCCGGTCGGCCCGGGATGCGGGAAGACGCTCAGTCCGAGGTGCACGAGGTCCACCGGCCAGCCGGGCCCGACGGCCATGTTCCAGGAGTGCCACGTGCCGCAGGAGAGCGACACCACGCCCGGGTCGACGGCCGCCGATCCCACCGATGCGGCGTACGTGTCGTAGGCGCCGGTGACCACGAGCAGGTCCCGTGGCAGCCCAAGATCGGCGGCGATCGACGGCAGGATCCGCCCGATGGGGGTCGCGTTGGGCTGGACGTCGGGCAACCACCCGGCATCGATGCCGGTCTCCGCGATGCGCGCTGGTGACCAGCCACCGGTCGCCACGTCGTAGGTCGCCCAGGTGCCCGCGTCGCTCCAGTCGACCACGGGTCTGCCCGTGAGCAGGAGCGCGAAGTACTCGTGCCAGTTCATGAACCAGCGTGTCCGGGCCGTCACCTGCGGCGTGGTGGCCAGCCACCAGAGCGCCCGATTGACCGGGTCCATCCGGCGTGGCACGTGACCCGTGAGCCGGAACCACTCCTCCGGGGAGCGGCGCGCGGCCGTCACCGCGGCGACCTCGTCGCCGCGCATGTCGGCGGTCATGAGGCAGGGACCCAGTGGTGTGCCATCGGCGGCCACCGGGAACACCTCGCGACCCGACGAGCTGAACGAGAGCGCCGTCGGCGGATCGAGCCGCAGTGCCGGATCTGCTGCCACCGCCGAGAGGCAGGACCGGAATGCGTCCCGGGAGTGACGAACGTCCACCTCCCAGTGGCCGGGGGCCGGGTGCGTCCCCGGGACGGCCTGACGGGCCTGGGCCAGGGGCGTGCCATCGATCCGGTAGGCGCCGACCTTGATGGCGCTCGTCCCGAGGTCGACCCCGATGAGGCTCATCGATGGGCACCGCGACGGGCTGGTCGGGGCATCTAGCGCTCGGCGTTCACGATGAAACCACCGTCGACGAGCAGCGTCGCCGAGGTGATGTAGGCCGCATCGTCCGACAACAGGAACGCCACGGTCCCGGCGATGTCCGCGGGCGTGCCCAGCCGATGGAGCGCGATGCGTTCCAGGTAATAGGCAAGGTCGGCGGGGCTCTCGAGCAGGGGCGCCGCCATCCGGGTGTCGATGGCGCCCGGCTCCACCGCGTTGATACGGATGCCATGGTCGCCAAATACGGTGCCAAGGGCCTTGGCCATCATCGAGATGCCGCCCTTGGTCGCGCAATACGCTACCTGGCCGGGTGCCCCGACATGCGCCGAGATGGAGCTGATGCACACGATGGCGCCTCCGTGGCCCTCGTGGATCATCTCCTTGGCGGCCGCCGTGGTGACCAGCCAGGTGCCCCGCAGGTTGGTCTCGCTCAGCTCGTCCCACAACTCGAGCGTGGTCTCATCCCAGCGCACGATGGGGTTGATGGCGGCATTGCTCACCAGCAGGTCAAGGCGCCCAGCGCGCCGGGCCGTCTCGTCGACCATCGCCTGGACCTGGCCCGGGTCGCGCATGTCAGCGACGACCGGGAAGGCCTCGCCGCCGATGGCCGCGATGCGTGCGAGTGTCTGGCTCGGGTCACCCGTTGGGCGCTGGTTGACCGCGACGACCGCCCCCTCGGACGCCAGTCGGATCGCGATCTCCTGGCCCATGCCACTCGTCGCACCCGTGACCAGTGCCACCTTGCCCGCAAAGCGCTCGAGCGCCATCAGCCGTCGACCGGGGTGAGCGGGTCCTCGAACGACCGGACCGAGGTGAAGCGACCATCGCGCACCTGGAACGCATTGACGCCCCGGATGACGAAGGCCCGCCCGTCGTGGTCCCAGAGCGTCGCATGGAACTCGATGGCGGAGCCGTCGCCGTCCGTGTACTCACGCAGGATGTCGACGGTCAGCCGCGGATAGGTCGCCACCGAGCGGTCGTACCACTCGCGGATCGCATCCAGCCCCTCGACGCGGCCGCCGGCATCCTCGTAGCTCGCGTCCGGTTCGTAGAGCGCCATGATCGCGTCCACGTCGCGCCGCTCCTCCGCAGCCCAATACGCCTCGGCCAGGCCGCGCACCGTCCAGGGTCGTGTCATCCGTGCTCCTCCCGCCGGCATTTTGTCATATGTGCGCGAACACAGGACATAGATTCGCGCGTCGTAGACTGGGCGCCGATGGACACCCCGACCTCGCAAGCGGCGCCACCCTCAGGACCCGAAGGCTCCGTCCGTGACCATCTCGCCAATGAGCGGACGATGCTCGCCTGGCAGCGGACCGCACTCGCGCTCGTCGGTCTCGGCTTCGTCGTCGACCGATTCGCATTCGACGGGCGGGGCGAGTCGCCGCTTGGTCCCATCGTGGGCGTGCTGCTCATCGTCAGCGGCGCCCTCGCCGCCCTTGTCGGCGCCTGGCACTTCGTGCGCACGGAGCACGACATCGACCACGGGACGTTCGAGTCGCCCATCGTCACCTACGTGGCGCTCGCCGTCGCCATCATCCTGGGCGCCGTCGCCGTCGCCATCTACCTGGTCATCGCATCGTAGGCCCGCCGCGAGGCGGACCTCCGTCGAGGGCCGCTCTCAGCCGGCATCGCCCGGTTCCGGGCCGAGCTCCCGCAATCGACCCTCCAGGTACCGGCGTTCCGGGTCCTGGAGCGTCAGGCCGAGCGCTGCCTGGTAGGCGGCCCGGGCCTCTGTCGTCTGTCCCGACCGTCGCAGCAGGTCCGCCTGCGCCGAGCGCGCGAGGTGGTAGTCACGCAGCTCGCCACTCGCAAGGATGCGGTCGATGAGCGTCAGGCCGGCGGCTGGCCCGTCCCGCATGGCGACCGCCACGGCCCGGTTGAGGGCCACCACCGGGGAGGATCGAGCTCCACCAGCAGGTCATAGAGCCCGACGATGCGCTCCCAGTCCGTGGCTGCCGCGATCGCCGCGGTGGTATGCGCCTCCGCGATGGCCGCCTGAAGCACGAATGGCCCGACGGTGCCCGAGGCGACCGCCCGGGCAAGGAAGCGCGAGGCCTCCTCGATGCGACCAGCGTCCCATGCGGATCGGTCCTGGTCCGCGAGTAGCACCAGGTCACCGCTGGTCGAGACACGCGCCTCGCGACGCGCGTCGCCGAACAGCATCAGGGCGAGCAGCCCGAGCGCCTCCGGGTCGGGCAGTTGGTCCACGAGCAGCCGACCCAACCGGATGGCCTCATCGGAGAGGTGCTGGCGCACCATCTCGGCACCCGCTGACGCCGCGTATCCCTCGGTGTAGACGAGGGAGATGACGTGCAGCACCGCATCCAGGCGCGCCGGCAGGTCCGGCCCGGAGGGCACCTCGTACGGGATGCGCCGGTCCCGGATACGCGCCTTGGCCCGCACGATGCGCTGGGCCACCGTCGGCGTACCGGTCAGGAAGGCACGCGCGATCTCCTCGGTGGTCAGGCCGCAGATGGTGCGCAGCGCCATCGCCACCTGCGCGTCGGGCGGCAGGGCCGGGTGGCAGCAGGTGAAGATGAGCCGCAGCTGGTCATCCTCGACGCTCGCGGCATCCGTGCTCCGGAGCTCGTCGACACGATCGTCCAGGCGCGCGGCGAGCTCCCCCAGCGCGGCGTCGAATCGGGCGCGGCGGCGGAGGTGGTCGATGGCCCGGAAGCGCCCGGTCGAGACCAGCCACGCCCGGGGATCGGCTGGCTCCCCGTCGCGTGGCCACTGCTCGGTGGCCGCGACGAACGCGTCCTGGAGCGCCTCCTCCGCGAGGTCGAAGTCGCCCAGCACCCGGATGAGCGTGGCGAGCACCCGTCGCGATTCGGTCCGATAGAGGGCCTCGATCCGCTCGGCGATGCCGCTGCGCTGGTCAGCCATCACGGGACGGCCGCTCACGGATCTTCTGCATCACATCGAACGTCGGCCGCACCTCGACGGCCCCGACCCGCGTGAGCGGACTCCGGGCGGCGATGTCGATAGCCTCGTTGAGGTCACGCGCCTCGATATAGAAGAACCCGCCGAGGTGCTCATGCGTCTCGGCGAATGGCCCGTCCGTCATCGACAGCCGGCCGTCGCGGCGACGGAGGGTGACTGCGGTCCGAGGGTGCTCGAGCGCCTGGGCCAGGATGAGGTGGCCGCTCCGCTCGAGGTCCTGGTCCATGGCCATCGCCTCGTCGTCGAGCCGGTCGGCCTCATCCGGGCTCATCGCGTCGAACAGCCCCGGGTCGATGTAGACAGCACACAGGTAGCGCATCGGACCTCCTCTTCATGTCGTGATGCGGGCGCATCGACAGGTAGTCGAACGGCCGCGCCAGGAATCGACGAACGGACATCCGGGGATCGTCGATTCCGGTTCGCTCCGCACGACTACCAGGTGGATGGGTGACGAGCGACGTCGCCCCATCATCGCGAGGAGTCGAGTCGATGTCGGACCAGCCGGGCGTCCTGCCCCTGCTCATGTTCGCCGGAGCGGCCATCGTATTCGGACCGATGGTCATCCTGATGCTGCTCATCGCCCGGACAGCGACCCCGGAGCCGCGGGGGCGGCAGCCACCACGGGAGCCGGAGCCAGCGTGGCGGGTGGCGCCGCTGGAGACCACGGCCGACCGGCCGAGCCCCGATACTGGCGATCTCATCGCCACAGAGGAACGCCTTGACCAGCCAGAGCAGCGACACCGCCGATTCGCTTCGATCGGTGACCGGAGCGGGTGATGACCCCGTCGAGCCACCCGCGGTCGGACCATCGCAGCGCGTCCACCCCTATCTCCACGTGGTGGCGGTCGCGCTGGTGGGCGGGGTCGCGGTGCTCGCCTGGCTCATCTTCTATGAGCAGCTCAACAAGCTGCTCTGGGAGAACGACTTCGTACGGTCGAACCCCTGGATGTTCCCGGTCATCTGCCTGCCGTTCTCGCTCGTCGTGGGACTGCTGGTCAAGTATCGGAGGGCGCCCACCAGCCTCGACGAATCGATGCTCGACAGCCTCTCCGGTGATGTGACGAGGATCGACTGGCGGTCGCTGCCTGTGAACGTGGTGATGGCCCTCGTGTCACTCTTCTCGGGGGCGGTCATCGGTCCCGAGGGTGGCATCGGGGGCATCGCATCCAAGATCGCGGCCATGTACAACGAGAAGGTCGCGATCCCGGTCGAGCTCCGCTCGCAGCTGGTGTTCTCGACCCTCGCATCGGCATTCAACGGCCTCGTGGCCAACCCCCTGTTCACGGGCGTGCTGGGTTCGGAGCTGGTCAAGGACCCCGAGGCACGCGCCCGGACCCTGCCGGCGAACCTCATCGGCGGCTCCATCGGGTACCTCATCTTCTTCGCGGCTGGCTCATCGGGGCTGGAGAACTACCTCCACCTGGCAGCGGCGCCGACGTATGCCGCGACGGACGTGATCCTCGTCGTCCTGTTCGGGCTGCTGGGGCTGGTGCTGGCCCTCATCGCGGGTCTGATGTTCCGTGTCTCGAGCGCATTCTTCGGTCGTTTCGCGGGTCGCGAGGTCGAGCGGGCGCTCGTGGCGGGCCTCATCTTCAGTGCCGTGGGGATGGTCGCGCCGATCGTCCTGTTCTCGGGCGAGAGCCAGATCCAGACCGTCGTCGCCGATCCCGCGAGCTATGGCGCGGGAACGCTGGTGCTGATGGCGCTGGTCAAGCTGGCCCTGCTCTCGGTCGCCTTCAAGAGCGGCTTCCTGGGCGGCCCCACATTCCCCGCGATCTTCGCGTCGACCTGTGTGGCGCTCGCCATCAGCCTCCTGTTCCCGGGCATCCCCCTCCAGGTGCTCATCGGCGGCGTGATGGCAGGCTTCCTGATGGTCCTGTTCAAGGCGCCCTTCATGGTCATCCTGCTGACGGTCGTGATGCTCCAGGCGAACGCGGAGCTGACGGCCCTCATCGTGCTCGCGGTCGCGGCCGTGATGATCGTCCAGCCCTACATCCTCGCGGGAATCGCCGCGCGCCAGGCGGCCCGGGCGGGCTGACTACTCCGCCCGCTCCGGCTCGCGCGACTCCCTGTGCCGTCCAGCCGACTCCGGGCGGTGAGGCATCTCGCGGTACTTGGCAAGCTCCGTGATGAACGCAGCGACGATGCCCAGGCCGGTCACGATGTAGCCGACCGTGAACAGCCGGCTCAGCTCGGTGGTCGGGTGGAGATCGCCATAGCCGACCGTCGCGAGGGTCACCACACTGAAGTAGAACGAGTCGACGACCGTCCAGTGCTCCAGGAGCATGTACGCCACCGTCCCGATGGCGATGACGCTCGTCGCCGCCAGCGCGATCCACTTGGTCTCAGGGTCGCCGAGCATCGCCCGGAATGCGTGGAACATCAGGATGGGCCTCCGCTCACGGGGTCATCGGGTGCCCGTGCGAGGCCGGTCCTCGCCCGGGCCCGGAGCGCAGCCGCTCCGCGCCGGGAGTCTAGCGGCGACGTTGGCGGGTCTCAGGGCGTCCTTGACGGCCCCGGCCCATCCATGGCTGGATATGGCCATGAACCGGGTCAAGATCGCTCGTGCGGGCCACCGAGCCCTTCCCGACGCTGCTCGGCACGCTCGATGCCATCCACCTCGCGAGCGCGTCGCTCGCCCGGGAGCAGCTGCCCGGCCTCACGTTCGCGACCCATGACCCGGCGCTCGGTGCCGCTGCGATGGCCGTGGGGTTCGCGGTGGCCGGCGTCCCCCTGCCGTGACCGACCCGGTCGTGGTCGCGGGCGAGAGCCTCGTGGACCTCATCCTCGACACCCAGGGTGGCCTGCGCGCGGCCGTCGGCGGCGGACCCTACAACACGGCGCGCACCATCGGCAGGCTGGGTGGCCACGTGGCGTTCCTGGGCTGCGTCTCACGTGACCGGTTCGGGGAGCAGTCATTCCAGGCGCTCGTCGATGACAAGGTCGAGACCACGCTCACGGTACGCACCGAGTCACCGTCCACGCTCGCGATGGCGGAGCTCGATGCCCATAACGCCGCCAGCTACCGGTTCTATGTCGATGGCACCGCCGCCCCGGAGCTGACCACCGGGATGGCGCTCCGGGCGCTGGAGCAGGCGCCCTGGGCACTCCACCTGGGGACGCTGGGCCTCGTGTTCGAGCCCATCGCGACCAGCCTCGAGACGCTCGTCGAGTCATTGCCCCCGGCGACCTGGCTCATGCTCGACCCGAATGCCCGCCCATCGGCGACGCCGGACCTCGGGGCATGGCGGTCGCGCATCGCGCGTATCACGGCGCGGGCCTCGATCGTGCGTGTCACCACGGATGACCTCGCGGTCCTCGCACCGGGCGCCGACCCGCAGCGGGCGGCGCGCGCGATGCTCGAGCAGGGACCGGCGGTCGTGGTGCTCACCGATGGCCCGCATGCCGTCCACATCCTTGCCCGCGATCGAGCGACGACGACGCTCCCCGTGCCTTCGGTGGACGTCATCGATACCGTCGGCTCGGGGGACGCCTTCGGGGGTGCGCTCGTCGCGTGGTGGCAGGCACACCGCCTCGGCCGGGACGACTTCGGCGACCCTGCTGCCATCGAGTCCGCGACGCGTGCCGCCATCCGGGTGGCGTCCGTGACGTGCACCCGGCCTGGCGCCGACCCACCGACGCTCGCCGAGCTCGGTGGCTGGGACTGACGGGCCGGTCGGGACCCGCCCGCACCGCTCAGTCGCCCGCGATGGGCAGGGCCGTCGAGCGCCGGCGTGACGACGTCCACCACCATGGGCGCAGGGGCAGCCGAGCGGGGCGCCCTCCGTCGGGCTTGGCCAGCAGCATCTGGCAGACATCGAGCGTCCCCTCCTCGAAGCCGAGACGGGATGCCGCCATGTAGAGCCGCCAGGTCCGCGCGACCTCGGCACCCGCGACCTCGATGGCCGCGGGCCAGCCGCGCTCCAGGCGGGCGACCCACGCTGCGAGCGTCAGGGCGTAGTGCGGTCGGAGCGACTGGACGTCGATGACCTCGAACCCGACCGCCCGCGCCTGCGCGATCGCCTCCTCGACGGGCACCAGCTCCCCGTCCGGGAAGACGTACCGCTGCAGGAACCGGCTCGCCGCCGGCCGACGATCGGGCAGCAGGCGACTGCCGCGCGCTCGGGAGCTGGCGACCCCATGGTTGAGGAACAGCCCACCCGGTCGCAGCGCGTCGAACGCGGAGCGGAAGTATGTCGCCAGGTTGCCGCGGCCGACGTGCTCGAACATGCCGATGGAGGCCACCCGGTCGAACGTACCAAGCGGAGCCAGATCGCGGTAGTCACGCACCTCCGATCGGACCCGCTCACCAAGTCCAGCCGCGGCAGCACGGGCGTTCGCCGCCGCGACCTGGCCGTCGCTGAGGGTCACGCCGACCGCCTCGCAGCCGTGATGCTCACCGGCGTACGAGACGAGCGAGCCCCAGCCCGACCCGATATCCAGGAGCCGCAGCCCGGACGCGAGCTGGAGCTTGCGACAGACGAGCTCCAGCTTGGCCTCCTGGGCCTCGTCCAGGCGGTCGGCGGCGGTGCCCGCGGTGGTGCCCTCCGGGAAGTAGCCGGAGGTATAGGTCAGCCGTCGATCGAGCCAGACACCGAAGAACGCATCACCGACGTCGTAGTGGAACCGGATGGCGGCCATGTCCCGCGCCCGGGAGTGGCGCCGACCGGACACCTGCGACACCCGCTCCAACGACGCGGCGCGCGGTGTCGCACGCCACAGCTCCCATCCCCAGCGGAGCATCCGACGCGCGTCCGCCACCCGCAGGCGACGAAGATCGAGCGCTGGCCCGGTCCGGAGCGCGGCAGCGACGTCGCCCTCGATCTCCAGGTCGCCACGCAGGAACCCGTCCGCGAACCCGTCCGGCGTGGGTGGCAGCAGCCGGCCGAGTGCATCCGGGCCACGGATGACCACCCGTGCCATCGGCTGAGCATCACCGGGTTGCATGCCAGCGATGGGAGCCCGGGGCGTCAGCACGCTCGGGTCGGTGGTCGCGGCCGACTCGTCCAGGACGATGGCGATGGCGCTCGGGTCGACGACGGCTCCCTGGATCGTCTCGACGAGGGCGCGCGCCACGGCGGCACGGCGATCATGAAGGCGCGGCGAGGGCGACGACGCGGATGCCTGTCCGTCGCCTGGTGACGACGGACGGTCATGCACGGTCCGCTTCGGCCTGGTCGAGACTGTCAACATCGGACACCTCCGACGATCGACGCGTTCGCACGGCAGCTCCGCCCGGGGCGGGGACATGACCGACGCGACCACCTCCGAGGGGTCGGCCGGTGTGTCTGGCCATCATGCTCCGAGCCGTCAACCGGAGCGTCGCGGCGCCCGCCGGACCAGGCACCCGGCGAGGTCAGTGACAGGCCGTCGATCCCGTATCGGTGAAGCCGGTCGTGCCCTCGACCGGGATGAACCGCCAGTCGTACGAGGCGTCGTGGAGGTCCAGTGCGAGCACCCCGAACGTCGCCGCGTCGCGGACCTCGCTGCCCACCTTGATGGTGTGGAACTCGTAGAGGCCGCCACCGCCGGTACCCACCACGAACTCACGCATCCCCGCAGCGGACGGCTGGCCCGCAGCGTCGAGTTGCGTGAACCGTTCATACAGGTGGTCGTGGCCGTTGAGCACGACGTCGGCGCCCGCGTCAGCCAGCAGCTGCCACATCGGCTGCACCGCCGGGTTGTCGCCGTGCCGACCGGAGCTGAACCGTGGCTGATGCCAGTAGGCCAGCACGCAGGTCCGGGGGTTCGCGGCCAGGTCGGCCGACAGCCATGCGAGCTGGGCATCGGCGTCGCAGACACCCTCGACCGGACAGTCGGCATCGAGCGCGTACAGCCGCCACGATCCGAGGTCATACGCGTACCAGGTCCGGCCGTCGGGCGCCGCATCCGGTCCGAAGTAGCCGAGATACCCCGCTGCCCCCGCCGTCTCCCAATCGTGGTTGCCGGGGACCGGACGGGTGCGTGCTCGGAAGGCACCCCATGAAGGGTCGTAGCAGTCGCGGTAGTCGACCGAAGAGCCGTGCTTGTAGGCATCGTCGCCGAGCGCGAGCACCGTGCCGGCGAGGGTCTCGACCGTGCGCGCCGTCCACTCGTCCCAGTCGCTGCCGCAGACCGCGATGTCACCAGCCGCGACGACGCGGGCCGTGCCCGGCAGCTCCGGCTGCGGCGATGGCGCCGGGCCGGCAGGCAGCGGCGGTGGGGCCGCGGGGATGCTGAACCCGGACAGGGCCCAAGGCACGAACAGGAGCAGCATCGCGGCCGCCACCAGCACGATGGGCAGGCGATCACGGTGATGAGCAACGAACACGCCCACAAGGCTACGGCAGAACCCGGTCCTGACATGCATCTGCAACGGGCGACGCGTCGACCCGCGCGGCCTCGGCGGCGTCGGACGCTACTGTCGCGCGATGAACCTCCTGCGACCCCGACCTGTGGCTGGCATGCCGCTCGTCGTCAGCGCCGGAGGGGCCGTGGGCTTCGCGGGTGTGCTGGCGATCGTGCGACGGCAGCGCGGTCAGGCGACCGACCTCGCCATCACGATGAAGCTGCAGGCCATCCGGCTGCCGATGCTGGAGCGGCTCATGGGCGCCGTCTCCTGGCCGGGGTTCCCGATGCAGAGCCGCGTCATCCCGCCCCTCCTCATCGCCGGCCAATGGCTGCTGCACCTCCGGCTGGAGGCGGGCATGCAGCTCCTGGCCTGGGGCACCGCCGGCGTGTCGACGGTCGTGAAGGCGTTCATGCGCCGACCCCGACCGGTGGCGGGCACCGACCTTCGGGTGGTGGCGGCCGAGCTCGGCGGCTCGAGCTTCCCGAGCGGCCACGTGCTCAGCTATGTGGGCACGTATGGCTGGCTGTCCATCGTCGCCAGCAGCTGTATCCAGCCCATCTGGCCACGCCGGTTCGCGGTGGGCAGCCTGGCCGCCCTCATCGCCCTGGTCGGTCCGAGCCGCATCTACCAGGGGCATCACTGGGCGACGGACGTGGCCGCCTCGTACTTCCTGGGCTTCAGCTACCTCGCGGCTCTCGCCGCCGTCTACGGACGACTTCGCGCGCGGACAGCGTCCCGATGACCGCCACGCGCGACCCTGCCTCCCAGCGACGCATCCGCGTGCTCTGGAACCCGAGCTCCGGCCGCAAGGGCGGCGTGCCCACCAACCGCGTCTCACGGGAGACGCTGGTCGAGCTCATGTCCCGGCATGACCTGGGCGACGAGCTGATCGAGACGGGGTCCGAGGAGGAGGCCATCCGGTCCGCCCAGGACGCGGTCGCGCAGCACTACGACGTGGTCGTGGCCGCCGGCGGGGACGGGTCGATGGGTCTCGTCGGGGCGCAGCTGCTGGGCACCACGACGGCGTTGGGCATCCTGCCCCTGGGCAGCATCATGAACATCCCCCGGATGCTGGACCTGCCACGGGACCTGGAGGAAGCCGCGGCGATCCTGGGCGCTGGACACGTCCGGCGCATCGATGTCGGGGAGGCCGACGGCCACGCCTTCTACGAGGCGGGCTCCATCGGGCTGCACGCCGCCGTGTTCCACGAGATGCCCAAGGTCGACCATGGCGATTACGCTGCCATCGGCCGTTCCATCGTGGCGGCCTTCCGGTACCGGCCTTCGCGCATGACCATCGAGCTCGACGGGGATCGCCAGATCGAGACCCGTGCCCTGCTCGTGGCCGTCGCCAACGGCCGCTACATGGGTGCCGGGTTCACGGTCGCGCCCGACGCACGGCTCGATGATGGCCTGTTCGACGTGCGCATCTTCGAGCGCTACTCCAAGCGGGAGCTCCTCCGGCACTTCATCGGGATCGCCTTTGGCCGCCATGCCTATGCGCCGCATGTCCGGACCGAGCGGTCGGGCCAAGTGCGGGTCACCGGCGCCCGGCCGCTGCAGGTGCGTGCCGATGCCCAGGACCTGGGCATGACACCGGCGTCATTCACCATCCACCCGAAGGCCCTCCTGGTGGTCACGCCCGAGCTCCCGCCGAGCGGCTGACCGCGGTTCCGGGCGACAGGCAGGCGCTGCGGGTCCCCGCACATCGGGCCGTCGCCGGCCATCCGCGACCATCTATGCTCCGCCCGTGACGCTGGACGGGGCCGAGACGGTCGACACCTACGCCGGGCGCATCCCGGCACGCATCGGTCGATTCGAGGTACCACCCTTCATCCGGGACCTGGACGGCGAGCCAGGCGCGCTCGCGGCGATGATCGCCGGATCCTCGCGTTGTTCGTCGCAGGCCTCGACCCGAAGGTCTTCAGCCCCGGGATGCCCGACATGCAGAGCGCCATCCGGGAGCGCCCTGCGCTGGAGAACCTGTTCCTCCTGGCGATCGTGGTCCAGGCCGCGTTCTACCTTGTCGGCGGTGCAGCGGGCGACATCATCGGGTATCGCAAGGTGGTCCTCGTGGGGCTCGCCGGCATGGTCGTCTTCGAGGTGCTGCCACTGCTCGGCGATGACGGCCCGGTCTTCCTGGTGGCGCGTGTCGGCGCGTCGGCTTCGATCGGCCTCGTCATCCCGACCGCCATCGCCATGGTCGCCATGGCTTATACGGGTGCGACGCGGGCGACCGCCCTCGGCGCGGCGTATGGCATGCTCGGGCTGTCGGCCGCCATCGCCCCCGCCATGCTCAGTGCCGTGACGCCGTCGATCGGCCGTTGGCTCGCGTTCGTCATCGTCGGGCTCGTCGCGGTCGCGGCCTTCGCGGTCGTCCGTCGCCGGACAGACCCACGCCTGGGTCCCCGGCCACGCGCCGAGTTCGTCGTGGGCCACGGACTCTGGGCATTCGGCCTGCTGTGCCTGACCGCGGCTATCGTCGGCCTCGATGGGGGCACGTTCGGACCGCTCCGGATCGCGCTCCTGCTGCTCGGGGCTCTCGTCCTCCTGGGCTTCCTGGTCTGGCAGCGACGGGTCCGTGACCGGATGGACCCGACGCTGGCCATCGACATCCGGCCGGTGACGGTCGCCCTGTTCGCCGGTGTCGTGGTCGCCTTCGCCCAGGCCGCGCCATCACTCGAGGGGCCGGTGTTCTTCCGGATCGTCCAGGGCTGGGGAGCACTCGCTGCGACGGCGGCCATCGCACCCCTCATCCTGGCCCTCCTCGTGGCAGGTCCGGTGGCGGGCATCCTGCTCGGCCGCTACCGGCCGCGGACGCTCGTCGCCGGCGGGATGCTGGCCTTGGGACTGGGCGACGTGGCATTCGCGCTCGTCGCACCGGCCACGCCATATGTCTACTTCATCGTCCCCTTCCTCGCCGTGGGAGCGGGTTTCGTCATCGCCACGACCGTGCGCACCGCGATCATCTTCGCGAGCGTGCCACGCCGTCTGCCGAGCACCGCCGCAGCCCTCAACCAGACCTCGCTGCTGGTCGGCAGCCAGCTCGGCGTCGCGGTCGTCACGACGCTCATCACGGTCTTCTCCACCAACCAGATGCATCTCCAGGTCGCGGCGTTGCCACCGGCCCAGCAGACCGACACCCTCGCCCAGTTCGCGACCTTCCTCCAGGCCCTGGGCACCTCGAGCTTCGGCGTCGTCATGGACGCCTTCGACTCGGCGCTCGTCGCCCAGTTCGGCCAGGCGTACGCTGCGGGCATCGCGGCCGCGATCGCCATCATGGGTGCGGTCACGGTCGTCGCGGCGGTGGTCGCCTGGCTGGGGATGGGCCGGTCCGAGGCCGTCGTGTCGGTGTGGGAGCACCGCGACGAACGTCCCGGCGCGACCTCCTCGGACCCGGAGCTGACCGTGGCGTGATGCTCGGGGCCGGTCCGTGGGCGGTCCTCTCCGCCGTGTCCACGCGTGACTGGTCACGGAGCCGCGCCCTGGTCGGGGGGCCCGCGACGGTCACGACCCATGGCCGCCCGGATGCGGCCCACGATGATCGTCGTCCCGACGACCACCGTGGCGATCGCCGAATCGAGGATCAGCCAGGGCATGGGCGCCATGGTCCTCGGCGCGGATGGCCGGTCGGACCGCACCACCCGCAGGCAGCGTTGCGATCACGTGGCGGTGTGGATGGGCGACAAGAGAATGCGGATCAGGGCGCCGGCGATCGCGCCATCACGACGCCGAGCACGGTCCCGATGGTCGCCAGGGGCAGCTCGAGCTGCGGGGCACCCAGCTGCTGGGCCGCCGAGGTGCCCGCCGCGAGGCCCAGCAGCCCCCAGAGCACGATGACCGGCGATCACCTCATCGCCGACCCAGCGACCAGCCCACGACACCCACTGCGAGCGGGGCCACCAGGTGGAGCTGCCACGGCAGCGGTCGGAGCGTGCCCGTGACGACCGCCGCGATGGCGAAGCCCATGGCGATCAGCCCCGCGCGGGACGCAGTATTCGGCCCCGAGACGCGTGCGCGAGGCCTCGGAGCTGGAGCAGCGTGCCGCGCTCCGGCGGCGCGATCCACATGGGCAGCGTGACAGCGCATCCGGGTCACGAGGCTCCCGGCACGGGTCGTGCGTGCTAGCCTGCGTCAGTGGTGGAGGACGACGCCGACGAGGCTGCGGGGACCGCTGATGCCCGGGGAAGGGCTGACGCAGCGTCGGTCGCCCAGGCGGTCGACGACGCGGCTCAGGCCCCGGCAGCCGGACCCGACGATCCCACGATGGACTCCCGGGCACGCCGCCGGGCGGTCCTTGGCCGGCCGTACACCCGTCTGCTGACGCTGGCCTGGATCCCGCTCGTGGCGTCGGCGATCTCCGTCGTGCTGTCGCTGACCAGCATCTACATCTCGACCCGGCAGCCGGAGGTGCTGATGCTGCTGCCCGATGTCATCCGCGTCGCAGGCGGGCACATCACCGGCGGCTCGTACGCGTATCTCCAGCCGACGTTCGTGAGCACCGGCGCCAATGAGCGCGTCGAGGTCATCCGCGATGTGCAGCTGACGCTCGATCCGGTGGCTGCCGGCGAACCGGCCCTGCTGGCCTGGAAGGAGCAGGTCGAGCTCGTGGGCGACGGCGGCGAGCTGTCGTATCGCCACCTGGCGGACGCGGTGCCGCTGCTCGTCGGTCCCCGCAACGCGGCGGGGCCGATCGGCCTCTTCCAGGCTCCCGCCGGCTGGTACGTCGACGCCGGCACCTACGATGCCACCTTGACAGCGACACGCGTGGTCGGCACCGACCCGCTCGTGGCCCACTTCCGCTTCAGCATCCCGCCCGCCGACCTGGTGATCCTCGGCGACACCTCCCGGGAGCGATTCGTGACCTACCCCATCACGACCGAGCAGTGATGGGCCAGCGACAGACCCGACGATCGCATCGCCCATCTCGCCCGACGCGGCCCCAAAGGCCGGCCTTGTCGTGACCCGATCGTCGCGCGGCTGACAGCCGGACGTGGGTGCTCCGGATCGTGGGGTCCGGGCCAGCGTCGGCCGGTGGCCGAGCCGGCAGGAGGTCGATGCGCGGCTACATCCCGATGACCGGGCGGACCTCGACCGGTCCGGTGCCCGGCCAGGTCTTGGCCAGCGCGACGGCATCGTCGATGGTCTCCACCTGGAGCAGGGCGAAGCCGCCGACCACCTCGGATGCCTCGGCGAACGGCCCGTCGGTGACGACCGGCCCGTCAGGGGTCAGCTCGACCTTGCGCGCGGTCGACGGGCCTGCCAGCTGCTCCCCGCCGATGATGGTGCCCGCCGCCGCATGCTCACCCCACCAGCGACCGATTCGCTCGTGGGCGTCCGCCATCACCGCCGGGTCACCGGTCGCCTCATCGGCCGTGCCCATGAACAGCATCATCACCTTCATCGTCGGGTCTCCATGCCTCATGCGGATGCTCGGGGTGGGTCGTCACCGGAACGACGAACGGCCACCGAGGGAATCGACAGACCTATGCTGCGAGGATGATGGCAAGCCACCCCGACATGTCGGCCGATCCCGACGCGGCGTCGCGGCTCGCGGTCGAGCGTGTGTTCCGCCAGGAGAGCGGCCGCGTGCTGGCGACCCTCATCGCCACGCTCGGGGGCGACTTCGACACCGCCGAGGAAGCGGTCCAGGATGCGTTCCTGGCGGCCATCGAGCACTGGCCACGCGAGGGGATCCCGGACCGACCGGGTGCCTGGATCACGACCACCGCACGACGACGGGCCATCGACCGGCTGCGCCGCGCGCGGCGGCTGGTGGAGAAGGAGGCCACCCTCCAGGCGCTGACCGAAGCCGACGGGCCCAGCGATGACCCTGCCGACCTGGCGCTCGCCGACGACGTGCCCATCCCGGACGACCGGCTCCGGCTCATATTCACCTGCTGTCATCCGCTGCTGACGCCGGAGGCACGCGTGGCGCTCACGCTGCGGACCGTCGCCGGCATCCAGACCCCGGCCATCGCCCGGGCGTTCCTGGTGCCCGAGCCGACCATCGCCCAACGCCTGGTGCGCGCGAAACGAACCATCCGCACGGCGCACATCCCATACCAGGTGCCGGGCCCCGATGAGCTGCCGCAGCGGTTGGCGTCCGTGCTGCTCGTGCTCTACCTCGTGTTCACCGAGGGCTACCGGCAACCCGTCGTGCCGCTGGACGGCGCGGGACCGACGCTCGACGAGGGACGGTCGTCGCTCACCGCCGAGGCTACCCGACTCGCCCGACTGCTCACCCAGCTGCTGCCCGACGAGGCGGAGGTCCATGGCCTGCTGGCCCTCATGCTGCTCCAGGAGGCCCGTCGGCCGGCCCGTCTCGACGCCCACGGGGAGCTGGTGCTGCTCGAGGACCAGGATCGAGCGCGCTGGGACCGGGCGGCCATCGCCGAAGGGCAGGCGGTGCTCGCGCGTGCCATCCGTCTCGGACCCGCCGGGCCGTATCAGCTCCAGGCTGCCATCGCCCTCGAGCACGATCTTGCACCGGACGCGGCGTCGACCGATTGGGCGGCCATCATCGCGCTCTTCCAGCGGCTCGATGAGCTGGCGCCATCGCCGGTCGTGGCCCTCAACCATGCCGTGGCAGTGTCGATGATGGAAGGCCCCGAAGCGGCCCTGGGGCGCGTGGCGGACTGGTCCACGGACCGGCGGATGCGCGACTACCACCTGTATCACGCGGTCCTCGCGGATCTCTATCGTCGCGCGGGCGACCGTGCCGCCGCGGCCGAGGCATACCGAGCGGCCATCACGCACAGCCTGGACCCGGCCGAGCGCCGCTACCTCGAACGGCGACTGGCCGGTCTGCGCCTGCCGGCCGAGCCCGACCGCGCGCACGCCACGCGAGCCAGGAACGGCGGCGACGGAGGCAGGACCTGAGCACGGCCGCCGCCGCGGGGCCGGGGGGCGCGGCGAAGCGGAGGGAACCGGAACGGGGTGAGCGTCGTCCGGGGAGGATGCACCACCTCACCGCCGTGCGACCACGTCGCACACTGCTCACCCTGGCCGTGCTCGCGGTCGCTGCGCTGCCCGGCGGCCCCGTCAGCGCCGCGTCACCGGCTACCAGCCCTGCGGCATCCGCCGCGACCGACACGGCGACGGTCATCCTCCAGATGGACGTCTCCCCCGGCTTCGTGCCGCAGACGGTCCGACAGCTGAGCATGCCCACGTTCACGCTGTATGCCGACGGCACCGCCATCTATCGCCCCGCGACTGGTGGCACCTACGATGCGCCGCCGCCGCTCAAGCAGGCGCAGCTCACGCCCGCCCAGATCGACGACCTCCTGGCGTATGCGGCAGGGCCCGGTGGCCTCGCCGCCGCCGATGAGGTCTACGACGACCGGTTCGTCACCGACCAGCCCACGACCACCTTCTCCATCGTCAGCCCCGACCTGACCAAGACGGTCTCGGTCTACGCGCTGGGCTTCCCGGCCCCCACGGCGGGTCCCAACGATGCCGAGCTGGCCGCGCTGACGGCCCTCGGGGCCACCCTCTCGGACTTCGACGCCCAGGTGGCCGCGGGCCACGCCCAGGCGGATGGCCTCTACCAACCCACCCACTACCTCGCGACCGCGACCCTGATGTCCGCGGATGACACCTCCACGGTCACACCCTGGCCGGCCGGCGTCGACCTGCCGGTCCCGGCAGAGGGTTCACAGACCATGCACATCCTCACCGCCGACCAGGTGGCGCAGGTGACGACCGTGCCCTCCGGTGGGGTCTCGCTGAACGTGGAGGCACCCGGTGGCGCCCGCGTCAACGTCACCATCCGGCCGATGCTGCCGGACGATGAGCCTGTGACGGTGGCGCAGTCCTAGCCGCCTGATCGCCGACCTGCCCGCGCGATGCCCTGGCTCGAGCCAGGGCATCGCCCTGTCTGGCGCTAGCGAGATCCGAGCGAGCCCGGGTCGGCGCCGGTCGCAACGGGCAGCCCGGCATTCACCCAATCGCTGTACGAGCCCGCATACAGGATCGGGTCGGGCAGCCCACCGATGCGCATCGCGAGCGCCGTATGGCAGGCGGTCACGCCGCTGCCGCAGGAGACCACGACCTCCTGGTCCGGGGCGCCCAGCGAGCCGATGCGGATGGCGAGCTCCTCGGGTGACAGGAACCTGCCGTCGACACCCATGTTGCCGGTGCTGGGGAGGGAGAGCGCGCCCGGGATGTGGCCCGGCAGCGGGTCGACCGGCTCCACCTCGCCCCGGTAGCGCTCGCCGGCACGCACATCGAGCAGGGTGAGCGAACCCAACCGCGATCGCAGCTCGTCCCGCTCGATGGTCCGGGGCCAGGCATCGGCGAGGGCGAGGCCACGACGAGGCGACACCGCCGCCACGTCCGTGCTGAGCGGTTGACCGGCGGCCAGCCAGGCACGCAGGCCGCCGTCGAGCAGCCGGACCTGGCGATGACCCAGGGCGTCGAGCATCCACCACAGCCGGGAGGCCGGGACCCCCGAGCCGTCGTCATAGGCGATGACCGTGGTGTCCGAGCCAACGCCCAGAGCCGCCATGCGCGATGCGAACGCCCGCGGGTCGGGCAGCGGATGGCGACCCAGCTGTCCGGGCGCCGCGTGGTCGGAGAGGTCGGTGTCCAGGTCGACGAAGACGGCACCCGGGATATGTCCTGCCGCGTACTCGGCCCCGCCTCGGGCGGCATCCCCCAGCGTCCAGCGGGTGTCGCAGACGAGAAGCCCGTCGCTGCCGAGTCGCTCGGCCAGCTCCTCGACATCGATGAGCGGCTCGGGCGCCAGCTCCGTCACGCGTGGCGCGGGCCGCTCACCCTGGTCCCTGGCACGCATCGGCATCCCCTCTTGCAGTGGCACGGTCCCCAGGTCGATCCAGCCGAGCAGCCGCTCGTTGGGTGCCAGGCCGAGCGTCCGGATCACGGGCTCGCCATCGAGGTGATGACCGCTCTTCCAGACCGAGCCGACCCCGAGCGCGTCCGCCGCCAGCTCCATCGCGTAGCCCGTCAGGGTGGCGCTCGCGATCTGCTCCCATTCGGGCACGGTCGGATGCGCCTGCGGCGTGGCGACGATGGCCACCAGCATGGGACCGAAGAACGGCTTCCGGCGAGCCTTGGCGATGGTGAGCTCATCCGCACCCGCGGCGACCGCCGAGGCCGACAGCGCCTCGCCGAATCGGCGCCGGGCATCACCCCGCACGACCACGAAGCGATACGGCCGCAGCTTGCCGTGGTCGGGCACGCTGGCACCGGCGGCCAGGATGCTCGCCAGCTGGGCCTCCGTGGGTCCCGGATCGGTGAGCGCCGGCGCGCTCCGGCGGCGGATGATGCGCTCGAGCATCAGGCGCGTGGCACCACGGGCAGGATGAGTCGCGAGGGTCGCAGCACATCGTGGTGGACGGTATGCCGCGCGATCCGCGGCGCGGTCCCGTCGCCCGGCCGCCCGCCGGTCTGGGGATTGGCGTCGAATCGGGGCCAGTTGGACGCCGCCACCTCGAGCCGGATGCGATGACCCACCCGGAACACGTTCGCGGTGGCGATCAGGTCGACCTCGACCTCGGCGACCTCGCCCACTGGCAGCAGCTCCGGCCGCTCGGTGCCTGCGCGGTATCGGACGCGCCGGATTCCCTCCGCCAGGTTGTACGCCCGGCCGTCCGGTCGGACATCGACGAGCTTCGCGGTGACATCGAAGTCGGCCGCCTCCGAGGAGACGTTGACCAGGAGCCGGACGGGTCCCGTGACCTCGAGATCCTCGACCAGGGGCTCGGTGGTGTAGACGAGGACGTCCGCGCGTGCCTCCACGGCCTGCTGGTCGAACGACCCCGGATCATGCACGATCTGCCAGCAGCAGAGGTTGCCACCCAGCGTCGGCACCGGGTGCGTCGGGTCGGCGAGGAAGGTGTCCGCCGGCTCGTCCGGTCCCGGAGCCACGAGGTCCAGCCTGCCGTCACCCATGCGGCTGTTGGCATGCCCTGCCGAACGCAGGTGGAATGCGGTCGCCACGGCACGTGCCAGGGGCCATGCCTCCTCGGCACGCCACCGGTCCTCGCCCATCACGAACAGGCGGACGGGCGGATCGAGCTCTGTCGTCGGCGCATCGATCCCCCGCAGCCAGCGATCGAAGAACCGAAGCTGGAGCTCGATGAGCTCGATGCCGGATGCCGTCGAGTCGAGCCCGAAGGCCGTGCCACCGGCGGGATCGGCGGCGAGCGGCTGGCCGTGGCGCCACGGCCCCACCACGAGCCGCGAGCCGCCGCGCGCCGCGTCACTGCCGCCGACGGTGGTCATGCCCGTGTGGCTGGCCAACGAGCCGCCGATGAACACGTCGAACCAGCCCGCGGTGTTGAACACCGGGACATCGATGCGTGGGTACGCCTCGCGGGGCGACAACGCTCGCCAGTAGTCGTCGCGCTCGGGGTGGTCCAGCCAGGTCCGATAGATGTGCGCCGAATCGGCATCGACGAGGTGCTCCGGCACCACGCCCTGCGCTGCGGGCACGTGTTCGGCCAGGTGGTCGGTGGCCCGCACCCGGCTGGCCGAGCGCGCCACGTCACCCGGTCGCCGCTTCTCCAGCAGGTCGCCGCCGAGGCTCGCGGTGAGCCATGAGACGTCGAACCAGAGCGAGAGGGCGCCGCCCTCGTAGATCCAGAAGTCGTGCAGGTCGGAGGTCGCCACCACGGGCGCGATGGCCCGGAGGTGCGGCGGTCGCTGCGAGGCTGCCATCCACTGGGCGTAGCCGACATACGAGGCCCCGCACATGCCCACGTTGCCGTCAGACCACGCCTGGGTGGCCACCCATTCCACGCTGTCGTGGCCGTCGTGTGCCTCGTGGACGAAGGGCACGAACTCGCCGTCGGAGGCGTATCGACCACGGGTGTCCTGGATGACGACGGCATAGCCCCGCGCGGTGGCGGTCAGTGGATCGGGGATCGCACCCACGGCCAGGGGCAGGGAGCGGTCATATGGGGTGCGCACCAGGAGCGTCGGGAACGGTCCACCCGTCGCGGGGTGGTAGACGTCCGCCCGCAGCACGGTGCCATCACGCATGGCCGCCTCCACGTCGCGGTCCACCACCATCGATACCCGGCCCATGCCACCCCCTGTCCACCTCGGCCGCCTGCCCGGTCGCAGCCCGAGCGAGTGTACGCAGGTCGCGGGCCAGCGTTCCCGGCGGCATCGGAACCTGCCACCATCACCGCTGTCGCGATCCGCAGAGGCGCCCCGAGATGCCATTCGAACCATTCCAGGAGGTCCCGGTCGGTCGGACCGGGATCCAGGTCACCCGGCTGGGCTTTGGCACGGCGCCCATCGGCGGCCTCTACTCGGCCGTCGCCGCAGCCGACGGCATCGCCATGTGTGAGCACGCCTGGGACCTTGGAGTGCGCTACTTCGACACTGCCCCCCAGTATGGCTATGGGCTCGCGGAGCGCCGCGTGGGCACGGTCCTGCGTGAGCAGCCGCGTGACAGCTATGTGCTGTCGACCAAGGTCGGCCGGCTCATCCGGCCCGCCTCGGCAGAGGAGCTGACCCAGCCCTCGACCTTCGCCGGCACCACCGATGAGCGTCCGGTCTGGGACTTCAGCCGCGACGGCGTCCGCCGGTCCCTCGACGAGAGCCTGGCTCGACTCGGCGTGGACCGGGTCGACATCGTCTTCCTCCACGATCCCGACGACCACTGGCAGGCGGCCATCGATGAGGCATATCCGGCGCTCCACGATCTGCGCGCCCAGGGGGTCATCGGGGCCATCGGGGCGGGTATGAACCAGGCCGAGATGCTGGCGCGGTTCGCGCGCGAGGCGGAGATGGACGTCTTCCTCTGCGCCGGCCGCTATACCCTGCTCGACCAGTCGGCCCTGCCGGAGCTGATGCCGGTGTGCGAGCAGCGGGGCATCAGCATCGTCATCGGCGGCATCATGAACTCGGGCCTCCTCGCCAACCCGGTCGCGGGGGCTCGCTACGACTACGCGGAGGCCCCTGCCGAGATGGTCGAGCGCGCCCAGGGGATCCGGGCGGTCTGCGAACGGCACGAGGTGCCGCTGCGTGCCGCGGCGATGCAGTTCCCCCTGGCGCATCCCCAGGTCTGCGCGGTGGTGGCGGGCGTCCGGACCCCCGCGCATCTCGATGAGTACCGCGACTGGATGCGGCTGCCGATCCCGGATGCCCTCTGGGTCGACCTGCGGGCAGAGGGCCTCATCGCGGCCGGCGCGCCGGTGCCCTCGGGCGCCTGAGGTGTCGCTGTCATCGGCTGCTTGCGCCTGACCCAGCCCACGGGTGGGTTCGCCACCCGGGCAGACTGACGAACAGGATCACCCATCACGCGGGTAGGGATCGCAGCTCAGATGCCCAACCTGCCCGATCGACCCCCAAGGTGCATCAACGGTGCAGATTCGGGGCCGGTATGGGCGGACCCACCCACCGAGTGGGTGCCGATCCCAGCGCGGTCGCGGGTGGTCGCCACGGCATGACCCGGCGGGTGGCGCTCCAGGCGTGGCAACCGGCCTGGAGATGCGGTCACGCGACCCCCGCTACGCCTCGCCCGTGAGTGCCCGACGCGGGTTGTGCTGGAGCAGCTGGGTCAAAGCCGCCTCGGGAAAGCCCGCGGACCGGAGGCGATCGCGGAACCCGGTGAGGAGGTAGGCATAGCCGGGGCCGCCGTATGCGGCCAGGTCGGTCGTCAGGCAGACGTCCTGCGAGAGCAGCAGCCGTGACTCCAGGCCGGCATCGAACAGCTCCCGGATCCAGCCCAGGCGGCGCAGGGTGTCCCATTCGTTGGCGCCCTGGACGGTGTCGAACTGGACCCAGGCACCGCGGCGCGCGAGTCGTCGGTGATACGCCGGGTCTGGGACCATGTCGCAGTGACCGATGATCGACCCGCCCGGGGTCGACCCCCTCCTCGGCCAACAGGTCCAGCTGCGACTCCCCCACCGGCCAGCGCGCGGCGTGGGTGGTGATGGTCAAGCCCGTCTGGCGATGCGCGCGTGCCGCGGCACGGAACACCCGCTCCTCGAGCGCCCCCATGTACCGGTCACAGCCGATCTCACCGATGATGCCCGCGCGGATGCCCGTTCCACCCACGCCCTCGGTGATGTCACGCACGATGTCCGCGGCGAGCTCGTCCACGGACCGATCGATCGACACGTGCCTCGTCGAGGTATGGCCTTCGGTAGTGGCCGGAGCCCATGACGATGCCCACGCCGGTCGCCTCCGACACCCGCCGGAGCGCCTCTGGCTGGCGACCCAGACCCTCGCTCGTGCAATCGACGATGGTCGCGCCGCCCGCTTCGCGGAAGCGCCGCACCTCCTCGATGGCGAGGGCCTCGTCGTGCAGCAGGCCGTTGGCCCGGTACTCGCGCAGCAGGTCGATGAACAGGTGCTCGTGCGGCAGCGTCACGCCCAGGGTCCCGGACGCCACCGGGCCGAGCACGGTCATGACGCTCATGGTTCGGTCGTGGCCCCGGTGGCGTCGGGCACGCCCGGATAGGTCGGCGCCGCCATCACTCCCAGGCCGTCCAGTGGCCAGAAGCGCAGCCACGCGCGTCCGATGACCTGGTCGAGCGTCACCATGCCGAAGGACCGGGAGTCGACCGAGCGGGCGCGGTGGTCACCCATGGCGAACAGCCTCCCTGCAGGCACGTCCCATGAGGTCAGGAAGTCGGGCTCGAGCGGCTCGGTCGCCCCGTGGTGCGGACCGTCGGTGGACAGGTACGGCTCGTCGAGTGCCACACCGTTGACCCACACCCTGCCGTCCCGAAGCTGGATGTGATCGCCCGCGACGCCGATGACCCGCTTGATGTAGGGCGTGCTGTCAACGGGCGTGTCTGGCGGGTGGAACACGATGATGTCGCCCCGACCGTAGCCGCCGAAGCGGGGGGTCAGCTTGTCGATGAGCAGGCGCTGGTCCGGTCGCAGCGTCGGCAGCATCGAGACCTGCTCCACCCGGTAGGTGCCGACGAGGAACGCCTGGATGACGAGATACAGCAGCACCGCGACGACGACGGTGATGCCGATCTCCACCGCGGTGTCCAGGAGCCCGGAACGACGGCCGGTCACGGCCGGCTCGGCCAGGGGTGGTGCCTCGGGGATGCTCATCGCGCCATAGTGTGATCGCACGAGCGCATCTCATCGCTATGACGTGGGTTGGGTGCGCTCGCTAAGGTGACGGTGGCGCAGACGTGGTGACGCCACATCACACATGAGGAGAGGGACATGGTCAAGGAGCTCAGGGACTTCCTGTTCCAGGGCAATATCGTCGGGCTGGCCGTGGCGGTGGTCATCGCCGGGGCGTTCGGCGCGGTCGTCGCCTCGCTGGTCGCCGACATCCTCACGCCACTGCTGGGCATCTTCGGTATCCCTGACTTCAGCACCTGGTCCATCGGCATCGGCTCGGGCAACCCGCAGGCGCAGCTGATGATCGGCCGGTTCCTGAATACCGTCATCAACTTCCTGTTCGTGGCCATCGCCATCTTCTTCTTCGTGGTCAAGCCGATGCAGGTCATCGCTGCCCGCAACAAGAAGGAAGAGGCCGCGGCTGGCCCCACCGAGATCGAGCTGCTGACCCAGATCCGCGACGAGCTCGCCAAGCGACCCTGACGCACCCGGCGTCCCTCGAGACGTCGCCGCGCCCGAGCACACAGAGAGAGCCCCGGCCATCGGCCGGGGCTCTCCTCGTATCTGTTGCTGTCCCGGACCCGGGCCGGGATCGAGGCCTACTCCTCGGGCGTCGTCTCCTCGGTCTCCTGGACCGGCGCGGCCGGACCGGCGATGACCGGCTCGTCCGAGGTCCGTGGCGGCTGCACCCGTGCCAGCGGCTCGGCGCCGTCGGTCAGGATGGTCACGCCCGCGGGAGCCACGACATCGCTCACGTGGATGGTGGCCTCGAAGTCCGTCAGGCCCGAGATATCGACCTCGATGGCGGACGGCAAGGCATCCGGGAGCGCGCGGACGCTGACCGTCTCGCGCTGATGGAGGAGTGTGCCACCGTGCTTGACGACCGCTTCCGACTCGCCCACGAACGAGATGGACACGTCGACGATCATCTCCTCCGACATCTCGACCACGAAGAAGTCGGCGTGGATGGGGATGCGCTGGATCGGGTGCTCGTGGACGCTCTGGAGGATGACCGGGGTGACCCGGGCGTTGCCGACCTTGAGGTCGAGGATGGCATTGCGGCCAGCGCGCCGCCGCAGCAGGTCGAACTCCTTGGCGTCGAGCTGGATAGGCTCGGATTCATGGCCATGGCCGTAGACCACGGCCGGCAGGATGCCCTGCGCGACGCAGGGTCGCGACCTGCTTGCCGGTGATGGTCCGATGCTCCGCGGTCAGGCGCGGACGGGTGCTGGTGCTCACGGATCGATGCCTCTCGGTAGGTGATGGGCGTCCGGCGGCGCGGTCCGCGCGCGGCACGTGGGTCGGATGGGATCCGGGCGCCCGGTTCGGGTCAGGCATCGTAGCACGAGCAGGTGCTGGCACCCCGGGGTACCATCCCGGCGCCATGCCAACCATCCTGATCATCGAGGACGAGTACGCGGTCGCGCGGGGTGTGCAGTACGCCCTGCAGCAGGAAGGCTACGAGGTCACCCTCGCCCCCAATGCCGAGGATGGGTTGAACATCGCCACGGAGCTCGCGCCCGATCTCATCCTGCTCGATGTGCGGCTGCCGGGCATCGACGGCTTCGAGGCGCTCCGTCGGCTGCGCGCCACGGGCTCCAAGGCGCCGGTGCTGATGCTCACGGCGCGCGACGAGGAGATGGACAAGGTCATCGGTCTCGAGCTCGGCGCGGACGACTATCTGACCAAGCCCTTCGGCCTGCGGGAGCTCATGAGCCGCATCAAGGCGCTCCTCCGGCGTGCCTACGGTGACCTTGCGGACGCGGCCGGCGGCCGTCAGATCAGGCACAAGGACCTGGTCATCGACCTCGAGCGGCGGCGCGTGCAGCGCGGGACCAAGCGCATCTCGCTCACCGCGACCGAGTTCGAGATCCTGCGCCACCTCGCCTCCCGGCCCGGTCGGGTGTTCTCGCGACGGGAGCTGCTCGAGCTCGTGCGCGACTACGAGGCGCTGGACCAGGACGAGAAGACCATCAACGTCCACGTGAGCCACCTGCGCGAGAAGCTGGAGGATGACCCAGGCGACCCGTCCTTCATCCTCACCGTGCGTGGCGCCGGCTACGCCTTCGCGGAGCATTGATCGCGTCCTGATGCGCTTCGTGCGGGCGTTCCTTGGCAGCTTCCGGGTCCGCCTGGTCCTCGCCATCGGCGCCGTCGTCGCGATGGCGCTCGCCATCGTGCTGGTGGCACTGCCACGTCAGCTCGACAGCTACTTCGCGCAGCAGGATGCCGAGAACCTTCAGGCCCGCACGGATGCGATGGCGACCCTCGTGGGCAACCAGATCATCATGGTCACGACCCTCGCGGGCAATCCCTTCCCGGTCCTCCAGGTGGAACCCGAGCGACGCAGCGACGCGGTCTTCCGGGCGCTGGAGCAGACCGACTTCGTCAGGAACCTGACGACCACCGTGGCGCTCGCCGATGTGAAGGTGACCATCGCCGCATCACCCCTGGCGACCGAGCCGGTCTACACCCTGGAGGTGCCCCTCGCCGAGGACGCCGGCAAGGCGGGCCAGACGCGCGAGGACATCTCGGCCTCCACCGTCTTCAGGGTGCCCGACGTCTTCTACACGGAGCACCCGGCGGCGGCCCCCATCCGGCCCGTGACCGTCACGCTCTCGCGTCCGTTCACGTTCCGGGAGCAGACGGTGACGACGCTCGTCAATGTCATGGTCGGGGCGGCCGTGGCGGCGCTCGGAGCCTCCATCATCGCGGCCATCCTCCTGGCCCAGTGGCTGACGAGCCCGGTGCGGCGCCTGACGCACGCCTCCCGGGCGCTCGCCGAGGGCAGGCTGGACGTCCGGGTGCCCGTCAACGAGTTCGGATCACCCGAGCTCGCCGAGCTGGCCGGCTCCTTCAACGAGATGGCCGGAGCGGCTCCAGGAATCGATCGACATCATCAGCGCCGACCGCGACCGCAGCCGCGAGTTCGTGGCCGACGTCTCGCACGAGCTGCGGACGCCCATCGCCGCGCTGCGCACCTTCAACGAGCTGCTGCGCGAGGGTGCCGGCGACGACCCCACCACGCGGGAGGAGTTCCTGGAGCAGTGCCGGCGCCAGATCGAGCGCCTCGATTGGCTGGCCACCAACCTGCTCGAGATGTCCAAGCTCGACTCGGGTCTCGTCTCGCTCGACCTGCGCATGGATGACATGCGCGCGGTGGTCGAGAGCGCGGTCCAGCAGGCGGAGCCGGTCGCCGGTCGCAAGGGGGTCGACCTGGTCATCCACCTGCCCGATCAGCCGGTGCGCCAGCCGCACGACCCGCCCCGCATCGGCCAGATCCTCACCAACCTCATCGGCAACGCCATCAAGTTCACGCCCACGGGTGGCAGGGTCGATGTGGAGCTCGAGGCGACCGGGACGGGCGCGCGCCTGCTCGTGACCGACACGGGTGCGGGCATCTCGCCCGACGAGATGCCCCACGTGTTCGAGCGTTTCTGGCGTGGCGCACGGGCGCCCGAGCTGCGTGCCAGCGGCTCCGGGCTCGGCCTCTCCATCGTCAAGTCCATCGTGGACATGCACGACGGGAGCATCACCATCCTCTCCGCGCCGGATACGGGCACCCGCGTGACCGTGGATCTGCCTCGGACCATTGCCGTTTCTTCACCCGCCGGAGGCCCCGCGTGAACGCCGGGGGCGCATCCTCCTCTCCGGTCCGACGCCGACCGGCACGAACCCCAGCCTGCCGCGGCAGCGGACACCTGCCATGACCGGAGAACCGCACAGCGTGAAGGATCGACCGCGTTTCGACGTGGACGACACGACGACCTCCTACTCCCCGCCCCGCGCCGACCGGCCGCGCTGGGTCGAGCAGGGTTGGGGCAGCGGCGCGTCCACGGCGCAGGCGACCGGTTCGAGCGGGTCGACCTCGTCCGGCGGGACCTCGTCCAGTGTCGGGCCCCAGCACTGGTTCGACCCCTCCAGCACCCCACCCGCCGGTTCATCGCCGCCACCTCCGCCGCCATCGGCACGGCCGCCGAGCAGCGACGGCTCGCGACCCAGCCGGGGCGCCCTGGTGGCCGGCGCTGCGGCGCTGGCCTTCGTCTCCGCCGGCCTCGCGTCGGGCGGCACGTATGGCCTGCTCGCCATGGGCGGCTATCTCGACTCGGACCGCTAGCGCGCCCGCCAGCCCGGACATCTCCACGGTCCGGTACCCCCCGGGCCAGCAGACCGTCGTCATCGAGCAATCCGACATCACCAAGGCGGCCGCGGCGGTCAGCCCCTCGGTCGTGACCATCACCAGCAGCACCGTCCCGGCCAGCGATCCGGTCGACGCCGCGACCGGGGTCGGCTCCGGGGTCATCTACGACTTCGACGCCGTTCACCAGGAGGGCTGGATCCTCACCAACCGCCATGTGGTGTGTGGCGATGGCGACCTCACGGTGCGCCTCGCCGATGGCCGCCAGTTCCCGGCCTCCACGTATGGCATCGACACCCTCACGGACCTCGCCATCATCCACGTGGACGATGCCCCGCACCCTGCCGGCCGCCGCGATCGGTGACTCGGAGGCGCTCAAGCCGGGTCAGCTGGCCCTCGCCATCGGCAGCTCCCTGGGGACGCTGACCACGACCGTCACGAGCGGCGTGGTCAGCGCGCTCGGTCGAGACGTGGTCGTGGCCGACGCCTGTGGCTCGGGGCAATCGCGCTCGTTGCGCAACCTCATCCAGACGGATGCGGCCATCAACCCCGGCAACTCCGGGGGTGCGCTCGTCAACTCGCACGGGTGACGTCATCGGCATCAACACCGCGGTCGCGGGCGGCGCGCAGGGCATCGGCTTCGCGATCCCCATCAACATCGCCAAGCCGATCATGCAACAGGCCATCGATGGCAAGGCGCTCACGCGACCCTGGATCGGCATCACCTTCGTGCCCATCAACGCCGGCGTCGCGCAGGAGCAGGGGCTGCCCATCGACCACGGTGTCCTCGTCCAGGGCTCGGCGGACGGCAGCCAGCCGGGCGTCATCCCGGATAGCCCGGCGGCCACGGCGGGGATCCAGGAGGGCGACATCATCACGGCCATCGATGACCAGCGCATCGACTCCCAGCATCCGCTCGATGACATCCTCGCCGAGTACAAGCCGGAGGGCCACGATCCGATCGTGGTCTCCATCCTGCGCAACGGCACACCCGGTGAGCTGGTGCTCTACCTCGCCACCCGCGACGCGAGCAGCACTAGCTAGGGGTCGTCCCAGCGCTACGCGGTCGTGGCGTCCGCTCGTCGGGTGCGGCGGATCTCCACCTGGGCGAAGTCCAGGTCGGCATCCATGGGCACGGCCAGCTTGCGGACCCGGACCGTGACACCCAGGACGCCCGGGCGTGCCCAGGACCGCCTCCGCGATGGCGCCCGCGATCGTCTCCAGCAGCCGGTAGCTGCCGACCTCCACCACCGAGCGGCAGATCCCGATCAGCGGCCCGTAGTCGACCGTGTCCCAAGGTCATCCGAGGCGGCCGCCGCCCGCAGGTCCGCCTCCACGACCAGGTCGACCTCGAGCTCCTGGGGCATCGACCGCTCGTCGTCGCGTGGCGCCGTGGCGACCCTCGAGCCGGATGCCCTGGAGCAGGATGGTGTCGGGACGGTCGGTCATGCCGGGGTCTCCTGGTCGGGTGCCCGCCAGCCGCGGACGATGGCGTCGGTCATGCGGGCGACCCGGCTGTTGGCACGCACATCATGCACCCGCACGATGTCCGCACCGTTCGCGATGCCCAGCGCGGTGGTGGCGAGGGTGCCCTCCAGCCGGTCGTCGGCGGGCAGGTCCAGCACCCGCCCGATGGTCGACTTGCGGCTCGCTCCCAGGAGCAGCGGCGAGCCGACGGCGCGCACCACGCACAGGTCGCGCAGCAGCAGCAGGTTCTGCTCGGCGGTCTTGCCGAAGCCGATGCCCGGGTCGAGGATGATCGAGGCCGGGAGCGCAGCCAAGCGCGATGGCCCGGTCGCGCGCGTCCGCGAGCTCGTCCGCGACGCGGGTCGCGACCGCGCCGCCGGTCGTGTCCCCGACGGACCGATCGTGCATCAGGACATAGGGCAGGCCCATGCGGCCGGCGAGCGCCGCCAGCGACCCGTCGCCGGTGACCCCGGCCACGTCGTTGAGCAGGTCCGCGCCGGCATCGACGGCCGCCAACGCCACGTCCACCTTGGTCGTATCGACGCTGAGGGGCACGTCCGGCAGGGCTGCGCGGATGGCCGCGATGACCGGCACCACGCGCTGCCGTTCCGCAGCTGCCCCGGCACCGGCCGATGACCCGGCCGGGTCGATTCGCCGCCGATGTCCAGGATGTCGGCGCCTTCGTCGACCATCCGCAGCGCCTGGTCGACCGCAGGCCGCGACCCCGTCCCCGGCCGAGCCCGTCGCCGCTGAACGAATCGGGCGTGACGTTGAGGATGCCCATGATGTACGTCCGGCTGCCCCAGTCGAACATGCGCCGGCCGATGCGCAGCGGTGCCGGGCCCTGGGGGACGTTCACGATGCGTGGGCTCCCAGGAGCCGACCGCGGACATGACCGACGAGATAGAGCGAGCCGCACACGACGAGCGGCCCGCCGGCCGACCGGGCGCCATCGATGGCCGTGTCCAGGGCCTCGTCCACGCCACGGCACGGAGCGAGCGCCGGGGACCCCATGCGGCGGCCAGCTCGGCGGCGGCCATCGCCCGGGGGCTGTCGGGCACGTCCGTGGCGATGACCGTGCACGTCACGCAGCACCGACGAGGACCGAAGCGCCTCGACGATGCGGACGACCTCCTTGTCCCGAGGATGCCCACCAGCAGCGTCGCGGGACCCCGGGTGAGGTGACCACGGAGGTCGTCGAGGGCGACGGCCAACGCTTCGGCTCCTGCCAGGTTGTGGGCGCCGTCGAGCAATACGTCGACACTGCCGGGTACAGGCACGGCTGCCGCGTGCTCGGCCCGAAGTCCACGGCGTCCGTCGGTCCCGACCGTGAGCAGCTCCAGACGTCCCGGCCAGCGCGTGGTTGCCAGCCCGGCCCGGACGGCGGGCTGGCATCGACGTGCGCGATGCCCGCCTCCCGAAGCGCATCGAGGGTCCCGAGGGCCACCGCCGCGTTCGCCGCCTGGTGCCGGCCCAGGAGGCCCAGGCGCAGCTCACCGAGGTCGGGATGCGCGACGGTGGTGCCAAGGCGGTCCATCGCGAGGACCGGGAGCGGCGAGGTCACCCGCGAGGGGCACGCCCATCCGGCCGGCCCGCCGCCGGATGACCGCCAGCGCCTCGCCGTCGGCGCCCGTGACGGCCCGATCGCCACGCTTGATGATGGCCGCCTTCTCACGGGCGATGGCGGTCACGGTCGACCCCAGGTACTCCATATGGTCGAGCGCGACATTGGTGATGGCAGCCACCCCGCCATCCCAGGCATTGGTGGCATCGAGCCGGCCGCCCAGGCCCACCTCCACCACGCAGACATCCACCCCGGAGCGCGCGAACCAGAGGAGGGCGGCACAGGTGAGCGCCTCGAACTCGGTCGGTGGCCCCAGGCGCCGGCTGACCCGGTCGGCGACCGCGAGCACCTCGTTCACCACGGCGGCGAAGTCCGACGAGCCGATGGGCGTCGCCGGCGACGACGATCCGCTCCCGGTAGCTGACGAGGTGCGGCTTGGGGGTCTGGCCGACCCGCCTGCCTGCGGCGGCAAGCACGGCGCCGACCATCGCCTGGGTGCTGCCCTTGCCATTGGTGCCCCCGATGAGCACGCCGCGCAAACCCTCCTCCGGCGAGCCGAGCGCCCGCAGCAGCGCCCGCGTCCGACCGAGCCCGAGCCGGATGCCGAACCGGCCGCGTGACTGGAGTGCCTCGATGGCAGCCGTCTCTGCCGGGGTCATGGCTCGTCCATCGTCGACAGGGCAGGGACCGCCATCGGTCGGGCCGGCGGGTCAGCGCCCGGTCAGCTCGTCCTCGTAGAAGACGCACTGGTTGAAGCGGGACGAGAGGCAGATATCCGTGACGTAGCCGCCGTCGAGGTGGACGCCGCCTCGCAGCTGGCAGCGGGAGACGGTGGCGTCGTGACGCATGAGTGCCTTGAGCATGTGCGGGGCCTGGATGGGGATCGGTCCGCGTGGGCCCGTGACGAAGAAATGGGGACACACGTTGCGTCGCAGGTTGGGCAAGCCGAACCGCTCGCGGGTCCCCAGCGCGGCCAGCTGCGCCGAGGCAGCTGCCTCACGGGTCAGGGGCGAGACGCGCCCGATCGGCCCCTGGGGTGGTCGAGGCGGAGCAGGCCTGCCACCGACGGTACGGCTGCCGGGATCCATGGGCTGGCCCGGCCGGCGATATGAGATGGACAACGTTCCTCCCTCGTGCCTCCCCCGATGGGCGGTCGCGAGATGACAGGGTACTCGGACTCGGTCGCGGATACCGTGGTGTTCGCGCGCACCTGCCACAATCCCCCCGTGGACGAGGCAGCGCCGAGCTCCCGACGCTCCGACCGGCCGATGGCGAGCCATGAAGCCGGGCGGGGCAACGACGGCCGGCGCCGGATGCGGGGGGGCTTCGGGAGCCTGGAGCCAGCGGACGACGGCAACCTCTCGCTGGGTCGCAAGATCGGGGTGCTCGTCGTCCTTGCCGCGCTCGGTGGCGCCATCATCCTTGCTGCGGGCGGGGTCGGCGGCGGCCGCCCGACGACGCCCCTGGTATCACCGACCGCGACCGCGGGCGTCGCGATCGCCGGTACCCCGCACCCGTTCGTGGCACCGCCGACCGGCGTCCCGACCATCACGCCCCCGAAGGTGACCCTCCGCACGACACGGACCGTCGATCTCCGAGTGACCGTGCCCGATCCGGGCACCACGATGGAGGGCCTCGAGGTGCGCATCTATCGCAATACCAAGCTGCTCACCGCGCAGCCGGTGCTCGAGGCCGGCCGCATCAAGGTCAAGGATGTACCCCTGCGACGTGGCAGCAACCATCTGACCGCCACGCTGGGGAATGACGGTGGGGACAGCCCCCGCTCCGCGGCGGTCTCCATCACGGTCGATGACCAGGAGCCCCGGATCAAGGTCCTGACCCCTCGGAAATGGGCCACCCTGAACCAGGACCGGATCACCGTCAAAGGGAGCACCGAAGCCGGCCTCACGGTGACCGGCAAGGACAGTGCGTCGGGCAGCACGGCGAGCGCCACCGCCGATGCGTCGGGTGACTTCTCGTTCGGCCTCCGGCTGGCGCCCGGCCGCAACAACATCACGCTGCGAGCCCGGGACGTGGCCGGCAACGTGGGGACCGAGTCGCTGGCCATCGTCCGGGGGAACGGTCGGCCTTCGGTGCAGCTGGGGATCTCGAAGAAGACGATGCCCCTCACGTCCCTGCCCCGCAACATCGACGTGCATGCGACCGTGCTCGACGCCAAGGGTCGCCCCGTCCAGGGTGTGGTGGTGGCCTTCTCGATCGCGCCACCCGGCCAGGACACCCAGACGTTCGAGGCCACGACCAAGGCGGACGGCACGGCGGACTGGTTAGCGATCCAGCTCCTCCGCAAGGGCACGACCCGGGCTGATGGCCTCGTGACCGCCCGGGTCGTCCTCCCGAACGGACCCGTCGAGAAGGTGGTCCCGTTCCACATCAAGTAGCTCCTGGCCCGCGGCGACCACCCGCTGGGCGCTGGACGTGATCGACCGGGCCGGCACGTAGCGCGCCTCGACGAGCCCGGCGGACCTGCCGTCCGGGTCGCGCGCGATCGGCTGGGACCAGGTGCGTATCGGGTCGGCGTCCTCGGATGGCCGCGTCCCGGCTACTGGTGACGTGGCCGATACGGGTTCAGGAGGCGGCGTGAGCTCCCGGAATAGTCCCTCGTAGGCCTCCGCGCGGAGCGGTGACTCCCAGCAGGTGCGGACCTCGTCACCCTCGAGCGAGGCGCGCGTCCGGTCCAGACCGCAGTAGCCGAGCCGTCCCGCGACGGACCGGCGGAAGTTGCGACAGCTGCCGCAGGCGATGGGGTGACGGGAACATGCCCAGCACCGGGGGGCGTCGGCCTGGGTCGTGCCACAATGGGGACAGCGCCAAGTGTCCACGTGCCGCAGTGTAGCTGCACCGGGCACGTCCGGCGGGTGCGGCGTGCGTGCGTGACTCGGCCCGATCCGTGGGCCGTCGATCCGCCCGGATGTTCCAACGGTCAGGAGCAGGGCTCCGCCGGGTCGATGAGCTGGAGCCGGACGCGGGTGCCTGGCTGGACCTCCGCGCCCGCGGCTGGGTCCTGGTCCTGCACGACCCAGCTGCCGTCGCTCTGTGGCGCGCTCGGTGTCACGGCTCCGAGTGTCATGCCCGCGTCCAGGATCTGTGCCCGGGCATGGTCGAGGTCGACGCACCGGTAGTTGCCTACGAGCACGGGCGATGGTGCGGCCGTGGGGGTCGGTGCCGGCCGAGGCCCACGTGAGAGGTAGTACGCGACCGAGGTGTTCAGGGCGACCTGGGTGCCGGCGCGTGGATCGGTGCGGATGACCAGTCCCTCCGGCACGCTCGCGTGGTACGCCCGGAACCTGCCACCGGGCAGCAACCCTGCGGCGACCAGGTCCGCCCGCGCGTTCTCCTCGGTCTCGCCATGGACATCGGGCACGGCCACGGTGTCCGCCTCCTGGGCCACCACGACACGGATGGTGGCGCCCGGGCGCACCCGCTCCCCGACACCGGGGACCTGCTCGATGATGTTGCCCGGGGGCGCCTCATCCGTCTGGCGCCGCTCCTCCTCGAGCAACAGTCCCATCCGGTCGGCAACGGCCTGGGCGGTGTCCATCGTCTGGCCCACGAACCGGGGTGCCGGGAACGACGTCGGCCGGGGTGTCGCGGCGGGTCCCAGCGACGGCGTGGGGTCATGGAGGGGGCGGGCGGTCGGCACGCTCCCACCGGCGCCCGAGACGATGACCAGGAACAGCAGCACGCCCGACCACCACGAGCACGAACAGCCCGATGAGCGCGGCGATCCAGCCGAGGCGACCCGCGGTGGACAGCTCCTGCTCCTGCTGCGCCGGCGCATAGATGCCCGACGCGGTCGGCGGCGGGGTCAGCATCGGGGCATAGCTCGACGTGCCGTACGGGTCAGCGAGGAATCGGCCCAGCGCCGCCGAGAGCTCCGCCGCCGGCGGGCGGGCACGCGGGTCGGGCTGGAGCGTCCAGCGGACGATGGCATCGAGCGCCATGGGCACGTCCGGACGCACCGCGGCGGGTGTCGGGATGCGGCCCGACAGGCGTGCCATGGCGACCTCGGCGGCGGAGCCACCGGTGAAGGCTCGCTGACCCGTGAGCATCTCGTACAGCACCAAGCCTACGGAGTAGATATCGGAGGGCGTGCCGACCGGCTCGCCGCGGGCCTGCTCCGGGCTGAAGTAGTGGACGCTGCCCATGGTCACGCCGGTCATCGTCAGCTGCGCATCCGTGAACGCCTGGGCGATGCCGAAGTCGGCGACCTTGACCCGGCCGCCCGTGCTCAGGAGCACGTTGCTGGGCTTGATGTCGCGATGGACGATGCCGCGTGCGTGAGCCGCGTCGAGCGCGTCCGCGATCTGCTGGGCGATGCTCGCGGCGACCGTCGGCGGCAGCGGCCCGCGTTCGCGCAGCGCACCCGCCAGGTCGCCACCGGTGACCAGCTCCATGACGATGTACGGCCCGACCGGGTCCTGGCCGTAGTCGAACACCGCGACCACGTTGGGGTGGTTCAGCTGGGCGGCGGCCTGCGCCTCGCGCTGGAAGCGGGCCAGGAAGCTGACATCCGAGCCGTACTCGCCACGCAGCACCTTGATGGCCACGTCGCGGCCAAGCTTGGTGTCGCGGGCACGGTAGATGGTGGCCATGCCCCCCTGGCCGACGAGCTCGGCGAGGTGATACCGGCCGCCAAGGACATGCCCCACGTCAGCCATGCGCGGGCCCCGTCGTCAGCCCGATGGGGCGGACATCAACGCAGGTCGACGGTCGCGAGGTAGCGTCGGAACTCGTCGCCGATGTCGGGTCGCTCCAGAGCCAGCTCGACCGAGGCCTTGAGCCAGCCCATCGTCGTCCCGGCGTCGTAGCGCTTGCCCTCGAACGCGTACGCGTACACGTCCTGCTCCGCCATGAGCGCCATGATGGCGTCCGTGAGCTGGATCTCGCCACCGGCGCCGTGGGGCGTCTGCTCCAGCTTCTCGAAGATCTTGGGGGTCAGCACGTACCGGCCGATGATGGCGAGGTCGCTCGGCGACTGGCCCGGCTCGGGCTTCTCGACGAGACCCCGCAGCTGATGGAGCCGCGGGTCGCCGTGGCTGCCGCCGGGCACCGGATCGACGACGCCGTATCGGCCGGTGTCCTCCGCAGGCACCTGCATCACCGCCACCACCGAGCCGTGGGTGCGCTGGTACGCGTCGATGAGCTGGCCGATGCAGGGCCGCTCCGCGGACACGACGTCGTCCGAGAGGATGACCGCGAATGGCTCGTGGCCGACGAGCTCCTTGGCCATGAGCACCGCGTGCCCGAGACCCAGCTGCTCCTTCTGGCGGACGTAGCTGATCTGGACCATGTCGCCGATCTGCCGGACGCGCCGGAGCATCTCGATATCGCCCTTCGACTCCAGCAGGTGCTCCAGCTCGTAGCTGTGGTCGAAGTGGTCCTCGATGGCCCGCTTCTGGCTGCTGGTGACGATGATCACCTGCTCGATGCCGGCCGCGACGGCCTCCTCCACCGCGTACTGGATGACCGGCTTGTCGACCAGGGGCAGCATCTCCTTGGGCTGCGCCTTGGTGGCGGGCAGGAAGCGCGTTCCCCAGCCAGCGGCCGGGAACACGGCCTTTCGAACGCGCAATCGAACCTCGCGATGACAGCGACAGGGATGCCGCGCGTGCCGCGCGGCCGGGCCATCCGAGTATACCGGCCGACCGCGGCCGGGCCGGGCCCGATGGGAGCACCGGTCGGCTGGAACGGGTGCCGGCGCCCGGTCTCCAGCCTCCGATGGTAGGGTCGCCGGGTGACGGCAGGACAGGCGAGCCGGTTCGCGGCGCTGCTGCTGGTGGTGGCGTCGGTGGTCGCCTGCGTCGGCGTCTCGACCCCGACGCCGACCGCGGGGCCGACGACCGCGCCCAGCATCGCCGCCGTGCCCAGCGAGTCGGTCGCCGTCGAGGACTCGGCTCGACCCACGCCTCGCGCGACCGTCGCCCCGATCACCAGCCCGACCCGGGTCCCCCGGTCGTCGGAGCTCGCATCGTCGTCGCCGAGTCGCTCGCCCGGTCCGAGTCGCTCGCCCGGTCCGAGTGGCTCGCCCGGTCCGAGTGGCTCGCCCGGGCCGAGTGCCGTGCCGCCGTCGCTCCAGCCGCTGCCATCCCTGCCGCCCGTGCCGCCGCTCGATCCGAACGGACCCCGACCGCGCCTCTCGAAGGAGGTCGTGGCCTACCTGCCCTACTGGGTCGCCACATCGGCCGATGTGCCCTACGACCCCGCCACGGACCCGTACATCGTGGGCAGCCGTCTCACGGATATCGTGCTGTTCAGCATCGGCGTCCGGCGGAACGGATCGCTCAAGCTGGACACCCCTGGCGCGGCGTTCGTGCTCAGCCCCGCGGCTGCCGCGATCATCACGGAAGCCCATGCGCGCGGCATCCGGGTACTCGTCTCGTTCACGTCGGGCGGCTACGCCAACAACGCCAAGCTGTTCGGCAGCCAGCGGGCGATGGACAGATTCGTGGCCGAGGCGACCGCGCTGGTCCAGGCGCGCGGGCTCGATGGCGCGGACATGGACGTGGAGCTCATCGATGGCGAGTGGTTCGACGCATACGCAGCCACCGCGGGTGCCCTCAAGGCATCGCTGACCACGCTCGACCCGGCGGCACGGGTGATGGTCGCCACGAATGGCAACCGATCCGGAGCACGGATGGCCAAGCGCGCCCTCGCGGCAGGAGCGGACCGGGCCTTCCTCATGGGCTATGCCTACCGGGGTCCGACGAGCAGCCCGGTGGGCTCCATCGCTCCCCTCGATCGGGCCGACGGCGGCCTCGACCTGCGTGACAGCCTCGCGCTGTACGAAGAGCGGGGCGTCCCCATCGACCAGGTCATCATCGGCCTGCCAGCGTATGGCCTGACATGGGCGACCACTGGCCCGGAGCTCCACGCCACCCGGGCACCGGCCCGCGTCTCGGCCCGCGGCCGTGTCACCCTCTTCCGGGACGTGACCTCGGGGGTGCCCCCGGATGCGACCGTGGACGAGGACCTGACCGAGTCGTCGGCCCGCACGACCTGGTACGACCCCGAGCGCGGCAGCTGGTTCCAGACCTACTACGACACGCCCGCCACGCTGCGCGCCAAGTACCTCCTGGCGCTGGAAGCGGGCACGGCGGGCATCGGCATCTGGACGCTCGGCTACGACGCCGGCGACGACGGCTATCCGGCGCTCGTCGGCCAGGTGTTCGCCCAGCCGGTCGTCGCGAGCGTCGCCGTCGACCCGCCCGTGGGTCGGTCGCTGAACGTGGACGTGGCAGCCATCACGTATGACGGACCGGCCGCCACGGACGGCGTGCGCGTCTCCAACGATGGCCTGCGCTGGTCCGCCTGGATGGACGCGTCGACGCTCGATCCGGCCAGGGACGGCCCGCTTCCGTGGGCGCTGGCCGCCGGGCCGGACGGCGACCGCAGCGTCTGGGTCCAGTCACGCGACGTCGATGGGGAGCTGTCGGTCCCGATGATGGTCACCGTGCTCGTCGATCGTGCCCCACCGGTCATCGAGGGCTTCTCCGTGCGACCTGCGCCGATGCCCGGCTGGATCGCGCTGTTCGAGGCGACCGACCTCGGCGGGGTGGCGTCCGTGGAGATCCGCTGGCGGGTCGACGGGGGCGACTGGACCGACTGGCGGCCGCTCGATTCGTTGGCGGCAGGCTCGATCCTCGCCCCGGCCGATGCACGGGTCGAGGCACAGCTGCGGGTCACGGACCGGGCGGGCACCACGACGACGGCCACGACCGAGGCCTCCGGCTGGGAGCACCCCTGAGCCCGGCCGGCGTCAGCGGCGTGGCGCGTCCGTGTCGGGCATGGTCTCGTGACGGGCGCCCCGGAGCACCATCGAGGTGAACGGGATCGCGGATGACCCGGAACGTCTCGACCGACGCCAGGAAGCCCAGGAACAGGAGCACGACCCCGATGAGCTTGCCCAGCGAGTACAGCTGGGTCGAGCCGAAGCGGTTGAGGCTGTCGGTGATGGTGGGCACCAGGGCGCCCGCGGCGATGAGCAGCGTCGCGGGACCCGGCTGTTGAGCTGGCCTGCGAACAAGGCGCGGATCGGCGCCCGGCAAGGAGACCATGAAGTTCACGCTGATGGCCACCGGCGAGAGGAGGAGGTTGAACAGGAACTGCTCGCCCGGCTGGTCGGGGTCGAGGGAGTAGTCGAGCACCCGCCGCTTGGGCATGAACACCCACGCCGAGAACAGGGCGCCGAGGATGAGCGCGAAGGCCCCCGTGACGTTCATGAACGGCGTCAGCAGCCGCAGCTGGCCGGGCAGGATGGCACCGGTCGGCGCGCCCGTCGCAGCATCCACCGCGTACCCCGGTGCCGGCAGCGTCGTGCCCACCATGAGCACGATGGAGAGGATCGTCGCGCCCACCACCGCCACGGCCGCCAGCCGCGGCCAGCGCCAGTCCTGGAAGTAGGTGGCCGTGGCGACCAGGAACGCCAGCCCTCCGGCGATGACGAAGTAGACGAGCGGCGTGATGCCCACGCCCGGGTACTCGCGCCGGGAAGCGCCGGGGTGTCAGGAACGTGAACAGCCCGGCGAGGAAGAGGCACAGCGCGAAGCCGTAGCCGAACCGGGTGCGCCCCAGCAGGAAGGCATTGCCCAGCCCCAGCCAGCCGGCGGTCCAGACCGCACCCGTGAGATACCAGACGCGGTAGACCGGCTCGCTCCAGCCGATTGGCGGCCGCGAGCGCCTCACACCCGGACGCGATGGCGAAGAAGGCCATCCCCAGGCACCACACCGCCTGGTACGGGTGCCGGCGTTCCAGCCACTGGTCGAGCAGTGCGAGCGAGAAGACGGCAGCCAGGATCGCGGTCAGCGCCGGGATGGCGACGGTGAGGTTCATCGCTGCGGCCGTCCGGCGACCGGGCCCGTGGTGCGCGGTGCGACCGCGGCGCCGGGGTCAGGCGGGCAGGAACTCGTGTGCGGAGCGGTGGCGCCCATCACAGACACCCCACGTCGCGGGCTCGATGGGCAGCGGCACCGGACGCATGAGCTCCCGGACATCGGACAACCGGCAGAGGTAGTAGCCGCGCCGGCGCGCCCATGCCCGGAAATGCTCGGGGTCGGCGTGGAACTGGTGCGGACCCGGGTTGAAGGTGGCGCGCTCCGCCCACGACGGTGGGGCCTCCCGGGCGATGGAATCCATGATGGAGATCCGGAACGGCGACCCCATCGATGGGCTCGCCGCATCCGGCGCAGCGCTTCGCGTCGTTCTCCTCGAACACGGTGGGGATGCGGATGCCCATGATCTGGCCGCCGCGGAACCTGGTCGCTGTCACGAGCGGATCGTAGCAGGTGGCTTGGTCGCGAGCCCGGCCATGGCCAACTGGGCGGTGGCGAGCTCGGACGCCCGGAGGGCGAGGTCATGGGTGCGCAGGGCGTCGTCCCACGTCGACCGGGGCGGCACCGGGCCACCCTGGACGGCGTCGATGAATGCGCGGTCCTGTGCCCGGTACGTGGCGGCGAGGTCATCGGCGCCGATGACCTGGGTCGTCTCGGCCGCCCGCCCCACGACCAGCCGGTGGGGTGCGATGTCGAGGGCCAGCGACTGCCCGGTCGAGAAGCATTCCAGCCCCACTCGGTGGGTGGTACCGAGCAGACGGGAGGTCGCGAGGGTGCCGATGGCACCCGACTCGAACCGCAGCAGCATGGTCGACACATCGGTGATGTCGGCCGTGCCGCGTTCGTGGCTGGGCGCGTTCGCGGCCTGGGCGGCGACGACCTCGCACTCGCCGACGAGGTAGCGCATGAGGTCCAGGATGTGCGTCGCCTGCTCCAGGACCTGGCCACCCGAACCGACCTGGCGCACCCACCAGTCGGCGCTGGGCGTCGAACCCAGCCAGGTGCCCAGGACCAGCTGCGGCGGTCGGGTGTCGAGCAGCTCCCGTGCCCGGTCGGCGAGGTCGAGGTAGCGCCACTGGTAGCCGACGGCGGCGATGACACCCGCCTGCCGGATGCGCTCGGCCGATGCGTGCCGGGGTCTCGCTGATCGAGACCAAGGGGCTTCTCCACGAGGAGGTGGAGCCCGTGGTCGATGACGGCCAGCTCCGGCTCGCCACGCTCCGACGGCGGGAGGCAGATGATGACCGCGTCGATGCCTCCGGCGTCGAGCATCCGGCGGTAATCGGTCCAGGCGCGGGCGCCGGCACGGCGGGCAAGGTTGCCGGCATGCTCCGCGCTCCGGCTCGCGACACCCACGATGGCCACGTCCGATTGGTCACGGAGCGCCGATACATGCGTCTGGGCCGCCCACCCGGAGCCGATGATGGCGACGCGCGTCGGTGTCATACGGTGCACGATAGCGGTCATCAGGAGGTGATGGACGATGCGAGTGCTGGTCACTGGCGCGAACGGCAAGCTGGGGCGGGGCGTGGTGGCGGACCTGCTGGCGCATGACATCGATGTGGTCGCGACCGATGCGCTCGGCCCCGCCGGCCACCTGAGCGACCTGGGCGTGCCACTGGTCCACGCGGACCTGACGGACCTGGGGCCGCGATGGACGTCGTGGCCGGCGCCGACGCCGTCGTCCACCTCGCGAACATCCCGGCGCCCGGGATGGAGACCCCGGCGGCCACCTTCACCCGTAACACGACCATGAACTTCCACGTGTTCCACGCCGCTTCGTTGCTGGGCGTGCAGCGGGTGGTGTGGGCGTCGAGCGAGACGACCCTGGGCCTGCCGTTCGAGACGCCGCCACGATACGTGCCCGTCGACGAGGCGCACTACCCGCTGCCGACGAGCACATATGCCTTGTCCAAGGTCGTGACCGAGACGATGGCTGCCGAGATGTCAGCGTGGTCCGGGGTACCGTTCGTGGCCCTCCGGTTCTCGAACATCATGTCCGTCGCGGACTACGCCCAGTTCCCGTCGTATCAGGCCGATGCGCAGCTGCGCCGCTGGAACCTGTGGAGCTACATCGATCTTCGGGACGCGGCCGCGGCCTGCCGCCTGGCGCTCGACCGCACCGGTCACGGGCGCCCGGAGCTACATCATCGCGAACGCCGACACGGTCATGGAGCGGCCCACGGCGGAGCTCCTCCACGAGGTCTTCCCGGACGTGCCGGTGCGCGGTGACGTGTCCGGCAACCGGAGCCTCTTCGCCATCGAGGCCGCGCGTCGGGACCTGGGCTGGGAGCCGACGCACGCGTGGCGTGACGAGGTGCGCGGCCACGTCCGGAGCGCCTGACGCGTTGTACCAACCGTCCCATGACCGCTTCCAGGTCGCCGACCCGGTGACCCAGCTGCGGGAGCTTGCGGCGGCCGTGCCAGCGACGCTCGTGACGCTCTCGAGCGGGGGCTTGGTGGCATCCGTCCTGCCGATGGTGTTTCACCCCGACGAAGGCCCGAACGGGACGCTCCGGGGACATCTCGCCCGTGGCAACCCGCAGTGGCGCGACATCTCGCCCGAGGTCGAGGCGATGGCCATCCTCGACGGCCCGGACAGCTACATCACGCCCGGGTTCTACGAGACCAAGCGGCAGACCGGCAAGGACGTGCCGACATGGAACTACGTCACGGTCCAGGTCCGGGGACCGCTCGAGCTGCACACGGAGGCCGACTGGCTGCTGGCACACCTGCGGGCGCTCGTCGACCGACAGGAGGCACACCGGCCCGAACCGTGGTCGGTCGATGACCCGCCTGCGGGATACATCGAGACGCAGGCGCGCGCCATCGTGGGCCTCGAGCTGCGGATCACGAGCATCCATGCCAAGCGCAAGCTGAGCCAGAACCGGATCGCGGCCGACTTCGAGGGCGTTGTCGCAGGGCTGTCCAGGGGTTCGCCGCGGGAGCAGGCTGTCGCGGGCGAGATGCGGCGGGAGTCGCCGCGCGCGTAGCGGCGTCGCGGTGGCTGGCCGCTCAGTCCGTGAGGCCGAGCATCGCCTCCGGGTAGCCGCCCATGGCTTCCTGGAGGAGTGGCAGCAGCCGATCGTGGTCCGGGCGGCCGACCGAGGTGACGATCGGCCCGGCGCTGAACTCCCGGAGCGTCTCCTCATCGACCGAACGCTCCAGCATCACGATCGGCAGACCGGGGTGGACGGTCCGCACGTGGCGCAGGAACGACCCCAGGTCGGGACCCTCCCGCCAGCCATCGAAGACCAGCACATCCGCATGGACGGCGACCTGGCACGGTTCGCCACGCTCCATCGGGCACGCATCATCCTCATGCGCGCACGGTTCGACCACGAAACCGTGGTCAGACAACCGGTGGACGGCGGCAGTGCTGAGCGGTGGCGTGTGCAGCATGGCGACGTGCCTCGGCGTCATGATCACAGCCTCCTCGCGGGATCCGTCTGGGTATCCTGCGTCCCGATCATGCGCCATCCCGAGCGTCATCACCAGTGCCGAACGTCACCAGATCGGCGCGGACCGACCATCACGGAGCGTGGGCGACCGTGAGCACGACATTGCCCGTCTTCTGCTGGGTCTCCACATAGCGGGTCGCCTCCACGACCTGCTCCAGGGGATACGACCGGTCGATGACCGGCAGGAACTTGCCGGACTCGACGAGCTCCTTGAGCAACAGCACATCCGCCTGCCGGTACGTGGGGATGGGCAGCAGCACCCGCTTGCCGCCCAGTCGCGACGTGAGCGCCGTGCCCACGATCAGCAGCGGGTTCTGGACGAAGGGACCGAGGTCCGTGGTGACGTACAGGCCGCGGGGCACAAGGGCATGGCGCCACGTCCAGTAGGAGGTCTTGCCGACGGCATCGAAGACGACGTCATAGGTCTCTCCGGGATCCGCCAGGTCCTCCTTGGTGTAGTCGATGACCCGGTCCGCACCCAGCGACCGGACGAGCTCGACGTGGCGCGTGTCCGTGACCGCGGTGACTCTCGCATCGAAGGTCTTCGCCAGCTGGACGGCCGCGGTCCCGATGGCGCCCGACGCCCCGTAGATGAGCAGTCGCTGGCCCGCCCGGATGCCACCGCCACGGAGGCACGTGAGGGCGAGGATCGCCCCGTCGCAGACCGCGGCTGCCTGCTCCAACGTCAGGTTGCCGGGCTTGAGCGCGAGCGGCGCCGACTCGCGCATGGCGACGTACTGCGCGTGGGCGCCGAAGTCGATGGCCCGGACCCCGAACACCTCGTCTCCGGGCCGGAACTTCGTGACGCCACTGCCGACAGCTTCCACCACGCCGGCGAGCTCGGTGCCCAGGATCGGGCGCTTGGGCCGCCGCCAGCCGGCGAAGTAGCGGACGATGACCGGCGAGCCCGATCGCCAGCCGCAGTCGGTCCGGTTGACGGTCGTGGCATGGATCCGGATGAGCACCTCGTCATCGGCGGGCACGGGACGCGGCACGTCCGCGAGGCGGAGCACGTCCGGGCCGCCATATCGGGTGTGGATCACTGCGCGCATCGGTCTACTCCCTTGCCTGGTCGCGTTGTGGACGTCGGATCGGCCCGCCGTGCCGCCAGGCACGTCCGGCCCGGTACAGCTCGGCCGGCTTGCCACCGGCAGGTCCGGGGCGGGCGCGATGACCCGTGGGGATGACCCACTCGTCCTCGGCCGTGATGCTGCGTCGGAAGTTGGCGCTGTCGAGCTCGACGTCCCAGACGGCCTGGTACACCGCGCGCAGCTCCGACAGCGTGAACGTGTCACCCACGAATGCCGTGGCGACCGACGACGATTCCAGCTCGGCGCGCACCCGCTCGACCGCGTCGCGCACGATGCGCAGGTGGTCGAACGCCAGCTCGACTCGTCCCTCGAGCAGTGCCGACACCGGCATCAATGACGCCTCCGCGGCGTCCGTGCCCGCGACCACCGCACCGACGTCTCGCAGCACGGCGACGTAGGCGACCGTCACCACGTTCATGCGCGGATCGCGCCCCGGGTCGCCGTACGCCCCGAACTGGGTGAGCAGAGTCGCGGCGTCGACCGCGGTCTCCTCGAGGAGCTCCCGCTTGGCTGCCTCGTCGAGCGTCTCCGTGGGTCGCTTGAAGCCACCCGGGATCGCCCACATGCCCTCGAACGGTGCCTGGCCACGACGCACGAGGAGCACCTGGAGGACGCCCTTGCGCATGGTCAGGATGACGACATCAACGGTCACCGCGAATGCGGGGAACCGCGACGGGTCGTAGTCCGGTGGGGCCTGTGGGCCGGGTCGATGCGAGGTTCTTGTCATTCCGACCCATACCGTATCAGATAGTTACAGTCATGTCGACAAGAACATCGACGGACCCGCGGCGACCACCACCTTGGCACAGCGTCCGAGATCCTCGATCCTGGGCGGCGCGACGCTCCTTGCGTCACTCGCCGCCCTGGCCGTGGCCTCGCCGGCTGCTGCGCAGCTGCCATCCGCCGGAGTTTGCCCATGGGCGGTATCGGTGCCCGTCGCTCACCTCCCCGCTGCGGTCACCCGATCCGTGCCTCGTCGACACCCATCACCGACTACGTGGCAGATCACCCCGACGACTTCGGCGGCATCTACCTGACGCCACCGCCAGTGGCGTTGACGAGCCGATCGATGCGGTCCGCGTCCGGATGGTGGATCCGGACGAGCGCGCCCAATCGGTGATCGCAGCCATCGCGGGCCGTGGCGTGCCGGTCACCATCGACGCCGGGGAGCTACTCACCACATCGCCGAGCCCATGACGCGACCAGCGCGGAGGTGACCTGGCAGTGCTCCGGACCACGGCAGGGGCCCACCCTGGCCCCGACCGTGGCGACGATCGCGGTCCGGGTCGCGAAGGTTGCGGTCTCACCACCCGCACCTGACCATCCGACCCTCGCCGAACGCGGTAGTGGTACCCCCAACCGGATTCGAACCGGTGATCTCCACCTTGAAAGGGTGGCGTCCTAGGCCTCTAGACGATGGGGGCCCGCGGCCCGCGGAGTGTACCGCCGAGCGCCCGACCGTCGCCCGGAGCCCGGCTCGTCGTTCGGGGTGCCCATCGGCACCGTCGTGTCGCGGCCCGTCCCTCGATTCCCATGCAGCGGGCAACTCGACGCCAGACCGACGTTCGCTGGGTCCTCAGCCCGCGATCCGGGACCCTCAGCGGCCGGATTCCCAGCAGCTGAGCGAACTGACCATCGACGTACCAGGATCGGCCACGTCCGGTGTCGTACTGACCGCCGGGCGGGAATCCGGAGGCGGTCGGCCGCGTCCGGTGTCGTACTGACCGCCGGGCGGGAATCACGAGGGGCGGGAGGCCACCCGGACGATCGCTGCGCACTCGCCCCCGAGCTAGCTGACCACCCCCAGCAGGGCGAAGATGACCGCTCCCGCCAGCGCGCCCGCGGCACCCAGCGCGAAGCAGCCACCCACGAACGCCGCGGCGATGGCGCGGATGCCGCGACCATCCTGGCCGGCGTTGATGGCGCTGATGGCGAGGCCGACGGAGATGACCGCTGCAGTGACCCCGAGGACCACCAGGCCGGCGACCGTGAGCGCGATCGCCTGGCCCGTCCGGTCCATCACCAGCCCGTAGAACACGACCCCAGCCGACCCCAGCAGGGCGACCAGCGAGGATGATCCGGACGATCACGCCGTCGTCACTGGGTCGGGGTCGGCCACCACCTCGACCGCGACGGACCGTGCCACGCGGGCACCCTTGGGCCGCGCGGCGGGCGTGGACCCGTCCCCCTCTGCGGGCTGCATCGCGAGGTGGTAGACCGCCACCTTCCAGGCCAGCCGGGGGCGGCGCATGGCGGCCGCGACCGCAGCCCCGGCCTCGCCGAACGCGTCGGTGAGCAGCTCGGTCGGCTCGGCCTGCGTCTCCCAGCGCCACCAGCAGTGGAGCACCCGGATCCGGAAGCCGATGCCCAGGAACGGCCCGCTCGGTCGGCTCCAGGCCATCAGCTCTGCCGCGCGCGCCTCGTCACCCAGCAGCCCCGTGACCTCGTCCCGGCCGTAGTCGTGGACCACGAGCAGCCGCCCGTCCGGACGCAGCAGCCGACGAGCCTGTGTCAGTTGTTCGTCCCAGTCGGACGAGCCCGGCCGGAACGCCGACCAGCCCGCGACCAGGACATCGGCGCGACCGTCCGGGACGGCGGCCAGCGACCCGGTCGACGCACCCGGGAGCGCCCGCACCCAGCCGCCCAGCGCCAGCAGCTGCGACGCCAGCCCGCGATCGTCGGGATCGAGCACGGCGACATCACGGTCTACGACGGGACCCAGTGCCTCGAGCGCGGCCGGGATGCGCGACTCGCGGTCCATGGCGCGCAGCAACCGAGCGCGAAGGGCGGGGTCCTGGAACCGGTTCGTTGCGTCCGCCACGGGGCGCGAGTATATGACGGCCACGACGGGTGGTCAGGCCGGTGATGGCCCGGAGGCAGCGTCGGCAGCAGCCAGCCGGATGACCGTCCCGGTCCGCGGCGGCAGCACGAGGCGCAGCGAGCGACCCTCGCCCTGGACCGTTCCGCCGTCGAAGCCACCGAAGGTGATGGCGCTCGCACCGTCGGCGCTGGCGACCCCGTCAGGCAGCGTCAGGTCCAGGGTGCTCTCCCCACCACCGGCGTTGGTCGCGACGACGAATGCCTGGTTGTCATCGGTCCGAAGCATCGCGAACGCCTGGTCATGGGCGCCGAGCACCTGGAGCGCCCCATCGCGGAGCGCCCGATGACGCTTCCGGAGACCGATGACGTCCCGCACGAACGCCCGATGCGCCTGGTCCCACTGGTCGCGGTCCCAGGGAAACGCCCGCCGGTTGTCCGGGTCCTGCTCGCCGGGCAGCCCGACCTCGTCGCCGTAATAGATGCATGGCGCACCCGGCAGTGTCATCTGGAGCAGGGTCGCGATGCGCACCGCGGCCATGTCCCCGCCGCACACGTTGCGTGCCCGCGGGGCATCGTGGCTGCCCATGAGGTTGAGCATCACCGCGGTCACCTCCGGGTCGTACAGCGATAGCAGTCGCTGTAGCTCGCCCGCGAACGAGGGACCGTCGCGATGGACCAGGAACCGCCGGTACTCGTCGTGCTGGGATGCCACCCGCAGGTCGAGGTGGTCGCCGGCGGCATAGCCCAGGGTCGCCTCGGTCAGCGGGTAGTTCATGAGCGCGTCGAACTGCTGGCCGGTCAGCCACTCGGGCTTGGGCTGCCAGATCTCGGCGACGAGATAGGCATCCGCACGCACCCCGCGGCACCGTTCCCGGAACTCGGCCCAGAAGTCGCCGCCGATCTCCTCCGCGACATCGAGCCGCCAGCCATCGATACCGAAGCGGAGCCAGTGCTCGGCGACATCGAGCAGGTATGCCCGTGTCTCGGGGTTCTGGACGTTGAGCTTGGGCAGCGCCGGCAGGCCCCACCAACCCTCGAACCCCAGGACATGCCGGGACGCCTCACCGGCGCCCATGCCACGATGCGTGAGGTCCCGGATCTCCTGCTCCTGCTCGCGTCCCGGATAGACCACGAGCGGCCGGCCGGCCGCGAGCCGCTGCTCGTCGAGGTGGAACCACGCTCCGAAGGGCGACGACGCGCCGGCCTCCGCGACGTGATGGAAGCGCCAGAAGCCACGGCCGCAGTGGTTGAACACGCCATCGAGCACGACCCGCATGTCCCGCGCGTGAGCCTGGTCGAGCAGCTCCCGGAGCGCCTCGTTGCCGCCCAGCAGCGGGTCGACCGAGTAGTAGTCGTCCGTGTGATAGCGGTGGTTGGAGGCAGAGGCGAAGACGGGCGTCAGATACAGCGCGGTGATGCCCAGCTCGGACAGATCGTCGAGGTGCTCGGCGATCCCCCGCAGGTCGCCGCCCTTGTAGCCGTGGACCGTCGGCGGCGCGTCCCAGGGCTCCATCGGCCCGGGCTTGGGGACGCGGTCGCTCGCCGCGAAGCGGTCAGGGAAGATCTGGTAGAAGACTGCGTCGCGTGCCCAGCTCGGTGTATCGATCACGCCCGGGTGCCCCGACCCTCGATCCAGCATGCGCCCCCGCGCGTCATCAGCCACATCCGTCCACATCCCTCCATTTGCTGACTGGATCGTCCACGACCTGGTCCTTCGAGACGCTGAAGTCGACGGTCAGGGTGCGGTTGGGGATCTCGCCGCACCCGTCGTCCTTCTCCACCGCGTCCCACGAGCCACGCGTGTACTTGTACTGGATGGCAGTCCCGTCCTCGAACGGGATGGTGATGGCCCAGGTGCTGGCATCGACCCGTGTCATCGGCGTATCGCCGGGCGCCCAGCCCTGGAAGTCACCCGCGATGTAGAGGGTATCCGTGGGCGGCGTATCGGCGGGCACCGTGACCTGGAACGTCACGGAGACGATGCGCTTGACGGCCTCGACCGACAGCGTGGGTGACGGCGTCGAACGGTTGAAGGCGGTGTCCTGGGCAGCGATCGCATAGTCGTAGGTCGCGCCAGACGTGACCGTCGTATCGGTGAACAGTGGCTTGGTGGTGGTGCCGATGGGCGCGAGATCGCCCGACCCTGAGGGCGCCCGCAAGACGACGTAGCGATACAGGTCAGGCGCGTCGACGGGCGTCCAGGTGATGGCCACGTGGTCGTCCGCGACGTCCGTCAGGACCGGCGCACCGGGCACTGGCGGCGGCACGAGGTCCGTGCTCGGCGCCACGGTCAGCGCTCGCGTCGTCGTGCCCGTGACCCAGGTCGCGCCACCGTCGCTCGATGCCCTGGCGGCAACGTCGTAGTGGCCTGCTGCCTCCGGCCGGACCACCCCATCCCAGGTGCCAGCGACATCGGTGCTGCTCGCCGCGGCCCACGTCCAGCCCGGACCCCGGGGGTCCGTGCCGACCGGCGCGAACCCGACCTGCACCTGGAGGCCGCTGTCCTGATCGGCGATCGTCAGTGGCGCGAACGTGACCGTGACCGGGACGACCGGCGCTGGGTCGACGGCTGAGAGTGCCGCGACGAGCGGATCGCCTTCCAGGAGGCGAACGCCCTGGATGCGTACCTGGGGCAGCGCAGCGGTCTCGGGCGAGCGGCCCGAGGCGTTACCTGCAGCGTCGAGCGCCCGGGCCACGTAGAACGCCGGGGCACCGTTGCGCACGCTCGTGTCGACGAACGCTGGCTGCACGGTCGTCCCCACCGCCTCATAGCCGCCACCCGTGACCAGCGAGCGCCAGACCTGGTAGCCCGCGGCATCGGGGATCGCGTCCCAGGACAGCGCGACCTGCCCAGGGCTGCTCACGGCCTGGATCGCGCCGGGCGCGGCCGGTGGCGCCAGGTCGGTGCCGGCATCGGTCAGGAGCACCACGGGCGATCGTGCCGGCACGTCCACCGTGACCATGCCGTCGGTGACCACCACGGCGGCCGCGCGGGCGTCGAGTGGTCGCTCCAGCCGGGTGCCATCCGGCAGCTGCCCGCGCACGTCCACGGAGACGCTGCGCTCCTGCTGGCCCAGGTTGAGCCCCACGATCGCCGCCTGGGTATCGGTCCGGCGGAGGTACGCGAGGGTGCCGGCCGCATCGTCGGCCGCGAGGAAGGTGAGATCGCCGTCACGCAGCGCGGGGCTGTCCCGGCGGAGCAGTGCCAGCGACTGGTAGGTGGCGAGCACCTCGGGGTCCTCGGCACCCCAGGGGTACGGCCGCCGGTCGTCAGGGTCGTCCTGCCCCGACAGCCCGACCTCATCCCCGTAGTAGATGGATGCCATGCCCGGGAACGTCAGCTCGAGCGCAGCGACCATGGCCTCGCGACGCTTGCCCTCGGCGAGCGCGGCGGGATCGGCCTTCGAGGTGGCATCCTCGGCGGCTGGCGTGAGCGTCCACAGCAGGCGCGTGGTGTCGTGGCTGTCGACGAGATGCATCAGTGCGTCCCATGCCGGACCCGGATAGGCCTCCTCCACCGCCCGCATCCGGTTCATGAAGCCGGTCGGCGTCAGCGCGTCGATCGAATCCGTCCAGGTCAGCCGTGGCCCCGTTGACGAGGCCGATGACGGAGCGCCGGAACTGGTAGTCCATGGTCGAGTCGCCCTGGTCACCGAGCAAGAACCGGGACGCGTTCCCCCACTCCTCCACGATGATGAGCGCGTCGGGGTCCTCCGCCCTGGCCGCGGCCCGGATGTCCCGCAACAGCTCCGGGCTCAGGTCCCCGGCGACATCGAGCCGCCAGCCGTCGATGCCCTTGCGCAGCCAGTGGCGTACGACGCCATCCGGCCCGGAGATGAGGTCGATGACGCCGGGCGTCTCCGTCAGCGTTGGGATGGTGTCGAAGCCCGCCCATCCGTCGTAGTAGGTGTCGGTGCCGCCGGGGGTGGACGGCGCGCACGGGGACGGCTCCCCGGGCTTGGGAGTCCGGAACGTGAACCAGGAGCGGTACGGCGAATCCGCGGACTCGCAGGCACCGACCTCGGGATATCGCCCGTACCGGTCGAACCAGGGCGAATCGGAGGACACATGGTTGAACACCCCGTCCAGGATGACCTTGATGCCCCGAGCGTGGGCACCCGCGATGAGCGCCTCGAAGTCGGCCTGGGTGCCCAGGTCCGGGTCGATGGTGAAGTAGTCGGAGGTGTCATAGCGATGGTTCGACGGCGCCGCGAAGATGGGGTTGAGGTACAGCGCCGTGATGCCCCGCGCCGCGAGGTCGTCGAGGTGCGCGGTGATCCCCGCAAGGTCGCCGCCGAAGAAGTCGCGTCCGAGCGGCTGCTCGGCGCAGGCGACCCCCTGGTACGCCCGACAGTAGCCCTCCGGCAGGTCGGTCCACGCCTTCGCCACGATGGGGTTGCCATAGACATCGCCGGCATGGTATCGCGCCGCGCCGGCGGGTCCAGGTGACTCCGCGGGCGACGGATCGTTGCCGGGGTCGCCGTTCGCGAAGCGGTCAGGGAAGATCTGGTAGACGGTCGCGCCACGCGCCCACGCAGGCGTCGAGAACGCGGGGTCGTAGACCGTGAGCTGCCACCCCAGGTCCTGTGGTGGCTGGCGCCCGATGAGGCCGGTACCGCCGTCAAGGGCCGGGTCGTCGGACAGGTACCGTCGTATGCGGCCGTCCTGGGCCACGAAGGAGTAGTCCAGGATGCCCGGCGTAGCGGGTGTCGGCACCGTGGCAGCCCAGTAGTCGTAGCCGTGCTCGCCACCCAGGGGATCGGTCGCGACGCGGGTCATCGCCAGGGCGCCGGACGCGCCGGTCTGACCATCCCGCACCCGGACCTGGGCCGCCTCCAGGTCGCCGGCCGCAGCACGCAGTCGCAGCACCACCGGCGTCCCAGCAGGCACCGCGCCGGTGGGGCTCCGGTAGAGGTCCGACCGGCTGTCGTGCAGCAGGTCGGCATCCCGGATCTTGCCGTCCACGGCCAGTGGCACCCGGGCCGATGTGCCGGCCGAGCCAGCCGACGGGGATGCCGATCCTTCCGATGCTGGTGACGCGGCCCCCACGGGCCACGCCACCAGCATCGAGGCGAGCGCTCCTGCCGCCAGGAGCCGCGCTCTCACCCCTTGACGCCTCCAAGGGTGAGGCCAGAGACGAGGTACTTCGATACGTAGACGAAAAGGATGACGATGGGGATCGACACGATGATCGACGATGCCGACAGGTCGGCCCATTGCGTCTGGAACGTGGCCTGGAAGCGCTGCAGGCCCAGCGGCCAGGTGAGCAAGGGCTCGCTCGATCCGATGATGAGCGACGCGGTGAAGTACTCGCCCCAGGCGGCGAGGAAGTCGAACAGGAAGACGATCGCGAGCGCGGGCACCGAGAGGGGCAGCAGCACCCGGCGGAAGGCGTCGAACTGTGTGCAGCCGTCGATGAGGGCGGCCTCCTCAAGGTCCACCGGGATGGTGTCGTAGTAGCCCTTGAGGATCCAGATGCTGAAGGGGACCGCGGTCACGGCGTAGGCGACCACGAGACCCTGGTACGTCCCGACGAGGTTCAGCTGGACGGCCAGCAGATAGATGGGGACGAGCAGCATGATGCCGGGGATCAGCTGCGTGGCGAACAGGAAGGTCAGGCCGATGGCTCGTCCACGGAACTTATGGCGTGAGAACGCATAGGCGGACGTCGCCGCCAGGATGAGCCCGACCGTGGCGGTGCCCAGGGTCACCACGAGGCTGTTGAACAGCCAGTTCGGGAGCGCGGAGTCGAACAGGACGCGATGGAACGCGTCCAGGGTCGCCCCCTTGGGGATGATGTCCAGGCTCGTGTTGAGCGGATTGTCACCGGGGCGCAAAGCGGTGCTGAACACCCGGATGACCGGGAAGACCGCGATGAGTGCCGCGATGATGAGACCGGCATGGATGAGCACCCGCTTGATGGGCGAGTCCTGGCCGCGCCGTGGCGCCCTGGTCAGCCAGCGGAGGCCCCCCTCCTTCCGTTCCTCCCGCACGTCCAGCATCTCGCGGACCTGCATATCGGTCATGACTCGAGCGCTCCCTTCAGGACGTTGGTCTTGCGCACGTAGAAGATCGTGAATACCAACAGGATCGCGAAGATCACGAACGCGAAGGCGGCGGAGTACCCGTAGCGACTGTACTGGAAGGCCGCCCGATAGAGCGCCGTGACCAGGATGTCGCTGGTGGTCAGGTATTGCTCGTTGATGAAGAAGGGGACCAGGATGTTGTTGAACGTCAGGAACACACCGAGCAGGATGGCCGGGATGAGGATCGGCTTGATGAGTGGCACGGTGATCGAGCGGAACTGCTGTCGGCCGGTCGCACCGTCAAGTTCCGCCGCCTCGTAGTAGTCCTGGCTGATGCTCTGCAGCGCACCAAGGGTGATGACCATCATGAATGGGACGCCGAGCCAGACGTTGGTGATGATCATCGCCACGAAATTCCATATCGGATCTGACATCCATTGAACGGATGGGAGTCCGAACAGGTTGAGGATCTGGTTCACGGCTCCGTACTGGTAGTTGAACTCGGTCCGCCAGATCTGCAGTGACGCGACCGCCGGGATGGCCCACGGCAGGATGAGCAGCGCCCGATACATGGTCCGGCCTCGCAGCTTCCGGTTGAGCAGCAATGCGATCAGGACACCCAGGGTGACGTGCAGGAACACATTGATCGCCGTCCAGATGATCGTCTGGGCGAACAGCTGATAGAAGTTCGTCTGCGGCAGGACGTACTTGTCCGGGTTCAGCACGTCAAGGTAGTTCTGGAACCCGACGAAGATGTTGCCCTTGGACGTGTTGAGACCAAGGAACCCCGGCTCGACGAAGTACCGCAAGCTCATCTTGGTGAACGAGAGGTTCAGCTCGTAGAGCAGCGGATACACATACAGCAGCAGCAGACCGATCACGGCTGGCGCCAGGAGCATGATCGGCAATGACCACCGGGACTGCCGCCAGCGAACAAGGACGAGGTAGAGGAAGGCCTCGAGCAGGATGACAGCGATCACGATCACCACCAACGTGGCGGCGACGTTCGTCAGCGCGATGCCAGCCTGATCCCAGTTCAGCACACCTTCCTCCCTCCCGACGTGCTCGATGCGGGGGTCATCATCGACCCCCGCATCGGGCCTAGATGGTCACGAACGTGACCATCCCATCACTGCATGCAGAGCGCGTTCTGGTCGTAGTCGGCCTGCATCTGCTTCGCGATGCCAGCGGGGTCGCTGTCAGCGCTCTTGAACAGGGTCTTGGCGCCGGCCGTCACGGCGTCCCAGACGCAGCGCATCTCGACCTGCGCGGGGGTTCCGATGCCGTGCTGTGCGGCAGCTGCCGACAGCGCGAGGAGCGGATCACCGGTCACGGTCGGGTCATTGAAGGCCTCCGTGGTCCCGGGCAGGCGCTTCAGCGTCGAGACCATGTCCAGCTGGTTGGCCTTGTTGGTGATGAACTTGGCGAAGTCGACCACCGCGGCCTGCTTCGCTGCGTCGCTCGCGAGGTCCTTGGACAACATGAGGTACTCGCCGGCGAGGTAGGGCTTGATCCAGTCGGCACCAGTCACCTGGGGCAGCGGACAAACGTTGAGCTTGTCGCCGAACAGGTCGGAGTAGGCGCCGAGCGTCCAGTCACCGTTCATGACCGCCGCGGCGACACCCGTCGGAGGAGGCGTCGCGGACGGGGCCAGGCTGGCGACCGGGGCCGGGGCGCCGGGGGCACCGTTCTTGAACATGCCGTCCATGATCGCGTAGCTCACTTCGCTCGGCACGATCTGGTCCGTGAACTTGAGATCCTTGAGGAAGGTCAGTGCATTGACCATCTCGGGCGTGTTCAGGGTGGCGGTGGTGCCGTCTCCACCGAACACGTTGCCACCATATGCGCCCAGGAACGGGAGCACCCAGAAGGCCTCGGTCTGCGGGAATGCGAACCCGTAGTTGCCGCCACTCGTCTGGGCCTTGGCCGCGGCGATGAGGGCATCGGTATCAGCCGGACAATCCGGCATCAGGTCCTTGTTGGTGTACAGCATCAGGTGGTTGCCGAACGAGACCGGGATGCCCCAGGTCTGCCCGTTCAGCTGCACGGCCCCAAGCGCCTGGGGCAGGTACGCGTTGACGTCGACGAGACCGTCCACCGGCTGGATCACGTCGGCAGTGGTGAAGGGGCCGGCGTGGTCGCCAGCCGTCCAGAGCATCTCCGGTTCCTGGTGGGCGACTGCGGTCGTGAGGAAGTCCTGGCGGAGCTTCTCCACGTCCTTGTTGACCACGGTGATCTTGACGTTGGGGTTGGCCGCCATGTACTCATCGGCAAGCTTCTGGACGAACGGCAGCCCGCCGTCGGCCGGGCCGTCCTTGGTCCACAGCGTGAACGCGACCGGGTCCTGGGCGAGCGCCGGAGCGGCGGCCCCCAGGAGCGGCGCGCCGATGACCGCAGCTGCGGCCAGCGCGCTCGCGAACGTTGAGATCCGTCTCATGATGTGATCGTTCCTCCTCGTGGTGCGGCGCTCGGCATCTCCGAGTCGACCGCGGTCGTGGTGGCCGTGCTAGCGGGCGGTGACCACCTCCAGACGCCGGTCGCCTGATGGCGCCGCCGTGGAGCGGCGGACCACCAGTCGAGTGTCCAGGACTCGTTGCCGGTCCTGGTCGCCGCCGGGTCGCCGAAGCGCATCCAGCAGCATCGTCGCCGCCTCCTCACCCTTCTGGCGCACCGGCTGGTGCACCGTGGTGAGCGGCGGGTCCGTGAAACGGGTGAGCGGCAGGTCGTCGAAGCCGACGATCGACAGCTCCTCGGGGACCCGTACCCCCAGGCGGCGCGCGGCGCCCAACACGCCGGCGGCGGCAGCGTCACTCATGCACAGCACCCCGGTGGGCCGCTGGCCAAGGCTCCACGCGCGCAGGAAGGCTGCCTCGCCACCCTCGATGGTCGCCGCCGGCCGCAGCACCTGGTTCGGGGAGAGCGGGACGCCCGCGGCGTCGAACGCCTCCCGGTAGCCCCGTAGCCGGCGCCCGGTGACGCCCTCGCGATCGTCCAGGGCATCGTCGCTGAGCGCCCGCTCGATGCCCAGGACGAGCAGCTCGCGATGGCCCAGCGCCAGCAGATGGGCCGCCGCCTGCCTCGCACCCCCCTCGTCATCGACGAGGATCGCCGAGTGGCCGGGCCAGGCGGGTGCGTCGACCACGACCGCGGGCAGCCCTGCGGCGCGGATCGAGCCCATCTCGGGATGGTGCTCCTCGAGACCCAGGACGACGATGCCATCGACCGTCGCCCGATCGAGCGCCCGCGACAGGGAGCCGTGGAGCGGCGAGATGAACAGCAGCCCGAAGCCGTGCTCCTCCGCCACGGACGCGACCCCCTCCGCGAACAGCGCGAAGAACGGGTTCGCGAACACCTGGCCGAGTGCTTGCGGCGTGAGGATGCCGATGGTCGTCGTCTGACCCGCGGACAGCATCCGGGCCACGGGATGGGGCCGATAGCCCATCCGACTCGCCACGTCCAGGATGCGCGCCGCCGTCTCGGTCGAGAGGCGGTCAGGGTTGTTGAACGCGAACGAGACGGCGGCCTTGCTCACACCCGCCTCACGGGCGACATCGTCGATGCGCACGCGCTGCTCCGCGCCGTTCGGCAACCAGCCACTCCTCTCGCGATCGGACCACCCCGGTGCCCTCGCGCGGCACCCGCCTGGCGGGTGGCGATGCGGTAGCGGGATGGCGGCGAACCGGTGACTAAACCGGTTTAGGGACGGTACGCGATGGCAGGTGACGCTGTCAATACCAGATCATGGCTGATCCGCTCCGGGTCGTCACCGCGGAGGGCTGGGTCGCGGCCATCGTCGCGAAGGGCCAGCGTCCCGGGACCCGTAGTACGATCGCCCGCGATGCTCCAGCAGCTCCGCGTGATGCCCAATGGCGTCCGGTTCTTCCTGCTCTATGCCGGCCTCATCCTGGCGCTCCTCGGGCTCACGATGCCCCTGGTCATCGACCAGGCCATCGAGGCTCCCGTGTCGCCCATCGGCATCGTCTATATGCTGCTGCTCGCGTACAGCATCTTCACCATCACGCTCGTCCTGCAACGCAAGCAGGCGGCCTACCCCCTGGCACTCGGACTGGCCACCCTGAGCCTTCCCCTGGTGCCCATCGTGTTCCTGTCACCGGCCGGGGCGCCCGGCGCCATCATCGCGCTCGTGCTGGCGGTGGTCCTCATCGGAGGGCTGCGCCGACGATCCACGAAGAGCTGGTTCGTCGAGCTGTGACACGATCCGATCCGCGAGGAGACCCGTGAGCAAGAAGTCCCGGACGTTCCAGCCGCCCCCGAGTAGCGGCGCCAAGCCCGCAACGCCTGCCGACCCGACACCGGTCGGAGACCCGAGCGTGGCAGCGCCAGCCGCCGCCGGAGCCGACCCGTCGGTGAGCGCGGGCGGCGCGCCGAAGGCACCCGGCACGACCCCGGTGACCCCGGCCGGGACCACCTCCACCAGCACCTCGCGATCCGCCGCGCGTCGCCGCGCTGTGACCGGCACCCGCGTCAGCGCGCCGCCCTCGTTCTTCGAGCGATACCGGCTGCTCATCGTTGGCGCCATCGCCATCGTCATCGTCGCAGGCCTCGTGGCCGTGATGGCCAACCTGAGCGGCACGACCGCGAACGCCTACGAGTGCACCACGTTGCTGACACCCGGCCCGACGGACCCCATCCCGACGCCTCGCCCTGCGGCCTCCCCCGCGGCCGCGGCGAGCACGGCACCCGGTGCCAGCGCCGCACCTGCCGCCACACCCGAGCCACAGCCCACGCAGAAGCTCGGCTTCACGACCCAGGACCTCGGCCGTGGTCACGTGGCCACCACGACCAAGGTGACCTACGACTACTGCCCGCCCGGCAGCGGTCAGCACTACAACGTCGGCGGCCAGGCGCCCCTGCCCCACCAGTTCTACCCGCCCAACACCTCGCTCGTGCCCGGCAACTGGATCCACAACCTGGAGCATGGGTACGTGGTGCTGCTGTATCGGGGCGAGATCAGCGCGGACATCCAGCAGCAGCTGCAGGACATCATGGCGCAGGCGAACCCGAACGCCACCTGCGGCTACGCGAAGGTGATCGCCGTTCGCTTCGACCAGATGGACCCTGGGGTGAACTTCGTGGCAGCGGCCTGGGACCGGGAGCTGCTGCTCGGACAGTTCGACAAGCAGGCCCTCCTGACGTTCGCCAACCAGTGGCAGGACGGCCCGCAGACACCCGAACCGGGCCTCTGCTAGGACGACGGACATGACCGATATCGCCTCGGCGGGCGTGGCTACCAGCCGTCCCGACCCGCTCGCCGACCTGCGCAGCGAGCTGGACGTGCTGCGCGCCGCGTCCCTCTATCGACCCCTGGTCGTGATGCACGGGCCCCAGACGAAGCGCACGACCATGGATGGCCGCGAGGTCATCAGCCTCTCGTCCAACGACTACCTCGGTCTCGCGACCCACCCGCACCTGAAGGAGGCGGCGGTCGCGGCGGTCCAGGAGCTGGGCGTCGGATCGGGGGCCGTGCGCACCATCGCAGGCACCATGGAGCTGCACCAGGAGCTCGAGCGGCGGCTCGCGGCGTTCAAGCATACGGAGGCGACGCTCGTCTTCCAGTCGGGCTTCACCGCCAACAGCGGCGTCATCCCGACCATCACCGGCGAGCACGACCTCATCGTGAGCGACGCGCTCAACCATGCGTCGATCATCGATGGCGTGCGTCTCGCACGGGCGGGCCGCGCGGTGTACCCGCACAAGGACGTCGATGGGCTGGAGAGCGTGCTCCGCGATGCCCGCGCGAGCGCCGGTCCCAATGGTCCGTGGCAGCGCATCCTGGTCATCACGGACGGCGTCTTCAGCATGGACGGCGACATCGCGCCGCTGCGCGACATCTGCGACGTCGCCGACCGGTATGCGGCCACGGTCATGGTCGACGACGCGCACGCGTCGGGCGTCCTCGGTCGCAACGGCCGAGGCACCGTGGACCACTTCGACCTCCACGGCCGCGTCGACATCCAGGTGGGTACCCTGTCCAAGGCCATCGGCGTCCTGGGTGGCTACGTGGCCGGTCGACAGCATCTGCGGGACTACCTCATCCAGCGTGCCCGGCCGTTCCTGTTCTCGACCTCTCACCCGCCGGCTGTCGCTGCGGCGTGCCTCGCGGGTATCGATGTCCTGGAGACCGAGCCCGAGCGCATCGAGCGGCTATGGCAGAACACTCGCTTCTTCAAGGGCGGCCTGGTGGCGCTCGGCTTCGATACCGGCATCAGCGAGACGCCCATCACACCGGTCCTCGTGGGCACCGCCGAGGTCGCGCAGCGGATGTCGCGCCGCCTGTTCGAGGAGGGCGTCTTCGCCACCTCCGTCGTCTACCCCACGGTGCCCCTGGACAAGGCGCGCATCCGGACCATCGTCAGCAGCGAGCACACGCAGGAGCAGCTGGAGACCGCGCTCGACGCATTCGCGCGTGTCGGCCGCGAGCTGCACCTCGTCGCAGGTTGACCACGAGCCGAGAGCGCTTCGGGCGGTGGGTCTGCCTCGACGTGGGCGAGACGCTCATCGAGGAGACCCGCATCTGGGAGACCTGGGCCGATGCCCTTGGCATCCCCCGGATGACGTTCCTCGCGGCATATGGCGCCGCCGTGGCACTCGGTGGCGATCATCACGACGTGTTCCGGCTCGTGGGTGTCCCCGATTGGCAGCTCCGAGCGCCGGACATCCGACGCCGCCAAGGGCCACTGCGGGCCGGTGACCTCTATCCCGATGCGCTGCCCGGCATCGCCGGCCTGCGATCGCTCGGCTACCGGGTGTCGGTCATCGGCAACCAACCGGCCGAACGGGGCGCCGAGCTCAGGACGCTGGGCGTCGATGTCGAGGTCATGGCGATGAGCGAGCAGATGGGCGTGGCGAAGCCGGACCCGGCATTCTTCGCTCGCGCACTGGAGCTGATGGGCGACCCCGACCCGGCATCCGTGGCGTACGTCGGGGACCGCCCGGATAACGACGTCCGACCGTCCGCCGCGGCCGGGATGCGTGCCGTCTGGCTGCGGCGCGGCCCGTGGGGTGTCATCGCGGCGGACGCTCCGGGTGCCGTGCTCGTCGTGCGCTCGCTGACGGAGCTCGTCGACCGGATCGATGCGGCGTGGCCCGATGGCCCCGCGGCCACGAGCTCCCACCCCGCGCTCGCGTAGGCTATGCGGCCCATGCCCAGCACTGCTCGCGACGAACCCATGCCCCTCCACTCCGAATCGGTGCGCGCCGTGGTCCGCGCTGCCGTCGAGACGGCCTGGACCGCGGCCGTCCATGCCGGCTCCCTGCCACGCGTCCCTTCCGACGCCGAGGTGCCCGTCGTCGAGGTATCGCACACCTCTGATCCGGCCCATGGCGACATCGCGAGCAGCCTCGCGCTCAAGCTGGCGCGTCCCCTGCGTCGTCCGCCGATGGCCATCGCCGAGGCGATCGCCGCAGCGCTACGGGCGGGTATCGGGGCAGGCAGCCCGCTCTCCGAGGTCCAGGTGGCAGCGCCCGGCTTCCTCAACATGCGGCTGGCGGATGCCTTCCTGGAGCGCAGCCTGGACGCGGCTCGAGAGGCCGGCAGTGACTTCGGACGGGTCCGCCAGGAGACGCCCCGCAGGCTGAACGTGGAGTTCGTGTCCGCCAACCCGACCGGGCCCCTGACCGTGGGCAATGCCCGGGGCGCGTTCGTGGGCGACCTACTGTGCCGCGTCCTGGAGGCGGCCGGCGACGATGTCACGCGGGAGTACTACTTCAACGACTCCGGGCGACAGGTCCGGGTCCTGGGTGCCTCGGTCGCGGCCCGCAGGGTGGGCGACGAGCTGCCCGAGGAGGCCTATCGGGGCGGGTACGTGGACGACCTGGCGGCGGCGCTGCCGGAGGCGATCTGGGCGAGCGCCACGGCTGCGGACGCGGATCGTGACGCCGTGGTGGGTGCCTGGGCGTCAGAGCGGATCCGGGCCGGCATCGAGGCCAGCCTCGCGCACCTCGGCGTCCATTTCGATGTCTGGAAGAGCGAGACCACGCTCCACACCGATGGCTGGGTCGACCGGGCCGTGGAGCGGCTGCGGAGCGGCGGCCACGTGTTCGAGCAGGATGGCGCGACCTGGTTCCGATCGACCACCTTCGGCGATGACAAGGACCGGGTCATCTACCGCACGACCGGCGAGCCGACCTACTTCGCGGCCGACATCGGATATGTCACCGAGAAGTTCGCGCGGGGCTACGACAAGCTCATCTATATCTGGGGCGCGGACCACCACGGGACCGTGGCACGCGTCCGGAACGCAGCCAAGGCGATGGGCTTCGACATCGACGCGGTCGAGATGCTGCTCGTAGCCTGGGTCCGGTTCGTCCGGGACGGCCAGGAGGTCTCGATGAGCAAGCGTGCCGGCGAGTTCATCACCCTCGACGAGCTGCTCGCCGAGGTCGGCGTGGATGCCGCCCGCTGGTCGTTCGCGGCGCGCGCGCCCAGCTCACCCATCGACTTCGACATCGAGCTGGCGCGCAAGCAGTCGGCCGACAACCCGGTCTACTACGTGCAATACGCGCACGCCCGTATCTGCTCCATCCTGCGCAAGGCGGCAGAGGCAGGCATCGCTCCGAGCGCCTCGCTCGCCGGGGCGCTGGTGGAGGACCCCGTCGCCGCCGGGCTCGCCCGCGAGGTGCTGCGCCTGCCGGAGATCGTCCAGGACGCCGCGGCTGCCGAGGAGACGCATGCCGTGACGGCGTATGCGACCGGTCTGGCGACCACGTTCCACGGTTTCTACCGCGACCGGCGCGTGGTGGATCCGGCGGACCCGGTCACCTCCGCCCATCGACTGGCGCTCGTGGACGCGGCGCGGCTCGCCCTCGGCAACACGCTCGGCCTGCTGGGCATCTCGACCCCGGAACAGATGTAGGACCGGCCTCGCAGCCGGTCCTCCATCCCTCGATCGTGTCGGCTGGCGGCGCGCTGCCGCCAGCGGTCAGCTCCCGACGCCGAGCTTCTCCTCCACCTGCTGGAGGATGTCCTCGCTGCTGGCGACCACGACCAGCACGGGGTTGTCCAGGCCCCCCGCGATATCTGCGCCGGGTAGCACCGCGTGGGCACCACCCAGGTCGGATGTCGCAGCGTCGACGGCGGGCGCGAACTCGTCGGCGTCAGAGCCGCTGTCCCACGCCGTCTGCCACACCACGGCCCACGCGCCGTCAGGCCCGTCGAGGCTGACGAGGCGATCGCCACCCCAGCCATCCGCCGCGGCAGCGGAGGCAGCCGGGTCGCCACCAGCGGCCAGGAGGACGTTGATGTCCAGCTCCCCCAGCGTCTGGGTCGTGCTGGCGCTCCAGCCGTCACCCAGCGCATCGGCCACATCGGGCAGGCTCACCTTGACCGGCGCATCCGACGGATAACGCTCGGGGTGCATGATCTGCTCTGTCGATGCGGGCAGCTTGTCCCACGCCGCATTGACGCTGTCCCAGCCGCCCTGCCCGAGCAGGGTGCTCACGAACACCTGCCCCTCGAGGTACGGGAACTCCAGCTGTCGACGCAGGATCGGCGGCATGCCATCGAGGAGCTGCTGCTGGGCCGGCGTCATCGCGGAGGTGAGCTGGGCGAGGTCATCCCGGCTGAGGTTCTGGGCCGCCCACTGGAGCATGAGCGTCGTCGCGTCCCCCTCGATGAGGGCCAGTCGGGCGAGCGCACGGTCGCCCTGCGACGGGTTGACCTTGGTCACCTTCTGCAGGTCCCAGTACTGATCCTGGAGCGCGTGGTCGTACTCGTGCGCCACGAAGAGACGCTCCTCGGGCCCGAAATCACCGTCGCGCTTGACCACGGTCATGGTGCTGGTCTTGGGGTCGTAGAACGCTGCGACCTGACTCTCGTAGAGGTCGAGCATCATCTGGCGGAGGTCCGCGTCCTGGGGCAGCAGCCCCAGCCGCTTGAGCAGGGTCTCCTCGGCCGCGACCTGCGCAGGTGGGTTGTCCTCGTCGAAGGACTGCGCCACCTGGCGCTTGAACTGCTTCTGGGTGATCTCACGGTAGGGGACGTCCTGCTTCGGGTCGAGCTCCCGGAGCGCCGGCACCTGCGCGACGACCTCGTCGATCGCGGCCTGCACCGCAGGGTCGATGCCGCTGTTGTTGGACGGCGGCGTCGTAGGTTCGGTCGTGGGTTCGGCGGTCGGTTCCGCGGTCGGTTCCGGGGCCTTCGATACGAAGTAGTCGACGGTCGTGCCGGGGTCGACCTTGGAGCCTGCTGCGGGGTCGGTCCGGATGACCTGGCCGACCGGCACGTTGTCGTTCACACGATCGTGGCGAGCGCCCGGTTGGAGGCCCGCGTCGAGCAGCGCGCTCACTGCATCGTCCGGTGTGAAGCCACGGAGGTTGGGGACCTCGATGGTCGCCGGCGTGGGCGCGGCGGTCGGCTCCGCAGTCGCTTCCGCTCCCAGCGAGACCCGATAGTCGACGGCGGTCCCGAGTGGGACCTCGGTGCCCGCCTCGGGCACGGTCCGGATGACCTGCCCTGCCGGCACGTTATCGTTGAACCGGTCCTGCCGCTCGCCGGGCTGGAGGCCGACATCGACGAGCGCATTGACCGCATCATCGGGTGTCAAGCCACGCAGGTTGGGCACCGCCACCAGCGCTGGTGTCGGTGCTGTCGTCGGCTCGACGCCGAGCGACACGACGTAGTCGATGGCCGTGCCGGAGGCAATGTCGGTGCCGGCCGCCGGGTTCGTACCCACGACCAGGTCGACGGCGACCTCCGGATCGAAGGCCTCGGTCCGGGTGCCCGGCTGGAGGCCGGCATCCAGCAGGGCGTTCATGGCGTCCGCCTCGGTGAAGCCACGCACGTCGGGGATGGCCACCGTTGCCGGGTCGGCTCGGGTGTCGGCTCGGCGGTGGGCTCGGGCGTCGGCTCGGGCGTCGGCGACGGCTTCGCACCGCGGGAGACGACGTAATCGACGCTGGAACCCGGATCGACCTCCGTCCCCGCCTCGGGCACGGTCCGGATGACCTGTCCGTCAGGGACCTGGGCATTGAACTTGTCGGTCCGTTCGCCGGGCTGGAGGCCGACGTCCAGGATGGCGTTGACCGCATCGTCCGGCGTGAAGCCACGCAGGTCGGGCACCGCGACCGGTGCCGGGGTGGGTGACGGGGTGGGGGTCGGCTCGACGCCCAGGGAGACGACGTAGTCGACGCTCGTGCCGGGCTCGACCTCGGTGCCCGCCGCCGGGTCGCTGCCGATGACCGCGCCCGTGGGCACGGCGGCATCGAAGGCCTCGGTCCGGGTGCCCGGCTGGAGGCCGGCATCGAGCAGCTGGCTCAGGGCGTCGGCCTCGACCGCGCCGGCCAGGTCGGGCACCGCGACCGGTGCCGGGGTGGGTGACGGGGTGGGGGTCGGCTCGACGCCCAGGGAGACGACGTAGTCGACGCTCGTGCCGGGCTCGACCTCGGTGCCCGCCGCCGGGTCGCTGCCGATGACCGCGCCCGTGGGCACGGCGGCATCGAAGGCCTCGGTCCGGGTGCCCGGCTGGAGGCCGGCATCGAGCAGCTGGCTCAGGGCGTCGGCCTCGACCGCGCCGGCCAGGTCGGGCACCGCGACCGGTGCCGGGGTGGGTGACGGGGTGGGGGTCGGCTCGACGCCCAGGGAGACGACGTAGTCGACGCTCGTGCCGGGCTCGACCTCGGTGCCCGCCGCCGGGTCGCTGCCGATGACCGCGCCCGTGGGCACGGCGGCATCGAAGGCCTCGGTCCGGGTGCCCGGCTGGAGGCCGGCATCGAGCAGCTGGCTCAGGCGTCGGCCTCGACCGCGCCGGCCAGGTCGGGCACCGCGACCGGTGCCGGGGTGGGTGACGGGGTGGGGGTCGGCTCGACGCCCAGGGAGACGACGTAGTCGACGCTCGTGCCGGGCTCGACCTCGGTGCCCGCCGCCGGGTCGCTGCCGATGACCGCGCCCGTGGGCACGCGGCATCGAAGGCCTCGGTCCGGGTGCCCGGCTGGAGGCCGGCATCGAGCAGCTGGCTCAGGGCGTCGGCCTCGACCGCGCCGGCCAGGTCGGGCACCGCGACCGGTGCCGGGGTGGGTGACGGGGTGGGGGTCGGCTCGACGCCCAGGGAGACGACGTAGTCGACGCTCGTGCCGGGCTCGACCTCGGTGCCCGCCGCCGGGTCGCTGCCGATGACCGCGCCCGTGGGCACGGCGGCATCGAAGGCCTCGGTCCGGGTGCCCGGCTGGAGGCCGGCATCGAGCAGCTGGCTCAGGGCGTCGGCCTCGACCGCGCCGGCCAGGTCGGGCACCGCGACCGGTGCCGGGGTGGGTGACGGGGTGGGGGTCGGCTCGACGCCCAGGGAGACGACGTAGTCGACGCTCGTGCCGGGCTCGACCTCGGTGCCCGCCGCCGGGTCGCTGCCGATGACCGCGCCCGTGGGCACGGCGGCATCGAAGGCCTCGGTCCGGGTGCCCGGCTGGAGGCCGGCATCGAGCAGCTGGCTCAGGGCGTCGGCCTCGACCGCGCCGGCCAGGTCGGGCACCGCGACCGGTGCCGGGGTGGGTGACGGGGTGGGGGTCGGCTCGACGCCCAGGGAGACGACGTAGTCGACGCTCGTGCCGGGCTCGACCTCGGTGCCCGCCGCCGGGTCGCTGCCGATGACCGCGCCCGTGGGCACGGCGGCATCGAAGGCCTCGGTCCGGGTGCCCGGCTGGAGGCCGGCATCGAGCAGCTGGCTCAGGGCGTCGGCCTCGACCGCGCCGGCCAGGTCGGGCACCGCGACCGGTGCCGGGGTGGGTGACGGGGTGGGGGTCGGCTCGACGCCCAGGGAGACGACGTAGTCGACGCTCGTGCCGGGCTCGACCTCGGTGCCCGCCGCCGGGTCGCTGCCGATGACCGCGCCCGTGGGCACGGCGGCATCGAAGGCCTCGGTCCGGGTGCCCGGCTGGAGGCCGGCATCGAGCAGCTGGCTCAGGGCGTCGGCCTCGACCGCGCCGGCCAGGTCGGGCACCGCGACCGGTGCCGGGGTGGGTGACGGGGTGGGGGTCGGCTCGACGCCCAGGGAGACGACGTAGTCGACGCTCGTGCCGGGCTCGACCTCGGTGCCCGCCGCCGGGTCGCTGCCGATGACCGCGCCCGTGGGCACGGCGGCATCGAAGGCCTCGGTCCGGGTGCCCGGCTGGAGGCCGGCATCGAGCAGCTGGCTCAGGGCGTCGGCCTCGACCGCGCCGGCCAGGTCGGGCACCGCGACCGGTGCCGGGGTGGGTGACGGGGTGGGGGTCGGCTCGACGCCCAGGGAGACGACGTAGTCGACGCTCGTGCCGGGCTCGACCTCGGTGCCCGCCGCCGGGTCGCTGCCGATGACCGCGCCCGTGGGCACGGCGGCATCGAAGGCCTCGGTCCGGGTGCCCGGCTGGAGGCCGGCATCGAGCAGCTGGCTCAGGGCGTCGGCCTCGACCGCGCCGGCCAGGTCGGGCACCGCGACCGGTGCCGGGGTGGGTGACGGGGTGGGGGTCGGCTCGACGCCCAGGGAGACGACGTAGTCGACGCTCGTGCCGGGCTCGACCTCGGTGCCCGCCGCCGGGTCGCTGCCGATGACCGCGCCCGTGGGCACGGCGGCATCGAAGGCCTCGGTCCGGGTGCCCGGCTGGAGGCCGGCATCGAGCAGCTGGCTCAGGGCGTCGGCCTCGACCGCGCCGGCCAGGTCGGGCACCGCGACCGGTGCCGGGGTGGGTGACGGGGTGGGGGTCGGCTCGACGCCCAGGGAGACGACGTAGTCGACGCTCGTGCCGGGCTCGACCTCGGTGCCCGCCGCCGGGTCGCTGCCGATGACCGCGCCCGTGGGCACGGCGGCATCGAAGGCCTCGGTCCGGGTGCCCGGCTGGAGGCCGGCATCGAGCAGCTGGCTCAGGGCGTCGGCCTCGACCGCGCCGGCCAGGTCGGGCACCGCGACCGGTGCCGGGGTGGGTGACGGGGTGGGGGTCGGCTCGACGCCCAGGGAGACGACGTAGTCGACGCTCGTGCCGGGCTCGACCTCGGTGCCCGCCGCCGGGTCGCTGCCGATGACCGCGCCCGTGGGCACGGCGGCATCGAAGGCCTCGGTCCGGGTGCCCGGCTGGAGGCCGGCATCGAGCAGCTGGCTCAGGGCGTCGGCCTCGACCGCGCCGGCCAGGTCGGGCACCGCGACCGGTGCCGGGGTGGGTGACGGGGTGGGGGTCGGCTCGACGCCCAGGGAGACGACGTAGTCGACGCTCGTGCCGGGCTCGACCTCGGTGCCCGCCGCCGGGTCGCTGCCGATGACCGCGCCCGTGGGCACGGCGGCATCGAAGGCCTCGGTCCGGGTGCCCGGCTGGAGGCCGGCATCGAGCAGCTGGCTCAGGGCGTCGGCCTCGACCGCGCCGGCCAGGTCGGGCACCGCGACCGGTGCCGGGGTGGGTGACGGGGTGGGCTCAGCGGTCGGTTCGGTCGTGGGCTCGACGGTCGGCTCGGGGGACGGTGACGGCTCGACGCCGAGCGACACCACGTAGGCAATCTCGGTACCACGTTCGACCACCACGCCAGCTGCCGGGTCGGTGCTGATGACGTCGCCGGCCGCGATGTCAGGGTCGAAGGCCTCCGTGCGGACACCGGGCAGGAGGTCCGTGTCCAGGAGCGTGTTGAAGCCGGTCGCCTCGTCCATGCCTCGGATGTCGGGGATGGCGACCGTGGCCGCCGTCGGCACCGGCGTGGGACCAGGAGTCGCCGATGGTGCGACCCCCAGTGATACGACGTACGCGACCGCGCTGCCGCGATCGACCTCGACGCCCGCCGCGGGGTCGGTGCCCAGGAGCGCACCCACCGCGACCGATGAATCGAACGCCTCGGAACGTGTCCCGGGCTTGAGGTCCGCATCGAGCATCTGGTTCACCGCATCTGCCTCGGCCACGCCGTGCAGGTCCGGCACGAGCACGGTCGGTCCCGGCTTGGCCACGAGCAGGAAGACCTGGTCGCCGGGCAGCACCGAGCTGCCTGGTGGTGGCGCCTGTGACAGCACGGTGCCATCGGGCTTGCTCGTGGTCGCGTCGAATCGGACGTCGAGCTCCAGCCCGCCGGTCTTGGCGACTGCCTGCGCCTGGTCGAGGGTCATGCCCGTGAACGTGGGCGCCTTGAACGGCGTGGGGGCAGGGGTGCTCTGGTCGGTCGGCTCCGCGGTCGGCGGCGTCGTCTCGGTCGCGACCGGCGATGGGCTTGCGAGCACCATGGGCGATGCGGAAGGGCTTGCGACGGCCGTATCGCCACTGGGTCGGAACAGCAGGAACCAGGCCCCCAGCGCGACCACGATGGCGAGACCGATGACCGAGCCCACGATCGCGGCGGCGGGCGTCTTCCGCCCGGTCGGCGGCTCCTCGGGGGTCCGGGGTCGGCCGCTCGCGACACCTCGGGCAGGTCCGGAAGCCGGTGGGGCGGCGCTCGCGAGAATCGCCGGAGCGACGGGGGTCGGGGTCCACGGCTCGGGCGTGGGACTGGCGCCAGCGGGGCTCGCGTCTGCGACGGTCGCGCTGGCATCCGCCAGCGTCGCGTCAGCGATCGACGCGCCGGCATCGCCGGCGGCGGCCGCCGCGTCGGCCGAGACGCTCGTTGCGGCCGATGTCGGCAGCTCCGAGGATCCCAGGGCTGGGTCGCCTCGCTGGCCAGGCCGGGCGCTTCGGGGACGGGCTCGGGGGAGTCCCAGAGAGGCGTGGACGACGGGTCTTGGGGGGTGTTCGGTTCGCTCATCGCGGGCGCATCGTACCCGCCCGTCGGGGGTTTGCCAGTGCCTTCGGCCCCCAGATTCGGGCCGTCAGGGTGCACGTATGCGTTTCTTCACCTTCTCGCTGCTGGTGCCTTCACGCCAGCGTCGATACCTTGCTAGAGCGGAACCGAGACACATTCCCGGTTCCCTCTCCCTCCCTCGGAACGAGGGGCGCCGATTGGGCAGGCGCCCCTCGTTCCATGTCCGGGATGCTCCGGTCGCGCCCATCACCGGCGGTTCCGCTGCATGTGGCACCATCCGGGCCATGGAGATCACTTGGCTCGGAGATACCTGCGTCCGCCTCAAGGGTCGTGAGGGCGTGGTCGTGACGGACGCCTATCGATCGATCGCCGGACCGACCGGACGTGGCTTGACCGCTGACATCTGCACGTTCAGTCACGCGGACGGGGCAAGTGTGGCCACCAGCAACCACGGGACGCCGGGGGCACTCAGCGCGACCGTGCTGGGAGTCATCCGCCCCACCAGCCTCGAGAGCGCGTTCACCATCGATGCGCCGGGCGAGTACGAGGTCCACGAGGTGCTGGTCACGGGGGTCCGCACCTTCCGGGACGAGTCCAAGGGCGCAGAACGGGGCAACAACACGGCATTCGTGTTCGAGATGGACGGACTCCACGCCATCCACCTCGGCGATGTAGGGCACGTGCTGACCGAGCAGATGCTGGGTGAGATCGGCAATGTCCAGGTCGCCTGCATCCCAGTGGGTGGGGCCCTCACCGCGGCGCGTGCCGCGGAGCTCGCAGCCGGCCTGGATGCGAACCTGGTCATCCCCATGCCTGTCGGCGACGAGGACCAGCGGGCGGCCGCGCTGGAGCGATTCCTCAAGGAGATGAGCGTCACCGACCCTCAGCCGGTGGCCCGGCTCAACGTCACCATCTCGACCGTCCCGCAGGAGACGACGGTGGTCGTCCTGGAGCAGCGCGTCCGCACCTAGCCGTGCATACCGGGCGCGAGTCGCAGCTCCAGGGCCATCCCTGGTGACGCGTCACGGATGGCCAGCCAATTCGCGGCCTCCAGCACCCTCGCCTCGATGGCCAGGTACCTGTTGACGCCGATGTGATCGGCGGTGTCCAGGAATGCCCGGACGGGAGCCAGCCCGATGAGCTCCGAGTCACGGACCTTGACGTCCGCATCGGACGCAAGCTCCCGGACCCGTTCGAGGACGCGCCACATCGGTGTTCGCTCGTGGTCGAGCAGGTTCATCGACACCTGGACGCAGCCGGCGGATTCCAGCGGGACGCCCAGCGCCTGGACGGCTGGCAGGCCCCCGTCCCGCTCGCGGATGGCGGTGGCGATCCGGCGGGCGAGCGCGATATCGCGCGTCTCGAGCTCGATGTTCCACGCGACCAGGAACGGACGGGCACCGACGACCGTGGCGCCGGCCGTCGGATGCGGGCGAGCCGGGCCGAAGTCGGGCGCACCATCGGTGGCCGCCAGGGCGGTGGCAAGGCCTTCGAAGCCTGGCCGACGGATGTCCGCCAGCACCTGCCGGTCGGGTCGGGTCGCAGCGCGTGCGTAGAGGAAGACCGGGAGCTCGAAGCGCGTAGCGAGCCACGCGCCGAAGTCGCGGGCAAGACCGATGCAGGTGTCCATCGGGGTGTCGCCGAGTGGCACGAAGGGCACCACGTCAAGGGCGCCGATGCGCGGATGCCGACCGTGCTGGGTCCGCATATCGATGCGCGCGACCGCCTCGATGGCCAGCGCTCGAATCGCGGCCAGCACGGCGTCTGGCGCCCCCGCGAAGGTCAGCACGCTGCGGTCATGGTCGGCGTCCCAGGTCCGGTCGAGGAGGACCACGCCGCGGGTCTCGGTCACGGCCTGCGCGAACATGTCGATGACGTCCTGGCGAGAACCCTCGCTGAGGTTGGGCACGCATTCGACCAGCTGCATGTGGCCGAGTGTATCGGCTATGAACGTGTCGACCGCTCCTGGACCGGTACGCTGGACGGACCGGACAGGGGCTGTCGGGGACATCATCGATGGGCAGGCCGGCGACCTACTGGACCTCGAGTCCGAGAGTGTATCTGGCCGCCCCTGCGACTTGACCGGTTGTGCCTCGAGCACGGATCCGTAGGTGTCGTGTCGCCCACGCTCGTGTCGCTGATCTGGAACGGAGGGGACCATGCGACACGTGGGACTCGATGTCGGCCGGGACTTCGCGCACGTGGCCGTCGTCGAAGGCACTGGAGTGGCCCGCAACCTGGGCCGGATCCGGATGGGTGAGGAGTTCGCGGCCTTCGCCGCGACACTGGGACCCGACGATGCCGTGGCGCTGGAGGCATCGGGCAACACCTGGGCGCTCGCGGAGCTGCTCGGCCATCACGCGGGCAGGGTGGTGGTCTCGAACCCGCTGCGGACGCGGGCCATCGCGGATGCCAAGCGCAAGACCGACGACATCGATGCGGCCCACCCTGGCGGAACTGCTCGCCGCCGACTACCTGCCCGGGTCTGGGTACCCGATGAGGCGACCCGGCGACTGCGACGCCTGGTGGCCCACCGCGCATCCCTCGTCCGGGACCGGACGGCGACCCGCAACCGGGTGACGGCCATCCTGACCCGGGCGCTCGCCCGGCCGCCGGTGAGCGACCCGTTCGGCGTCCGGGGACGGGCCTGGCTGGCGACGCTCGAGCTGCCCCCGGACGAGCGCTTGGCGCTCGACTCGGCGCTCCGGCTCGACGCGCTCCTGGGCGAGGAGATCGACGTGGCCGCCCGGGCCATCGCGGCGATGGTGGCGGACGACCCACGCGTCCGGCGCCTGCTGACCATCCCGGGCATCGGGCTCGTGACCGCGGCGGGGCTGGTCGCGGTGATCGGCGACATCGGTCGGTTCGCGCGACCGGCCAAGCTCGTGAGCTACCTCGGGCTCGATCCGAGGGTCCGCCAGTCGGGTGACCGGCCGGCGTTCGGCGGGCACATCACGAGAGCCGGCCAGGCACATGCGCGGGGCCTGCTCACCGAGGCCGCCCATGCCGCGGTCCGGGCACCCGGTCCGCTCGCGTCCACATACCTGCGACTGCGGGCCCGGCGGGGCGGCGGCATCGCCATCGTCGCGGTGGCGCGCAAGCTGACGGTCATCGCCTGGCACCTGCTGACCAAGGACGAGGACTACCGCGATGCACGGCCGGACCTGGTGCGCGCCAAGCATCGGGCGCTCGACCGGCTCGCCGGGACTCCGGGGTCAGGGACGCGGTCGCCGCAACGGGGAGCGACCGGTTCGAGTCACGACCGGGGTCGGACAAGGCTGCGCGGTGGGGACCATCCCCATCACCCCACCCTTCGCCAGGCGGTCGACCGCGTCCGTCCCGACGATACACCCGGCCGTCCACCCGACCCAGGGGCTTGACACCTTCATCCGCATGTCCGGGGCGGGGTGGTAGGCGCCGTGGCCCGGCAGCTAGCGTTCGGCAGCATCCAAGGCCAACGATGCGAGACCCGGGAGGCCTTCCCGGCCGGCTACCATGGGACGGTGAACCGGCAGCACGACACCAGCCATCCCCCCTCCGAGGCCGCGCAGGCCTATCTGCTGACGTTGCGCTCGATGGAGGGATCCGGTACGGCGCCCATCACCGCATCCCTCGCGCGCCGGATGCATGTCTCCGTCCAGGCGGCGTCCGAGATGGTCAGCCGGCTATCGGTCGATGGGCTCGTCGAGGTGCGCAGCGATCGGACGCTGGCCATGACCCCGGCTGGCTGGGCAGCGGCGGACACGATCTTCCATCGACACGCACTGATGGAGTGGCTGCTGACCCGCGTCGTCGGGCTTGGCTGGGCGGAGTCCGATGAGGAAGCGATGCGACTCCAGGGCGCCATATCGCCGAGGGTCGAGGCCGCCATCGACGACCTCCTCGGTCATCCGACCACCTGTCCGCACGGCAACCCCATGAACGCGACGCTGGCCCGAGAGCGTCCCGCAGGCATCCCGCTGAGCACTGTCGCCAACGACAGTGACATCACCGTGCTGCGCATCTCGGAGGAGGCCGAGGAGGATGCCGAGTTGCTCGTCTTCCTCGAGCAGCAGGGCCTGGTGCCGGGCGTCCGGGCACACGTCACGGATGTGTCCCAGTCGCGGGACTCGGTGACCATCGACGGTCCCCGGGGTCGGACCAGCATGGGGCTGCGTCCTGCCTCTCTCATCCGCGTCCTGCCCGGCGATGCCGACCCGGCCCTCTTCCACCAGGTCCCCGAGGCCGTCGCGCGACTCGGGAGGTAGCTCCGCCAACGACGATTCGTCATTGGCCTTCGACTTTGTTGAGTGCGGTATTGACATTACGAAAGCCGAGATGCACGATAGTGATGCCACACGAGTTGTGCGGCACGCATCGAGGGCATCTCCCATGTTCGATCATCGGTGGCAGGACCCACGGCAGGTCGAGGTGCTGCGTGGCCCGCGGACGCGCGCGACGAGCCCGCGGGTGCCGTCCCAGCCGCGCGCGCCCGGGCGGATGACCCGTCCCGAGCGGCGTCGGCGAGAGGAGCGCTAGCGGTCATGGCTGGTCATGGGACCCATGACGTCATCTCCACCTGCCCTGTCTGCGACCACGAGCTGAGCATCACCCGCCTCAACTGCGACGAGTGCGGGACGACGCTCGAGGGTCGCTTCGGCGTCGGCAGGTTCGGGCGGCTCTCGCGCGAGCAGCTCGCGCTGCTCGAGAGCTTCCTGCGCGCCCGGGGCAACCTGCGGGACATGGAGCGTGAGCTCGGCATCTCATACCCGACGGTCCGCAACCGTCTCGAGGCGCTCGTGCGGGCGCTCGGGCTCGCCGATGGAGCATCGGGTGCTGCCCTCGGCGTCGGGTCTGTCGACGAGCCGGTGACGGAGCCCTCGGGCGGGTCGAGCCAGGCGGCAGCGGAGCGGCGTCGCGTGCTGGAACGGCTCGCGGCGCACGAGATCGACGCCGAGGTCGCGGCGCGCGCGCTGCGGGAGCTGGGTGCGACGGGAGCACCCGATGCCTGACGACAGCCCCACGACCATCACGCACGTCATCGGGTCGCACGGGCATGTGCGGGTCGAGATCGGGCCCGGGGACGTCGAGGTGACGGCCACGGACGACCGGGATTGCCAGGTCATCGTCACGTACCGCGGAGGCACGGCGGACACCGGCCGCGACCCGGTCGCCGACGGGGTGATCCGCGTCGAGCGTCTTGAGGGGCAGCTGGTCGATCGACCTCAACCCGGGGATCCAAGGGGATCCTGGGTCGTCTCACCGCCGGCGGCAACGCGGCGGTCGCGGTGCGGGTCATGGCGCCACCGACGACACGTGTGAGCGCGAGCACCGTGGATGGCGCCGTCACGACATCCGGGATGTGGGGTGGGCAGGCCATCCGCACGGTCCGCGGCGACGTCTCGGCGACGGGTGCGATGGGAGAGGTGCAGGTGACGACCGTCTCCGGGGATGTCACGCTCAGGGGCGGTTCGGTCCGACCCACCGTCTCTACCACCTCCGGCGATGTGGTCATCGCGGCTGACAGCCTGGGCGGCGTCCGAATCGATGCGGTCAATGGCGGCGTCGAGCTCACCGGACGGCTGGCGGACGATGTGGAGCACGTCGTCGGTACCGTCAGCGGCGACCTCCTGCTGTGTCTCGCGGGCGGGGTCCGGGTCGCCATGCGGGCCGTGTCCGGGGCCATCCACGTCGACGGTCCCGCCCGTCGCGAGACGATCGACGGCCAGCGCATCGTGCATGTCGGGGACGCTCGGGCACGGCTCCGGTTCCGGACGGTGTCGGGGGATCTGGACGTCCGTGCGATGGCCGCTGACCCGATGCCTGACCAGCCCGCTGGGTCGTCGATGCTCGCGATCCTCCGGGCCGTCGAGCGGGGTGAGATCGATGTCGAGGAAGCGAGTCGACGTCTGGAGGTCAGCCATGGATGAGGACCTTGAAGCACTGCTGCGGCGCGTCGCCGCGGGCGAGATCAGTCCCGAGGCAGCCGAGCCGCTCGTCGCTGCCGTTACGGGCGCCCGTCGCGAAGCGGCGGGGGGGCCAGCGGGGCCGGGAGGGGCAGAGCCCTCGCGGGGAGCGACACCCGAGCCGCCTGGTCAGCGTTCGACCGCCGACGCACCACCGCCTTCGCCGGCTGGCGCCCGTGGCGCCGGTCGGGCGGTCCGGATCCAGGTGACCGAGGGCGGCAAGATGGTCGTGAACCTTCGGGTGCCCATGAGCTGGACCGGATTGACGTCGCTCGTGCCGGGGCTATCGGATACCCAGGCGGCGCGTGTGAGCGAGGCCCTTCGGGTGGGCGAACGCGGTCGGATCCTCGACCTCCAGGATGCCCGGGGCGACGGCGTGGTCATCAGCACGGAGTAGCAGCCACCGCCGGTCTCCGGGCGCAGGAGGACGATTGGCAACGAGCGCGGGAGCATCGAGAGCATCACGGCTTGGCTTGTTGCGTCACGCCGACTTCCGTCGACTGTGGATCGCCGAGACGATCTCCCAGTTCGGGACGCAGGTCAGCCTGCTGGCAGTGCCCCTCGTGGCCATCTCGCTGCTGCAGGCCAACCCATTCCAGGTCGCCCTGCTGGGCACCATCGAGTTCCTGCCCTTCATCCTGTTCAGCCTGCCGGCAGGCGCCTGGGTCGATCGACTTCGTCGTCGGCCCATCCTCATCACCGCCGATGTCGGCCGCGCCGTCTGCCTGGGCTGGATCCCCATCGCCTGGGAGCTCGGTGTCCTGTCCATCGAGCAGCTGTACGTGGTCGGGTTCGTGACCGGCGTGCTCACGGTCTTCTTCGACGTCTCGTATCAGAGCTATCTGCCGAGCATCGTGGGGCACGACGAGATCCTGGAAGGCAACTCCAAGCTCGAGCTGAGTCGGACGGTCGCCACGACCGCGGGACCGGCACTCGGCGGCGTACTCATCGGCATCGTCGGTGCGCCGCTCGCGATCGTCGCCGATGCGATCAGCTACCTGGGCTCGGCGCTATTCGTGGGACGCATCAAGCGTCGTGAGCCCAAGCCCGGCGCCGACCACGACGCCCACGGCCAGCCGCGCGTTGGGGTCCGGGCGGAGGTCGCCGAAGGACTCCGGTATGTGCTCGGTAATCGTTACCTGCGCTCGATCGCGGCCACGACCGGTCTCTGGAACCTGTTCTCGACCATCGCGTTCGCGACATACCTTGTATTCATGGTTCGGGACCTCGGGCTCGACCCGGGTGTCATCGGCGTGGTGCTGGGGATCGGCAACCTGGGTGCCATCGTGGGCGCCTTCACCGCGACCGCTCTGGGCCGCCGCTTCGGAGTGGGCCACGCAATCGTCGGTGCGGCCGCCCTGGGTGGGCCGGCGGCCCTGCTGGTGCCGCTCGCCTCGCTGGGCTGGGCGATCCCGCTCCTGATCATCGCGCAGGCCCTGATCGGGTTCTCGGAGCTCGTCTACAACATCAATCAGGTGTCATTGCGCCAGTCCATCACGCCGCCGACGATGCAGGGCCGCATGAACGCCACCATGCGCTTCATCGTGTGGGGCACGATCCCCATCGGTGCCACACTCGGCGGCATCATCGCCACGACCATCGGCGTTACGCAGGCACTCTGGATCGGCAGCATCCTGGGATGCGCGGCATTCCTGCCCGTGCTGCTGGGCCCGGTCCGCGGACTGCACGACTTCCCGACGGCAGCGCCGGATGAACCGCGCACGGGCGGGGAAGAGGCGCCAGTAACGACCGAGGACCCAGCGACGGAGGCTGCGCTGTCCGGCTTCGAGCCCATGGGCATCTCGCACCCTGGCTCGCTGGAGGGTCTCATCCAGCGGTCAGGGCAGCAGGGCGGTGATCCCGGAGGCGAGCGAGGTGAGCGCGAGGGCACCGGCCACGGCCAGGACGGCAGTCGCGAGTAGAGCGGTCTCCAAGCGTCGAGTCATGACCCACAGTCCAGCGCTCAGGAGCATCCGATGCCATGACCCGAAGGGACCACGTGGGCCGGGCATGGATCCCGGTGCGGCGGCGGGATCGGTGGAGGGGCTACTCCAGGTCTCGGCGCATCACCGGATATCGGTCATCAGCAGCGGCCACGTGGAAGCCACATCCCAACCAGAACTGCGGCGTGGCCGCGCTCGTCTCGTCGATGGGTCGTGTCAGGTCGGGATACGCCTCCACGGCGGCGAACCCGCGGTGGGCGAGCTCGTCACAGACGTTGCGGACGAGGGCCTGGGCGTAGCCCGAACCACGGACACCGCGCGTGGTCGCGATGCAGGTGATGACCCCGGGCGGCGGCGCTGTCGGCAGCTGCGCGTAGAGCTCACGGATGTGCCGCGCCCGCGGGTATGCAGACAGGGGACCGAACTGGGCGTAGGCGACAGCCTCATCCCCGTGGAACGCCACCCGTGCATACGATCCGAAGATCCCCCGGCCCCGATCGAGGAGCGCCAGCTTCCTGGGCACGCCGTCGCTCCGCGGCCGCTCGCGGCCCGGACCGGGCGCGAACGGGTTCCAGCCAGGGGTCGCGAACAGGTCGTCACCGGCGAGCACGTCGGCTGCGGATGCCATGACGCCTTGTGGCAGGGGATCCGATGCGCGCAGTACCGCGGCGAGGTCCAGAGCCGGGTCGGTCGGCGCGTCCGGCGGGCGTGCGAACGGATTGTCGGTCGCCGGTGGCGTCCGCGGACCGCTGGTCGGCGGTGGCGGGGCGTTCAGCCAGCCAGGCCGCGAGGCGTTGGTACCGCGCTCGGCGTTCTCCCAGTAATCGCAGGTGCGATGGTCGAAACGGGGATCGGCGCAGGGCGGCATCGAGGCGAACGAACGCTCGTCGCTGACATCGACGATGCGCAGGTCGGACATGACGTGCGCCGTCAGACGCCGAAGCGGAGGCTCTTGACGATGGAGTCCATGTCGGGGCCGGCGTCCGCGGCGAGTGACGGGTCCGAGCCGAACAGGACGAGCACGCCATCGTCCCCGACGGTGAACAGGTAGACCCGTAGCTGCACCGACAGGCTGTCACCATGGAGCAGCAGGTCGTACCGATGCGCGTCACCGGCGGCGACGGAGATGACGTGGTGCTGGATCTGGCCATCGATGGTCGCGAGGCCACCGACGATGTCGCCGACACGTTGCTGTGTGTCCGCGTCCGATGCGCCGTTGGTGGGCATGACCAGGATCGCGACGCCGGGTGGCAGCACGGTGAGGTCGCCGAGGTCACTCGCCAGCACGCCCATCATGCTCATGCGCGCGCCGGTGTCATCGAGGATGGTGGCGGCTTCATCCCCCAAGGCAGTGTCGGTGACCGACAGGGTGCTCAGCGCGTCATTCGCGGCATTGGCATTCGTCCGTCGGACGACCCAACCGACGGGGACCGTCAGCGCGTAGCCATCGTTGCTCGAGAAGAAGCTGGGGCTGGCCTCCGCGCTCGGCCCGGGCAGCCCTCCGTCCACCCCGGCAGCCGGCTGTGCGTCGACCGCCGCGCCAGTCGGCGGCAGGCCAAGGACGCTGCATCCAGCCACGAGCGGGATGGCAAGCAGCGCCGTGAGCAGACCGGGAAGTGCGTTGGATCGAGCCATGTGGCCGATTAGCATGCCCCAACCGTTCCGGATGCGCACGCGGGACGGATGGCTCGCGGCCGCCGCCGTTCGGTCCATCGGCGTCCTGCCGGTCCGGTGTCGCGCCCCGATGGGCCGTACGCCGCAGAGGTATCCTCGCCCAGCCGCACGTGCATCAGGCACGGTGGCCATCGACCCATGGATGGACTGGAGGACCACCGGTGACCGCAGCCGACGCCACCCACGACGCGCATGCAGCCGCGGAGACGACCGACGGCCACGCGACCGGTGGTCATGGTCACGCCGATCACGGCGGCGGTGGTGGGCACGACGCGGGGCATGCGCAGGAGTCGCTGGGGCCCATCGATTGGCGCGCCTGGGGAGCGGCGGTCCTCGGCGCCGTCGCGGCAGGCGTCATCGCGCTGTCGCTCTATCTCGCCAGTACCGCATCGTCCTGACCGCCGTCCCTGATCGCGTCAGTCGCCCACGAGCGCGGGGACCGGACCGGCCGGGAACGGCCGATCCACGGCAGGGATGCCCCCCGCCCGCTTGATGGCCGTGACCAGGTGGCGGAGCAAGACCGCGTTGGTGACAGGGCCGACGCCGCCGGGAACAGGCGTCAAGGCTCCCGCCACGGGCAGCACGGATGCCCGGTCGACATCCCCGACGATGACGCCGTCCGCCACGTTGATGCCGCAGTCGACGACGGTCGCACCCGGTCGGACCATCGAGCCGGTCACCAGACCGACGCTGCCGGCGGCGACCACCACGATATCCGCACGTGCCACCTGTCCCGCCAGGTCGCGGGTCTGTCGATGACATACCGTCACCGTTGCATCGTGACGGAGCAGCAACAGCTCGACCGGCTTGCCGACGACGTTGCTGCGCCCGATGACCACGGCGTGCTGACCGCGAAGCTGGCAACCCGAGCGCAGCAGGATCTCCACCGCGGCCTCTGCGCATGACGGCCGGTGGCCGTCGTGTCCCTGCGCCAGAAGACCCGCATTGAAGGGGTGGATGCCGTCGATGTCCTTGATCGGGTCGAGCGCACTCGCGATCTGCACCACCGGGATCGAAGACGGCAGCGGCATCTGGACGATGATCCCGCCGACGTCCGGGTCGGCACTGGCGACCTCCAGTCTTCGACCGAGCTCCATGGCGGTGGTCGTGAAGGGCAGCTCCACGAGCTCCCCGGGGACCCCGACACCAGCCGCATTGCGCAGGATCCGGCCTGCATACACGCGCGACGGCGCGTCGTCACCCACCAGGAAGATGCGGACGCCCGGCAGTGGACCGCGTTGTGCCTGAAGGGCTGCGAGCTCCTCGCGGACGGTCGCCCGGATCGAATCCGCGATCGCCACACCGTCGAGGATGCGAGCCCCAGGTCCACCCTCGACCGACGTCACGACGGCTCCGGTGCTCGCAGACCCTGTGATCGGACCTGGCTCGCGATCCGCGCCACTGCGGAGACCATCTCGTGCAGGCGCACCTCGAGTTCACCGAGCATCGAATCCGACAGCCGCTCGTCGCCGATCGCGGGCAAGTTCACGATGACGTTCGCGCCGGCGCCTCGGGCCGCCGCCTCCAGCAGGCGCGCTGCCACGTCGAGATCGCTCGCGGCGTTGAGGTTGCTTCGTCCAGCGAGCCGGTCGACCTGGTCGATGAGCACATAGCACTCCCGCACGATGACCATCGGCACGCGTGCGGCCTCGTGCGCGGCGTGACGGACCGCCTCGTCGAGCGTGTTCCGATCCGCGGAACCGGCGGCTGCCTCACGTGCCACGCGCCGCGCCTGCACCAGCGCCGAATACGCGGCCGAGTCCTCGTCCGCGAGCTCGAGGAACCGCTGGCGTGCCTGCTCGGCGACCTCGAGGGCGCGGGTGTGTGTCGAAGCGAACGCGGCATACCGGGGTCGGTCCTGCGACAGCCTCGTGACCATGCAGACGAGGCTCGCGGCAAGGTTCGCCGCGACCGCCGACGCACTGCCTCCGCCAGGGATCGGAGCATCCGAGGCAAGCGCGTCTGAGAAGGCGCGCAAGCTCAGACCGGAGTAGTGGCTTCGATCGTCTGTCATCGAGGGGTGATTCTCGCACGTCCGGGTGCCAGGCCCCGATCACACGTGTCAGGCGGCCGCGGGCAGCTCCGCTCGCAACGGGTCGATGCCTTCCATCAGCCAGCGGCGCTCACGGTGACGGAACGCGAGCCGGATGCGAGCGCGCGCCGTCCGGACCACGAACACCGTCCTGGGACCCTCGTGGGCCGGATACGCGGCGGACTCATCACGGATGCGCTCCACAGCGATGACGCCCACCTCGTCAGGTCCGACGCGCAGGCTGCGCGGTCTGCCCGTGGCTCGGTCGCACGAGACCGAGATCTCCATCGGATGCACATCGACCATCGACATCTCCGGACTCCTTTCGAACTGTAGCGATCATTCCGGCCCGGGCACGTCGGCTGGTGAGAACATCCGTTCTATCGCAGCCCCGAGGCTAATCGAACGTCTGTTCGATGTCAACCTCGTTCGCCCTGCTGCGCTGACCATCGGCGGCGGTCGTGCCAGCTTGCGTGTCACGCGTCCGGCTCGGGATCCGTGTGGGGCGCATCAGCCACTGCCTCGTGCGGCACGCGGCGTCCCACGCGCGGCGCCTCTGGCGCGTGGAGCGGGTCGCGCGCGAATGGCTCCGGCACATCCTTGCCCAGCAGCCGGGCGCGGACGATGGTTCCCGGACCGTAGCGATGACGCAATCGGTCGGCGGCCTCGGCCGCCAGACGTCGTCGGTCGTTCTCGTGGAACAGGGACAGCTGCTCGCGTTCGGTCAGGTGGGATGCCACGACCCCCAGCAGCCGCACCTCGATACCCCGGATCTCGGGCTTCGCGAGCGACAACGCGACCCGGTAGATCTCTTCCACCTGGTCGGTGGGTATGGCCAGGGTCCGTTGTCGGGTATGGGTCGAGAAGTGGGAGTCCCGGATCTTGACACCGACCGTCGCGGCCTTCACGCCGCCGTCGCGAAGTCGGGTGCCGACGCCCTCGGAGAGTGCCAGGAGGGTTCGCTCGATGGTGTCCGGATCACGCGTATCCCGATCGAACGTGTGCTCGTGGCTGACCGACCGGGCGGCGTCCTCGACCCCGACGGGAGCGGGATCCACGCCACGCGCGCGCTCGGCAAGCGTCAACCCATGCGCCCCGAACCGACGCAACAGCACGTCGGGCGGCAGGAGCGCCAGGTCACCGATGGTGCCCACGCCATAGTCCGCGAGCGCTCGCCGGGTCTGCGCCCCGACTCCCCAGAGCCGCCAGATCGGGAGTGGCGCCAGGAAGTCCGCCTCGGTACCGTCAGGGACGACCACCAGGCCATCGGGCTTGCGCAGGTCGGAGGCGATCTTCGCCACCAGCCGGGTCGAAGCCACCCCGATCGAGGCGGTCAGACCCAGCTCCGTCCGGATGGTCTCGCGGATGCGCTCCGCCACCTTCACCGGCGAGCCCTGGAGCGCGAAGGTGCCCCCGACATCCAGGAATGCCTCGTCGATCGAGATCTGCTCCACGAGCGGAGCCCAGCGCCGAAGGATGAGCATGAACGACCGGCTGACCTCGGCATATCGGTCGCCGCGGACGGGCACGAACACGCCCTCGGGGCAGAGCGCTGCCGCCGTGCGCAGCGGCATCGCCGAGCGGACCCCGAAGCGACGCGCCTCGTATGAGGCGGCGCTGACCACACCCCGATCGCCGGCGGCACCCCCGACGATGACCGGTCGGCCCCCCAGCTCGGGGTGATCCCGCTGCTCGACGGCAGCGAAGAACGCGTCGAGATCGACGTGCAGGATCGTGGCGCCGTGGCTGACGGGCATATGCCCATCATCCACGGCCTGTCGCTACCCCTTGGGCTCGACCACCACGGTCACCTCAGGGGTCAGGCCGGCGAACACCCGGACCGCGACCTTGTACGTTCCCAGCGTCTTGAGCGGATCGCTCAGGTCGACCTTGTGACGATCGACCACGATGCCCCGACGGCCCAGGGCATCGGCGATGTCCTTGGCGGTGATCGACCCGTACAGCCGGCCGCCCTCACCGACCTTCACGCCAAGCGTGAGGGTGGTGCTGCTGATGCGCTGTGCGGCGATCTCCGCTTCCTCGCGCTCGCGCTTGCGCTTCTCCTCGCGGCTGGCGATGTCGTGCTGCCACGCGCGGTATGCCCCTCCGGCGGCGGGGACGGCGAGCTTGCGGGGGATGAGGTAGTTGCTGGCGTAGCCGTCGGCCACGTCCTTCATGTCACCACTCTTGCCGAGCGGCGAGACATCCTGGGTCAGGATGACCTTCACGCGAGGGGCTCCTCCTTGGGGCGGGGTGCGGACCGATGTTCGTCGATCCAGCTGCGGACGACCGCGGCGCCGCGGTCGATGGCGAGCGGCAGCTGCAGAGCGGCCGACCGGATGGGTGCTGGCAGGAAGCGTCGGACCGAGGCCATGTCCCGTTCCAGCTCCCGCCCATCGATGCCCAGTTGGTACATCTTCTCGACCATGACCTCCCGGGGGACACCCTCGAGGAGGAGGTCGAGCGCGATGACCATCGCAGCCAGATCGTCCAGGCGGCTGATGACCGGGATGAAGTCCGGCACCAGATCGATGGGCGACACGACGTATGCGACCGCGATGCCGAGCAGCACCTTGCGCGATCCCGGGACGCGCCTGTCCAGCATCAGCTCCACCAGGAGCCGGCCGTACAGGGGCGCTCGGGCAGCGAGGGGCATGAACGGCCAGAAGCTGAGCAGCGTCAGCCCCAGTCGGAGACTCGTACGCACGGGCATGGGACTCGGCAGTCTACCAGCACGATGAGGCCGGACCGGCCCACGGCCCACGGACACCGTCAGGCCCGCGTGCGCTCGCTTGACAATCGAACAGACGTTCGGTACTGTGCCGGAGAGCAAAGGAGCCACCGGTGACCAAGCACGACGCGTTACGGAAGCAGCGGATCATCGACTACATCGCCGCGACCCTGCGCGCCCGGGGATACCCGCCCTCTGTGCGAGAGATCGCGGCCGCGGTCGACCTCGCTTCCACCTCCGCGGTTCACCACCATCTGTCAGCGCTGGAGCGCGATGGCTACCTCGAGCGCGGCGCGACTCGCTCGCGCGCCCTGCGCCTGACGCCGACGGCCGCGCTCCACGCAGGGCTCGCTGGCGAGCTCGTGCCCCAGCCGGGCAACACGGAGGTCCACGCCCTGCCGATCATCGGCGAGATCGCTGCCGGTGGCCCGATCGAGGCGTACCAGGAGGTCAACGAGACGATGTCGGTGCCGGAGCTCCTGGCACCGAGCGGGGATGCGTATGTGCTCCGGGTCCGGGGCGACTCCATGGTGGACGCCCACATAGCGGATGGGGACTTCGTGGTCATCCGTCCCCAGCAGACCGCCCGCAACGGCGACATCGTGGTGGCCCAGGTAGAGGAGAACGCCGTGACCCTCAAGCGGTTCTTCCGCGAGAAGGGACGCGTTCGTCTCCAGCCGGCCAACGAGGCCTACCCGCCGATGTTCTATCCCGACGTCCGGATCCAGGGCAAGCTCGTCGGGGTCGATCCGCAGGGTCGACTGAGATCTCCACAGCGCGTCCACACACGACCGCGCCGGTCGACGTTCCGTGGACGGATCTCGTGGACCGTCCGCTATACCGACCGCACAGGTGCCCCGCACCATGACCTGACGACCAGTACGACCTTGGAGTCAGTGTGTCCATCGACCGTCTGCCACCGCAATCCATCGATGCCGAGCGATCCGTCCTCGGCGCCCTGCTCATCGACCGTGACGCCGTCATCGAGGTCGCCGAGTTGCTCCGCCCGGACGACTTCTATCGCTCGGACCACGGGGCGATCTACGCGGCAGTGCTCCAGCTCTACGAGCGCCGCGAGCCGGTGGACCTCGTCACGGTGTCGGAGGCGCTCGAACGCGACGGTGAGCTGGAGCGGGTCGGCGGCTCGGCGTATCTGACGAGCCTCATCAACCTCACGCCAACGGCCGTCAACGCCGTCTACTACGCCCGCATCGTGGAGCGGAAGGCGGTGCTGCGCAACCTCATCGGGGCCGCAGGGCGCATCGCGGGCATCGGCTACGACGACTCAGCGGACCTCGATGGCTCCATCGACCGCGCGGAGCAGGCACTGTTCGCGGTCAGCCAGAAACGGGTCGCGAGCGGCTTCGCGCCGCTCAACAGCCTGCTGCACTCGGCCTACGATCGGCTCGACTATCTGCATCAGCATCGGGGCGAGGTCAGCGGCATCCGGACCGGCTTCGCAGACCTGGACACGCTCACCACAGGCCTGCAGAAATCGGACCTCATCATCCTCGCGGCCCGTCCCAGCATCGGCAAGACGAGCTTCGCGCTGAATATCGCGGAGCATGCGGCCCTTCGTGAGGGCAAGACCGTCGGCGTGTTCAGCCTGGAGATGAGCAAGGAGCAGCTGGTCCTGCGCCTGCTGAGCTCGGTCGCCAACATCGACTCGCAGCGGCTCCGGACCGGGTTCCTGGAGGAGATGGATTTCACGCGGCTGGCGCCCGCCATGAACTCCCTGGCAGAGGCGTCCATCTTCATCGATGACACCCCCAACATCAGCACGATGGAGCTGCGTACCAAGGCGCGGCGGCTCCAGGCCGAGGCAGGTCTTGACCTGGTGATCGTGGACTACCTCCAGCTCATGCAGTCATCCGTGCAGTCCCGGGATGCCAACCGGGTCCAGGAGGTGTCGGAGATCTCCCGCGGATTGAAGGCCCTGGCGCGTGAGCTCGAGGTGCCCGTCGTCGCCCTCAGCCAGCTGTCGCGCCAGGTCGAGATGCGGGCCGAGTCGAAGGAACCCCGCCTGTCGGACCTGCGGGAGTCAGGGTCGATCGAGCAGGACAGCGACCTGGTGATGTTCCTGTGGCGGGAGAAGGAACGCGGCTCCGAGGACCAGGATGCGGACGGCGAGGTAGTGAATCTCAAGTTGGCGAAGCACCGCAACGGACCCACGGGCGACGCGAAGCTGTGGTTCCGCAAGCGACAGACCCGTTTCGTGTCCTATGCCGAGGAAGAGCGGTACGCCACCTCCTACGCCTGAGCCGGCCAGTCGGTGGCGTGCGCGAGCCGTCGCCGATCGCTCTCCGTCGTAGGTTCCACGCCATCTACACTCGGGGCCCGGCCCCGTCGTGAGGAGGCTCTGGATCGATCAGGAGGAGCCCCACATGGGCGTCATCATCATCCGCGAGATGGTCGGCACCAGCCCACGCTCGTGGAGCGATGCTGCGCGGCAGGCAGTCGCGACGGCGTCGCGCACGGTGCGCAACATCCGCGAGGTGGAGGTGGTCAAGTCCACCGCGCGCGTCGTCGACGGGGAGATCGTCGAGTACCGTGTGGAGGTCAAGATCCACTTCGAATACGAGGGCGCCTGAGCACAGTCGTCGAGCCCATGCCTGCGCAGGCGAGCCGGATCCGCTGACCCGATCCGGTTGGTTATCCACGATCACTGCCTAAGGGAGCGGTGAGAGCCGGTGCGGATGATGGTCCCATGGTTCGACGTCTGGTCATCCCGATCGACTCCATGCCGGCGATCGCCGGGTCGGTTGCCCATACCCGGGAACGGTCGATGACGGACGTGCCGGTCGGCCCTGAGCCCCCGCAGTCCGGTGACGACGGCGCGGCAGCGCGGCGCACCGATTCGGACGCATTCGCTGCGGCTGTCGTCCACAGCAAGGTCCGCTCCCCTGCGATCCGGCCCACCACCCTCGAGCGGCCACGACTGCTGAGCTGGTTGGATCAACACGCGTCAGCGCGTTTGCGCCTCATCACGACCGAAGCGGGCTACGGCAAGTCCACGTTGCTGGCCGACCATGCGAGGCGCTCGACCCAGCGCATGATCTGGTACCGGCTGGAGAGCAGCGACCGCGATTGGGTGACGTTTCTCAGCTACGTCGTGGCGTCTGTCCGGGAGATCGCTCCTGAGTTCGGTCCTGGGACGGTCACCCTCCTGCAGCAGGTGGGCGTGCTCAACCCGACCCGCGATGTCACCGTGGACACGCTGCTCGCGGAGCTGGAGACGGTCGCCACCGAGCCGTTGACCCTCGTCCTCGACGATTTCCATGCTGTCGGGGACAGCGAGGACGTGCGCGCGATGGTGCTGCGCCTGCTCGAGCACGGGCCCAAGGGTCTCGCGCTCGTCATCTCGGGGCGCGAACGACCGACGTTGCCCCTCGCTCGGCTGGCGGCGCAGGCTGCCGTCGCGGAGCTCACGACCGAGGACCTGCGGTTCACGCGTCGGGAGACTGCGGACTTGTTCGCCCACTCCTACGGGACGCCCATCGATGACGATCTGGTGGGCAGCATCGATGAGCGCCTCGAGGGCTGGGCAGCGAGCTTGCAGCTGGTCTGCGCATCGCTGCTCTCCCTGCGCCCCGACGAGGTCCGGACCTTCGTCAGGGACCTCTCGGCCCACTCCGACCCGCTGTATGACTTCCTCGCTGAGGAGGTCCTCAGTCGGCAGACACCAGTCATGCGACGCGTCTTGACGCACGCATCCCTGCTCGCGCGCATCAGCCCGCACCTGGTTGCGGCCGCGACGGCCGACCCACGCCCTGTCTCCGTTCGTCAGATCAGCGTCTGCCTGTACCGCGCCGAGGATGCCGGCATGATCAGCCGGGCGGCTGCAGGCAGTCGACGCTGGCGGTTCCACCCGCTGATCCGGGAGTTCCTCCAGGGACGCCTGCTGGCCTCTCTGAGCGCCGAGCAGCTGACCGCGATGCACCTGCGCATCGCCGTCGCCGCCGAACCGAGCGACTGGCTCACCTCCACCCACCACTATCTCGAGGCAGGACGGCCGGACGATGGGATGCGCGTGTTACGCGCAGCCGCCATGCAAGCCCTCGGCACGGCGAGCTGGGGCTTGGCAATCG
>CAWJKF010000002.1:0-27947 GCA_963843335.1 uncultured Chloroflexia bacterium
AGTCCATCGTGGCCGCGCCCTCATGCACCTCGCCGATCTTGTAGATCTTCTTGGTGTAGAAGAGGATGCGCTCGGTGACGGTCGTCTTGCCGGCGTCGATATGGGCGATGATGCCGATGTTTCGCGTCTTGGCGAGCGAAACGTCACGTGCCACGGTTGCGGGTTCCCTGTCCTACCACTTGAAATGGCTGAAGGCCTTGTTGGCCTCTGCCATCTTGTGCGTGTCTTCGCGCCGCTTGACGGCAGCGCCCAATCCGTTCATCGCATCCACGAACTCGAACGCGAGCTTCTCGCTCATCGACTTGCCATTGCGCTTGCGGGCCGACTGGACGAGCCAGCGGACGCCCAGCGACATCCGACGGTCGCCCCGGATCTCCACCGGCACCTGGTACGTCGCGCCGCCGACGCGTCGGGGCTTGACCTCGATGATGGGGGTGGCGTTGCGGAGCGCCTGCTCCAGGACTTCGAGGCCAGGTCGATGCGAGGACGCCTCGGCGCGCGCCAGCGCCTGGCGCAGGATGCGCTCGGCGAGGCCCTTCTTGCCGTCCTTCATCAGCTTGACCACGAAGCGATCCGTGGTGCGGGTGAGGGTCGGGGCGTACTTGGCCTTGCGCGGGGTTCCGGTTCGACGGGGCATCTACTTGGGCCTCTTGGCGCCGTACAGGGAACGGCTCTGCTTCCGGTCGCGGACACCAGCGGCGTCCAGGGTGCCCCGGATGATGTGGTACTTGACCGACGGCAGGTCCTTCACCCGGCCACCGCGCACGAGCACCACCGAGTGCTCCTGGAGGTTGTGGCCGATGCCCGGGATGTAGGCGGTGACTTCCATCATGTTCGACAGCCGCACGCGCGCGATCTTGCGCAGCGCAGAGTTCGGCTTCTTGGGCGTCATCGTGCGCACCTGCAGGCAGACACCACGCTTCTGCGGGGCGCCCGGGATGGGCTCCTGCTTCTGGCGAAGGCTGTTCCAGTTCTTGCGCATCGCAGGCGCCTTGACCTTCTTCTGCTTGGGCTGCCTGCCCTTGCGGACGAGCTGGCTGATGGTCGGCACGAACGCTGACTCCTCGGTGCGGTCGTCTGTGGTCCCTGGTCGCGGCGCAGAGGCCACGGCCCGGGTCCGTCCGTGAGCCGCGGCGCGGCGCACGATGGACTGGTCATCTGTGTCTGGTGGGCCCGGGGGTCTCCGGTCGATGTGGTCGTCCGGTCCGGTCGATCAAGTGGCGGCCCGCGGTGTGGCGGGCCACGCTCACCTGGACGCGCGCAGCCCTTCGGCCACGAACGCGGAGTGTATCAGCGGACCGCATGGGCGTCAAACCCGCGGGCCGACGGCGGCGCCGGCGCTGGGCGCCGCGGGAAGCCCCGGCAGGCTCCGACTCGGTACCCTGACCGGGCATCGGAGTCATGTTCGCGATCGGGTGCCCCATCGGGTGCCGGGTGGTCGGGGTGCCAGGGCGTCGGGGTGCCAGGGCGTCGGGTACCGGGGTCTTGGGGCCTTGGATCGAGTTCGCGGCTGGGCGGCCGTCCTCGGCTCATCCCGCTCGGCTCGGGCCCGACAGCGCGTCGGTGGGCCTATCCGGCCAGCCGGGTCGATGCTCACCCGGTGAGCGATCCAGCCACCGGAGCATCCCTCGGTGGCCGATCCGCCCACCGGGCGAGCGTCACGGACATCGGGCGCCCGGGTCACGCACGGCCGGCCGACCCACGTCGGCACTCGATGGCTGGATCGCTCACCCGGCGGTCAGAAGCTGGTGGAGGGCGGGCTGGAGCGATGCGATCAGGCTCGAACCACGACGAAGCCCCGGGCCGTGCGGTCCGGGGCTTCGGTCACCTGCGGGTCACATCGGCTGACGCCGATGGCTGGGATCAGACGTCGCTGTCGAGCAGGGCGCTCACGTCGATGTCGTCGTCCTCCTCGTCATCGTCGCCGAGATCCTCGAGGAACGGGTTCACCTCGACCTCGGGTCGGACAGCGTCCACCGGCAGACCCAGGACCGCGGCCGCCCCCAGGACCGCCTCGAACTCGTCACCACCCTCGAGCGGTGCCGAGCCCTCCACGAAGGGGTTGAAGTCGTCACCGAAGCCCTCGGGCAGCTCGCCACCCGCAAGCGCCTCGGCGGCCGCGCGGCGCTCGGCCTCGCGACGCGCTGCGACATTCGCCGGCGCCCCGGACCCGGCCGGGATGAGCTTGCCGATGATGACGTTCTCCTTGAGACCCACGAGCCGGTCCTTGGCGCCGTTGATGGCGGCCTCGGTCAGCACCCGGGTGGTCTCCTGGAAGGACGCGGCGGCAAGGAAGCTGCTCGTGTTGAGCGATGCCTTGGTCACGCCCAGCAGCACGGTCTCCGCGGTGGCCGGCTCGCCACCCTCCGCGAGGACCTTGTTGTTGATCTCCTCGAACTCGAAACGGTCGATGAGCTCGAACGGCAGCTGCTCCGTGTCCCCCGGCTGGTCGATGCGCACCTTGCGCATCATCTGCCGGACGATGATCTCGATGTGCTTGTCATTGATGGTCACACCCTGGCTGCGGTAGACGCGCTGGACCTCCTTCACGAGGTAGCGCTGGACCGCCTCCCGGCCACGGGTCTCGAGGTACTCCTGGGGGTTGATGGGTCCGTCGGTGATGGCGTCACCGGCCCGGATCTCCTGGCCGTTCTCGACCAGCAGCTTGGCGTTGTGGGGGATCGCGTACTCACGCTCCACCACATCCTCGCTGCGGACGCTCAGGCCCTGCTCGGTGCGCACCATGAGGCCCCGCTCCGGGGCCCGGACCTCCTCGGTCGTCCCATCGAGCTCCCGGCGCGCGAGCACCTGGTTGACCTCGACGAGGTCGCCCTCGGCAGCGAGCAGCTCGTGATCGCCGGAGATCCGCAGCGGCACGTCGAACGCTTCCCGGCTGGTGACCTTGACCCGACGACCGCCGTTGTCCGTCTGGATGATCTCCACCACGCCGTCGATGTGGCTGATCTCCGCCTTGCCCTTGGGCATCCGGGCCTCGAACAGCTCCTCGACACGCGGCAGGCCGGCGGTGATGTCCATGCCGCCGGCGACACCGCCGGTATGGAACGTGCGCATGGTCAGCTGCGTGCCAGGCTCGCCGATGGACTGCGCGGCGATGATGCCCACGGCCTCGCCGATGCCCACCCGCTGGCCGGTCGCAAGGTTGCGGCCGTAGCAGGTGCGGCAGACGCCGTAGCGCGACTGGCAGGTGAGCGGCGAGCGAACGAGCACCTCGGCCACGCCAGCGTCATCGATGGCGCGCGCGAGGACCTCGTCGATCTCCTGGTTGCGCTCCACGATGGGCGCATCCTTCTTCTTGGCCTTGGGCGCGTACACCGGGCCGGCGGCGAACCGTCCGACGATGCGTCGGCGGAACGCGTCGGGCTCCGTGCCCGCGAACTCCTCCGTCTCGCGCCGGGTCGATCCAGCCACCCTCCCCTGTGCCACAGTCGTCGTCACGGGTGATGACGTCCTGGGCCACGTCCACCAGCCGCCGGGTCAGGTAGCCCGAGTCGGCGGTCCGGAGGGCCGTGTCCGCGAGGCCCTTGCGGGCACCGTGGGTGGAGATGAAGTACTCCAGGACGGTCATGCCCTCCTTGAAGTTGGAGCGCACGGGGACGTCGATGATGCGGCCCGTCGGGTCGGCCATGAGGCCGCGCATGCCGCCCAGCTGGCCGATGTTGCCCTTGTTGCCACGGGCGCCGGAGCTGGTCATCATCCAGACCGAGCCACCCGAGACCGATGAGGGCTTGCCGTCGCCGTCGGTGGCGCCGGGCTCCATCATCTTGGACATGTCCTCGGACACCCGGGCGGTGGTCGCCTGCCAGATGGCCACGACCTGGGTGTAGCGCTCGTCGTCCGTGATGAGTCCCCGCTGGAACTGCTCGTCGATGCGCTTGATCTGCTCTTCGGCCTCGGCCAGCATCGCCGCCTTGTTGGGCGGCACCGGGATGTCGCTCACCGAGATGGTCATGCCACCCCGGGTCGCGTACTTGAAGCCGATGCTCTTGATGCCATCGACCAGGTGCGCCGTCTCGTCCGAGCCGAGCATCGAGTAGCAGCGGGAGACGATCTCCCGCAACCGACCCCGGTTCATGGTCTCGTTGGTGAACCGCAGCCGGTCGGGCAGGATCTGGTTGAACAGCAGCCGCCCGATGGTGGTCAGCGTCTCGCGCTCGATGAGCTGCTCCGACGCCTCTTCCCAGGTGCGGGCGGGGACCAGCACCCGGGTGTGGAGTCCCAGCTTCGCCACGTGGTGGCTGGGCATGTTGTCCACGTCCGACCGGGTGTCGATGCGCCCGATCTCGTACGCCAGCAGGGCGTCCTGCTCGTCCGAGAACCGCACGGGCTCGATGTCCGCGAGGTCCTCGCGCTCGAGGGTCAGGTAGTAGCAGCCGAGGATCATGTCCTGGGTGGGTGCCACGACCGGGCCGCCGTCGGAGGGCGACAGCAGGTTCGCCGTCGAGAGCATCATCCGCCGCGCCTCGTCCTGGGCGGCCTTGGACAGCGGCACGTGGACCGCCATCTGGTCACCGTCGAAGTCGGCGTTGAAGGCGAAGCAGACGAGCGGGTGGATCTGGATGGCCGAGCCCTCGACGAGCACGGGCATGAATGCCTGGATACCCAGCCGATGGAGCGTGGGCGCGCGGTTGAGGAGCACCGGGTGGTCCTTGATGACCTCTTCCAGGACATCCCAGACCTCGGGTCGCACCCGCTCCACGATGCGCTTGGCGCTCTTGATGTTGTGGGCGAAGCCCTTCTCCACGAGCTGGCGCATGACGAACGGCTTGAACAGCTCGAGCGCCATCTTCTTGGGCAACCCGCACTGGTGCAGCTTGAGCTCCGGCCCGACGACGATGACCGAGCGGCCGGAGTAGTCGACGCGCTTGCCAAGGAGGTTCTGCCGGAAGCGGCCCTGCTTGCCCTTGAGCATGTCCGAGAGGCTCTTCAGGCGGTGGTTGCCGGTGCCCGCGATGGCACGGCCACGCCGGCCGTTGTCGATGAGCGCGTCGCATGCCTCCTGGAGCATCCGCTTCTCGTTGCGGATGATCGATCTCCGGTGCGCCCAGCTCCAGCAGTCGCTTGAGCCGATTGTTGCGGTTGATGACACGCCGGTAGAGGTCGTTGAGATCCGACGTCGCGAAGCGGCCGCCGTCGAGCTGCACCATCGGGCGCAGGTCAGGCGGGATGACCGGCAGCACGGAGAGGATCGATCCACTCCGGCCGGGTACCGCTCTTGCGGAACGCCTCGATGAGCCGCAGCCGCTTGATGGCCTTCTTGCGACGCATCCCGGACGTCGTCCGGACCTCGCTGTGGAGGTGCCGCGCGAGGGGCTCCATGTCCATGCGCAGGATGCGCTCGCGCACGGCCTCGGCGCCCATGCCCGCAGCGAACAGGCGGGGCGCACCACGCACGCCGCTGCCGTACTTGCGATCGAGCTCCCGGAAGTTCCAGCCGTCGATGGACGACTCGGGCAGCAGCTCGCCCGCCTTGAGTCGACCGATCTCGTCCTTCGCCTTCCGGATCTCCTCCTTGAGGCCATCGGCCTCCGTGCGGAGGCGCTCCTTCTCCATCTCCAGCTCGGCGTCGATCTGCAGCTTGACGTCCGCGATCTGCTGGCGGACGGATGCCTCCTCGGCGGCCTCCCGCTCCTGGATCTCGGTGTTGACCCGCTCGACCTCGTCCTGGGCGGCCTTGCGCAGCGCCGCCACGGTCTTCTTGTCCGCCGACTCGCCCTCGGCCACGATGACCTGGTCACCGAACAGGATGGCCGTCGTCGCGGCCGCCGAGCCGAGCGCGGTGATGGCGGCCTCTGCCGCCTGCTGCGCCTCGACCAGCCCGGAGGTGCGCGCCCCGCGCTCCTCCTCGCGCTCGCGCTTGAAGGTCTTGAGCCCCTCGTTGAGCTCGTCCGACTGACGGTTGAGGTCGGCCCGCAGCTGGTCCTCGCGCTCCGCGAGCGCCTTGCCGCCTCTGCCGCGGCCCTCGGCCTCCTCGTCGAGCTGCTGCAGCAGCCGTGCCCGGGAATCCTCGTCGACCCAGGTCACGAGGTACTTGGCGAAGTAGAGGACCGCTTCCAGGTTGCGCGGGCTGATGTCGAGCAGGATGCCCAGGCGGCTCGGGGTGCCCTTGAAGTACCAGATATGGCTGACCGGGCTGGCCAGCTGGATGTGGCCCATCCGCTCACGGCGCACCTTGGCGCGCGTCACCTCGACGCCGCACTTGTCGCAGATGATGCCCTTGTAGCGGATGCGCTTGTACTTGCCGCAGTAGCACTCCCAGTCGCGCGACGGGCCGAAGATGCGCTCGTCGAACAGGCCGTCCTTCTCGGGGCGGAGGGTGCGGTAGTTGATGGTCTCGGGCTTGGTCACCTCGCCCTTGGACCAGTCACGGATCTGCTCCGGGCTGGCCAGCGAGATGCGGATCGCGTTGAAGTTGTTGACCTCGAGCATGGTCCTCCTTCGTGTACCGGTGGCGTGCGGCACACAGGGGCGATGAGCCGGCCGGCACCGGCTCCGTTTTCGGGCGGGCGATCAGACCCCGCCGGGTCAGTCCTCGAACCCGGCGAGGTTGATGCCACCCAGATCGGGCAGCGGGTACGCCGAGGCGTCCTCGGCGAAGTGGATCTCCTCCTCGTTCTCGTTGAGGATCTCCACGTTGAGCCCCAGCGACTGGAGCTCCTTGATGAGCACCTTGAACAATTCGGGGACGCCAGGGGCCTGGATGTCCTCGCCCTTGACGATGGCTTCATAGGTCTGCACACGGCCCATGACGTCGTCCGACTTCACGGTCAGCAGCTCCTGGAGGATGTTCGCGGCGCCGTAGGCCTCGAGGGCCCACACCTCCATCTCGCCGAACCGCTGACCACCGAACTGCGCCTTGCCGCCCAGCGGCTGCTGGGTGATGAGGCTGTAGGGGCCGGTCGAGCGGGCGTGGATCTTGTCCTCCACCAGGTGGTGGAGCTTGAGCATGTAGATGTAGCCGACGGTGATCTCGCGCTCGAACGGCTCGCCCGAGCGTCCATCGCGCAGCTCGACCTTGCCCGTCACCGGCAGGCCGACATCGCGCAGCTCGTCCTGGATCTGCTCCTCGGTGGCACCGTCGAAGACGGCCGTGGCCGCCCGGACGCTGGTGCCCGTCTGGACGCTCTTCTCGTGGAGCGCCCAGCCGAGGTGGGTCTCGAGGATCTGGCCGATGTTCATCCGGCTGGGCACGCCCAGGGGATTGAGGATGATGTCCACGGGCGTGCCGTCCGGCAGGAACGGCATGTCCTCCTGGGGCAGGATCTTGGCCACGACACCCTTGTTGCCGTGCCGGCCGGCCATCTTGTCGCCGACCGAGATCTTGCGCTTGGCGGCGACGCTCACCCGGATGAGCCGATTGACGCCGGGTAGCAGCTCGTGACCCTCGTCGCGACTGAACTCGCGGATGTCGACGACCTTGCCCCGCTCGCCGTGCGGCAGACGGAGGCTCGAGTCCTTCACCTCGCGCGCCTTCTCACCGAAGATCGCGCGCAGCAGGCGCTCCTCCGCGGTGAGCTCGGTCTCGCCCTTGGGCGTGATCTTGCCCACCAGGATGTCACCCGGCTGGACCTCGGCACCGACGTAGACGATGCCGTCCTCGTCGAGATCGTTGAGCGACTCCTCCCCCACGTTGGGGATGTCGCGGGTCGATCTCCTCGGGCCCCAGCTTGGTGTCCCGCGACTCCAGCTCGTGCTTCTCGATATGGATGCTCGTGAACATGTCCTCGCGCACGAGCCGGTCCGAGAGGACGATCGCGTCCTCGTAGTTGCCGCCCTCCCAGCTCATGAACGCGACCAGGATGTTCTGGCCAAGGGCGAGCTCACCGTGGTCGGTGGAGCTGCTGTCCGCCAGCACCTCCCCTGCCGCGATGCGCATGCCCACGTCCACGATGGGCCGCTGGTTGATGCACGTACCCTGGTTGGAGCGCACGAACTTCTCGAGTCGGTACGTGTCCAGCTCGCCGGGGGTACCCGCGTCGGGCTCCACGAGGATCTGCTCCGCGGTCACGGAGAGGACGATGCCGGCCCGCCGGGCGATGAGCACCTGGCCGGAGTCCTGCGCGGCTCGCGCCTCCATGCCGGTCCCCACGATGGGTGCCTGCGGCCGAAGGAGCGGCACGGCCTGACGCTGCATGTTCGAGCCCATGAGGGCGCGGTTGGCGTCGTCGTGCTCGAGGAACGGGATGAGCGCGGTCGCGACCGAGACGACCTGCTTGGGGCTGACGTCCATGAACTCGATCTGCTGGGGACGGGCCTCCGGGAACTGGTCCCGATGGCGAGCCGGCACGAGCTCCGCGGTGAAGTGACCCTCGGCGTCCAGGGCGGCGTTGGCCTGGGCGACGTATCGCTCCTCCTCGTCGTAGGCGGCGAGATAGACGATCTCGTCCGTGACGCGAGGCCGGATCGGGAAGGCGCTGGCCTTCTGCTTCTTGAGCTCGGCGACGGCATCCGCGGTGAAGCGCTTGCCCTTCTTGAGCACCACTTCACCGGCCTTGGTCGCGACATCCGCGTCCGCGGTCTCCTCGGTGATGTGCGCGTCGCTCCAGGCGACGCTCCGCTTCACCTTCCGGTAGGGCGTCTCGATGAACCCGTACTCGTTGATCCGGCCGTACGTGGCGAGCGAGCCGATGAGCCCGATGTTCGGACCTTCCGGGGTCTCGATGGGGCAGATCCGGCCGTAGTGGCTGTGGTGCACGTCGCGCACGTCCATGCCGGCGCGCTCCCGGGACAGGCCGCCAGGCCCGAGCGCGGAGAGGCGCCGCTTGCTGGTCAGCTCCGCGAGCGGGTTGGTCTGGTCCATGAACTGGGACAGCTGGCTGCCGCCGAAGAACTCCTTCATGGCGGCGACGACGGGCCGGATGTTGATGAGCGCGTTGGGGGTGGCCTTGTCCACCTCCTGGATGGTCATCCGCTCCTTGACCACGCGCTCCATGCGCAGGAGGCCCACCCGGAAGGCGTTCTGGATGAGCTCACCGTTGGCGCGGATGCGCCGGTTGCCAAGGTGGTCGATGTCATCGGCCTGGCCATGCCCGTTGTTGAGCTCGATGAGCTGGCCCACGATGGCCGCGATGTCCTCGCGGCTGATGGTCCGCTGGTCACGCGAGAGCTCGATGCCCATCCGCTCCGCGACGCCGTCCAGCTTCTTGTTGAACTTGTAGCGGCCGACCCGTCCCAGGTCGTAGCGCCGGAAGTTGAAGAACAGGCTCTCCACCAGCTTCTCGGCGTTGTCGCCCGTTGGCGGGTCACCCGGCCGAAGCTTCTTGTAGACGTCGATGAGCGCTTCCTGGCGCGTGTTCGTGCTGTCCTTCTCGAGCGTGGAGGCGATGTACGGCAGGTCGCCGGTGTCGACCCGCGAGAAGAGCGAGATCATCTCCTCGTTCGACTCGTAGCCCACCGCACGCAGCAGCTTCGTGGCTTCCAGCTTGCGCTTGCGGTCGACCTTGACGTACAGCAGGTGCCGGGCCGCGGTCTCGAACTCGAGCCACGCGCCGCGGTTCGGGATGACCTTGGCGCTGTACAGCGGGCGGCCGGTCGCCGGGTCCTCCGTGGCGGTGTAATAGACGCCCGGGGAGCGGACCAGCTGGCTGACCACGACGCGCTCGGCGCCGTTGATGATGAACGTGCCCTGGTCCGTCATGGTCTGGAAGTCGCCCATGTAGACCCGCTGCTCCTGGATCTCACCCGTCTCCTTGATGCGCAGCTCGACGTTCACGTAGAGCGGCTTGGAGTAGGTCAGGTCCCGGGTGCGGCACTCCAGCTCGGAGTACTTGGGCTCGCCGAACTCGTATGCCTTGAAGTGGAGCTCCATCACCTTGCCGGTGAAGTCCTGGATGGGGCTGATCTCGTCGAACAGCTCCCGCAGCCCGTGATCGATGAACCAGCGGAACGAATCTCGCTGGAGCTCGATCAGGTCGGGGATCGGCAGGACCTCCGGGATCCGGCTGTAGCGCTTCCGCTCAGGGATGACGGTCACGTTGCGCCGGGCGGCATCAGTGGGAGACAGCATGGGTCAGCTCCTGGCGGGGAGAAGGGACGCGGGGAACACGGGGAACGGAACGGACAGAACGCGGCGCAGGGGCACACTGCGGGCAGGGACAAGAGAAAAGGGGGCCACGCTCACCGAACGGGGATAGTATCGCCGGCGGCCACGTCTGTCAACCGCAGGGTGCGGCGCCGAACGCGGCAGGGTACCGCACATCCGGGCGCCTGACCAGCCCCCTGCGGAACGCGGGCCCGTGCAGGCGTCGCGCCGGGCGCCGGGGCGGGTAGCCGAGGCCACGGTGACGGGTGATCGGGACCACTGCCGGGGCAGGCGAGCCAGGTCGGGTAGATGGGTCGCGGACGAATGACGGTCCTCGAGGTTGGCGGGGAGACGGACGGGCCACGGACCCGCCCGCCGCGGACCGAGGCCTGGAGACGGCACGAGGCCCGCCCCGGTCACCCGGGGCGGGCCTCGACGCTTGTTGCGGTGGGGCTACTTGATCTCGACCTTGGCGCCCTGCTCCTCGAGCGCGGCCTTGATCTTGTCGGCCTCGTCCTTGGCGATGCCCTCCTTGACCGGCTTGGGAGCCGCGTCGACGAGGTCCTTGGCCTCCTTGAGGCCCAGGCCGGTCAGCTCGCGCACGACCTTGATGACCGGGATCTTGTTGGGCCCGATCTCGGTCAGCACCGCGCTGAACTCGGTCTGCTCCTCGACGACCACCGCAGCGGCGGCCGCTGCGGGGGCTGCGGCAGCAGCCGCGGGTGCGGCCGCGGTGACGCCGTAGCGCTCCTCGAACTTCTTGATGAAGTCGGACAGCTCCAGCACGGTCATGCCGTCGATGGACTCGAGGATCTGCTCCTGGGTGAGTGTCGCCATCTGATGGTTCTCCTTATCGATGTCGAGGGGTGCCGATGGGCTGCCGGGTCGGATCCCGACGTCCTCGGTGAGGGTGCGTGGGATCAGGCCGCTTCGCGCTGGTCCCGGACCTGCGCCAGCGCGTAGGCCAGGTTGCGCAGCGGTGCGCTGAGCAGCCCGGCCATGGTGCTCAGCGGGGACGCGAAGCCGCCGGCCAGCTGGCCGAGGAGCACGTCACGCGAGGGCAGCGTGGCCAGACGCGTCACCGCGTCGGAGTCGATGGTCGTGCCGCCGATGGCGCCACCGCGGATGACCACGTTCCGGAACGGCCGAAGCGCGTCGATGACGCCCTTCGCGAGTGCCGCTTCGTCGCTGCCACCCAGGGCGACCGCCGTGGGGCCGGTGAGCAGGGGCATGAACTCCGCCCTGCCCGCCTGCTCCGCGGCGATCTTGCCCAGTCGGTTCTTGACGACCGTGTAGCTGATCCCCTTGCCACGGAGCTCTCCGCGGATCCTGCCGAGATCGGCGACCGTGAGGCCTCGATGATCGGCCACGATCGCGGACCGGCTGGCGGCGAATGCCGCGGCCAGCTCTGCGACCTTGGCCTGCTTGGCCTCGGTAGGCATGTGTGCCTCCTTTCCTGTCGGGCGCCGGTCAGCCGGCGGTCCCTGCTGCGTGTCCCGCGCAGGGACCTGCCGTGGCTGCGTCGCAGCACGACCCGGGCGCTGGGCCCGGCGGTCTTCCCCTGCCTCGGCGTGCCCGTCGGCGTCCCCCGGTGCTGACCGGGTCCGGTCGACGATTTCGGTCCGGTCCGTCGTCCGGGTCCTCCCGGTGGCGGCTGGGATCCGCGAGGTCCCCGTCGGACGCAACGCTGTCTGTGGCGGAACGTTCTGTTGGTCGGCCCGCCGGATCGCCCGACGGGGTGGATCGCGGGGCTCAGGCCCCGCTGCCGTCAGGCAGCTGCCTTCGCCAGCACGGCCGGGACATCCACGCGGATGCCGGGGCCCATGGTGGAGGCGACCGTCAGGCTCTTGAAATACTGCCCCTTCGCGGCGCTGGGGCGGGCGCGGCTGATGGCATCCACGAGCGAGGCCAGGTTCTCGATGAGCAGCTGGGGCTCGAAGCTCGCACGTCCGAAGGCGACGTGGATGATGGCGCCCTTGTCGACCTTGAACTCGACGCGGCCTGCCTTCACCTCACGCACCGCCCGGTCCATGTCGAAGGTGATGGTGCCGGACTTGGGATTGGGCATGAGGCCACGCCGTCCAAGGATCCGGCCGAGCTTGCCGACCATGCCCATCATGTCGGGGGTCGCGAGCGCGACGTCGAACTCCAGCCAGCCAGCCTCGATGCGCTTCACGAGGTCCTCGCCGCCGACCTCATCCGCGCCGGCCTTGAGCGCTTCCTGGCCCTTGTCGCCCTGGGCGAAGACCAGGACCCGCACGGGCTTGCCCACACCGTGGGGCAGGACGACCGTGCCGCGGACCATCTGGTCGGCGTGCCTGGGATCGACCCCAAGCCGGACGTGGGCCTCGATGGACGGGTCGAAGTTGACCTTGGACGTCTCCTTGACCAGGTCCATCGCAGCTTCGGGCGAGTAGACCTGCTCCCGGTCGACGAGCTGCGCCAGCTCCCGGAAACGCTTGCCGTGGTGCGGCATCTGTGTGACCTCCATGCGGCCCGGTCGGGCCTCCCCCTGGGAACGCGGGGTGTTCGTGCCAGCGGAGCCGCTGCTCCAAGGATGCTGGACAGCGCGCTGGCTGCGCCGCCGGTCGGGACCTATCCGGTGATCTCGATGCCCATGGAGCGTGCCGTCCCCTCGACGGTGCGCGCGGCAGCGTCCAGGTCGATGGCGTTGAGGTCCGCGAGCTTGACCTGCGCGATCTCGCGCAGCTGTGCCCGGGTGATCGACCCGACCGTGGTCCGGGACGTCGTCGCCGAGCCCTTGTCGATGCCGGCGGCCTTGCGCAGCATGTCCGCCGACGGCGGTGTCTTGAGGATGAACGTGAAGCTGCGGTCCTCGAAGATGGTGATCTGGGCGGGGATCGACCTGGCCCGTCTGGGCCGCGGTCTTCTCGTTGTATGACTTGGTGAACTCCACCAGGTTGATGCCATGGGGGCCGAGCACGGTGCCCACGGGAGGAGCGGGCGTCGCCTTGCCAGCAGGCAGCTGGAGCGTCACCACGGTCCTGATCTTCTTGGCCACTTGTCGGTCCTCTAGTCCTTCGCTGGTCTACCGCGCGCTGCTGTGGGCCGTGCCGGCGGTAGTCGGTTCGGCCATCGTCAGGTCAGAGCTTCTCGATCTGGAGGAAGTCGAGTTCGACCGGCGTCTCGCGGCCGAAGATGCTCACGAGCACCTTGACCTTGTTGCGCTCGGGGTTGACCTCGTCGACCGTGCCGATGAACTCGGCGAACGGGCCATCCGTGACACGCACGCTCTGGCCCTTCTGGAACGCCACCCGATAGCGCGGGGTCTCCACACCCATCTGGCGCAGGATCTGCTTGACCTCGTGCTCCTCGAGCGGGATCGGCTCGTTTCGGCTGCCCGGGATGTTGCCGCCGCCCACGAAGCTGGTCACGCCGGGGGTGTTGCGGACCACGAACCAGGAGTCCGGGTCGAGCACCATCTCCACTAGCACGTAGCCGGGGTAGACCTTCTTCTGGACGGTGACCCGCTGGCCGCCGCGGATCTCGATCTCGTCCTCTTCGGGCACCAGGACCTGGAAGATCTTGTCGTCCATGCCCATCGACTCGATGCGGTGCTCGAGGTTCGTCTTGACCTTCTTCTCGTAGCCCGAGTACGTGTGGATGACGTACCACCGCTTCTCCGGCTGCTTCTGGGTCAGGTGGTCGAGGAAGTCCGTCATGTGACGCTCACCAGGAACTGCAGGACCTGCGACCAGAGGAAGTCGAAGAAGCCGATGAACACGCCGATGGCCGCGCTGATGACGAACACCAGCACGGTCAGGTTGCGCACCTGCTCGCGCGTCGGCCATACGACCTTCTTGAGTTCTGAGTACGACTCTTCGATGAAGCGTCGGATCCGCTCGATCACGGTCCTCCCGAACCTATGCTGTCAGCAACGGAGAGTGGCAGGGGCGATAGGACTCGAACCTACAACCGCTGGTTTTGGAGACCAGTGCTCTGCCAATTGAGCTACACCCCTAGGAGATCAGCCGCCGCTACTTGGCCTCGCGGTGGATGGTATGACGCCGGTCGCGTGGACAGTACTTGCGGAGCTCGATCCGACCGGGATCGTTCTTCTTGTTCTTCTCGGTCGTATACGTCCGCTCGCGGCACTCGGTGCACGCCAGCTGGATGACCGGCCGGTTCGTTACCTTCGCCACGTCGTCGCTACTCCAGGATCTCGGTGATGGCCCCGGCGCCCACGGTATGGCCACCTTCGCGGATGGCGAAGCGCTGGGCCGTCTCGAGGGCGATGGGGGTGATGAGCTCGACGGTCATCTGGACGTTGTCGCCGGGGATGACCATCTCGGCGCCACCGTGGAGCTCGATGGCCCCGGTGACGTCCGTGGTGCGCAGGTAGAACTGCGGCCGGTAGCCGTTGTAGAAGGGGGTATGGCGGCCGCCCTCCTCCTTGGTCAGGACGTACACCTGTGCCTTGAACTTGGTGTGGGCCTTGACCGAGCCGGTCTTGGCGAGCACCTGGCCGCGCTCGATGTCGTCGCGCTCGATGCCCCGCAGGAGGGTCCCGATGTTGTCCCCGGCGCGGCCCTCGTCGAGCAGCTTCTTGAACATCTCGACGCCCGTGACGACGACCTTGCGGGTGGGCCGGACACCGACGATCTCGATCTCCTCGCCGACCTTGACGATGCCCCGCTCGACGCGGCCGGTCGCGACCGTGCCCCGGCCCTTGATGCCGAAGACGTCCTCGACGGGCATGAGGAAGGGCTTGTCCACGGCGCGCTCGGGCGTCGGGATGTAGGAGTCGACCGCGTCCATGAGCTCCTGGATGCAGGCATAGGCGGGGTCGTTCTTGTCGTCGGGCGCCTCGAGCGCCTTCAACGCCGAGCCGCGGATGACGGGGATGTCGTCACCCGGGAAGTTGTACTTCGACAGCAGCTCCCGGACCTCGAGCTCGACGAGCTCGAGCAGCTCCGGGTCATCGACCATGTCCACCTTGTTGAGGAACACGACGATGAAGGGCACCTCGACCTGGCGGGCGAGGAGGATGTGCTCCCGGGTCTGGGGCATCGGGCCGTCGGTGGCCGCGACCACGAGGATCGCGCCGTCCATCTGGGCGGCACCGGTGATCATGTTCTTGATGTAGTCCGCGTGCCCGGGGCAGTCGACGTGGGCGTAGTGGCGGTGCTCGGTCTCGTACTCGACGTGGGCGATGGCGATGGTGATGCCCCGCTCGCGCTCCTCGGGAGCGTTGTCGATGGTGTCGAAGGCGCGGTACTCCGCCTCGCCCTTGAGCGCGAGGTACTTGGTGATGGCCGCGGTGAGCGATGTCTTGCCGTGGTCGATGTGCCCGATGGTGCCCACGTTGACGTGGGGCTTGGTGCGCTCGAACTTCTTCTTGGCCATCGTGGTGCTCTGACGACTCCTGTGCAGGGCTTCGCCAGCCGTTGGGGCTGGGAGATGGAGCCCACATTGGGATTTGAACCCAAGACCTCTTCCTTACCAAGGAAGTGCTCTGCCGCTGAGCTATGTGGGCCCGGCGGTCACGACCGGATCAAGGGGTGGTGGGCAGGGAGGGAATCGAACCCCCACAGTCGAAGACGGCTGATCTACAGTCAGCGGAGCTCACCACCTGCTCAACCTACCCACGGACTGCGCTTACCCTCCGAGACGCATTGCCTCGTGGTGAAGAGATGACCTGCGCAGCTTCCTCTTCAGTTGGAGCCGACGACGGGACTCGAACCCGGAACCGGCGGTTTACAAAACCGCTGCTCTACCAATTGAGCTACGTCGGCGGCGACGTGGAAGGATACCGCACCCACGCAGAAGCGTGCAACGGATCCCGATGGACCACTGTCCGCCGTCGGTCCACGGCACGGATGAGCGTAGCGTGTTTCGCCGGTCCGGGTCAGACGGGCCCGCGAGACAGCGAGCGCCCGGGGTCGTGCGCCGCGGATGGGTCGTGCGCGGTCGCCTGCCGCGGTCCTTCCTGGCCGGCAAGGCGCCCTCCCGCCCAGCGTCCCGACCGCTTTGCGCGATCACCGAACGCCGGGCGCTTCCCCGCGTGGTTTCGGGGTCCGACGCCGCCCGGGACATGCGATCCTTCGTGCGCGTGCGGAGAAGCGTCAGCCTCCAGCCCCTCGCGCGGCCTGGAACGTGTCGATACCGCCGTCCACGTTCGCTGATCGTGAAGATGCGCCGTCTTGTTGCGAAACCGGCCGGCCGCGTGCCGCCGATGACCTCAGGCGGACTCACCAGGCAGCAGGTCCTCGTCGGCAGCGTCCGCGGCGGGCGGCTCGGCGGCCGCGGCGGGCGGCTCGACTGATGGCCGTCGGCATCCCCCGTGACCTCGGCCGCGGCGGGCGGCTCGGCGGCCACGGCGGGCGGCTCGACTGATGGCGCGATCGGCATCCCCCGTGACCTCGGCCGCGGCGGGCGGCTCGGCGGCCGCGGCGGGCGGCTCGGCGGGCGGCACCCACGGGACGCCGCCGGGCCGCTGGGAAGCCGCCTCGAACAGCAGCACCGAGCCCGCCACCGCCGCGTTCAGGGAACCCACCTTTCCCCGCATCGGGATGCGCACCGAGAGGTCGATCCGCCGACGGATGTGGCCGGAGATGCCCCGCCCCTCGCTGCCAACGACGAGCGCCAGTGGCCCGCGGAGGTCGGCGTCGCGGAAGGCGAGCGGTGCCGACTCATCGGCACCCACCAGCCGCAGGCCGCGCCCGTGGAGATCGGTGAGGCCGCCTGCCAGGTCATCCATCGGCACCAGGAGCAGATGCTCCACGGCGCCTGCCGAGGCCTTGATGGCCGCCGGACCGATGGGAGCCGAACGACGTACCGGGAAGAGCACGCCGTGCACACCGCACGCCTCGGCACTGCGCAGGAGCGTGCCCACGTTCTGGGGGTCCTCGAGGGAATCGAGCACGAGCACGAATGGCGCCTCGCCACGTTCACGAGCCCGGACCATCACGTCGTCGAGCGTCGCCCAGCGCCGGGGCTCGACGACGAGCGCCACGCCCTGGTGACCATCGAAGCCGGTGAGCGATGTCAGGGTGCCACCCTCGACCTCCACGACCGGGATCCGGAGCGCGGTCGCGTGCAGCACGAGCTGGTCGAGGGCCGCACGGCGCTCGGGCACCACCAGCAGCCGTCGGCTGGGTCGGCGCGCCGCGAACGCCTCTTCCACCGGCCGGCGTCCGGCCACGAGCTCCTCGTCATCGGCGATGTGCTCCGGCGGGGCCAGGGTCGCATCGGACCCATGGCGCCAGCTGCCCCCCTGGGCGTCGCGTGGCGGATACGGCATGTCGCGTGGCGCGCGACCCGGCCGGTCGGTCGGTCCGGTGCGCTGCCAGAACCTGGGCGGGTAACCGGCACGGTCGGGTGCGCGTCGGTCGGGAGCACCGTACGGACCGGCGGTCCGCGGTCGATCGCCGGGTCGGGGCCCGCCACCCGAGTAGCCCGACGCCGGCCGCGGTCCACCCGGGCCGGATGCCGGTCCCTGGGGGCGGCCCTGGTCGGGTCCCTGGGCGCCACGGGGTCGGTATGGCCCGGTCCCGCCGGGCCGATAGCCGCCAGGCGCACCTGGCCGAAAGCCGCCGGGCCGGTCGAGGCCGCCCTCGCCCCGCGCAGAAGCTGGACCACGGTCGGGGCCGGGACCACGGTACGGGCCACGATACGGTGCTGGGCCGTTACGGCCCGGACCACCCGGGCGCCCAGCGCCACCGGCTCGATGGTCGTCCGGTCGTGGCGCGCGGGGTCCCGGTCCACCCGACGGGCGGGCATCACGCTGCGGTCGCGCTGACCGATGGTCTTCGTTCGGCGGGCCACCCTCGCGGCTCGGCTCGTCAGGTCTGGCCATCGGTCTGCTCCATCCGCTTCCAGCGCTGCCCATCACGCGTGTCCTCGACCACCACGCCCAACCCAGCGAGCTCGTCCCGGAGCGCATCCGAGCGGGCCCAGTCCTTCGCCACGCGCGCTGCGATGCGGGCGTCCAGGAGTGCCGACACCTCGGCTCCCGCGGTGACCGCACCAACGGGTTCGTCGGGCTCCATGACCCCCAGGACACGGTCCAGGTCCCGCAGCGCTGCCGCGGCGCCCTGGGCATCACGGGTCGACAGTGACCGGTCATCGATGCGTCGGTTGAGGTCACGCACCAGCTCGAACACGGCCCCCAGCGCCGCGGAGACCGCGAGGTCGTCGTCCATGGCCGCCTCGAACGCCTCCCGACCCCGCAACAGCGCGACAGCCGCCTCGGGGTCGTCATCGCGGTCGGCACGGTAGATGTCCAGGCGCCCGAGGACGGTGGACAGCCGCTCGACCGCGGACGTCGCCGCGGCAAGTGACTCGTCGGTGAACTCGAGGGGCGCGCGGTAGTGAGCCGCGAGCAGAGCGTAGCGCAGCGCGCGCGGCGACCAGCCCTGCTCGTAGATCTCGGACGGCCGGCGCAGCTTGCCGGTCCGCTTGGCCATCTTCTCGCCGCCCATCTGGAGGTGGGCGCAGTGCATCCAGGTGCGTACGAAGCGCTGGCCCGTGGCGGCCTCCGACTGGGCGATCTCGTCCTCGTGATGCGGAAAGATGAGGTCGACGCCACCAGTGTGGATGTCGAAGCTCGGTCCGAGGTAGCGCATGCTCATGGCGGAGCATTCGATGTGCCAGCCGGGGCGCCCCTCGCCGATGGCGGTCGACCAGCTGGGCTCGCCTTCGCGAGCGCCCTTCCAGAGGGCGAAGTCACGCACATCGTCCTTGCTGTACTCGTCGGCCTCGACCCGCTCCCCCACCCGTTGCTGGGTCGGGTCCAGGCGGGCCAGGGTGCCGTACGTCGGCCAGGAGGCGATGCGGAAGAAGATCGAGCCGTCGTCGGTGCGGTAGGCGTGGCCGCGCTCCAGGAGCGTGCCGATGAGCTCCACCATCGCATCGATATGCTCCGTGGCGCGGGGCAGCACGTCCGGCATCGCGACCCGCAGCCGCCGGAGCTCCGCGAGGAAGACGTCCGTGTGGTGCGCGGTCAGCTGGCCGATGGTGACGCCGGCGGCGGCCGCGTCCCGGATGATCTTGTCGTCGACATCCGTGATGTTCATCACCCAGCGCACCGGGTAGCCCTTCCAGGCCAGGTAACGACGCGTCAGGTCCGCGAACAGGAAGCTCCGGAAGTTGCCCACGTGGGCCGGCGCATAGACCGTCGGGCCGCAGGAGTAGATGCGCACGTCGGTCGGGTCCAGCGGCTCGAAGGGCTCCAGCTCGCCGCCGAGCGTGTTACGGAACCGGAGCGTCATGCGGCGGCGACCCCGACGAGCGCCGAGGCGCTGATCGTCCGACCGGCACCCTCGTCACCCGAGAGGTTGCCGGTCGACGCCTGGACCGCGACGGCATCACGATCGATGCCCAGCAGCTCCGCGAGGATGCCGCGCATCCGCTCCAGCCGGGCACCGCCCAGGCGCGGCCGGGCGCCCGTGATGGTCAGGTCGAGCGATGCGGGGCGCAGGCCTGCCTCGTCGAGCCGGGCCACGACCGAACGCAGAAGCTCCCGGCTGTCGACGCCGCGGGTCACCGGGTCACCCGCCGGGAACAGTCGCCCCAGGTCGCCCATCCGAGCCGCCGCCAGGAGCCCGTCGCACACCGCATGGAGCGCGGCGTCGCCGTCCGAGTGGCCATGGAGCCTGGGTGCCTCGGGGATGGCCAGGCCAGCCAGTCGTAGCCCGTCGAGGCTGCCGAACGGATGGCTGTCGGCACCCAGCGCGTAGCGCACCGTCGCGCCCTGCCCGCCGCCACCGGTCGTGGGCCGATCAGCGTCCCCGACGCCCTCCCGGGCATGCACCAGCGAACGGACGGTGGCAAGGTCGGCAGGCTCCGTCGATCTTGAGCGCATCGGCCTCGCCGGGGACCGTCACGACCGTGACCCCGTGGCGGGCGAGCAGCTCCTGCTCGTCCCGGAAGACATCCGGGCCGGCGGCGTATGCCTCGATGGCCGCCGCGAGCAGCTCCCGGCGAGCGCCCTGCGGGGTCTGGGCGCGGAACATCGTGGCGCGGTCCGGGGTCGCCGTCACGACCCCGTCCGTCACCTGCTTGAGGGCGTCCACCACAGGCAGCACCGGGATGGCTGCGCCGTGGATGGCGGCTGCCTCCGCCACCCGGTCGGCAAGGCCGGACGTGGCGAGGGGTCGCGCCGCATCGTGGACGAGCACGACGCCCGACGCTGTGGCCCGGACGCCGTTCGCGACCGAGTCCTGTCGCCGGGGGCCGCCCGCGATGACCGAGACGCCGGCCGCCGCGAGCCACGGCTCCACCTGCAGCTCCGCGACCCGCTCCGGCGCGGTCACGACGACGATGTCCCGCACCGCGGCCGCACCGCGCATCGCGTCGACCGCCCAGTGGAGCGCCGAACGGCCGCCGATGGAGGCACGCGACTTGTCCGCGCCGCCCATGCGGCTGCTGGAACCGGCGGCGACGATGACGGCATCGGCGAAGCCGAGGGTGTCTGGGAGCATCCGCTCAGTGTGCCCTACTGTCCGGTCGCCCGGTGGGATGACCGGGACGTGGCGCGTCGCTGCGCTGGCTCAGCCCCCGGCGACCGGCTGCGCGAAGACCATCCGACCGGCCACGGTCTGCAGGACGCGGGTGACATGCACCTCGAGCTCCCGCTGGAGGTAGTTGCTGCCGCCCTCGACCACGATCATCGTGCCGTCGTCCAGGTAGCCGACCCCTTGGCCGGGCTCCCGCCCTTCCTGGATGACCTTGACTCGCAGCGCCTCGCCAGGCAGGAACGCGGGCTTCATGGCGTTCGCCAGCTGGTTGAGGTTCATGACCCGGACACCCTGGAGCTGGGCGACCCGGTTGAGGTTGTAGTCCGTGGTGAGCACCACGCCACCGTGGCTGCGGGCGAGCGCCACGAGCTTGGCATCCACCGCCTTGACGTCGGGCACATCCTCGTCGCTCAGGTCCAGGTCGATCCGATGGTCCTTCTGGAGCACCGAGAGCACATCCAGTCCGCGACGACCTCGGCTGCGGCGTGCCGGATCGCCATCGTCAGCGATGTGCTGTAGCTCCCCCAGCACGAACCGGGGCACGATGAGGGTGCCAGCCAGGAACCCCGATGCGACCACGTCCACGAGCCGGCCATCGATGATAGCGCTGGTGTCCACGTAGGTCGGCGGCCCGCTGAGCTCGGACTCGCCGTCGGCGCCGGGTCGGGCATCGGGTATCCGCAGCAGGCCGACGTCCCGGGCCGCGTCGAGCAGGTCCTCGCGCTTGGCCACGGTCAGACCCATCATGCCCAGGCCAAGGACGACCGAGACCCCCAGCGGCAGCAGCCAGCCATACGGGTCGGGGAAGTTCGCGAGCGGCAGACCCAGCAGTAGGCCCAGGACCAGGCCGATGGTGAGGCCGATGATGGCGGCGACGAACTCGCCCGCGGACAGGTCGGAGACGCCCTCGATGATGCGGTGCGCGGGCTGGACCGTGATGTAGGGCATGACCGAATAGCCGGCGATGAACCAGGCCACCAGCCAGACGGCCAGGAGCAGGTACCCGGCCACGGTCCGGTCGAAGAGCGGATTCCGTGGCACCGGTGCCGGTCAACGCGATGGCGAGGATGACGCCGAGGCTGCCCCCCAGCAGTCGCACGAAGCGGTGCATCCGGGCGACCCTACCAGACGGCGCCCGGAAACACCCTACCCCGAAGGTACCGGACCAACCCCGATCGATCGCGCCAAGGCGGCCTGCAGGGAGTCCACCGCGATGATCCGCAGCTCCGTTCCGGCGGGCCCGGCGATGGCGCCCCCGAGCCTCGCGGCATCCTCCCCGGCGGGCACGATGGCCTGTGCGAAGCCCAGTCGCGCGGCCTCCCGAAGGCGTCGTTCCAGGGCCTGGACGGGCCGCAGGCTACCCAGCAGCGACACCTCGCCGAAGGCTACCGTGCCGGGTGCCAGCGCCCGGTCGCGCGCGGTGGAGGCGAGTGCCAGGGCGACCGCGAGGTCGAGTGCGGGCTCGCCGACGGTCGCGCCGCCGACCAGGCTGACGTACAGATCCTGGCTCGCGATATCCAGCCCACAGCGGCGCGCGAGCACGGCGACCAGCAACGCGAGGCGGTCCGAGGGCACCCCCACCAGCGCCCGCCGCGGGACCCCGATGCCTGCGGACGCGACGAGCGCCTGGACCTCGACGAGGATGGGCCGGGTCCCCTCCATGATGGCCGCGACGGCCACCCCGGGCGCCTCGACGCCGGCCGTGCCCAGGAACGCCCGGGCGGGGTCCGCGACATCCCGCAGCCCTTCCCCGGTCATCTCCAGGACGCCGGTCTCCTCGGTCGAACCGAAGCGGTTCTTGGCGCCGCGGAGCAGCCGCAGCGCGCCATACCGGTCGCCCTCCAGCACGAGTACCACGTCCACCAGATGCTCCAGCGTCCGGGGCCCGGCGAGGCTGCCGTCCTTGGTCACGTGGCCCACCAAGATCACCGGCGTGCCGTGCTCGTGGGACCACGCCGCGAGACGGGCAGCTGACTCCCGCACCTGGCCCACCGATCCGGCCGGCCCCTCGAGCCCTTCCGCCGTCAAGGTCTGGACCGAGTCGACCACGAGCAGTCCCGGCGCCAGCCGTTCGGCCGCGGCAAGGATGGCGTCGAGCGCCGTCTCCGCGAGCACCTGGATCCGGGACCCGGCGAGACCATCGGTGAGGCCCAGCCGATCGGCCCGCAGGTGGAGCTGATCCGCCGACTCCTCGCCGGATGCATACAGCACATCGGTGCCGTCATCGGCGCCGCCGCGTGCCGGACTTGTCGTGCGGGCGACCCCCGCCGCGATCTCCAGCACCAGCGTCGACTTGCCGATGCCCGGCTCACCGCCGAGCAGCACGAGCGCTCCGGGCACGAGCCCGCCACCCAGGACCCGGTCCACCTCGGTGATGCCAACGCTCAACCGGGGCGCGGGGCGGGTCGCGACCTCACGCAGCGGACGTGGCGTCTCCGCATGCAGTCGTCCGGGCGCGCTCCGACCGTGACTGGCACGTGCGGTGGACGGCACGAGCGTCTCCACGAGGGCGTCCCAGGTGCCACAGACATGACAGCGACCCTCCCAGACCGTGGACACTGCGCCGCAGGTCTGGCAGACATAGCGGCTGCCCAGCCGCGCCACGCGTCTAGAGCGCCTCGACGGGTGTCTTCTCGGCGACCGCTTCGATGATCAGGCCGGCGTCGGGCGACTTGTCCACGACGATGGTCTGGCCGGAGGTGTAGGTACCCAGCAGCAGCGCTTCCGCCAGCGGATCCTCGACCATGGTCTGGATGACCCGCCGGAGCGGTCTGGCACCGTAGTCGACGTCGTAGCCCAGCTTGATGATGTGATCCTTGGCCGCCTGGGTGATGTCCAGGTCGATCTGCTGGATGCGCAGCTGCTCCCGGACGCGAGCGAGCAGCAGGTCCACGATCTGCCGGATCTCCTCCACGTTCAGTGAGCGGAAGACCACGAAGGAGTCGACGCGGTTGAGGAACTCGGGCCGGAACTGCGTCTTGAGCTGCTCCAGGACCTTGTCCTTCATCCGGTCGTACTGCCGGTCACGCTCCAGCTCCTCGGAGCTCCCGGTCGGCCGGAAGCCCAGGGTGGTGTCCTTGAGCAGCGACTTGGCGCCCACGTTGCTGGTCATGATGATGACGGTGTTGCGGAAGTCGACCCGACGGCCCTTGGCGTCCGTCAGGTGCCCATCCTCGAGGATCTGGAGCAGGATGTTGAACACCTCAGGGTGCGCCTTCTCGATCTCGTCGAGCAGCACCACGGAGTAGCTCTTGCGACGGACCGCCTCCGTCAGCTGGCCACCTTCCTCGAAGCCGACGTAGCCTGGGGGTGCACCCACAAGCCGGCTGACGTTGTGGCGCTCCATGAACTCGCTCATGTCGATCTTGATGAGCGCGTCCTCGCTGCCGAACATGAACTCGGCGACCGCCTTGGCCAGCTCCGTCTTGCCGACACCCGTGGGCCCCAGGAAGATGAACGATCCGATGGGCCGCTTGGGGTCCTTGAGCCCGGCGCGTGCCCGACGGACGGCGCGGGAGATGGTGTCGATGGCCTCCTGCTGGCCGATGACCCGCTTGTGCAGGGCATCCTCCATATGCAGCAGCCGCTCCGACTCCTCCTGGGCGATGCGGGTCACGGGCACGCCGGTCCACATCGAGACGACCTGGGCGATGTCCTCCTCGCCCACGATGGGGGTGTACTCCGCCATCCGCGCCTGCCAGTCGCTGCGCAGCTGGTCGATCGTGGCGCGCGCCGAGGTCTCCGCATCGCGGAGCTGCTGGGCGCGGTCGTACTCCTGGTCGTTGACCGCGGCTTCCTTTTCCTTGGAGATGCCGGCCAGCTCCTTCTGGGCCGCCCGCAGGTCAGGCGGCGCGGAGCTATGGCGGAGGCGGACCCGGCTGGACGCCTCGTCGATGAGGTCGATGGCCTTGTCCGGCAGGTGGCGATCGGTGATGTAGCGCACCGACAGGTCCGCGGCGGCGCGGACGGCATCATCCGAGATGATCACCTTGTGGTGCTGCTGGTAGCCGTCCCGGATGCCGAACAGGATCTCCACGGTCTGCTCGACCGTGGGCTCCTCGATCATGACCGGCTGGAAGCGCCGCTCGAGAGCCGCGTCCCGCTCGATGTACTTGCGGTATTCGTCGAGCGTGGTGGCGCCGATGCACTGGAGCTCGCCGCGGGCCAGTGGCGGCTTGAGGATGTTCGCAGCGTCGATGGCGCCCTCTGCGGCGCCCGCCCCGACGAGCGTGTGCAGCTCATCGATGAACAGCACCGCATCGCTGGTGCTGCGCAGCTCCTCGATGATCTTCTTGAGCCGCTCCTCGAACTCGCCGCGGTACTTGGTACCCGCCACGAGCGAGCCGATATCCAGCGTCAGGACGCGCTTGTCCGCGAGCGTCTCGGGGACATCGCCCGCGACGATGCGCTGCGCGAGTCCCTCCGCGATGGCCGTCTTGCCCACACCTGGCTCCCCGATGAGGGCAGGGTTGTTCTTCGTGCGGCGCGACAGGATCTGGATGACCCGCTCGATCTCCTTGTCGCGGCCGATGATGGGGTCGATCTTGCCGGCGCGGACGGCGTCCGTCAGGTTGATGCCCAGCTGGTCGATGGTGGGCGTCTTGCTGGCGCGCTTGGTCTCCTGGGCCGGCGCCGCGGCGCTCGACTGCGACAGCACCCGGATGACCTCGTGGCGGACCTTGTCCAGGTTGACACCCAGCGATTCCAGGACGCCCGCGGCGATGCCTTCGCCCTCGCGGACCAGTCCGAGCAGCAGGTGCTCCGTGCCGATGTAGTTGTGCCCCAGCCGACGGGCCTCGTCGATGGCCAGCTCGATGACCCGCTTGGCGCGCGGCGTCAGGCCGACCTCGCCCACCACAGGTCGGTCACCGCGTCCGATGATGAACTCGACCGCTGTCCGGACCTTCGCCAGCTCGACATTCATGTTCTCGAGCACGCGCGCAGCCACGCCCTCGCCCTCGCGCACGAGGCCGAGGAGCAGGTGCTCCGTGCCGATGTAGTTGTGGTTGAACCGCTGCGCTTCGTCCTGGGCAAGCGTCAGGACCTTGCGTGCGCGATCAGTGAACTTGTCGAACCGATCCATCGAGTCGAACACCCGTTCTATCCGCTGTGGCGCCAGCCGGCACCGCTGCCAATGCTAACACCCCCTGCTGGTGCTCCCCGTGCACGCCGGGACCGCCGCCGGCCCGGGAGACAGCACGACCCGCCGGTGAGGGCGGGTCGTGTCAGCTATCGCGATGATCCGATCGCCGTCGTTCGTGCAGGCGATCGGCACTGATGGTGATCCCGTCCAGGGACCGGCGGTTACTTGTCGGCGGTCTCCGCGGACGCGCTGTCCCCGTCGAGGACCGCTTCGGCACCCTCCACGGCAGCCACGTCGTCGCCGAGCTCGGCGTCGAGCTCGGCCTCGACGGACTCGACCACAGCGACATCCTCACCCAGCTCCGCCTCGGCCGCGTCCTCCGCGGCGGCGACTGCCGCCACGTCGTCGGCCAGGGATGCTTCAGCTGCATCCTCCGCAGCCTCTACGGCTGCGATGTCCTCGGCCAGGTGCTCCTCGGCCGCGATCTCCGCGTCGACCAGCTCGGCCTGCGCGTCGTTGAGGTCATCGGAGCTCATGGTGGGCGCGGCGGCCGCAAGCTCCGCCTCCGCATCGGACTCGGCCTCGGCGAGGGCGACGATCTCATCCGCGATCGCCGACTCGGCGGAATCCTCCGCATCGGCCAACGCGACGGCCTCCTCACCCAGAGCCTCCTCGGCAGCCGACTCGAACGCAGCGACCTGGGTGGCCTCCGCGTTCAGGGCGTCCTCGGCGGCATCCTCGAAGGCCGCGACCTCCGTGGCCTCCTCGGCGAGCGCGCCTTCGGCGGCGTCCTCCACCGTCGCGACGGCCGCAGCATCCAGCGGCTCTGGCTCATCACCACGAGCACGTGCCGACTCCTGCTGGGCGACCTGGGCCCGGACCTGCGCGAACGCGGCGGCCAGGGTGTTGTCGATGCCGCCCTCGGGCTCCTGCACCGCCTGCGAAGCATCGTAGGCGCGCTCCGGCCGGGGCCGGCGCTCGCCGCGCGGCGCCTCGACGCGTGCCGGGGCTTCCTCGGCCTGCTTGAGGCTCAGGCCCAGGCGGTGACGCTCGGAGTCGAGCGAGATGACCTTGAGCTTGATGGTCTGCCCCTCGTGCACCACGTCGCCCGGATGGGCCACGCGCTGGTGGGACAGCTCGCTGATATGGATGAGGCCCTCGAGTCCCTCACGGACCCGAACGAAGGCACCGAAGTTCACGATCTTGGTGACGGTGCCTTCGATGATGTCGCCGACCTTGAGGTCCGCCACCGTGGAGTTCCACGGGTCGGGCTGCAGGCGGCGGATCGAGAGGCTGATCCGGCCACGCTCGTGGTTGATGTCGATGACCTCGGCCTCGACCTCCTCACCGACGTGGTAGCCGGACTCGGGGTTGTTGACCTTGTTCCACGACAGCTCGCTCTTGTGGACGAGGCCGTCGATGCCGCCCAGATCCACGAACACGCCGAACGGCGCGATCGACCGCACGTTGCCCTTGACGTGCTGGCCGACCTGGAGGCTGCTGAACAGCTCGTCGCGCTTCTCGCGGCGCTCCTCGTACAGCGCGACCTTCTCCGAGAGGATGAGTCGGTTGGCCTTGCGGTTGACCTCCAGGTTCTTCAGCCGCAGCTTCCGGCCAACGTACGGCTGGAGCTTCTCGGCGATCTCCTGGGCAGCGTCGCGGGGCTGCTCGTTCTGGGGCCGACGAGGGAAGTCGACGATCTGGCTGATGGGCACGAAGCCGCGGATGCCACAGTCGACGATGAGGCCACCCTTGTTGTGGTCGATGACCGGTGCCTCGATGATGACGCCGGCGTCCAGCTGCTCCTGCATCGAGCGCCACTTGCGCTCGAGGCCGGCACGCCGGAGCGACAGCACCGCGTGACCCTCGTTCGACTCCGGCTGGAGCACGTAGACCAGGACCACATCACCGATGCTCAGCTGCGGCTGGGTCTCGGTGTTCCGTCCGTACAGCTCACGGTTGCTGACGACGCCTTCCGACTTGGCACCGATGTCGACGAGCATCTCGTCCTTGTCGATGCGCACCACGGTGCCCTCGACCACGTCACCGTGCTTGAGGCTTCGGATCTCGCCTTCCTGCTCGTTGAGCAGCTCTTCCATCGTCGTCGGCTCGGGTCGGGTGTCCACGACCGGCTCCGGATCAGGCGCCGCGGCAGGCGCAGCAGCAAGGTCCTCGGCAGAGAGACCGGCCACCGGTGCCTCGTCCTTCACAGCGGCCTCGGAGACGGCCTCGGGCGCAGCGGCCTCGGAGACGGCCTCGGGCGCAGCGGCCTCGGAGACGGCGTCGGGCGCAGCGGCGACAGGGGCCTCCTCGACCGGCGCGACCGCTGCCTCGACGGGTGCGA
>CAWJKF010000003.1:0-363311 GCA_963843335.1 uncultured Chloroflexia bacterium
CGCTGGAACGAGGTCGGCACGAAGGCGAGCAGCAGGAGCGGGGCTCCCAGGCCCAGCCCGAACCAGAGGAAGACCCACAGCGAGGCGAGCGCCTCACCGACGGTGGCGGACAGCGCGAAGATGGCCACCACGAGCGGCCCGCAGCAGGGCAGGGCGATCGGCCCGTACAGCAGGCCGTAGACATAGGCGTCGAGCAGCGGCCACCGGGTGCCGCGGATGCGGATGGAGGGCATGCGTCGGAACGGGTTCCGACCGGCGAGCATGGCCAGGCCCATCCACAGGATCACACCGATCGCGATCGGGACCAGGAACACGAGCACCCGGCCGAGCGCGATCGAGAAGGCCACCGCGATGGCACCCAGGACGAGCATCATCGTGAGCACGCCCGCCAGGATCGCGGGTCCCAGGAGGCGGCGGTCCGAGCCAGGGAAGGCTCGAGCCTGTTCGCTCAGATAGGCGAAGACACCCGGGTAGAGCGGCAGGACACAGGGGCTCGTCGACGCCAACAGACCGATGCTGAACGCGGTCAGCGCCGTCTCCATGGTTCAGGGGCCGAGCAGCGGCGCAACTACCCCTTGGAGACTCTCGGCACTCTTGAGGCCGTACGGCAGGCCGAGCACGTTGCCGTCCCGGTCGATGACCAGCATCGGCGACGCCGGCGGGTTCAGGTACTCCGCGCTGTACAGGTTGCCGAGCGCCCGTGCCACGAGGAGCGGCGCGAGCGCCAGGTGCCAGTCATAGCCCAGGGTCGTGGCGTACTCCTTCAGCATCGCGGCGTCCTCCTCCATGGAGGTGTCGAGGCTGATGGAGACGAGGTCGGCCGGATCGCCGAGGAGCTGATGCAGCCGAAGGACCTCGTCCTGCTGCTTCCGGCAGGTCGGGCACCAGATGCCCATGGTCTCGAGCAGGACGACCTTGCCCGTGAAGTCGTTGATGGTGAACGCCCGCCCGTGCTGCACGTCGGTCATCGCCAGGTCGAACCACGCGGGCAGTGCTTCCCCGCGAGGGAGGTGCATCGTGGTGACGACGGGGGCGCTCGGGGAGCCGGTCGTCAGCGAGGCGGTCGATGCGCAGCCGGCAAGGAGGACGATCGCTGACACGGCGGCGCCCAGGCGCGCCCATGCTCGTCCCCGGTTCATTGGTCGGTGATGTCGATGGCGTGGCTCGAGAAGTTCTTCTGCTGCTCGGTCTCGACGCTGGCATGCACAAACAGCCCTGGACATCGGCCGGGACGTTGACGCTGGTCGTCCAGTCGGCCGAACCCGTTGGCGGGCGTGATGGGCGTGTCGGCGAGATGCGGGGCTCTCGTAGCGACCGTAGATGACGCCGTCGGAGCCGACGACCGGTGGGATGCCGATGTGGACGTAGACGGGGTACTTGGTCGGGATTCTCGGTGTGCCACGTGAACTCGATGCCGTCAGCGGTCCGCGTCCACGGCCGTCAGGGTCAGGGTGTTGTCGTTGATGGCCTCGATGGGCTCGCCGACCTTGGCGACCACGAGACCGTCCGCACGGCGTCCCGGATAGGTCGGCTGGGCCAGCGCGTCCAGGTCGACCCGCAGGGTCGCCGTTCGCGGCGGGACGGGTCGGTAGTAGTTGAAGTCGCCGGTCGTGTAGCGAGTAGTCGATCTCGAGCTCCGATCCAGGGGCCGGGGCGGCGCCCTCGCACAGTCGACGGACAGCAGCTGGGTCACGGGCTTGGACCTTGGTGCCGCCGGTGTAGCCGCGGATGATGAAGCCCGGGCGGCAGGCTCTGCCACCGGTACCCGACGAACGCGGTCTCGCAGGCCGTCGGCCGCCGGCCGCATCGACCAGCGTGACGGGCACCCGATCCTCGATGCCCATGGCACTCCAGTCACCGGTGTCGTTCCGGATGGACGACGTCGACGTGGAGGCCGTCCGCGGCTGCCTGGACCGCGTGGCCATCGCCGACCATTCTCCCGCCGCGATCGCGGGCGTCGGTGTCGCCCGCTCCTCGGGTATGACGATATAGCCACAGCCCGCCAGCGGCGAGCGCAGCACCCCAACATGCGCGCGCGCGGCATCGCGCGGTGGACCGCGGGCCGCGATCGCGGGCATCACGGGCCGCGCCGAACTTGGGCAGGATGGCCGAGATCCGGCTGGTCGCGAGCCAGTACTTGGCGGGCGCGTCCGTGCCGCCGTCGACGGCCTGATGGTCTTGGGCTGTCGCCGGAGGTGACGGTGGTGAAGTACGTGAAGCACTCGGCGCAGGGGTGGTGCGAGGTCGAGTACATGTCGTCGGTGAACCAACCCGAGCCCGTCGAGGCTGGCCACGAGGGCGGTGACGACCTCCGGCGTGACCTGTGCCTCGAGCTGCTGCGTTCCATCCGAACCGACGACTCGCCCGTCGGGATAGACGGCGAACAGCTGGTCGATGCAGCCTGGGCCGCCGATCCGCTCGAACACGATGGCCGCGCCCACCTGCCTGCAGGTCCGCGGCCTGTCCTGGCGCGAGACCGGCGGCTGGCGTGCATCCGGCGGCGACCGGGGGCTTGTCGTCGACCGACTGGTGCCTCGGGCTCCGCTGGTCAGCGGACCGACCAGGGCGATCCCGATGAAGGCCACGATCACCACGCCGGCTCCTCCCACGAGCCGGCGGTCTCGCCACGGGTGCACGCGCCGGCCGAGCGCATGACCACCCGAGCGCGGTACTCGCCAGCCGCTGCGCGTATTGAGCCGTGGCGAGCACGCTCTGGACGCCGATGAACAGGAGCATCAGCAATCCGATGAAGATGCTCGTCCACCACGAGCTCAGCTGGCCCTGGTTGAACTGGATCAGGCTCTGGATGAGGGACAGTGATGAGCACCCCGAAGAACGCGCCCAGCACATAGCCGTCGCCTCCCGTCAAGGCCATGCCGCCGATGACCACGGCCGCGATGACCGTCAGCTCCATGCCCATCGCGTGCGACCCGTGGCCGGACCCGACATAGATGCTGTAGACGAGGCCGGCAAGCGCCGAGCAGAACCCGTTGACCATGTAGACCCGCATCTTCGTCCGGTCGACGGGGAGGCCCATCAGGCGCGCGGATTGCTCGTTACCCCCGTTGTTGCCGCCCATCGCGTAGATCGTCCGCCCGAAGCGGGTGAGGTGGGCGACGAACAGGCCGGCCGCGAGGACCGACCAGCGCGATGACGACCGAGGACGGTGAGGTAGCTGCCCGTCTTGGTCACCGGGTCGGCAAGCCCGGGATGAGGACCTTCGATGCCGGCCAGCGTCTTCCAGGCCGGGTCGTAGATGCGGATCTCGGCGTCACTGATGAGGTAGCACATGCCGCGTGCGAACCACATCCCGGCCAGGGTCGCGATGAAGGGCTGCACCTTCAGGTACGCGATGAAGAAGCCCATCACCGCGCCGATGGCTGATGCCCATCAGGAACATCAGCACGATGACGACCGCGGGATCCCAGTCAGACTGGAGCAGGGCAGCCGTGGCGACGGTCGTCAGCGCGATGACACCACCGACCGACAGGTCGATGCCGCCCGAGATGATGACGAGGGCCTCGCCGACCACGGCGATCAGCAGGAACGGGGCCGTGATGACGAGGTTGAAGAACGGCTGGCTGTCCCGCATCGCGGGGAAGGACAGGAAGCCGAAGGCGTAGACCAGGCCGAACATCGCGATCGTCGCGGCGAGCGGCAGGAACCGCCTGCTGTTCGAGAGTCGGAGCACCCAGCGTCTGGTCGTCATGCCGACGCGGCCTGCTTGCGAGGTCGCGCCCTGCCCACGCGCCGACGGATGAAGTCCCGAGCCTGCTCCGAGTAGAGCACGATGACGAGCATGACCACGACGGCCTTGACCACGGTGATCGCGCTCGCGGGCACGCCGATGTGGTACATCGAGGTCATCGTCGCCTGGATCACGAGCGCACCCGAGGACGCTGCCCAGCAGCGAGAACCGGCCGCCCGACGCCGAGGACCGTGCCGCCGATGACCACCGCGAGGATGGCATCGAGCTCCGTGTACAGGCCGATCTCGTTGGCGTCCGAGGTCCTGATGCTCGAGACGGCGATGAGGCCGGCGATGCCGGCGCAGAAGCTGCAGAACACGTACGCGAACATCTTGATGCGCTTCTCGTTGATGCCGCTGAAGAGGCTCGCACAGGGAGCTGATGCCGACGGACTCCACGAACAGACCCGAGAGCGGTCCTGCGCAGCAGGAGCCACGACGCCCAGGAAGATCGCCGGTGACGACGAAGAGCGAGAAGGCGCAGGAGGATGAAGCCGTTGCCGAGGAAGGCGAATGCGTCGTTGAAGATGATGATCTTGACGGAGTTCGTGCTCAGCTGTGCGATGCCCCGGCCGGCGATCATGAGGATCAGCGTCGCCACCATCGGCTGGATGCGCACGTAGGCCACGAGGACGCCATTCCAGAGCCCGCACAGCAGGGCGGCCAACAGCGCCACCACGATCACGACCGGCAGCGGCGTGAAGCTGTACGTGGTATCGCCCACGACCGAGGTGATGTCCCCCGAGAGCGTGAACCCGACCTTGCGGGGGTCGATGAGGATCGCCGCCACGGAGGCCGAGATGGCCATGACCGCGCCGACCGAGCAGGTCCACACCGCCCGTAGCGATGACGACGGTCATGCCGATCGCGAGCAGGATCGATCGGCGCGCTATTGCGCAGGATGTCGATGAGGCTGCCGTACAGATGGCCCTGCCTGATCTCCGTGTCGAAGAAGCCGGGGATGAAGATCAGGTCGAACAGGAAGATCAGGCCCAGGACGGCGAGCGGGCAGGAGCAGCCGGCTGTCACCGAGGGAGGCCTTGCAGCGAGCGCCCGACCGTGCTCACGTGCCCACCCCGGCGATCGCGGACATGAGGTCCTTCTCGTCGATCTCACCCGCCATCTCGGCCACGATGCCTCGGTCACGGAGCACGACGATCCGATGGCTGGTGCGCAGCACCTCGTCGAGCTCCGACGAGACGAAGATGCACGACTTGCCCTCTTCGGCGAGGTCGAGCACGAGCTTCTGGATATCGGCCTTGGTGCCCACATCGATGCCGCGGGTGGGCTCGTCGAGGATGAGCAGTCTCGGGTCCGTGGCCAGCCAGCGAGCGAGGATGACCTTCTGCTGGTTGCCGCCCGAGAGGTACTTGACCGGCTGGTCCGGCGACGGGGTCGCGATGCGCAGCAGCTCGATGTAGCGGTCCGCGATCGCCCCGGCTTCCTGGGCACCCAAGGTGCCGGAGCCAGCCGCGGTTGGCCTGCATGGCCAGGATGATGTTCTCGCGCACGCTCAGGTCGGCGACGATGCCCTCGGTCTTGCGATCCTCGGGCGCCAGGGCCGACCCCGCGCAGGATGGATGCGGCGGGCGAGTACTCCCGCACCTCCGTGCCCGTCGATCTCGAGGGTACCGGAATCCGGGCGGTCGAGGCCGAAGATGAGTCGCGCCATCTCGGTCCTGCCCGGATCCCAGCAGGCCCGCAAGTCCCACGACCTCGCCCCCGTGCAGGTCGAGGTCGAACGGCTCGATCGAGCCAGTCAGGCCGAGCCCCTTCGCCTGCAGGAACGCGTCGGCACTGATGTGCTCAGCGCGTCTCCATCTTGTGGCGCGGCCATGTCCTCGAGGGCGGCAAGCGAGCGACCGAGCATGAGGGATACCAGCTCGAGTCGTGGGAGGGATGCGGGATCGTACGTGCCGACCACGACCCCGTTCCGGAGGATCGGTCACGCGGTCGCTCACCTCATAGACCTGGTCCAGGAAGTGCGTGATGAAGACGATGGCGATGCCCTCGCTCCGCAGCTTGTGCATGACCTCGAAGAGCTGTGCCGATCTCGCGCTGGGTGAGGCTCGAGGTCGGCTCGTCCAGGATGAGGACCTTGGCGGAGGAGATGTCGAGCGCTCGGGCGATGGCCGCCATCTGCTGGATCGCGACCGAGTACGAGCCGAGCTGTCGGGTCACGTCGATGTCGATGTCCAGGCCGGCCGAGGCATCTCGGCTCGCCTGGCGTTCATCGCCTTCCAGTCGACGATGCGACACCCCACCTCATCGGGCGCCCGGCCGATGAGCACGTTCTCGGCGACCGTGAGGTTGGGGCAGAGGTTGACTTCCTGGTAGACGGTGCTGATGCCCTGCGCGCTGCGCCTGCTGCGGGAGAGTGCACCTCGTAGTCGTTCGCCAGCGAAGGTCATCTCACCCGCATCCGGGTGCTCCACGCCGGTCAGGATCTTGATGAGGGTCGACTTGCCCGCGCCATTCTCGCCGACGATCGCGTGGATCTCGCCCGCATGGAGGTCGAAGTCCACGCTCGGTGAGGGCCTGGACGCCCGGGAAGGCCTTGGAGATGCCGCGCATCGAGAGCAGCGGCGCTGGGTCGGTCACGGTCGACGTCCCTCGAGATGATCGCGCTGGCGGCCGGGTCACGGGAAGCGACGCGCGTGCCGCCTCTCGTGACCGGATCGGACGCCTGATCTGGCTAGTACTTGCGGGTGGCCAGGATCGGCGTTGAGCTCGTCGGCGCCCTGTGCGGCGAAGAACTCGCCTTCCTGGGACGGGACCCACGTGGGCAGCTCCTGTCGCCGTTCATGCGCCGCCAGCGCGGCCTCGTAGACCTGCGGGTGCGAGCAGCGGGTTGCACTCGATGAGGCGCGTTGATCTTGCCCTGGATGAGGTACTCGAAGCCATGGGCGGTGGCGTCGACGCCGATGACCTTGATGTCCTTACCGGGGACGAGGCCGGCCTCCTCGATCGCCTGGATGGCGCCGATGGCTTCCTCGTCGTTGTGGCCGAAGACGCCCTGCGATCTCGCCTTCGTAGTTCTTGAGGAACGCCTCCATCACGGCCTTCGATTCGGGCACGCCCCAGTTGCCGGTCTGGCTGTCGATGATCTCGATACCGCAGTCGCCCATGCCTCTCGCGGAAGCCCGCGGCGCGGTCGATGGCGGCGGAGGCGCCGACCGCACCGGTGATCTCCACGATCTTCTTGTTCGGGCTGTCCGCAAGCAGGTCGCACATGGCCGTGGCGGCCTTCTGGCCCTCGAGGTTGAAGTCGGAGCCGATGTAGGTGGAGTACGAGTCGAGGGATCGCGCGTCGATGCGGCGGTCCTCGAGGACGACGATCTTGCCGTTCTGCTGGGCCTCCTGGAGGACCTCGTCATAGCCGGTCACGTCGAGCGCGGCCAGGATGATGACGTCGACCGCCGGATCCTGGTTGAACTGGTGGAATGCCGAGACCTGGTTCTCGAGCTTGTTCTGGGCGTCGTAGAACTTGAGCTTGAGGCCCAGCTGCTCCGCGGTCTCCTTGAAGGACGCCGTGTTGGCCGCGCGCCAGCCGCTCTCGGAACCAGTCTGGATGAAGCCGACGGTCATGTCGGCGTAGGTCAGTCCTCCACCCGAGGCCGCCGGGCTCTGTGCCGCGACATTGCCTGACCATAGGGCGGCCACCGTGGCCACTGAAAGCAATGCAACCCCGGTTCGGGCCATTGTTCGTGTCGTCATCGCCTGGTCTCCTCCTTGAACGTTCGGCGGGCAAGGCCATGGGCGTGCGCGATGCCAGCTGGGGGTCCCAGCTGGAGCCTCCTCAGGCCGATCTGCGTCGCCCGTCGCCAGCCGCAGGCACGGTTGTCAAGTGGTTCCCTGCCCGATCGGCACCTCCTCGTCCCCCGATGCTGCTGCGCCGCGGCGTAGCAGCCACTTCGCGGTCCGTCGCACGTCGCCAGCGCGCATCTGGACCCACCTGCGGCAACCGACCCCAGGAGTTCGATATCCGGTGTGAACGCACCAGTCGCCTGGACGAGACCCGACCCTGCCGCCGCTGGTGGGGCCTCTGTCTCCTCTACGCCGTTAACGCTAACGGGAACGATAACACCCTAGCATCGGCGCCGCTCGGCCGTCAAGACCTCCGGAGCGTTGACCGCGACGACGGGTGTGCCACGATTCCGACCGTCTTGGCCACACGAAGGAGACGGCGCGCGATGGACGAGCGACAGGGCGTCCGCCAGGCTGGCGGCACGGATGGGGTGGCAAGGGTCGATGAGGCCGGCGGTCAGCCGGTCCTCGACCTGACCGACGCACGGGCCATCTCGATGCTCGCAGCCGTGATGACGTTCGGCGCCGGGCTCGAGGTCCGGTTCCCGTCCGGCTCGGCCGCCGGAGGCTCGCCGAGGTCGTGACTCGACCGTGTCGAGCCGCGGCTCAACCGGAGGTCGTCACCGGGATCCCACGGGACAGCGGGTGGGCGCCATCGGGCGCACTCGGGCGGAAGAGCGGCTCCCAGGGTGGCCGATGAGCGCAGAGCAATGACGGCACGACATGCGCATCGACCGGTCGTGATAGCAGGAAGCCCTGACCCAGATCGCAACCGAGTGAGCGAACGAGGTCAAGCTGCGCGGGAGTCTCGATGCCTTCCGCGACGATGATCGCCCCCAGGGCCGCCCCGACGTCCACCATGCCGCGCAACAGCCTGGTGCCGCGTTGGTTGCCTACCGCGCCGAGCACGAAGGATCGATCCAGCTTGAGGGTGTCGACGGGGAAGTCCCGCAGGTAGCCAAAGGACGAGTAGCCCGTGCCGAAGTCGTCGATGGCGAAACGGATGCCCGACGCCCGGAGCCGCAGGATCATGTCGTGGATGGAGGCACTGTCGCGGACCAGCACGTGTTCCGTGATCTCCAACTCCAGGGTGGATCGGTGCGATCCCGGCATTCTTTACGATCGCTTCCACATCCGACGCGAAGGTTGGTCGCTCGACCTGCCGCGCGGATAGGTTGACGGCGATCCGGAGCGCGCTCGCGCCCGGCAGGCGCTGCCACTCCCTGAGGCGTTCGCACGCTTCCTCGAGGACCCACCGCCCGAGCTGGACGATGTCACCGGTCTCCTCGGCGAGGCCGATGAAGTCGTCCGGCATGCGCCTGCCACGCTCCGGGTCGTGCCACCGCACCAGCGCCTCCAGGCCCTGGATCGTGCCGCTCGGCGCATCGCCGGCCGATGCTTCGCCGAGACCGCTGTGGAGCCTGACAAGGGGCTGGAACTGCAGGCGTAGCTCCTGCCGTTCGACGACCCCGCCGAGGGCACGCTTGACCGCGCGCCGCTCCTCCGCCGCCATTCGTTGGGATGGGTGGTAGACCATGACCGCGCCGTGATGCCCGCGCTTGGAGGTGTACATGGCATGATCGGCGTTGCGGAGCAGCGCGTCAGCGGTCTCGCCGCCACCGCCGCTGAATGCGATCCCGATGCTGGCCTGGATCGACGCGCCGCCGCCCGGCATCGCCAGTGAACCAGCCGCCGCCGACCTTAGCCGCTCAGCGATGTCGACGGCCTCCAGGCGATCGCTGACACCTTCGAGCAGCACGGCGAACTCGTCGCCGCCGACCCGGGCGACCGTGTCGCCAGCACGGATGATCGCTCGGAGGCGATCGGCAACGGCTCGAAGGACCTGGTCCCCGTATGCGTGGCCGTGGCGGTCGTTGATCGACTTGAACCGGTCGATATCCAGATAGATGACCGCAGTCAACGACGGCTCGCGCTCCTCCCGCACCATCGCGTGCTCCAGCCGGTCCATGAACAGGGTCCGGTTGCTGAGGCCGGTCAATCCGTCATGAAGGGCCATGAACCGCGCGTCCTCGTCCGCGAGGGCGTAGCGACGGATGATGGCGAGGACGAGGCCCATGATGATCGCCGTGCCCAGGACGCTGAGGGCTAGGTCAGCCGGTCCGGGAGCTCGCCCGCTTCTCGCCGTCAGGAGCAGGCCGCGGCCAACACATAGGCCGCGCCGTAGGCCCATATCGCCATCGAGTAGCGCAGGAGACCCTGCCGGCTCACGAATGGCGCGGCTAGGAAACCGGGATCAGGCTCGCCATCGCGATGGTGGTCGCGAGCTCGGGCACCACGGGCAGGAGCAGGATCATGCCGACGAAGAGGCCGACGGCCATGCGGGCGATGAAGCGGACCTCGGTGCCCGCCTTGGCGAGCCGACGACTCAACAGCAGCCATCCGCTGATGGCGGCCATGATGAGCGCCAGCCAGACGAGCGATGCCCCTCCCGTGGCGATAGCCAGGACGAAGGCTGCGAGTCCGGCGGACATCGTGCGAGCGACCCGATGAGCCCGAGTCGACGCAGCCAGGCGATGTCGTGCTGGGGGTGGTCGACGGGAGTCTGGGATGGGGCGTCCAGGGTTCGGGTCACGTGGCAGGTCCGGGTCGCAGCGGGTGCGCCTCCAAGGAGTCACCATCCAGCCTAGGCACGCTCGCACCTCCCGCCATCGGACATTCGTACGGCCGCGTCACCGAGATATCCGCCATCCCGCGAGTCAAGTCGCGCTCCGCGGCACGACCCTCATACCCTATGGACCCTCGGTGGACCAAAGCGTGCATCACCGAGACGGACGAGAGGAGACGAGATGCGGCGATGGTCCAGGGTGGCGATCGTGTGCGGCGTGCTCGCCGTAGCCCTCCCCGGCGCAACGTTCGGGCGGTCACCGGCGGCCGGATCGCCGCCTCCGGTGTCCTATCCGAGCTCGATCGTGGTCATCGGGCATTCTGGCGCGACGGGCTACGACTCCGATCCAGCCCGGCCTGGTCAGGACATCACCGCGAACTCCTGGGCGACCGGCACGAACCCAGACGTCGACAGCGTCTACCTGCGGGTGCTCGCTCAGGACCCGACCGTGGAGGGGAACGTCCGCAACCTGGCCATCGACGGCTCGGGGGTCGAGAGCCTCATCGGACAGGCGAGTCAGGCCGTCGCGGTCACGCCAGCCCCGAGCTCGTGCTCGTCCAGTCGATCGACAACGACATCCGGTGCGATGGGACGGACGAGGCGAACTACGAGCCTTTCCGCACCCGTCTGGTGGAGGTGATGGACATCCTCACGACCGGCCTGCCGGACGCCCAGGTCTTCTTCGTGAGCCAATGGGCCGATGTGGCCACGTATGACCGAGTCGCCGTGCCGCTTCGGCCGCAGCAGTTCACGGGCGACGGCCCTTGTGACGTCGTGGACCCGACGACGATGCGAGTCGACCCGGCGAAGGAGGCCTACCTCCAGGGTCTGGTCGACGCCTACTTCGGCATCATCACGGACGTCTGCGCGGCGTATCCGGCATGCCGCACGGATGGCGGCGCGAACCAGCGGATGGACCTCGCGGCAGAGGACCTCAGCGGGGACATGAACCAGCTGTCCGTTTCGGGGCACGCCAAGATGGCCGCGATCGAGTTCGAGGCGCTCTACAGCGCAGGGGACAGCGACTGAACGGCGTCGACGCCCCGGGTGGGCCGTGCCGGCCGCCGAGCATCGGCCGACGATGTGCCGGTGCGCTTATGGAGCGGTGCGCAGATCCCCGCGGGTGAGCCGCCATGCGTGGACGCGTTCCCGGTCCAGGTGTTGGCCGTGCCGCCCGTGCCGCCGCCGATGGTCGGGTCGACACAGGCCCCGCCCACACCGGTCAGCGTGTTGCCATGGAAGCCGTTGCCGGTGGACGTGCTGTCGAGGGTGATGCCGACCTCCTGGGACCGGATGGCGTTCTGGCGCGCCGTCGAGCCCGTGATGCCCTGGAACACGAGCCCCGCATAGGCGTTCCTGACGCCGTTGTCGCGCACGGTGAGGTCGCGGGCCGGCCTGACCCGGACCCCGACGACGACCCGGCGGATGAGATTGTCCCGGATGGTGATGGGCCCGTTCAGCTGGGGCGAGCTGTCGAAGTTCGGCCAGGACCGCGAGACGACCGGCGTAGAAGGTGGCACCACTCCTGGGGTCCCGATGAGGCACCCTGGATGACGTTGTCGGTGGGCGCTGCCCGGGCCCGCCCGAGGAACCCGATGCGAACTGGGCGCCCGCGAGGGAGCGGTGACGGACGAGGGTGGCCGTCGACTGCTGGCCCAAAGTACGCGCGAATCGAGTTGTGCGAGACATCCATCTCCACGTGGCCACGGAGCGGCGAAGGCCATGATGGCAGCCGAAGCGGGCGTCACGGACCTCGTCGTAGGCGATGGTCGCGCTCGCCGCGGACGATGGGGAGCCCTCGGCTGGCCGTTCTCGAGGCCGTTGACGACCGCGATGCCGAGCGCCTGGCTGCAGGGCTTCCGTGCCGTCGGAGCCGGGTGCCGAGGAGCCGGTTGCCCGGATCGATGTTCCGGCGCGCTGCGCGGAGTGACGATCGACACCCTCCTCGACGCGACACTGCGGCCCCCTGGGGCCTCGTGACAGCACGCTGCTCGGGGCCTTGTTCGAGTCGCAGGTCGCCCTCGATGTCCGTGTCTACGCGCAATCGGCGGAAGCCCGCGTCGCCCATCTCCGCACGAGGAATGGGGTCCCCAGGTCGATCTCATCGTGGAGCGCGCTGCGGCGGTCCTGGCCATCGAGGTCAAGCTGACCCGCGCGGCCGATGATGAGGACGTGCGGCACCTGCGGTGGCTGCAGGCTCGTCTCGGCGAGGACCTGCTGGACGCTGTCGTCGTCACGACCGGAACCGAGGGGTATCGGCGGCGGGACGGCATCGCTGTCGTGCCGGCCGCCCTGCTCGGCTCCGACCAGCGACGCGCATGGTCGTGCGCCGGGTGGGTCCGGGCGTCGAGGAGCGGCGAGGTCTCGATGCACCTACGGAGCGGTGGCGCAGAATCCCGAGGGTGAGCCGCCATGCGTGGACACGTTCCCGGCCCACGTGTTGGCCGTGCCACTCGTGCCGCCACCACTGCTCTGATCCACGCAGAACGCACCCAGGCCTGTGAGCGTGTTGCCCCGGAAGCGATTGCCCGTGGAGGTGCTGTCGAGGGAGAACCCGACCTCCTGTGACCGGATGGCGTTCTGGCGCACGGTGAGGTCCCGGGCCACGCGTGGGGCCCTCACGCGTGGAACGGACACCCACTGGCGAGATGCCACGACGGCTCTCGGTCCGATGCCGCCGGCTTGGCGTTCATCGCGGCGAACTGACGCCGATCGTCGTCCGCCTCCGACACCCTCAGCACCTTGCCCTGGAGCGCCGGTTGGCACTCCGCTCCGGGCATGTACCAATGCCAGGGATACCTCTCGGCATCCATGAGTCCGTCCATCCGGTTAGCCCCGTCGCTTGGAGAAGCAGTCGGTGCAGTACACCGGCTTGCCGTTCGTGGGCTGGAACGGCACCTTGGCGAGCTGACCGCAGCCGGAACACGTCGCGTCGAACATCTGTCGTGCACCGCGATCCGAGTAGCCGCCCCCACCACCCGACGAGTAGCCACCGCCGGAGCCGTAGCTGCTCCCGCCACCGGAGGAGTAACTACCAGCGCCAACGGAGCTCCGCTCAGCGCCGGACGAGTAGCCGCCGCCGGAGGCGTAACCGCCCGAGTTGCTGCTCCCACCGGCATCGCCGCGCTGGGCCTTCCGGATCTGCCGGCAGGCGGCGCATCGGCGCGGCTCGCTGAAATTCCGCTCGGCGTAGAAATCCTGCTCGCTCGCGGTGAATGTGAACTGCTGGCTGCAGTCGGCGCAGGTCAAGCCACGGTCCATCGACACGATCATCCATCTCCTCTGGGATACATCCCGGCTCCCGCGACCTGTCTCGCGCGGGCCGTGAGAGGAGTGATCGTGTACCGGACGTCGCCATCGTCCGGCGACTCCGGACGATCAGGCGAGGGCGGGTATCGTACCTGAAGGCCACAGTCGCAACAGGCCCGGGTCAGCACGGCTCCCGCGCACCGCACCGGCTTCGGCGCATGATTCGCGAGGGGGGACACAGGCCCGAAGGAGGTCCAACGATGCGACCCCGCCCCATCCTGGTGTGCGCCGCGGTCATGACCCTGGCGCTCGCCACCAGCTCCGTCGCGCAGTCACCCTCCCCGGCGCTCCCGTTCGGCATGACCCACTACCGGACGTGCATCTCGTTCACCGGGCCGGACATCCCCATGGACCTAACGACCTTCGTGGACGGCGTCAGGGGCGGCTCGATCAGCGTCACGGGGCTCGGTTGCGACGAGGCGTCGCCGTCGCACCGCGCCGGCCCGAGCGTGGCGGCGGACGCTGTCGGGTCGCTGACCGCCGACGATCTGGTCGCCCTCGTGGGCGACCGCCATCCCGGCGATGCACCGGTCACCGTCGTCGCCGAGGCGTCGGTGCTCCGAGACATCGCGCACGACGGCTCCGACTGCGAGCCCGCCATGACCGCATCGACCTGTCGCTTCGGCGTGCTCGGGGGCGTCGGCAGCGACCAGCCGGTCGCAGTCATCGCCGATCCGGTGGTCGCGGAGCTGTATCAGCGCTCGGGACCTTCGATCGAGGGCCTGCTCGGCTTCACCATCGACGACGACGGGCTGCACTTCCTGGGCAGGGTGGTGCCGGCTCCCGAGGGCGGGACGTGGCCCGTGACCGCGGATGTGATGGCGGTCGCGGCCGACCACGTCAATGCGGGTCAGCTCGTGGCGGTCGAGGGCTGGCTCACCGTGCTCGGCTGGGGCGTGCCATGCCCGGCACCACCGCCCGGCACCCGGGACGCGGCCGACTCACCCTTCGTCCGTTGTCCGGCTGGCTGGATCCTGCCGGACGCGGACCTGCCCGACCAGGGACCTGGCATGACCTCCCTCCAGCCATCGGGCTTCGGCATCCCCGTCCAGTACGGCGCGTACCAGCGGTTCGCGCCCGATGCGGCGGAGCCGGTGGACTTCATGGCTCCTCCGAGACTGGGCACGTACCTCCTGCGCCACGTCGCCCGGGACGGCGGACCGCCGACCGCCTGGCAGGTCGCCGGGCGCCTCTAGCCGACAGCTCTCCCTGCTCTTCCCGCAGGGCACCGGCCGGAGTCTGGCCGAGGCCGCTCCCTCGTGCTGATCGCCGCCGGCAGGTATGCAGCACATGCACACGAGGCGTGCACCCGTGACGATCCGGCACCTAGGTCAGGGTCGGCGGCCTCGTTGTCGCGCACCAGACGTGTGGTCACGACGCGCGAGGGTCCTTCTTGGGACCCATGCGGTCAGGGTCACGCCTCAGGGATGGGTCGCAGGGCCGCCCCTGACGGGTCATCTCGTCATTGGTGCACGCCTGCCGTGAACCCGGCCCTCGGCGGCCGCCAGGGAGCGAACGAGGGTGACCGCGCGACCGACAAGTCGCCGGCTGGGGTGTCAGCCGGCGATCTCGCGCCGCTCCCGGCGCTCGGTACCCTCGAGGATGGCTTCCTCCCGGTACCAGGCGTGGGTCCGGCGGCACGAATCACAGAGCACGATCGTCGAACGCGGCAGGCGGCCGCGGAACCCGCGCGAGCCGTCGCTCTCGTAGCCCGTCGGGATGAGGTGCTCGGTCATCGGGCAGCGGACCATCACGCGCGGCAACCGAACCACCTCCTCCTGGAACCGCGGCGGATCGAGCCGGGTATGCCCTCGTCACCACGCCGCGTGCTCCATGCAGACCCATACGTCACGTATGAGGCATACGGATGCCGGAAGTTTCGATCTGCGATGGAGCCGTAACGTCGGGGACCGGCGCATCACGGGCCGCGTACGGAGACATGGGTGATCTCAGTGCCCGAAGTGTTCCCGCATCGCGCTCAGCGGTCGTAGCGCCGTGAGCAGGTCAGCATCCGGTGTCGGCCATCGGGGAGACGCTCGAACGTCATGCGCAGCTCGCGGGAGGCGGACACGGACCACGAATCCCTCGCGATCGCCGTGCAGCTGGTGGACCCGAAGGGATGGATGACGCTCGTCCTGGTCCAGGAGGCGGAGTGCCTTGAGGAACGACTTGCGCTCGGCCGGGCTGAAGTCACGGTTGGAGAATGTCGCCAGGAAGGTCTCCGTGAAGTCGATGGTCGCGTAGGAGCCGCCCGTCACGGGGCTCACTTCCCCAGCGCGGCCAGCTCATCCTCGCTGAGCGTTCGGACGCTTCCATCGCGGGAGTCCGCGTGCGCTTGCGCCAGGAGCTCGCGGTGTCCCGGCGTGTACGCCCACGCATCCTCCCGACGGAGCACGAGCACTGGGCGCAGGGTCAGGACGTCCCGCTCTGCGTCCACCTCGAGCTCGAGCTCGGTCTCCCCGACGATCCCCAGCGCACGCCGGCTCTCCACCGGGAGCGTCAGCCGGCCCTCGCTGCTGACGGTCACGGTCTTCATCGGTCGACTGTAGCAGCCTCTTCGTCGATTCGACAAGTCGTCGAGTTGCCAGAACGCCGGACCGCCGACGAGATCTGGTGGCGCTTCCTGGCCGACCTGGCAGCCCTCGGCCCGTTCACTCCTGGGGTTCGGCCCCCTGGAGCATCGTGCCATCGGTCGCGAGCGAACGGACCGCCACCAGCCGATCGGTGCCCGGCCACCACGCCACGAACCGGCCGCCACCGATGGTCGCCCGGAGCTTCAGCCCGGATGCTGTCTCGACCTCGACCGCAGCGGCGGCCGGGTCCACCGCGCCGGTCACCATGCCCGGCGGACCAGGCTCGATGCCCTCCAATGCGAGCGGTCCATCGAGCACCACTTCCCGCCAGGCACCGTAGGGGCTCTGGAGCGTGCCATCCGGCGTCCGACCGATGAAGCAGTACGCGGTGGACTCGCCCGTCCAGAGGAAGGCGGCGCCATCGGGGCCGCGCTGGTCCTGGAGCAGCGCACCGGTCCGGAGCAGCTGCTGCACGTCGTTGCCCGTGAGGTTATCCTCGCAGGCCGGCCCGGCGGCGGCGAGGAACGCGGGATCCGGGGTCGTCGGCTCGGCGGTCCAACCCGCCGGGCGTCGCCCGAGGGTGTCATCCGAGGCGCCCGGCTCGCCCCCGAGCGTGTACGTGTCGAGCTGGCCCGAACCCATCCGCAGCAGGGCGCAGCCACTGGTCGCTCCCAGCACGAAGGCCAGCACGGCGGGCACACAGAGCCGTCTTATCCGAGACATCACTTCGCGTCCCTCGCTTCGGTCGGCCCTGCCTAAGGGACGGCAGGCGGTCGTACTACTTCGCGACCGTGGCGCACGCAGACGTGCCGTCGAGGGTGTAGCAGACACTCACGACCGCGCCGGCCTCGACCGTCATGGAGTCGATCGTCGCCCCCGGATGCTGCGCCAGGAAGGTCCGGCCCCCGGCCTCCGCGATGGTCGTGCAACCGTGTGCGTCGATCTCGAAGCTCTGGTCCCCCGATGCGACCGGCACCGGGCCCGAGTTGCACGTGATGCGATAGCCGGCGGGGTCCGTGAACGACATGCTGCCGCTCATCGAGGAGACCTGCAGCAGCGCGCAGCCACTCAATATCGGCACCACGATGAGCGTGGCGAGCGACCGCATGCGGTCACCATACGCCGTCGGTCCAAGCGGCGGTGCGTGCGTGCCGGACTCCAGCCGGCCAGGTCCGGCGCGCACGAGCAAATCGCTATGGCGCCATCGGGCTCATGAGCTGGAAGTAGTTGCCGTCTGGGTCCGCGAACGTGGCGATGTTCGTGGCGCCCTGGGCCTCGAAGACATACGGCTCCTTGACGACGATGGCGCCCGCCGCCTTGAGCCGCTCGAAGTCACCGGGAACGTCCGACAATTCGATGTTCCAGATGATCCGTCCGGGCTGGAGGCTCTTGCCCGTCACCTCCGAGTGCGGCCCGACTCCGACGAATCCACGGCCGATGGCCCAGCCGGCATAGGTCCCGTCCGTCATCTGCGGCTCGCCGAAGAGCCGGGTGTAGTACTCGATGAGCCTGCCGGTGTCCTCGGACCCGATGAGGATGCTGTTGAAGTCCATGACCATCTCCTTGTAGGGGACGCCGAGTATCCCAGAGATGTCGACCGGTATGATCCGCGGGATGTCATCCGGCGCGGCCCAGGATGTTGGCGGACATACCGACTCCCCCACGCGTGGGTTCCTGTTCGCGGACGATCGCGCAGCTGCACAGCGGCGAAGCCACGACGCCACGCGGTCAGGTAGGCGAGCCGGGTGCCGGCCGGTGTCAGCGGGGGTGCGGCCACCTGCCACGGCAGGCCGCCGGGCACCGGATCCGCGGGCGCCGCGACCAGCGACGGGGTCGGTGCTGCCGACGCTCCCTGGGTCGCCACCGGCGACGGTCTTACCCGAACGCCGGGAGCGACATAGCGGCGACCGACACGAGCATCAGCGCGACCAGCGGCGCTCCGGACCGCCGCCGCCTCATGTCGCCCTCCCCCGCACGCCGCAAGGACGTCCAGGCGCCCAGCCTGTCACGGACGGCGTGGTCCTCGCCGATCCCTCGGACATCGTGCACGCCGTCGACCCGGGCGCGACGGTCGACGCCGCGAAGATCGAGTGAATCGGCACCCGTCATCCGTCGATACTGGGTGAGGCGGGCACCAGCCCGCCAGCGCGGGGCGACGATGCAGGGTGACCTGGTCCGGCGGGCACAGCACGGCGACGCGGATGCGTTCGACGTCCTCGCGGGTGACGCGTACGACCGGCTGTTCGCCCTCGCCCATCGGATCCTCAGGGATGGGGACAGCAGCGACGATGCCGTGCAGGAGTGCCTGGTGATGGCTTGTCGAGCGCGCATGCGCGCGTGCGTTCGACCCGCCAGCGCCCGGGCTGGCTGGTGACACTCAGAGGTGGCACGATGGAAACGACCTGGCGCGCACACGATGTGCACCTGCCAGCACGACTGCAGGTCGCGCTGCTGATCCTGACGCTCGTGCTCGCGGCTGTGGCCGGAGCAGTCCTGGTGGGGGCGCAGCTCCTGAGGACGGCCGGTCCTGATCGGTTGCCCCCCGTCATGCCCGCGTTCGCCATGCCGCCGACCGCGTGCCCCGAGGGTACGGACCTGCCCAGTGGCGACATCGCGACCATCGCGGGGACCGGCGTGATCGCCAGCACGGGCGACGGCGGTGCCGCGCTCGCGGCCGCGATCGCATCCTCATACAACATGATCGCGGTCGGCCCCGACGATGCCATCTACCTGTCGGACAGCGCCGTCATCCGGCGCATCACGTCCGACGGCCGCATCACGGCGGTGGCCGGACCAACGACCCACGCGCCGTTCGTGACCCCGACAGGCCTGGCGTTCGCGGCGGACGGCAGCCTCTACATCGCGGACTTCACGACGAGCCACATCTGGAAGCTCGCTGAGGACGGATCGATCACCAGCGTCGCTGGTACGGGTGTCAGTGGCTCGGCAGGCAACGACGGACCGGCCACCGAAGCCCAGATCCAGCCCGCGCAGGTCGCTGTCGGTCCGCTTGGTGACCTCTACTTCGATGACTCCAACAGCTACCGGACCGTCGACCCCGCGGGCATCATCCGGGCGTTCGCCGGGACCGGCCAGGTCGGCTTCTCTGGCGACGATGGCCCGGCGGTCGACGCCAGGCTTGCCACCAATGTGCTGGGGGTCGTCGCCGATGCGCAGGGCAACGTCTATGTCGGGGACCCGGACAACCATCGCATCCGGCGGGTGGATTCAGCGGGCATCGTCACCACGTTCGCAGGGACCGGCCTGCCGGGCTACTCGGGTGACGGCGATCAGGCCGCGCAGGCTCAGATCGACCATCCGGTCACCATCACGGTCGACGATCTGGGCAACGTGTACTTCGCCGACCAGGGCAACTCGACGGTCCGGATGGTGGACCCGCACCGGGTGATCAGAACGGTTGCCGGCACAGGCCGCCCGGGTTTCTCCGGGGACTGCGGGCCAGCGACCACGGCGCAGCTCAACCGCCCTTACGGCCTCGCGGTCCGGGATGGCGTGGTGCTCATCGGGGACGAGGGGAACCACCGCATCCGCATGGTCGTGCCGTAGCCAAGGGGTCGGGGCCGACTCGGCTCCGACCCGCGCCCCTACGACCCCGCCAGCTCCAGGACGCCGTCGATCATGAACTGCACGGCGAGCGCCGCCAGGATGATGCCCAGCATCCGGGTGCTCACCGCCCGCCCCGTGACCCCCAGGATCGCCGAGATGCGCTCCGCAGCCAGGAATGCCCCGAAGCAGGCGAGCATCACCAGGGCGGTGACGGCGAAGAGGCCCGCGGAGTAGGTGAGCTGGCCCCCGGTCCGTCCCGCCAGGAGGATCATCGCGGTGATCGCGCCAGGGCCGGCGATGAGCGGGATGGCCAGCGGGAACGCCGCGATGTTCTTGACATGGTCGACACGCACCGCGGTCTCGGCCGTCGCCTCCAGCCGTTGGCTGCGTCGGTCGAACACCATCTCCCATGCCGACCAGAGCAGCAGCAGGCCGCCCGCGATGCGGAAGGCCGAGAGGGAGATGCCAAGCAGGTCCAGTAGTCTCGCGCCGCCAAGTCCGACCAGCACCAGGATCACGAAGGCGATGAGCGGTCCGCGCCACGCGACCTCGCGCCGCTCGGCGTCACTCATGCCGTGGGTGAGGGCGAGGAAGAGGGCGCTCAGGAGGATCGGATCGGCGACGACCAGCAGCGTGGCCAGGGACGAGGTGACGTAGTCGATCACCGGCGCAGCGTAACAAGTGGGTCCGTAGCCCTTCCGGCCTATTGGCGGGTACGCACCGGAGGCGCATCCTGCGCCGCATGCCACAGCAGCCGCGCGTGCGGTCGTATGAAGGCCTCTACCGGTCGCAGGCGGATGACCTGTTCCGCGCGGACGCGGACGAGGCAGCGCTCCATGGCTGGTATCCGGCGACCGAGGAATGGCTCCACGGCACCCTCGTCGTGACGTACGAGCGCGGCAAGCGGCCGAAACCGACCCCTGGCGCGGACGCGCCCCGTGTCGGCCGATCGCGGCCATCAGTGGTGCGCATGACCGCCTGGGTCATCGCGTTGCTCGTGGTCATCCCGGTGCTGTCCTTCGTGGGTGTCGCGCTCGTCAACCTCAGCCAGCACGGGTCGATCATCGCGCCCTGATGCGGCCGGCCCCGGACCCGGTCAGGCCGCGGCGTCCCCTCGATCCGGCGGCGCCTGGGTGGCCACCACCGTCCGTCCGGCCCGGGGTGCCGGTCGGGTCGCGGCGGGTGCCCGGCGGAGGGCGACCGCGAGCACGATGCGGTAGATGGTCAGGAAGACCACCGTCGCGGTCAGCAGCAGGTAGCCCCAGAAGGCCCACGGGGCGCCCGTGTCGGTGCCCGCCATGAGGCCATGTGCCGTGGCGCCCAGGAAGGCGAGGAACGTCACGTAGTGGAGGGTCCGCCAGCGCTTCTGGCCGATGCGCTTGCGCAGCGAGAAGCTCGCGATGACGACGATGGTGAGCACCAGCGACAGCTGCCCGAGGCCGACCCACAGCGGCCGGTAGGGGCCCGTGAAGGGGAGCAGCAGCTCGGCGATGGTGAACGGCACGCTGTGGTCGAGCGTGAGCATCGCGGCGTGGACGAGGGCGAGCCCGAGGCCGATGGCCGAGAGGTCCTGGTGGAGCGTGAACGAGACCGTCCGGTGGGCGAACGCGTCGAGGATGCCGGTCGAGAGCAGCAGGCCGTAGATGACCGAGCCGGCGAGCACGAGGTAGGCGAGGAGGCCGAGCAGCCGGGTGGCGTACCAGGGGATGCGCTCCTGCTCCGCGGTCACCCAGGTGCGCACGGCATCGAGGGCACCGCCGCCGGTCGCGGCGAGGACCACGACGATGGCCGCGAGGAACACCGCCCAGCGGAGCGGCCGGGTCCGGGGGTCGAGGCCGCGGTACCTCATGCCAGCCAGCCGAGGGTGCCGGGGGTCGCGACCGTGCCGCCGGAGTCCAGCAGCAGGATGGCGCCCCGGACGCCGGACCGGTCGAGGAGGGCGAGGGCGTCGTCCGAGCCGGCGATGACCGCCGCCTTGGCCAGCACCTCCGCCGCGCGGGCACTGCCCGCGATGACCGTCGCCTGGACGACATCGGTGACCGCGGGCCGGCGCGTCCGGGGATCGATGAGATGGTGGCGCGCGGAGCCGTCGGCGCCGGCCGGCCAGCGATGGACGCTCGTGCCCGATGTGGCGATGCCGAGCAGCGGGCCCGCGATGCGCTCGTCGAGGCGGATGACGGCGAGCGGACCCGGGGCACCGGGGCGGGGGTCGGCGACCGCGATGTCCCAGGCGCTGTCCGCGTCGATGCGCAGCGCGATGTCCCCGTCGGCATCGACCATCGCCGCGGGGTAGCGCCCGAGGAGCGCGAGGGCCCGGTCGGCGATCCAGCCCTTGGCCACGCCGTCGAGGTCGAAGCGGCAGCGCCCCCGGCGCACCACCCGCCCGCCGCGGGCCCCGCGGACCAGGTGCCAGCGGGGTCGTGCCGGGTCATCGACGGGTCCCGCGTGGGTCATGTCGAGCCCCGACCCGGCCGCGAGGCGCGCGTCGAGGAGCGTCACGTCGAGGAGGCCGGGCGCGCTGTCGAGCGCCCGCTCGGCCCAGTCGAGCACCGCGGCGAGCGTCGGGCGGACCGGCGTCGATGGCCGGCCCGGGTCGCGGTTGAGTGCCGCGAGGTCGGAGGTCGTCGTGAAACGGGTGAGCCGGGCGGCCCAGCGGTCCACCCGGCGTGCCACGCGATCGAGGTCCCGGGTCGCCTCGCCCGCATCGGGTGCACTCCCCGCGACCCGCATGTCGAGGCTGCCGCCCATGGCCGGCACGCTGAGCGTCCACTCCTCCCGGAGGAGCGGACCGGCTGCCGGGCTGGCCGTGTCAGCGAATGCCGCCACGCGCCACGCGGCTGCGATGGACATCGGGTCTTAGCCTCCCGATTGCCGGGTCCTGGTCACCACCTTGTGGATCACGACCCGCCGGGTCTGCGCCGGGTGCCCGGCGACCCGGGTGACGACCACACGGGGCGGCGGCACCGCGCCAGCGATGACCTTGGCGCCCTTCGGGGCCTTCTCGCCTGGCTTCAGATGGACGTACCGGACCTTGTGCTTGACGATGACCGCGGGTCGGGCCGTGGCGATGGTCTCGATCGAGGCGGCGTCGGCGGCACCATCGGCGGCGATGGCATCGGCCGACGGCGCGGGGAACCGGACCAGCCCGGCGGCCATGATGGAGACGGCCGCGATGGTCCCGGCCCCGAGGGCGAGGCGCATCGGCCGGGGATCGGGCCGCGCCTTGGGAGCGGCCGGGGCAGGGTGGAGGGCGGTCGGCGCCGACCGAGGCGCCGCAGCCGGGGCCGGGCGTGGGTCCTCGCCGGCCATCAGTCGTCACCGCCGTCGTGCTCGCCACCACCGTCATGCTCGTGGCCGTCGTCGTCGCCCTCGTCGTCGCCGTGGTGCTTGCTTGGCACGACCTTGGTCACATGCACGACCTTGACCTTCGGACGCTGCGTGGCGGCCGGGGTCGGGGCACGCTTGGTGACGTGGATGACCTTCGGCTTGGGCGCGGGACGGACGTAGACCGTCGTGGTCTCGACACGCGTGATGGGCTTGATGGAGGCGGCGGGAGTGGCAGGCGCCGCCAGCACGGCTGGGTCGGTGACTGATGCCAGGTCCAGCTGCTCGGCGTTGGCCGGGGCTGCCGTTGGCCCCAGGCCAGTGGCCGCGAAGCCGATAGCCAGGATCGCGGCAGCAGCTACGCTGCCAAGGATGACGGCGAGGCGGTGGATCATGGGGCCTCCGGGTTACAGCGAGTGTCTGACATAACCCTTGAGACGGCGCGTGGCCAGCGGGTTGCGCTTCCGCGGGAGGACCATCGGGCCGTGGGGCCGTGGCGGTTGGTACCGCGACCCCCATCGGGCGCCCCCCGCGCGGCGGCTCAGCGGGATCCGAGGAGCGTCTCGATCTCCGCGTGATACTGGCGGCCCCCCGAGGATCGAAGCAACCACTCCAGGTAGCCGCGGTCCTGCGTCGCGAGCTGGTTCAAGGACCAGCCGGCATATCGCCCGAAGCCGAGGATGCTGACGCCGACTGGCGACGGTGTCGCCTCCCGCCGTGTCTCCGGGATCGGATGCGGCGACCGGGCGGCGCCCGGGTCGACAGTCAGCGGCACGGCTATCCCGTGCTCCAGGAGAGACGGCCCGTCGTGCCGTGGGCGCCGGTGTTCGCGGAAGAGCCCTGGAATGCCGTGTCGACCCATGTCGGGAATGTCTCCTGTCGCCTTGGGCCGCCGATGACCGGGGACCACCTCACACAAGGGATGAGACGAGATGCCGTGGATGAGGTGCATCAGGCGTGGGGTACGTTCGGCCCACAGCACGGCGACGTTCGTCCGGGGTCGTGCTGATCGCATGGTGCGGACGTGCGAAGCCGGCGGACTCGTAGACATCAGGACTACCTCGCCCAGACCGCCAACGGATCCATCGTCGCGGTACCCGGGAGCAGCCACCTCCAGGACGATCCAGAGAGGCGGTCGCCAGGCCATCCGTAGCCTTGTCGCGACCGTCACGGGCGGCTGAGCGAGGGCCGGACGCGCACCCTCGATCTGCCTCTTGACCGGCCCGGGCTCGAGGACGATAGTCGCGCCTTCACCCCTGCCGCTCCCCGGCAGGGTCGTCCGTAGCCTGAGGCATCCCCATGTCCATCGGCCGAACCATCTCGTTGCGACGCCACCTCCCAGCCAGGGTGACCGGGATCGCCGGCGTGCTGTTCGCCGCCACCCTCCTCGCAGCCGGGCCGCTGCAGGCAGCTTCCCCGACGCAATATGGCGTGAACCTCGTCAAGAACGGTGGCGCCGAGAACCGCCTGAATAGCTGGGACCCGTTCCTGGCCTTCAAGACGCACAAGTACGGCGCGGCGGGCTTTGGCTTGCCATCCAAGCACGCCAGCAACCAGATCGGTGGCGGCACCCGGTTCTTCCTCTCGGGCGAATTCGACAACGCCTATTCGCAGTGCCCGGAAGCCGACCAGACCGTCAAGCTCACGGGCATCGGCTCGGCCATCGACCACGGCCACGTCAAGGTGTACCTGAGCGCCTATGCCGGCACCGATGGCGCTGCGGACATCCACGCGCACGTCGACCTCTACTTCCGGAACGGCAACAACCATTCGGTGAGTGGCAGCGACTTCCACAAGCAGGCTGTCAGCACCAACGAGAAGTACAAGCACCTCACCGCGTCCAAGGTGCTGGCACCTGGCACCCGCACCCTCCGTGTCCGTCTCTCCGCTGACGGCGACTCCACGCTCGCGGGCGACTGCTACGCGTTCTGGGACAAGGTCTCGGTCAAGCTCAAGCACGTCTGACCGGACCGCCATCCGGCGGCTCGTGCCGCGCTAGCGGATCAGCCGTCCCTCGCCACGCGCGGCGAGGGACTCCGCCATGGCCGTCCAGGCCTCCGCGGTGGTCCGCCCGGCGACCTCGATCTCATCGCCATCGGGGCCCGTTGCCCGAAGGACCAGGTCCTCGTGGTCCCGACGCGGGTCCTCGAACACCCATCCAACGGGCAGGTTGGCGATGGCGGCGAGCTTCGCCGCGCCCTCCTTGTCGCTCACCCGTCGATGGTATGCCCTGCGATCGTGGCTGAGCGGCCGGGCGCGTGGCACATCCGGGATGCGGCCGGATCTGGCGCGCGCATCGGCCCCGCGGACGCGCGCACCCGGTAGGATGCGTTCCCGGCCGTGCTTCTGACGCGGGAGAGGGACCAGGACGTTCTGGGCGTCCGGGTCCCTCTCTTGATTTGAGGCGAGCGGGGCGCCATCTGTTGCACGCGGCGGACGCTCTGTCGCCTCCGGGTACGGACGCGTTGGGAGTTCCGTTGTCCGCGCGCAACCATCCGGCGAGCCAACCAGGTCCCCGTGGATGTGCGCCCTGCGCATCATCGGCTCATGGCCGACGCCCAACGAAACCCGGATGCACGCGCCGCGCTCGACGCCGCGCGACGCACCTACCACGACGCACGTGCCCGGGTATGGTCGGGCGCCCCAGGGGCCGCGGCGGCCCTCGAGGATGCCGCGCGACGGTATGCACAGGCCGTCGAGACCCTGCGGTCGTCCGCAGACGACCTGCCCCTCGAGACGCCGCCGATCGAGCTGGTATCGATCCGTCCGGCCTGACACCCGCGACCGCTACACCTGCTTGCAGATCGCGAACGTCTTCATGTGGTGGACCTGCCCGCTGCCATCGTTGTAGGCCGTGCCCTGCCATCCGTCGTCCGGGAAGATGTCGGCGTCGGACCCATCGATGGGGAAGCCGTCGTGCAGCTCGAGATGCGTGTCGGCACCATCGATGTCGATGCCCCCGCCCGTGACGCGCGTGCCGCTGGGCCAGCGGACCGTGGTCGTGGCGCTCGTACCGTCCGGCACCGCCGTCCGGGTCCCGACCTTGACCACGTACGTCCCGTGCTTCGCGCACACGGCCGTGACGGTCATCGTGACCGGAGCCGTCGAGCCGTTGCCGGCGATACCGAACCAGGCGTCATCGATCTTGATTCGCATCGGCACCGTCCGCCGGCTCCGATGCGCCGACCTCGACCGAGTGGTCACCGCCGTCGGTCCCGACACCGCCATCCACCGCACTGGGGTGGCTGGCGGTACAGGGCACCCCGCCGGGTGTGACGCCGTCACCGGTGCTGCTGCCGTCGGGCAGGCCCTTGGCGATCGTCGCGGCGATCAGGAACCGCCGATGCGGCCTACCGTTACCTCCGGACCCGTCGCCGGGGAGACACTGGCTCGCGCCGCAGCGTGGCTGTGCTGTCCTCTCATCTGGGTCGGCTGGGATCGGCAGACTATGCGGCCCTTGGGCCGGCGTCAAGGGTGATCCCGGCGCCGGCGAACCCGACCTCCGCCGCGCCGCCCGACGGCGCGTCAGCCGCCGGCCCGACCCGGTGGTCAACGGTGGTACGAGGCGGCTACATCGATCGGAACGAGCGATCCTCATCGGTGACGAGCCGATACAGCTGTCGCTGGCCCGCGAGGCCCTTGAGCTCGTGGACGCCTGCGTCCGCGAGCAGCAGCCCGGAACCCTCCAGCAGGTCGTGGGTGGTGGATGAGACCAGGACGTCGTCCGCGTCGGCCACGGACATGACGCGCGCTGCGGCATGGACCGCGACGCCACGGGCATCCTGGCCCACGAACTCGACCTCGCCCGTGTGGATGCCGACCCGGATGGCGATGCCCAGGGCGTGTGCCGCGGTCGTCATGGCTGCCCCGCAGCGGACCGCGCGGGTGGCGCCATCGAAGACGGCCAGGAAGCCATCGCCGGTGGTCTTGACCTCCCGGCCGCGGTGCATGTTGAGCTGCTCGCGCATCAGCCGGTTGTGCTCGAGTAGCAGGTCACGCCAACGCGAGTCGCCGACCCGGCCGAGCATCCCTGTCGAGTCGACGATGTCCGAGAACAGGATGGTGGCCACGGTCCGCTCGCCGGACGCATCGAGCATCGACGTGATGGGCCGTCCGCTCTGCGATTCGATGGTGATCCAGGGCACATCCCCGACCACCCAGGCATCGTGGCCCGGTGGGATCTCGTAGACACCGCCCGGGCCGATGTCCATCGTCTGCCCATCCTCCATGACCACGCGGCACACCCCTGACACCGAGAATCCCAGGTGATGGATGGGACAGCTCTGGGCGCCCATGAGCGGGCCCAGGTCGACTGACCATCGCCAGCCGGGTTCGAATGTGGCGTGCGCGATGACCGCCTCGCCCATCTGGACCGTCTCGAAGCGTGCCTTCGGGACCTCGCGGACATCATCCGGCTCGTCGAAGTGCTTCACCTGCAAGCGTGGCATGTCCCGAGTATGCGCGTCGCCTATGCGCCTGCGGCAGTCCCAGGGCGACCCCGAGCGCCGGGGCGTGCCCGGCTGTGCCAGCATCCGCCCCATGGTCGACCCGACGCTCATCTCCGCCGCAGGGGCCTGGACCGGCAACGTCGACTTCGGTGACCTCGGCATCGGTGGCCGATGGGCAGATGTCGCGGTCGCGTCGCTGAGCCTTGACTGGGGCTTCGGGGAGGGGCACCAGCAGGAGCTGTTCGATGCCTATGGCATCGACCCGGATGCGGAACGGATCCGCTACTATCGGGCGCTCTGGGAGCTCGAGTCATGACGCTGGTGCGCTGCTGAAAACCGCTCACCTGGCGGAGGGCGTACCTCCTGTCGAGCGTCCCAGGAGACGTTCACAGCACAGGAGCAACCGACATGTCGTACACGATCCGTGCTCTCACTGCGATGGTCGCGATCGCGCTCATGGCAGCCCTGGTCACCGTCGCCCCGGCCGCCGGCCAGTCACCGATGGCGTCCATGCCCGGGACCCCCAGCGCGGCACCCTGTGCTTCGCCGATGGTCGGCCCGTCGCCGATGGCCCCCGCGGCATCGATGGTCGCCACGTCGCTGGCACCAAGCCTGGCGACTCCCTGCGTCTCTCCGGCACCGGTGGCCGCTGCGGCCGCAGTCTCCATCAAGGACTTCTCCTTCCAGCCGGCGACCATCAGCGTGCCGGTCGGCGGCACCGTCACCTGGACGAACAACGACACCACGGGGCATACCGTCACCGCCGACGATGGCTCGTTCGACAGTGGGACCGTCTCGCCCGGGGCGACCTTCAGCCAGACGTTCGCGACGGCGGGCACGTTCACGTACCACTGCAACATCCATCCGTCGATGACGGCATCCATCACGGTGCAGTAGCCGGTCACGGCGCCTCAGTCGGTCGCTCGGGACGCCTGACAGCGTGGCGAGCGGGTAGGCCGGAGCCGATGTCCGAGCTGCTGCGACGTGCCGCGTTCACACTCGACCCGGCCGGGGGCAACCCGGCCGGCCTCTGGATCGGTGACGTCATGCCTGCGGCATCGGAGATGCAGCGCATCGCCACCGAGGTGGGCTACTCGGAGACCGCGTTCCTGGTCCCGGACCGGATGCGGCTGCCTGGCGCATACCGGGTCCGCTACTTCAGCCCCGCCGCCGAGGTCGCGTTCTGCGGCCACGCCACGATCGCGAGTGGCGTGGCGCTCGCCGAGCGGACCGGACCCGGTCGCCTCCTGCTCGCCACGAACGACGGCGTCGTGCCAGTCGAGACGGAACGAGACCCGGACGGGTGGTTCATGGCGACCCTGACCTCCGTGACACCACGGGTGAGCATCGCCCCGCCGGGTCTGGTCGGGGAGGTGCTGGCTGCCCTGCGATGGCACGAGGACGAGCTGGACAAGCGTTTGCCTTCGGCGCTGGGATACGCCGGGGTCAACCACCTCATCCTGGCCACCGCCACCTACGAGCGGCTGCGGGAGCTGGACTACGACTTCGACCGGCTCCGATCCATCATGCTGGCGGCCGACCTGACGACGCTCCAGCTCATCTGGCGCGAGGCACCGGATCGATTCCGGGCGCGTGACCCGTTCCCGGTCGGTGGCATCATCGAGGACCCGGCAACGGGCGCTGCCGCGGCCGCCCTGGGCGCCTACCTCCGCTGGCGCGGCGAGCTCTCGCCACCGGCCCGGTTCCGCATCCGCCAGGGGGTGGAGATGGGACGGCCCAGCGACATCCAGGTCGAGGTGCCCGACGATAGCGGCGGCATCCGGGTGAGCGGCACTGCCGTGCCGCTGCCCGAACCCGGGCGCCTACCCCACTGATCGGGGCGACGGCTGCAGGTCGAGATGCCGGCCGACGTGGTCCCGGATCAGTCCGTGCGGCGCGGGGCGATGGACCGGATTGCCACGACCGGTACCCGCCACTTGGCGGTCTCGGCAGCCCAGCCATAGCCCAGGCCGACGACCTCCAGTGCCACGATGCGCCATGTCGGCTCCAGGGGCGGGCTCATCCGCTGGACCCGGTCGGGATCCAGGTAGGCGCCCACGAGCGGCATCGTGCCGAGCCCCTGCGCTTCCCGCTCCATCGTGCCGCGCTCCAGGGTCCCCGCGGCGAGCCCCGTCCTGATCTCGTCCTTCGTCATCCGGCCACCTCCGACCCTAGCGGATGGTAGGACGGACAGGGCCCGTGGGGGCAGGTCCTGGGCTGGGACGGCTGGGCTCCGACGTGCTATACCGCTGGGGTCCGTGCCGTCGACGAGACGGCCACGGTGAGAGGAGACGACCGGTGCGCGGACGATCGTTCCTGGGTGCGCTGCTCCTCCTGACCGTGCCGGTCAGTGGGCATGCCCAGGGTCTCAGCCCATCCCCAGCGGTCACGGGGACCGGCTTCTCGACGCTCGATGGGACGGACTGGAAGCTCCTGGAGATGGCCGGTCGGGACCTGCCCCCTGACGCGCTGATCACGCTGTCGCTGAGGTCGGAGCGCGCTCGTGGCCGGGACCTCTGCAACGCCTATGTCGCTGACTTCGTGACCAATGGCACGGCGCTCTCGTTCGGGCGGCCAACGGCCACCACCAGTGACTGCGCCCAGCCTGACCTTGGGGCGCGCTACCTCGACGCGCTCAGCGGCACGGTGGCCTATCTGCTCGACGACGCCGCGGGACAGCAACGGCTGTCGTTGTTCCAGGGTGCCCCGGTCCCGGGCCTCGTCTTCCGCCCGTCCGCGCCGTCGATCCCGCTGGCCGGCACGACCTGGCATGCCGACGATGGGTCCATGCTGCGCTTCGGCGACGGCGTCGTCAGCGGCACGACGAGCTGCGGTGACTGGACCGGCTCCTTCGGTACTGACGGCGACTGGCTTCGCCTGGACATCCGATCCGCAGCCTCGTTCGACTGCGACCGAGCCAGCGACGTCTTCCTGGGCCAGCTCCTTCGGGTCGAGAGCTATCTCGTGGACGCCGGAGGGCTGCACCTGCTCGGCCCGGATGGCCAGGTGCTGCTGTCATTCACGTCACCGTGAGCCCGAACGGTCACCGGGGGAAGCGAATCACCACCGCGTCCCGAGCCGCCGATGGCACGGCTACGGGGCGGCTGACGGAACCACCGAAGGAGCCGTCGACGGGAGCGGCGTGGGCTCGATAGACGGCACGCCACCGAAGGTGATGGACTGCACGAGTGCATCGATGGACGTCAGTGGGGGCTTGAACGCGGATGGGTCCGCGCCATCGAGGGTGGCAAGGCTGGTGCGCAGGTACTGCGCCCATCGCTTGGCGCTCGAGCTGATGCGGTTGGCGTCCTTGATGTCGAGCTTGGTCGGGAACATGCTCGCCGTGATGACGAAGTCGGCGCTGACGTACCAGGTCCCGTCGGTGCTCAGCCCCTGGAACGTGTACCAGAAGTCGCCCGCCGTGAACGGATAGACGTCCTGCCGGAAGACCGTCAGATAGGCCACACCCGAAAGCTCCGGTGTATCGACATAGCCGACCCGCGCGACGATGGCCTGGGCCGCCGCGAAGTCGACCACGAACGGCAGCGGGTTCACGCTTCCGTCGGCACCGATGGTCTTGAGCGTGGCCGGGTCGGGCCGCTCGCTCAGCAGGGTCTGGAGACGTGCCAGCTGCTGGGCCTGCAGGTCGTACGGCGCGAGGTCCGCCGTGCGATAGAAGCGGACGACGCCGGGAGCATCGATGGGTCGAGGGATCCGCTTCTCCTCGGCACGCCGGCCGTACAAGGTGAACGCGAGATGGGGCGGCTGCGGCGCATCGATCTGCTGCGTGGTCGGTGATTGCCCAGGCACCTGGCTGATGTTCACGCTCGTGCCCAGGGCCCTGTCGAAGCTGAAGCCGACCCCGTCGAGCGATACCGTCCGCGCGGCGTCCTGCGCGTGCACCGGCAGCGAGAGCGTGAGCATGAGCATCGTGGCGGCGGTCGCCGCGACACCCCGGAAACGGAGCTGCATGTCGCACCTGACAGCTGGGTCTCGATCCTGGAGGGCCGCACCGGAGACCGTGACGTGCGGGCCGCTCGCGCCGTGACGCGCCACCGAAGTCTACGGTGCCGGGATTCACATGACGATGACGGTCGTTCCCTGGGCATGGCCGTCGCCGACGTGGCCAAGCGCCTCGGCCGCGCCGCTCAGGGGCCAGGTCCGGTCGATGACGGGGGTGATGCTGCCGGCCTCCAGCAGCCCCGCGAAGGCCGCGAGGTCGTCGCGGTCCTGGAACTTCACCGACGGGCTCAGCTGCTGACGGACCAGGAGTGACGTCAGGGTCGACCGGATCACGATGGCCAGGGATCCGACCCAGCGGCCGTCCGAGTGCCCGCCGCCGTTGGGCTGGAGCACACCGGTCGATGTCAGCACTCGCCGCATCTGTGAGGACGAACGATCGCCAACGTTGTCGAGGATGATGTCGTAGCGTGAATCACCCGTGCTGAAGTCGTCCTGGGTGTAGTCGATGACATGGTCGGCGCCGATGGATCGGACCATCTCGACGTACCGGGTGCCGCACACGCCCGTGACCTCGGCACCCAACGCCTTGGCGGTCTGGACCGCATACGTACCGACGCCGCCAGAGGCGCCATTGATGAGCACCTTCAGGCCAGGCCGCACCTTGCACTGTCGCGGAGCAGCCAGCCCTCGCCATCACGACGCGGTCCTCGGCTGCCTTCGCGCGGGCGGCTTCGACATGGCCCGGACGGCACATGCCTACTCCCTGCTCGACAGCTATATCTACGGGTTCGCCCTGACGAAGATCGACCGGCCCTTCCAGGACCCGGAGCAGGTCGCGCAGGTGGCACAGCAGATGCTGCCCCATTCCCTGCTGGCGAGTACCCCAACCTCGCGGCGTTCATCACCGACTACGCCATGCACGTGGGCCACGACTACGGCGACGAGTTCGCGATCGGTCTCGAGCTCATCCTCGACGGGTTGGAGGCGCTGCGTGCGTCTTGACCTCGAGGATGCGGTCGTATGACGCCCGGAGCGTCGCACGCGGCAATGACCCCTCGTTGGCATGCGCGAGGAGCGCGTCGAACAGCTTGGTCGTGGTCCGCTCCGAGCCAGTCGTGAGGATCATGTCCGTGCCGGCGATGGCGGCCCGCAGCCCCAGCACCCTCACGGGCAGCCCTCGTGCGTGACCCGTGCCGTCGAGCGAATCGGTGATGGTGATGCCCCGGAAGCCGAGCTCGTCGCGGACCAGCGACACGGCGATCGCGCGCGACCAGCCTGCCGCATTGGCGTCGTCCCATGCTGGGTAGGTGGCGTTCGAGAGCATGATCGCGGGCAGGCCATTCGCGATGGCCCGACGGTACGGTCGGAGGTCGGCGGCCAGCTCCGCAGCCGTCGCGCCGATGGTATCGACGTACCGATCGGTGTTCCTGGTCGCTCGTCCGATCCCCGGGAAATGCTTCATGGTGGCAATGACCCCGCTGTCACCCAGACCACGTGCGAAGGCGTCGGCCATGGCTGCTGTCCGCCCGGCATCGAACCCGAAGGTGCGTCCCTGCTGGTACATGAACGAGGCCGCAGAGCGCGGGATATCGGCGACCGGGGCCAGGTCCATGTTGACACCCAGGGCCCGCAGCGCCGCTCCGGTCCGCTGACCCTGGCGCCGTGCGACCTTCGTGCTCGATCGACCCATGGCCGGCACCGTCAGCGTCGGCGGCGCCCACGGCACGCGCTTCACGGATCCACCTTCCTGGTCGAGCGCGATGAGGAGTGGCGGCTGCCCACCGGCGGCCGCCGCCTCCTGGAGCCTGCTGGTGAGCTGGATGAGGGCAGCCCGGGTGGTGATGTTCGACCCGAGCAGCACCACACCCCCGATCTCACCCCGGCTCGATCCGACCCAGCAACGCGCGACTGGGCCGATGGCCGGCCATCCGGACCATCAGCTTCTGGCCCACGAGCTGGGCGAGCGTCGGCTCCTGGCCGAAGGGCGTCGAGCCATCCGGGGCCTGGCCCCCGAGCAGCGCGCCCAGCATCTGCTCCAGGGAGACCAGCCAGGCACGGATCTGCATCGGGCCCGGACGGGCTGGCCCAGTGGTGGCTTCGGGTACGCCCGAGGCTCCCTGAGCCGAGGTCGTCGACACCATGGTGCACAGCAGGCACAGCACGAGAGCGATGGTGGCCGCGACGGACCGGACCCAGGAGGACGACGACACCACCTCGGCAGGATATCCGGGATCGCACGCCCATCATCGCCGCGGGACCCGGACGCGACCGCGGGCGCTATCGTGCACGGACCATGCCGCAGACCGCACCGCCGCCCGATCCGCCCCGGCTGCGTCTCGCGACCCTCGCCGACGCCGATGCCATCGACATGCTCATGAAGCGCTCCATCGAGGCACTCTTCCCGAGCTACTACGACGAGGCCCAGACCCGGTCGGCCGCGATCCACATCGGCACCGTGGACCGGATGCTCATTGCCGATGGCACATACCTGGTGGTGGAAGCGGGCGATGCGCTGGTCGCCTGTGGTGGCTGGAGTCGGCGCGACAAGCTCTACAGCGGCTCGTCCGATCAGGTGGATCGTGTCCGGACCCTCGACCCGACCTCCGAGCCGGCCCGTGTCCGGGCGATGTTCGTGCGTCCCGACCGGACCCGCCAGGGCCTCGGCACCCTCATCCTCCAGGCGTGTGAAGCGGCAGCGCGCGCGGCAGGCTTCTCTCGTCTCTCGCTCATGGCCACGCTGCCCGGGGTCCCGCTCTACGAGCGCATCGGCTTCCGGGTCGTCCGGCACCAGACCATCACCTTGCCCGACGGGATCGTGCTGGCGACCGCGAGCATGGAGAAACCCATCGGCTAGCCGTGGGGCCTGACCCATGGCCGCGGTGACATGGGAGCTGGCACGACCGTGATGCACGCTGCGAGACATGCGACAACGGAGCGTCGACCGAGCCCACCAGCCGCCGGTACGTGCCCCGGTGATAGCGACGGACATGATCCGGGCCGGGCTCGCGAACGGCAAGTACGTCCGGGGCATCACCGCCAGGGCGGCGAGCGGGGAGGGCGCCATGCCCGTCGTCGGGGACCTGCTCCTGCCGGGGCACGTGGTGCGTGTCGAGCCGCCGGTGGGCCGGGGTCAGGTCGCAGCCTGCTGGGAGGTGACCGGCCTCGGGCGCGCCCACGATGGTCGCTGGACGGTCCCGGTCGTGGGCATCCGCGAGACCGGATGACCGACTCGTGCTGGGGCACGGCCCGGGCGACGGGTCGGAGCCGGTCGGACCGCGAACACGGGTGATCCGGCCATGCCCCGGGCGATCGGCTCGCAGTGGCCCCGAGAATGGCGAGCGTTGGCACCGTTCCACGCCGAGACCCGCACCGGCTTCGATGCGGGCCTCGACCGTGCCTGGGGTATCGACTGACGGAGCGACCTCACGGCCGCCGCGGGTCAGACGGTCGGCACCTTGATGACGATCGTCTCGCAGCCGCCGACCACGACATCGGTCGGGTCCACGACCGCCCGATCGTGGGCGCCGTCGCCACAATCGATGGTGTCGATGGCGCCATCACCGGCGGCATGGATGAGGTCGTTGCCCGGCCCGCCGTTGAGGACATCCGCGCCGGCGCCGCCCCACAGCTCGTCACGGCCCCACTGGCCATTGAGCGTGTCCGCGCCGGGGCCACCCAGGAGCAGGTCGTTGCCGGCGCCGCCGTTGAGCGTGTCGTCGCCGACCCCGCCGGCGAGCCGGTCATTGCCCCGGTTGCCGTTGAGGGTGTCATTGCCCTTCTCGCCGAAGAGCCAGTCCCGGCCGCGGTTGCCATTGAGCGTGTCGTTGCCGGCGCGTCCCCACACGGTATCGCCGCCTCGCCGCGCGGAGATGACGTCGTCGGCGGGCGTGCCGACGATGCGGTCGGCATGCCACGTGGGGTGATGGGCACCGTGGGCCAGAGTCGTTGCCGGGGCCGCGATGGCGACCGCAGCGAAGACGGCTGGCACGGCCAGCATGCGGAGCTTGTTCGTCAGGTGCACGGCTCGCACCCTCCTCTCTGGTGGCACGTCGCGCCACATGGAGTCAGCCGGCGATCCGGCTCACTCCTCTATCGAGGGACGGACGGTCCAAAACGTCTCGATCCTGCGGATCGACGTGCCCCGCGAACCGTCAGCCGGGGCCGTCACTCGCTGTCGGCAGCTCCGGCAGGCCGGTCGGTGCCGGCGTTGGCCGGTCGGTGGATGTCGGTTCCAGGGTCGGCGCCGGGGTGGCGCGTCTGGTGGGCTCGGGGGTCGACTCCGGGGTCGCGAGCGTCGTGGCTGCCGGCGCCGTGGTCGGGTCTGGCTCCGCACTCGGGAGCTCGGTCGGCGTCGGGGGTGGATCGGACGGCGCCTGGCTCGCCGCGATGACTGGTGACGCGCTCGTGTCTGGCCGGGCCGATGGCGGAGGCGACGTTGGGTCGCCGGCCGGACGGTCGACGGTGTGCGGTGGCACGCTCGCGTTCGCCGCGGGTCGGGTCCGAGGGCGCTTCGTCGGTCGTGCGTGGACCGTCTTCGACCGTGTCGTGTGCCGGGGGCGTGGCGACGCGGTGGCGGTCGCACCACGGGCATGGGCCGCGGAGCCGGTGGTCGCGGTGGACGGGACCGGCGAGAGCATCGGACTCGGGCTCGGGCTGGGGCTCGGTGACGCGGCGGGCACGGTCGGTACCACGCTGGGCGCGCCCACGCGGTCCGCCGTCGGCCGGAGCAGGATGATGCCCGCGACGGCGGCGAGGCCGATGGCGAGGAAGAGGACCGCAGCCATCGCCAGGCCCTGGGCGCGGGGCGGTCGTAACGCGCCGCCCCGACCCAGCGCGGCATCGGTCCGCTGCCGGACCGTCATCCGGAAGCCGTTGGGCGGGACGCTCGTGACGGTCGGTGCTGGCCGCGACTCGCGTGCCAGTCGCTCGCGGACCCGGGCGGCGATGTCGACGGGCGCTTCGATGGACGTCGCGTCGTGGAATCGCTCGAGCCGACGCGCCACGGGACCGGTCAGCGGGTCGGTCATGGGATCGGGGGTGTCATCGGCACGCGCATCGGCCGGGTCGCGGCTGGAGCGAGGGAACTGGTCGTGGTCGCTCATCGACGCTCGTCCTGCATGATCGTCCGGAGCCGCTCCAGGCCCCGGTAGAGGTGCGTCTTCACGGTCGCCTCCGGGCGACCGGTCACCGCGGCGATGTCCGCCAGCGAGCGGTCGCCCAGGAACCGCAGCGAGACCACCTCGCGGTACGGCTCCGGCAACGCCTTCAGGGCGCGGCGGACCTCATCCCGCTCCTCGGCCGCAAGGACCTCCCGGGCCACATCGGTCGGATCAGCGGCCGTCGCCTCGACGGTCGCATCGAGCGGCTGCGTGCGCGTGATCCGACGCGTCTGGAGACGACCACGCCGCCAGCACTCGCGCACGGCGATGCGGGCGAGCCAGGCGGCCGGCGGGCCGTCACCACGATACGAACCAAGGCCCCTGTAGGCCAGCACGAACGTCTCCTGGACTGCGTCCTCTGCCTCTTCGATCGAACCCAGCACCCGGTAGCAGACCCGGAACACCTCGCCGGCGTAGTCGTCGACCAGGCGCTGGAACGCGGCCTCATCACCCTTGGCCAACGCCTGGGCCAGGGCGCGGTCATCCACAGCAAGGATGAGGTGCGTTCGGGCGGATTCGTCTCAGGCGACCCATGGGCCCGTCCTGACGAGCCCACCATGGTCGCCGCTGGCTCGCGTGCATCCGCTGACCGTACCCCGTTCGGAGCGCATCCGTCCACGGGCGACCCGGTGCGACCGCGAGGCCGATCCGCCTACCATGACGTGCGTGACATCCACCGCCGGCGATCCCCAGCCCGCGCCCGCGACAGCCACGCGTCGGGGCCGGCTGACCGAGCTTGCCACCACGGTCATCCTGGCGGTGCTGCTCTACTGGGTCCTCCAGGCCTTCGTCGTGGGCACGTACCGCGTCGAGGGCATGTCCATGGAGGAGACCCTCCAGGACGGCCAGCACCTCCTGGTGGACAAGCTCACACCCCGGTTGTTCCCGTATCGCGACGGCGACATCGTGGTGCTCCATCCACCGGCATCGGAGCACTCCGACATCCCGTTCATCAAGCGGGTCATCGGCGTTGCCGGTGACCACATCGAGATCCGGGACGGTACGGTGTGGCGCAACGGCGCCGCTCTCGATGAGACATACCTGCCACCCGGCAGCGTCACCCGGCCGACCGGGGGTCAGGCTTCCTGGGACGTGGACCCCGGTGACGTGCTGGTGATGGGCGACAACCGCCTCCACTCGGAGGATGGCCGGGTGTTCGGCGAGATCGCCGTGGACCAGGTCATCGGACGTGCTTGGCTGCGCTTCTGGCCGCTGGACAGCCTCGGGACGGTGGGGGCGCCGTAGCGGCCGCCCTCCGGCCCGCCATGGAGCAGCATCGACCGACCGGCCAGGTGGTCGCTCGTCTGGGCCTGATCGTGGCCGCTGGCGTGACGCTCGGGGTCCTCACCATCGTGGGCCAGGGCGTCCTCGATGCCCGCTGGAACCGGCTGGCGAACTCGGGTGCCATCTGGCTCCTGGTCGCTTGGCTGGTCGGGTCGCGGATGCCGACCGGACGGTGGGCCACAGGGTCGGGCTTCGTCGTCCTGGCGAGCGCGTTGGCCGGGTACTACGTGGCCGCGCTGGTGTCCGGAGCTGGCGTCTCGACCTCATCGGTCGTCATCTGGCTGGGTACCGCGGTCGTCGGCGGCCCTGTCTACGGGCTGGCGGGTCGGTGGTGGCGGGTGGGTGGCAGCGGCCAGCGCATCGTGGCCATCGGGCTCGCCGGTGGCATCCTCGTGGCCGAGGGCGTCTCGACGCTCATGCGCATCCCCGACCTGGCGGTCGTGGGCTGGATCGAGGCGGCCGCCGGCGTGCTGCTCGCGCTCGGGCTCGGTCGCACGTGGCGAGAGCGCGGGTCGGTGCTGCTCGTGGTCGTCGTGGTCACGCTGCTGGGCGTGGTGGCCTACGAGCTGCTCGATCGGATCATCGGCGCGAGCTGACCGCCTTTCGGGCGGGACAGCCCCGTCCGGTCAACGCTCGAGCAGGAGCGTGTCCAGCCCTCGGGTCAGCCCGACTCGTCCCTGGACGCGCCGCACCGCGAGCAGCGTCCCGGCGACGTAGGGAACCGCCGAGAGCCCGGCATCGTGCCGGATGGTGAGGCGTTCGTCCGGCAGGCCGAAGATCGCCTCCGTGGAGACCGAGAAGCTCGGCAGCCGCACCGAATGCACCGGCACGCCGTCGACCTGGGCGCCGCGGGCCTCGCGGAGTCCATGGGTGGCCTCGATGGCCCGACCGAGGACCGGTGGCCGGGCGATGGCGAGCCGCTCCGCCAGCTCCCGCGCGGTCCCGCTCGGCGCGTCCGGCTTGGTGGCGCTGGAGTAGTCGATGATCTCCGCCTGGGGCAGGAAGGGCGCCACCAGGACCGCTGCCGCCTGCGCCATCGCTGCCGTGAGCGAGAAGTTGCCGGACGAGATGACGCCGACTCCAGCGGCCAGCGCCGCCCTATCGATGACCGCGTAGTCATCCGCGGTGAGCCCGGACGCGCCGATGATGACCGCCACGCCGCGGCCGATCGCGTGCAGCGTGTTGGCCATCACGGCCGTGTGGGAGGTGTACTCGATGAGCACGTCGACGCCGTCGAGGGCCTCCGCGACGGTCGCATGCACCGGTACGTCGATTGGCGCACGTCCCAGGGCCACGCCCAGGTCCTGGCCTGCGGCAGCACGTGCGACCGCCGAGCGCAGCACGAGGTCATCCGCGGCACGGACGCCCTCGACGAGCGCCCGGCCAGCCCAGCCGGTGGCGCCCGCGACGCAGACCGTGATCACGTCCGAGGTCCCGGCCAGGTCGCCGGAGGCGTTCAATCGCGCAGCCACGGCGTCGCGCCGGGGTCCCCGGGCAGCGAGGCGAGGAGCCGGAGCACGGGGACGGCGACCGAGAGACGATCCGCGATGAGTGCCGGCAGTGCCGTCGACTGCGCCTCGGCGTCCGAGAGCGCCATGCCGAAGGTGACATCCTTGAGCTTGAGCAGCTCGATGTCCTGGTCGTCCTTGGGGAAGCCCGCCGGACCTCGCTGGAGACGATCGCCGCCGACCTCCCCGAACAGGGCCCGGAAGGACCGGCCGTCGATGGCCGCATGCACCCGCGCACGGTCATCGACGACCGCCTGTCGCCAGGCCGCGAGCCGCTCCGGCGCCGGATGCCACATGCCCCCGCCGAGATAGGCATGCCCGGGCTCGATGTGGATGTAGCCGCCGACACCACCGCCATCGCCCGTCCACGGGAAGCTCGCGCTGACCGCGGTCTTGTAGGGCGACTTGTCCTTGGAGAAGCGCACGTCGCGGTAGATCCGGAACGGCGAGCGCGCCGGGTCCGATGCCAGTGGCACCGTGCGCGCCCGGAACTCGGCATCCAGCGCTTCGCAGAGCGCCTCGAGTGGTTCCTTGAGCAGCCGCTCGTAGTCAGCCTTGCGCGGCTGGAACCACGACCGCTCGTTGTTGAGGGCGAGCTCCACGAGGAACTGGAAGGCCGCCGGCTGGAACCCCTGGAACGACCCGCTTGCGTCGCCGCTCATGCTCGACCTCGCTCCGATGACGCTGGGAGCAGCGCCTGACCAGTGCCCCACATCTTCGCAGGTCCGCAGCGCCGTCCCGGCTCGGATCGCCCGACCGGTGAGCAGCGCGCCGGTACCCGGTGAGCGAGCGGCACCCGCCAGCTATCCCAGCGGCTGGGTGAGTCCGAGCTCGAAGCCCACGCGTGCCGCCTCCGTCCGGGAGCTCACGCCCAGCTTGCCCAGGATATTGGACACGTGGACGCCGGCCGTGTTCTCGCTGATGAACAGCTCCACGCCGATCTGGCGGTTGGTCCGACCGGCCGTGACCAGGGTCAGCACCTCCAGCTCGCGCGAGGTGAGGCCATACGGCCGTATCGCGACACGACCATCCGACCCTGGTCGGTCAGCCGACCCGGCACGTCCCAGCGATCCGCCCGTGCCCCGGATGCCGTATCGGCGCGCGACACCGAGCAGCCAGGATCGCAATGGCACAGCACCCAGGCGCCGCGCGACGACATCCGCGGCATCGAGCGCAGTCTCCGCGGCCTCCAGGTCGCCAGCGACGCCATGGGCGATCGCCGCGCGCACGGTGCAGTAGGCGGCCTCGTACGGGACCTCGACCGACTCCCACCGATCCTGGAGCGCGGTCCACATCGTGGCCGTTGCCGCACCCTCGAGGCGGGCGAGCTCTGCCGCGATCATGTCCAGCTCCAGCTCGTTCCTGCGGGCGGTCGCAGTCGCCGGCTGGGCCATCCCGGCGCGAGCCGCCTCGGCCTGCTCGCGGTATCCCACGAGTCGGGCCCGGCATTCGAGCCGAGTCTCGAGGGTGTCTGAGGCGAGGCCCAGGTCTGCCGCGGCCCGGGCACCGAGACGTGCCAACCGGATCGTCAACGGGGACGACTCGCCGCCGCCCATGCGCAGCAGGCCATCGTCCGCGATGAGCATCGCGTCCGCGGGTCGTCCCTCCCACAGCCGGAGCTCGATACCCGCCAGCTGGGGTGGCACGCCGGCGGTCGTGGCTGATGGGTCGGAGCCAACGAGCTTCCAGGCACGTTCCCAGTCGGCGGCCGCCTCGGGCCAGCCGCCGGCGACCTCGAGGGCGAGGGCATATCCCAGGCGGTAACGCTCGGACCCTGCGTCCTCGGCGTGGCGGGCGGTCGCCTCCGTCAACAAACGTTTGGCGAGCTCCCACTCGCCGAGGTCGAAGGCATGGAAGACACCGTTGATGCGGATGTAGAACCCATATACGGAGCTGACCCCGATCGCATCCGCGACCGCCGCGCCCTCGATCACCCGGTCCAGGGCCATCCGGGTCTCGCCCGCGAGGAACAGCGCATCCGACAGGTTCACGTACGCTCGGCCGATGTCGTCCGCATTCCGGACCTCCCGGGCGATCGCCAGCGCCTGCTCGAGCGCCTCGATCCCCGGGATGGAGACGCCGACGTTGGCGAGACTCATGCCCAGCGTGTTGAGCGCATGGCCCTCCGCTTCACGCGCACCGGCCGCGCGCGCGACCTCGACCGCCTCACGGCACAGCTCGATCGCCAGCGTGGTGCTGGCCGATGAGCATGTGCACCTGGCCCAGGCCTGCGAGGGCACGCGCCCGCTCTGCCGTGGGTGGCTTGGCCGGTATCACCGCGACGGCCTCTTCGCTGAGCGCGACGGCCGCGGCCGAGTCGCCGGCGACCCAGACCACCCGGCCCAGCTGCTGCAGGAGCGTGCCGGTCCGACGCGGGTCGTCCTGGTCACGGGAGAGGGCGACCGCCTCACGCAGGAGGGCGATCGCCCGTCGGTCCTCGGATACGAGGTGGACGGCCCGGGCGGCGCGCTGCAGCAGCTCGATGCGGTCGATGCCAGCGGCAGCCTCGGCATCCTGCAGCTGGTCCCATGTCCCGAGCGCATGTTCGTACTCGGTCGCCGCCTGCGAGAACGCATAGGCGTTCGACGCTTCGTCGCCAGCCCGCACCGACGCGATCAGGCCACGTCGCAGGTCGCGTGCCGAACGCCAGTGATGCGCCACCTCCGACCAGCTGCTGGAGGTGCCGGCCTGGGACGCCGATGACGACTCCAGGTGGGAGGCGAGCGCGCGATGCAGCTCCCGGCGTTCGCCGGGCAGCAGGTCCTCGTATGCCGCCTCCTGGACGAGCGCATGCCGGAAGGCATAGCCCTCGTCACCGGTGGTCGAGACGACCACCAGCAGGCCGCCGTCGACGAGCTCCCGCAGGGTCGTCCGCAGATCGGGGACGCGGCTGGCCACGAGCGAGGCGAGGGTGTGGTCGTCGAGGGGCCGGCCGGCCACCGCGACGACGCCGAGCACGTATCGGGCAGCATCGGAGGCGCCGCCGATGCGCGACGCGAGCAGCTCCCGCAGGGAGGACGACAGGCCCTGGCCCTCGTCCACCACCCCCGACGCCAGCAGCTCCTCCGCGAAGAAGGGGTTGCCGTCGGATCGTCGATGGATCGTGGTCACGAGGCTGGCCGGGGGCGTCCCGCCGAGCACCCCACTGATGAGCGCTTCGACCTCGCCCATCCCGAACGGCGCGAGCTCCAGTCGGACGGGCCGGACCGAGCGGGCCACCTCCGCCAGCCAGCCACGCAGCGGGTGGCGACGATGCAGCTCATCGCTGCGGTATGTGACGAGCAGTGACACCCGCTCCGTCCGGAGGTTGCGGAACAGTGAGGCCGCGGCTCCCAGGGTGTCGCTATCGGCCCAGTGCATGTCCTCGAGGACCACGAGCACCGGCGCCCTGCCCGCGAGACGGGTGAGCAGGTCGTAGAGCGCGTCATGGATGCGTGCCTGGACCCAGCGTTCCTGCGTCAGGCCCGTCTCGCTGGGACGCAGCTCGGCGACGAGGCGGCCCAGATCGCCGGCATTGGGACCCGCGAACGCGATCGCCTCCGCCCTCCCGACGCTCCGTACCCAGCCACGCAGCAGCTCCGAGAACGGCGCGTAGGGTGCTCCGCCGTCGCCGAGGTCCAGGCACCCGCCCGTCAGCACCTGCCAGCCATCCTCCCGGGCGACCCGGGTGCCCTCACCCACGAAGCGTGACTTGCCGACGCCGGCCTCGCCCGAGACCAGCAGGTGGGTCGAGCGTCCGGCGGCCGACTCGGCCAGGGCGTGCCGCAGCTGATCCAGCTCCCCGTGCCGACCGATGAACTCCGGACTGGTGACCCGCCTGCTCACGCTCCCGAGCATAGCGATCGCTCCCGGCGCCTCAGCCGCGTCGGGGTGCCGTCGTCGTCAGTCGCGGCCTGCCGGGCTCGCCGTGGACCAGGCGCGCCAGGCGAGCGCGCCAGCCGGGTCCCCGCGTATCTGCCAGGCGAGCGGTGTGCGTGTGCTGTCCGTGGTGTGCCTCGGCGCGCATCCGGTCGATGCGCTCGGTGACCATGAGATCGGCGATGTGGGGATGCATGTCGGGCCTCCGTTCGGTGCCTGCGCCGGTTGGCGTGGGCACCACGATCGGCCTAACGGGGGGTCGGATGGATGCACAGGATCCACTAAAGGTGCGGCGAACCGCGCCTGCCCGGCCGTTATCCCGGCTGCGCACGACCCGTCATGTCTCCCGTGGTCACATCTCCGGGAGGCTGCGCGCCCTCGCGAACACGGGGGCAGCCACCCGGACGGGCAGCGCCTCGCGCATCGCGGAACCCAGCTGCGGTCGAAGGCCACGACCATCCGGCGCCCGTCCCGCGAAGATGCGGGCCCGGTCGCGCATCGGCTCCGGTGCCGGACGAGCGGGCCGGGACGGGGTCGGCGGCCCGCTCGGGATCATCGTCGTGAAGGGTGTCGTGAGCTCGTCCAGCGTGAACGTCAGCAATGACAGGCGTCCGCCGTCTCCCGTATGCCACGCCAGCCAGCCATCCCCGGAGGCGTGCTGGACGAGCGTCAGGCCGCGGAGGTCGCGTTCATCTGCCAGCCGCCCGAGCGCCACGAGCGTCCGCTCGATGGGTCCGGCCGGCTGCCGGCTGCTTCGCCGTGCGGCCGCGGCCATCTGGGCCTGTCCCAGGTCCAGGTGGGTCAGGCGCCGCTCGACACGCGACCAGGTGCCGTCGAGCCGGTCGCCGATGCTCGCGACGACCTGGGCCCGGACGAGCAGGCCATCCGGCTGCTGGGTGATGACGACCCCGCGAGCGAGGTGCGCATCGAGGACGGCCCCCAGAGGCCGCAGGATGTCCTGCATCTGACGACGCCGCGGATCGATGGGTATGTACACGTTGGTCACACTCCTGAGTGGTTGTGTGCAGTGCAGTGTGGATCGGTGGCCGCGCGTGGGGATAGCCCGATGGTCGGGGAGCGATGGCGCCAGACGTCCCCTCGGTCCGATGGCAGTGGCGCACGTGGGATGCTCGATGGCTTGCCAGATATAGAACGTCTGTCCTATCCTGACCCGATGAGCGAGCGGCCGGTGTTCCCCCAGGGACGGACGGAGGTGTCCGTCAACGCGACCTGGTTCGACACCCGCTGGCGACTCGAGGCACGCGCCGATGGACACCTCTGCGCGGCGACCGCGAATCCGCCGATGCTCGGCGTCGTGGGCCGCTCCGCGGTCCGCTTGGGCGAGTACCTCGCCATCGTCATCGATGGCTGGACCGCGGACGAGCCACCCTCCCCGGTGTTCCACAGCGAGTGGCGGGAAGTGGCAGACCTCATCGCAGAGTTCGAGGGGCACCGCCCACGCTAGCGCGCCCCGCATCAAGCGGCTCGCGAGGCACGCGGCACGCCACGAGGCCGGGTCAGGGCGTCGTGGTCGGGACCTGTCCCAGGAACGTGGCTGCCTTGGACGTGTTCGGCCCCGTGTACCGTGCGGCTGCTGCGAGGAGCGTGCCATCGGTGAGCTCGAGCGTGGTCGATACGCCATAGCCCTTGAGCTCGGGTGCCGCGGTCTGCTGCCATGCCGACCCATCCACCGTCTGCCACAGTCGGTCGGCACCGAAGGCGATGACCTGCGGGCCGAGGACCCCGAGCGTGGTGATGGTGCCCGACGTGACGTCGAGCGACCGCGTCCAGGACGTGCCATCGGGCGAGGTCCAGACAGAGGCCGCCTGCTTGCTGGCGATGTTCTGGATGACGCCGATGGCGAACCCCACCGGGGTCCAGCGAAGGTCGATGACACCGCTCGGCGCATCCGTCAGCCCTGCCAGCTGGGCACTCCCGAGGATGCCGTCGTGGAGCGTCCAGGTGATCGGGACCGTCACGCCACCCGCTTCCGCCAGATTCCCGCCAACGGCGACGGTGCCGTCTGCGGCAACTGCCACCCGGACCGGGCGTCCCGCGTCACCCAGGACCAGCGGCAGCCACGTCAGCCCATCCAGGGAGCTCCACAACGTGGGGATGCCAGCAGGACCGGGGGTCCCCGATTGCCCGACGGCGACCAACCCCGCGGCCGTCGCGGCGATGTCCGTGAAGCTCGTGTCGGGCAGCACGTGATGGGTCCATGCGACGCCGTCGGCCGAGGTCCAGGTCCCGCCGCCCCCGATGGCGACGAAGCCAGCGGCCGTGGACACGACGCCGGACGCACCGGACAGCCTGGGTGTCTTCCATGACGAGCGCGCCCACCTGCGGCCATCGCTCGAATGCCAGGCCGCCGCCGTCGGATGACCGGCCTTGTCGCGCACGATGCCGACCATGACGATGGTGCCGTCCGGACCCTGCGCGAGGCTGCTGAAGTAAGGGCTGCGGTCGAATCCCTTGCCCTTCGTGGACATCGTCCAATCGATGGGCGCGGCCCCGCCCGGCACGGGCGCCGCGTCCGGCGACGTGGCGGGCAGCGATGCGAGGGGGGAGGGCATCGCGATCGGCTGCGGCGAGGCCATCGAGCTGACCGCTGGCGACGTGGCGGGCACGGCCGCTGCGACCGGGCCGGTCATGACCAGACCGGTGACCACGACGCTCAGCCCAAGGGCGACCCGGAACGTCGGTCGAACGTGCATGCCCGCACCTCTTGTCGTGGCGCCGGGCCCGACCCAGGGCGACGGCTGGTCAGCGTCCGCGCATCCTAGCCGGTGGCCGGCGCAGATGGACCGACACCGCATCACGACCAGTCGGACGGGATCCCAGCCCAGCGTCTGGCGCGCGAGGCGATTACTCACGAGCTCCCCGTCATCGACGACGTTGTAGACGCCGGCCGGCCCACGGTCCACGGCGAGTGCCGCCGCCCGGGCTGCAGCCACGACATGGACGCTCGGCAGATCACCCGGGGCGTCCCCGACGGTCCCCGGGCCGTAGAGATACCCGTAGCGGAGGACGATCCCATCGAAGCCGCGCGTGTGCGTCACGAGCCGCTCCAGCTCCAGCAGACCAGGCAGCGTCAGGTCGCCCGGGCCGCCCGGCTGGCGCAGCGGGTCCGCCTCCTGGTGCGGCAATGGCCCTTCGGCGTACGTCCAGGCGCCACCCTGGGCGATGAGCCGGCTCGCGCCAGCGGCGAGCGTGGCGGTAACCAGGTTCGCGGTCCCGATCCGGCGCAACCGGACGTTCCGCTGGAGGCTCGCCGCGTCGAACCCGGACGAGAGGTCCGTCAGCTGATGGATGACGACGTCTGGTCGGGTATCCACCACGATGTCACGCAGCGTGTCGCTGTCGAACACGTCCACCACCGCCGCCTCGGCACCGAGCGCGCGCAACCACGTGGCACGTTCGTTCGATCGGGTCGTGCCGGTCACCACGTGTCCGGCACCGATGAGCATCGGCACCAGCTGCCGGCCGATGGCGCCGGTCGCACCCGCGACCACGATTCGTCGCACAGCCATCACATCCCCCTCGGTCCGGCACCACTCCACGCCGGGCATCGACCCATACTTGGGTCATGCGCGAACGATCGCTCGCTGAGCTGGAGGTCGGCCTGGCTGACATCCTCGCTGCCCCGAGATCCCCTGGTCGCGTCGTGCTCATCGCGCGGCGGCCCGGCATCGGCGAGCGTGAGCTCCTGCGCAGCGCCACCCTGGATGTGGACCAGGGACTCGTCGGGGATGGCTGGGCCAGCCGGGGCAGCAGACGGATGCCCGACGGGTCGTCCGACCGCGAGGCGCAGGTGACCATCATGAGCAGCCGGGTCGCGACGCTGCTGGCCGGGGCAGCCCGGAGGACTGGGCGCTCGCGGGCGACCAGCTGTATGTCGACCTCGCCCTGGGCGTGGACGACCTGCCGCCCGGCAGCCGCCTGCGGCTGGGCACGGCCGTGGTGGAGATCTCGGCCGTGGCCCACAACGGCTGCGTCAAGTTCGCGGGACGGTTCGGGTCGGATGCGCTCCGGTTCGTGAGCAGCCCGAACGCTCGACAGCACCGGCTGCGGGGCGTGAATACCCGCGTGGTGATGCCGGGCGAGGTACGTCTCGGCGACCCGGTCGTCCCCGAGTAGCCCGCTCGATCCCCCCTCGTATCAGCCCGCCGAGATCAGGGCTTCTTGACCACCGGCTTCGGCCCGCCCTTGGGCTTCTTGCCGCCGCCCTTGCTGCCCGGTCCCTTGTCACCCATCAGATGATCCTCCATGCGGATGAAGCGAGCATGAGTCTACGCCGCACATCCGCATCGGAACCCTGGAACGCCTCGAGGGTGCATGCTCTCAGCGTGCGCCCCCGCTCGCCCTTCCGTGGCCTGTCGATCCTGCCGCTCACGGCCGTGCTGGGGGTGTCGTTCGGGATGTTCGGTGCTGTCGCGACCGGAGCCGGTCCGACGCCGAGCGGGGCGACCACGACGTCCCTGCCCGAGCTACCGCCGGCCGACCTCTACGCTGCCGGCGGACCGGTCGCCGCCGGGCCAGCGGGGTCCATCCTGGCCCAGGTGGAGCTGCGCGCGCCACAGGGCGCCCGCAAGTGGGCCGTCATCTACCGCTCGACGAGCTACGACGGGTCTCCCATCGGCGTCTCGGGACTCATCATCGCGCCCGCGCGACCACTGCCGCCAGGGGCACCGCCCCGGACGGTCCTCTCCGTGGCACACGCGACCGTCGGTATCGCCGATGGCTGTGCACCCTCGCGGTCGCCATCCGATGGGTTGGTGACCACGGCCATGCCACTCCTGGACCAAGGCTATGTGCTGGCGGTGACCGACTACGAGGGTCTTGGGACTCCTGGTCCGCATCCCTACATCGTGGGCGCGAGCGAGGGCCGCTCGGTGCTCGACGCGGCACTGGCGGCGGCCGCCATCCCCGAGACGGGCGCGGGTTCCCGGACCGTCCTCCTCGGTGGCTCGCAGGGCGGCCACGCCGTCCTGTGGGCGGCTGACCTCGCGGCGTCCGCGGCGCCGTCACTCGATGTGCTGGGTGCCGTCGCATTCGCACCCGCCGGCGATCTGGAAGCCATCGCGCGCGACGGCCGCTCCGCATCGGCGGGCACGGATGCCTGGGCGAGCGCCGTCATGCTCGTGACCGCCTGGCACGCGGTGTACGGCCTGCCGCTCGACGTGCTGACCCCGACCGCTGTCGCGCTCGTGCCGCGGCTGGAGGGCGCGTGCCACCTCCAGCTGGACCACGACCCGATGCGGCTCGACCTGGCCGACCAGCCCGAATGGCTGGCGCGCCTGCGGGAGAACACGCCGGGGGCAAGTCACACGGCCGTGCCGGTGCTCATCTTCCAGGGTGACGCCGACCGGGTGGTGCCCATCGAGAGCACCCGGGCACTCGTCGCGAGGATGTGCGCCGTGGGGGACACGGTCGACCTCCGGGTGCTGCCGGGTGCGGACCACCGGGGGTCGCTGAACCCGGCATCCCTGCTGGCGGCGGTCGGCTGGGTCACGGACCGGCTGGCCGGTACGCGGGCCGCCTCGACCTGCCCGTCCGCCTGACCGGTCTTGCGGCGGAACGGCCGTCGCTTGACGATCGACGCTCCCCGGCGGCAGCCTTGGAGCCGCCAAGCCCGCGCCACGGAGCCCCGATGCGATTCACGACGACCCTGCTCCAGAGCAACGGCAATGCGACCGGCATCGTCGTGCCGCCCGAGGTGGTCGAGTCGCTGGGTGCCGGCAAGCGCCCGCCCGTGTCCGTGACCCTCAATGGCTACACCTACCGCAACACCATCGCGGTCATGGGCGGCGAGTACATGGTCGGGGTGAGCGCGGCGCACCGGGCGGCTGCTGGCGTCACCGGTGGCCAGACGCTGGATGTCGACATCGAGCTGGACACGGCGCCCCGCGTCGTGACCGTACCCGCTGACCTCGCTGCAGCCCTGGACGCGGAACCGGATGCCCGGCGGACCTTCGACGCGCTGTCATACAGCAACCAGTCATGGCATGTGCTCCAGGTCGAGGATGCCAAGACGGCCGAGACGCGCCAGCGGCGCATCGCGAAGTCGGTGGAGATGCTCCGACAGGGCAGGGCACGATAACCTCGGGCCGGCAGCGGAGCCCTGCCCGGCGTCGACCCGCTGCGCCGACCAACGTCGTCCTCGGTGCGGGCGCCATCGGGACCACCATCGCGCAGCAGCTCGCCAACAGTGGCGCGACCGTCCGGGTCGTGACACGGTCCGGCCAGGAGCTCGGGATCCCCCGCGTGACCTCGGTCGTCGGCGATGCCACGCAACCGGACCGGGTGCGGGCATTGACCGCGGGCGCGCACACCGTCTACTTCGCGGCCCAGCCTCCCTATACCGAGTGGTCGGAGGGCTTTCCGCCGCTCATCGAGGGGCTCCTCGCCGGCTTGCGAGGCTCGGGTGTCCGCCTGGCCGTCGCTGACAACCTGTATGCCTACGGCGACACCCACGGCCAGCCCATCCACGAGGCCCTGCCGCTCAGCGCGACGACCCGCAAGGGAGTGGTACGGGCCTGGGTGGCGGAGCGGCTGATGGCGGCCCACGCCGCCGGTGACGTCGAGGTCACCATCATCCGCGGCTCGGACTACTTCGGTCCGGACGGCTTCGACTCCCTGCTCGGCGACCGGTTCTTCGGGCCCATCCTGGCCGGCCGGAAGGTACGCCTGCTGGGCGACCCCGACGCTCCGCACACGGTCACGTACATCGCCGACTTCGCGCGGACGCTCATCGAGCTGAGCGGTCGCGACGAGGCATACGGCCACGCGTGGCATGTCCCGTCCGCGCCGGCGGTGTCGTTCCGGCGGCTCGCCGAGCTCGCAGCCGAGGTCTCCGGGTCCCCGCCGGTGCTGGTGAGCCGCGTCTCGCGCATCGGGCTCAGGCTCGTGGGCGCGTTCTCGCCACCGGTTCGCGAGATGGTCGAGATGCTCTACGAGTTCGAGCAGCCGTTCATCGTCGACGACAGCCGTGTCCGTCTGGCATTCGGCCTCACGGAGACCCCGCTGGAGCACGCGTTGCGTCTCACGGCCGAGTGGTGGCGCGGAGAGCTCGCTGCCGCGGCCGTTGCCTCCGGCAAGCAGCCGCGCTGAGGGCAGAGCGCGGCGCCCGGCGCGGCCGCGCATCGTCTGTCCTCGGCTCTGGGTATAGTGTGCGCAGCTCGCTAGCCCATCGATCGATCGCCGTACGGAGAGGACGACCGTGACATCAAGCATCGCACCGCGGCCCAGGGGCCGACCCGCCAGTCGCCCATCCTGACGCACCACAGCAACGCGTACAACATCTTCATCCTGGTCCTGACGATCCTGTCACTGGTCGTCATGGTGGCCATGATCCTGCCCCTGGACGACGCGACGCATCAGATCCTGCAGGTGTACGACAACCTCATCTGCGTCGTGTTCCTCATCGACTTCACGCGTGAACATCACCAGGGCGCAGCCCGAAGCAGGCGTACTGGATCGATCAGCGTGGCTGGCTGGACCTGCTGGGTCCATCCCCAGCTTCGGTGGTGCATTCCGCTTCGCTGCCCTGTTCCGGCTCGCCCGCCTGAGCCGTCTGGGCCGCATCGGCCGACTGCTCAGCGGCAAGAACAAGAAGGAGCTCATCAAGGACGTCGTCGAGAACCGCGGCCAGTACGCGATCTTCATCACGCTCCTGCTGATGCTCATCGTGCTGACGACCTCGAGCGTGCTCATCCTCCAGTTCGAGAGCCGCGACCCGGAAGCCAACATCAAGACCGGCGGTGACGCCCTCTGGTGGGCGATCGTGACCATCACCACCGTCGGATACGGCGACTTCTATCCGGTGACGGCGCTCGGGCAGGTCGGTCGGTGTCGTGGTCATGTTCTCCGGCGTGGGCATCATCGGCGCCCTGGCCAGCATCCTGGCCAGCATCCTGGTGCCGTCCCCCAAGGAGCCTGAGACGCCCGCGGTGGACCCGATGACCGCCATGGAGTCCGAGCTGGCTGGTGTTCGGGCGGAGCTGGTCGCCCTCCGCGAGATGCTCGCCGCTGACGGGCCGGCCAGGGGCGACCCATCGACGGCCCCTGGCTGAGTCCGCGATCACGCAACGCGCTCGTCATCGTGCTGTCACACACGCGGCGTAGCCTCCGGGCATGTCAGACACCAGGATCACGTATCTCACCGACAAGACCGACGACGAGTGGCGGGCGGCGCTGTCGCCCGGAGCAGTACAAGGTGCTGCGCCAGAAGGGCACCGAGCGCGCCGTTCTCGCGGCGCGCTCTGGGACGAGCACCGCCCCGGGATCTATCGCTGTGCGGGATGCGGCAGCGAGCTGTTCGAGTCCACGACCAAGTTCGAGTCCGGCACCGGCTGGCCGAGCTTCTTCGCTCCCGCCAACCCGGGCGCGGTCGCCAACCACACCGACCGGTCATTCTTCATGACCCGGACCGAGGTCACCTGCGCCACCTGTGGTGGCCACCTGGGGCACGTGTTCGAGGACGGTCCTCGGCCGACCGGACTGCGCTACTGCATCAACTCCGCGGCCCTGGAGCTGGACCCTGCCGACTGACCATCGCGTAGGGTCAGGATCGCGGGGCGGTCCCGTCCTGCCCCGGGCTCGCCGCACGGCGTGCCAGGACCCGCACAGTGCCGCGGAAGATCAGCGCGTGGACGGGATACAGCAGGTACCAGTAGGCCAGGCCGCCGAGCCCGCGTGGCTCGAAGAACGCGGTCTGGACCACGCTGCTGCCCGCGCCGCTGGGCACCATCTCGTACTGCAGCCACGCCCGACCGGGCACCTTCATCTCCGCCCGGAGCCGGAGCAGCTCCGGCCGCCGGAGCTCCTCCACGCGCCAGAAGTCGAGCGCGTCGCCCTCCCGTAGACTGACCGGATCGCGCCGACCCAGGCGCATGCCCACTCCGCCGACGATACGGTCGGCCAGGCCCCGGGCGCGCCACAGCACGGTTGGCATATGGCCAGCCGGTCCGACCCCCGAGGCGTTCCACCTCGGCGAAGACGCGCTCCGGTGACGCATCGACCGTCTGGACACGACGCTCGACGATCATCCCCTCGCGTGATCCCTCCAGCGCCAGCCGCTGCCGTCCCGGTGCCGAGCGGGCGTCGAACCAGGTGGTCTCGACCGCGTGACGGTCGGTCCGGTCGATGGCCAGCTGGAGCGCCTCGGCGTATGGCAGCGGCCGGACCGCGAACCTCGAGGCCGGCCCCGGGTCGCGCACCACGACCTCGTTGCGCAGGCCCTCGATGAGCGGTCGCGCGATACCCGACGGGATGGGGCTGATGAGACCCACCCAATACGAGCTCAGGCGCGGCGTCAGGACGGGCACTGGGATCATCAGCCGCCGCAGCCCGCGCTGGCGGGCGTACGTCAGCATCATGTCGCCGTACGAGAGGACGTCGGGACCGCCGATCTCGACGATGCCCGCGATCGTCGGGGTCGGTCGAGCGCCGCGCACAGGTAGTCCAGGACGTCCCGGATGCCGATGGGTTGGCAACGCGTCTTGACCCAGCGGGGTGTGATCATCACCGGCAGCCGCTCCGTGAGCTGACGGAGCATCTCGAACGAGGCGCTGCCCGACCCGATGACGATCGCTGCCCGGAACTCCGTCACTGGCACGCCGTGTGCCGCCAGCTCGGCGCCAACGGCATGCCGGCTGGCCAGGTGGTGCGACAGGTCGGTGGCGTCGTCGCCCAGACCACCGAGGTAGATGATGCGACCCACACCGGCCGCCGCCGCAGCCGCGCGCGAAGTCGCGTGCGGCCCGCAGGTCCCGCTCGGCGAAGCCCGCCTCACCGGCCGCCATGGAGTGCGCCAGGTAGTAGGCCACATCGATGCCTGCGACCGCAGCCGCCAGGCTGGTCGGGTCCAGGAGGTCGGCCCTGACGGTGCGCGTCCCCGGGAACCGCTCGGAGAGCCGGGCCGGTTCGCGGCCCGCCAGCGTCAGCGCGTGGCCTCGCTGCGACAACAGCGGGACGAGTCGTCCACCGATGTACCCACTCGCACCGATGATGAGGATGCGCATCGCCCGAGTATGCGCTCCCGGCCCAGGGACCCAGCGACGTGCATCCGGCGTCATGTGAGGCGAAGATAGCCACCTCAACGGAGGGTCACGGCTGGTGCCCAGACCGTCACGTTCCCGATATCGCCGGACGTCGCCGTGGCAGGACCCGCGGTTGCTGGACCGGCAGGGCGACCTGCGGGGCGCGTCAGCGTTCCTGCTGGTGCTGTTGATGGTGGGCGGCGTCGCCCTCCTGGGTGGGGCGCTGGTGGGTGTCGGTCGGCTGGTGCCGACCCCCCTGCCAACGCCCGTGCCGACGTCCGCTCCGGTGCTGACCCCGACCCCAGCACCGCCGTCTGCCGCGCCATCAGTGCTGCCGTCGCCCACGGACGAGCCGGCGGCGTCCGGCGCGCCTGCGCCTGATCCGCTCTGGGTGGCGGCCGGCGACCCGGCGCCCATCACCGAGCGAGGCCGGCAGGTCGGCAGCGTGACCGTGGTCTCCTCCGGCTATCGTTCGCGCATCGCCGGCCAGGACCCGCCCTCGGGACGCCGCTGGCTGCGCGTCTCCCTGCGGTACCAGGCGACGGTCGCCACCCCCTACGAGGCCGGGCGTTGGTCCGCACTGGACGCGGACGGGCAGCGGTATCCGTGGCTGGGCTCCAGGGCCACGGATCCGGCGCTGGGAGCCGGCACACTCGATCCGGGCGCCACGCGGACGGGCTATGTCGTGTTCGCCGTGCCGACGCGGGTCGCCATCGTCTCCCTCGTGCTCCAGGACGCTGAGGGCCACGACATCATCATCGCGGCGCTCCGCTGAACGACGGGTGGGCCGGCGGGCTCGCCGCGCCGACTATCCTGCTGCCATGAGCATCCCCCAGTCGCGTCCCTATGGCTCATGGCCATCACCCATCACCCTCGACCTCGTGCTGGCGGGCGGCCGCGGCCTGGCCGAGCCCTGGCTCGACCGTGGTGATGTCTACCTGCTCGAGGGGCGGCCCGAGGAGGGCGGCCGGATGGTCCTGTTGCGGATCGGCGCCGACGGCACCGTCACGGAACTCAACCCGGCGCCCTCGAACGTGCGCACCCGGGTCCACGAATACGGCGGTGGTGCCTGGACGGTGCTCGATGGTCTGATCATGCACAGCGAGTTCGCGGATGGCCACCTGGTGCGCATCGATCCGGGTGCGGCGCCCCGGCCGTTGACGACCGAGCCAGGGCTGCGCTTCGCCGACCTGCGCATCGACGCACCGCGAGGCCGGCTCCTCGCCGTGCTCGAGGACCATCGGACGGACGACCTCGAGCCGACGAACAGCATCGTGGCGGTGTCCCTGGATGACGGCAATGTGATGCCCCTCGTGGATGGCCACGACTTCTTCAGCCATCCCCGCGTGTCACCCGATGGCACCACGCTGAGCTGGTTGACGTGGGATCGCCCGAACATGCCCTGGGACGGCAGCGAGCTGTGGGTCGGCACCATCGATCCGGACGGGTCGGTGGCAACCTCCGACCTGGTCGCGGGAGGCTCGACCGAGTCCATCGCCAGCCCTGCGTGGGCACCCGATGGCAGCCTCGTGTTCGCGTCCGACCGGACCGGTTGGTGGAACCTCTACCGGTGGCGTCCGGGGACGCCCGGCATCGAGGCCATCGCACCGATGGACGCCGAGTTCGCCGATCCCCAGTGGGTGTTCGGGCAACGTCTGTTCGGGTTCGATGACGAGGGCCAGGTCATCGCCATCGCACGCTCGCGTGGCCGCGACGAGCTGCTGGTGCTGGCCCCTGGTGAGGCGCCACGTCGGCTGGCCATCGACGCGACCGACCTGCACGGCCTGTCCGTGTCCGGCAGCACCGCGGTCATGGTGGCATCCGGACCCACCCGCCCCAGCGCCGTCGTGCGCGTCGACCTGGCCACCGGTGCGCTCGAGCGGATCCGGGAGTCGAGCACGCTCGCGATCCATGCCGCCTACCTGTCGCAACCCCGGTTCGTGGAGTTCCCCACCGCGGGTGACCGCACCGCATTCGCGTTCCACTACCCGCCGACCAACCCGGACGCGGTCGCTCCCGATGGGGAGCTGCCGCCGCTGCTGGTCATCTCGCACGGCGGTCCGACATCGAACACCGACCAGCGGCTGAGCCTCGACGTCCAGTTCTTCACCAGCCGCGGCTTCGCCGTGGTGGACGTCGACTACGGTGGCAGCAGCGGATATGGTCGGGCGTACCGTGATCGCCTCCGCGACAGCTGGGGCATCGTCGACCTTGATGACTGCACGATCGCCGCGACCTGGCTCGCCGGTCAGGGCCTGGCCGACCCGGCTCGGCTGGCCATCCGGGGCGGCAGTGCCGGCGGCTACACCACGCTCTGCGCGCTGACGTTCCGGGAGGCGTTCGCGGCGGGCGTCAGCTACTTCGGGGTGGGCGATCTCGCGGCGCTCGCCCGTGACACCCACAAGTTCGAGTCACGCTACCTCGACCTTCTGGTCGCCCCCTGGCCCGATGGTGTGGCGGTCTATGACCAGCGGTCACCCATCCATTCCGCGGACCGGATCCGGACGCCCATCCTTGTGCTCCAGGGCGCCGACGACAGGGTGGTGCCACAGGCGCAGGCGGACGAGCTGGTCGCGGCCCTTGCCCGCAACGGGGTGCCCTACGGCTACATCCTGTTCCAGGGTGAGGGTCACGGCTTCCGGCGCGCCGAGAACCGTCGCCGCTCCCTGGAGGCGGAGCTGTCCTTCTACGCCCAGGTGCTGGGGTTCACGCCCGCGGACGACCTGGAACCTGTCGAGGTGGTGGGCCTCGCGGAACGGGGACGGCCAGATCCGGCATGATGCTGACCAAGGCTGACGGGTACATCCGCCATCCTGTCGGTCATGCCCAGTCGACCTCTCGTCACGGACGCCCAGCGCCGCGCTCGCATCGGCCAACGGCATGCGATCGCACCCCGCTCGCGTGTCGCGTCGCTCGCCGATGCCGCGCGGTCGGTGGTCGCCATCCATGGCACGGACGTCTCGTCGATGTACCTCCAGGGTCGCGCCCGGCTGCGCCAGTCGTCGCCGATCGCGATCGGACAGGAGCTGTTCGAGACGCGCTCGGTGCTTCGGGTGCTCGCGATGCGCCGGACGCTGTTCCTGGTGCCCGTCGAGGAGGTGGCCACGCTCCACGCGGCGGCGTCCATCGCCATCGGCCGGCGGGAACGTGCCCGGACGCTGACGATGTTCGGGGTCGGCGACGATGGCCCTGACACGGCGGCGATGTTCCAGGACCTGGAAGCCATCGGGCTCGCGGCGATCCGGGCGGCTGGGGAGGCATCGACCGCCGAGCTGACCGGCCTGGATGCACGCCTGGGCCAACGCATCGACGTCTCGCGGGGCACGTCGTACGCAGGCTCGATCAGCGTCTCCCAGAAGGTGTTCTTCCATCTGGCGCTTGACGGCCGCATCGGCCGCGGACGACCACGTGGCTCGTGGACCGGGTCACAGGTACGCTGGCGGCCCATCGAGGACTGGCTGCCGGAGGGCATCCGCCCGATGCCGACCGACGCGGCCCGGGCCCGGCTCGTCGGCCAGTGGCTGCGGGCCTTCGGTCCCGGCACTCGCGAGGATGTCCGCTGGTGGACCGGCTGGACGGTCGCCGAGGTTCGGACCGCGCTGGCCGCCAACGATGCAGCCGAGGTAGAGCTCGAGGGTGGCCAGACCGGGTACCTGCTGCCCGACGACCTCGACCCGGTCGGCGTGCCCGAGCCATGGGTGGCGCTGCTGCCGTCGCTGGATGCCACCACCATGGGTTGGTCGGCGCGCGACTGGTACCTGGGGCCCTATAAGCCCGACCTGTTCGATCGCAACGGCAATGCCGGTCCGACGGTCTGGGTGGATGGCCGGATCGTGGGCGGCTGGGCGCAGCGGCCGGACGGCGAGGTCGTCACACGACTCCTGGAGGACGTGGGGACCGAGGCATCCTCGGCCATCTCGGCGGAGGCAGCCGCAATCGAGTCGTGGCTGCATGGGGCGCGCATCCGGTACAGCTTCCCGACGCCCATGGACATCGGCATCCGGATCGGCTGAGCGAACGGGACGGTGAACGACGTGGCCGTGCCTCACGATGGGCGGGCGGCGAGCTCCGCGATCAGGTCGGCCAGGAGGCGTGGGTCGGCGGTCCAGCCATCCGCGCCCAGCGAGCGTGCCGTCGCTGCATCGGCGACGGCGAAACCACCGACGATGAGGAGTGCCCCGGGATCCTGTCGGCGCGCCGCGGCGATGAGGCGTCGCGCGTCCCGAAGACGGGCGACATCGGCCACGCTCACGATCACCGCGACCAAGTCGTCGTCGGCGGCCATCGCCGCGGCCAGCGACGCAGGTGGGGTGTCCGGGCCTGAGTCCAGGACCGCATAGCCATCCCCGCGAAGGATGTCGGACACCATCGCGGCGCCGAGCCCGTGACGGTCACCGGGCGGCATCACGACCAGGATGTTGCCGCGGTGGCGACCACGCCGCTGGAACCTCGGTCCGAGACGACCGATGAGCGAGGTGGCGACGCGACTGGCGATGTGCTCCTGCTCGATGCCCAGATCGCCGTCCCGCCACCTGCTACCGATGGCATGGAGCGCAGGGCCCAGGATCTCGACGTACGTGTCGGCGGGCGTCATGCCAGATGCCATGGCCGCTTCCAGCACCTGCCAGCTGCCCGCAGGGTCGCCGGCCAGCATCCTGCGCTGGAGACGACCTGCCCATGGAGCCGGCTGCCGCGGGAGCGGGTGGCCGGCGGCGTCTCCGGGCTCAGGCGCCCGGAGACGGTCGAGGTCTCGTGGGTCGACCCGCCAGTGACCACCGACCTTGTCGGCCGGCAGGATGCCCAGCCGGACATACCGGTACGCGGTCATGTAGTGCACGCCGAGTCGCTCCGCCGCCTGCTGCAGCGTGATCTCGTCGGGAGGGTCGATGGTCATGGCGTCTGGACCGGTCAGCTGGGGGCCAGCGTTCCCGCGAACACCTGCCAGGCCAGCAACGACTTGGCCACGAGGCTCAGGATGATGTACGTCTTCTCGCCGAAGAGGTACGAGCGCCAGCGACCCACGCGGCGGTATTGCAGCAGCATGTTGATGGCGAAGATGTTGAAGAACACGAACAGCGACACGAAGATGGCGTAGACGAAGGCGGGCGGCTCTGCGGCGCTTCCCGGGGACCAGAGATAGATGCCGATGGCCAGCCACGGCGCGATGCCCACGACGCAGCCCATCCAGAAGGGCAGCAGGATCCGCCCGGCCGTTCGTACTTCTCCTGGACCGCGCCAAAGAAGATCATCGCCGCGTTGGCCGCGAAGATCGCGATGAGGGCAGCGACGTCGCTGATGCCGGTGATGAGCGCGATGAGCACGATCATCACCGAAGACGACAGTGAGTATTCGGCCCAGCGGTAGAAGTTGTGGTCGGCCTCGAGCCCGGAGATGTAGCGACCGAAGACACCCGGCGCGCTCACGAGCCAGTGGAAGCCAGCGGACAGGAACAGGAACAGCGCGACGCCCCACGCCACGGACACGTCGAACAGCGTGGTCGGCGTGCTGGCCGGGGTCCCTGGAGGACCGTTGAGGAACGATGCCGTGACCGGGAGCGCGAAGGCAGTCGCGAGCGCGATCACTGCCACGCCCTGCAGGGCGTGGATGAGACCCATCCCGACGTTCCATCGTCTCAGGGACGTTGCGGTGGCCACTGGCATCGGGCGTGGTGATGCGGCTGCTGCTGCAGCGGCGGAGGCGGAGATCATGAAGCGTGTCCTCAGAGAGCTGCGGAGATCGCGATGGCGGCTCGCTCGCAGCGTCCGTACTTTAGTACTAAATTGCGTTCGTTGCAGGGATCGCGCCGACGTCCGGGGTCACGCCTTCCCAGCTGGCGTGACAGCGGGGTCGAACAGGCAGATATCATGTAGCTCCGACTGTTATCATATCGACGTGATCCGAACACAGATCTCCCTGACCGACGACCAGATGCGGCGCCTTCGCTCGGAAGCCCGCAGGCGGGGCGTGCCGATCGCCGCGGTGGTCCGCGAGGCGGTGGACCGCGTGGTTCCCGGGGGTGCGCCGTCGCGTCGCGCGGCGTTCGATCGCGCCCTGGCCGCTGCCGGCCGGTTCGACTCCGGGACCGGTGACGTGGCCGAACGCCACGACGAGATCGCGGGCGAGACGGACTGGTGACGCGCGTCTTCGTTGACACGAGCGCCTTCCTGGCGCTACTCGACCGCGCCGACCCGCGGCACGTGGACGTCCGGAATGCGTTCGCCGAGCTCACCGGCGACGAGTTGGTGACGCACGGCTACGTCGTGGCGGAGTCGCTCGCAGTCGTCCGGCGCCGCTTCGGCGTCGACGGCGCGATCGCCCTGGTGGACGACCTCTTGCCGGTCGTGGACCTCGTCCCGGTCGAGCCCGATCTGCACCGGCGCGTTCTCCTTCGCTACCGCGAGTCTCTGCCTTCCGGCATCTCGTTCGTCGACCGGGTCAGCTTCGCGATCATCGAGCGCGACGCGATCGATGCTGCCCTGGCGACCGACGCGGACTTCCGCGCAACCGGCGTGCCGCTCATCCCGGTGCCTGCGGACCCCACGTCCTGACCGCTACGGTGGACGCCGTCATGCGGGTGGCGGCCGGGCGCCGGTACCTCGGGCGAGCCGAATGCCGAAGCCGATGCTTCGGCTCGTGAGCCTCGAGGAGCCGTACGTCCTGGACGACCAGAAGGCCCGCTGAGGCGATCGCGGCCGTCGGCCTCTCCCCGGAGGTCGCGGTGACACCGGTGGTCCTCCGTGGACCGGTGTCACCGCGTGCACCATTCGCGCATCCTGTGTACACTCCGTTGGCGGGGTGGAGCAGCGGCAGCTCGTCGGGCTCATAACCCGAAGGTCGGCGGTTCGAATCCGTCCCCCGCAACCAAAGACTCCTGACTTGACGGCCCCGTGGATCCCGCCTCCCGGGGTCGTTCCCTTTGTCCTCAGAGATGCCGGCCGGCCTCGACGGGCCCCAGCGTCATCACGGCGTCCGTGCCACAGATCCGGCCGAGGCGCTCCACCTGGGCCGAGAGCTCACGCGCCTGCGCACGATCGAGATCGGCGAAGAGCTCCACCCGCAGGTGGAGGCTCCGGCCGACTGGACGCTGGTGCCAGATCCCGGCTACCACCCCATCCACGAGCACGACCGGCACGTTGCCCGCCTGGCCCCGTGACAAGGCCCGATGCGCCGCGAGACCTGGGAACAGCTGCTCGCGCGGGTGGCAGCCGACCGTGTACGCGTCGAAGTAGGGCAGGAGCCTGATGCCACGAGGCGGGGGCGGCGGACACCTCGAGGTCGTCCGACGGTAGCCACGCCCGCGTGCCCTGGATGTCGACCTCCGTCAATGCCGGGCCCATACGCTCGAACAGCCCGGCCGCCCATCGTTTCGGTGCAGCCAGCCACTGTGCGAACTGCGCGGGTGTGGCGGGTCCATACGCGAACAGGTAGCGCCGCACCAGGTCCGCGATCGCGGCGTCAGGATCCGCCGGTGCGAAGCCGGGAAGCCAACGACGCGGGCTCGTGTACGTGACGTTTCGGCCACGGCCAGGGCCGAAGCACAGGACGCCCTGTCGTGCGGCTGGGATGATGGCGCGTCGCCACCGGGGCCACATCTCGTTGAACGCCGGGATGACCCGCGCATCAGCCCACGGACCGGTCGCCGCCACGACCCGCTCGCCCAGCTGGTCGAGCGTCAGCTCTGCGTCGCGCACAGCCGTGTCCATCGCCGCGATGATCTCGATCATCTCAGCATCGCCCAGTCGCAGCTCTGGGGGCAGGCTGTCCGACCCAGCTGGAACGCACGACAGCGCGCCGGTCCACATCGGCAGCTCGCTGGTCGGCAGCAGGTGCACCGTGCCGCGAGGCCCGAACGTCTTGATCAGGCTGCGGTCCACCCACAGCGCCTGCCGGATGTCCGATCGAGTGCCGGTCGCCATCCGCAGACCGATCGAGAGCTCGGCCGCAGCCATGACCTGGGCATGCGCGCCGGCGATGCTGCTGCAGACCTCGGCTGGCCGGGCAACGGATACCGGGTCAGCCAGCCGGTGGCGTTGCAGCCGCCTCGCGTGGACCTGCGACCACGTCATCAGGGGCAGGATCGGACGGCCGGCGCTCATCGCGACAGTGTGACGCCACGTATGGTCAGGACCCGAGTACCCCGCCATTGATATCCAGGGTGGCGCCGGTGATGAAGCCATCGTATTCGGAGGCAAGGAACACCGCGGCCCGGGCCACGTCGTCGGCCGTACCAGCTCTGCCGAGCGGATCCTGGCGACCGACGCCTCGGCGGATTCGGCCGTGGTGTGGGTATCGTGGAACGAGGTGCCGAGGATCATGCCCGGGGCCAGGGCGTTGACACGCACGCCGCGCGGCCCGACCTCGCTCGCCAGGGCGCGCGTGAAGGTGAGGATGGCGCCCTTGCCGGTGGAGTAGACGAGCGAGCCCGGATGGCCACCCTGACGACCGGCAAGCGAGGCGAGGTTGACGATGCTCGCGCCACCGCGGGTCTGTGCCGCCGCGATGAGGTGGGGCAGGGCCGCCCGCGTGACACGACGGGTGCTGCCCAGATTGACGTCCATGACCTCGTCCCAGAAGGCATCGTCCGCTTCGCTCAGGCTCTTGCGCGCGACCAGCGACCCTGCGTTGTTGACGAGCACGTCGATGCCGCCGAGGAAGTCGACCGCGCACGCCACGAGCTCGTCGCATGCTGCGGTCGCAGTGAGGTCTGCGGACGCCTGCGCGGAGCGGCGACCGAGCTGCTCGGCCTCGCGTGCCAGCTCCCGTGCGCCCTCCGCACTGGAGCGGTAGTGGACGAACACGTCGCAGCCCGCCGCCAGCAGGTGGCGGGAGATGGCATGGCCGATACCTTGACCGCCCGCGGTGACGAGCGCCCGCTTCCCCGACAGCTTGTGCATCGCCGGTCCAGACGTCTCGACCATGTGCACGGGTCGTCAGGCCGAGGATCGAGAGCCAGCCGACGATGCGTCCGGCGACGCTCTCGGCCGACAGGTCGTCGACATCGATGATGAGGTCAGCGATGGCCGTGTACAGACGCTCCCTGGCCTCCGCCTGACGGACCAGCCAGGTGGTATCCGTGGCCTCCTCGCGGCGTCCGGCACCCGATCCGATGCGAGCCCGGAGCGTCTCCGGACGTGCCCGCAGCCACACGACGGTGGCCGACTCGCGCAGGGCCCGCACGGCATCGTCGGCGAGCACCACGGCAGCCGCGGCGCCGATGAGGACCGGCGGCGGCAGCCCCAACGCCTCGATGAGGGCGCGGGTCTCCAGGGTGTGCAGGGTGTCCTCGCCATCCGTGGCGCGGATGTCTGCGGGCTCACGTCCGCTGGTGCGTCGCACCAGCTCATCGTTGTCGGCGTACGGCCAGCCGGTCCGGTCTGCCAGCAGCCGCCCGACCGTCGTCTTGCCGCAGCCCATCATGCCTACCAGCACGACGCGCCGGGACGGATCACGAGCCGCGGCGCGTGGGTCGGCCGGCATCTCCCTAGGTCACCCCGTTGCGCTTGTCAGTGGCAGGACCGGACGACGCGCTGTCGCCCGGTCCTGAGGACGTGCTCGGGAGCGCGGTGCTACTGGGCCGGGCAGGCCCCGGAACTGACACACGCTGCCGCGATGGCGGACTGCGTCCCGGCGACATCCCTGGACGTCACGAAGACATTGATCGCGTCCGTGAACGGCGTCAGGAACGCAGGGACGGTAGCCGGTCCGTTGGCCTGGCTGGGGACCAGCTCGAGGCTGCCGAAGTCGGCCATCGCCTGCTGCGAGTATGCGTCGTACAAGGTCTTGTCGGCGTCCACACGAGCCGGGATGGAGCCCTTCTTGGGGTTGAAGGCATCCTGACCCGCGACCGATGCGAGCGTGTCGAGCCAGGCGATCGCGTTGTCCTGGTCCTTGGCCCCGACCGGCACCGCGAAGGTATCGGTCACGACCGTGAAGGTACCGTCCGCGCCCGGCACGGGACTCCAACCGAAGTCCGTATTCGGCTTCCAACCCTTGGAGGTGAAGTAGCCCTTGGTCCAGTCACCCATGACGGTGAAGGCAGCTGTGCCGGACAGGACCTTGTCCGCTGCCTGGTCCCAGCTGAGCGTTGCGTGATCGTCATTGACGTAGTCGAGGACCTTGCCGAAGGTGGTCAGGGCGTCGGTGACACGGGCATCGGTCCACGGCACGGTGCCGGCCCAGACACCCCGATAGTCGGCAGCGCCGAGCTTGCCCAGCAGGATCTGCTCGAACAGGTTGACGTCGGTCCAGCCGTCCTTGTCGCCCAGGGCGAGGGGCGTGATACCCGCTGTCTTGAGCTTGTCGGCCGCCGCGAAGAAGGAGTCCCAGTCGGTCGGTGCGCTGATGCCATTGTCCGCGAGGACCTTGGCGTTGTTCCAGAGGACGCCGTTGCGGTGCACTCCCACCGGCACGGCATAGGGCGCGCCCTCGTAGCTCACCAGATCGACGATGCCCTTGGGGAACTTGTCATTCAGGTCGCGCTGCGTGTAGAAGTCAGCTAGCGACTGCGTGAAGCCGGTCTTGACCCAGGTATCGATGTTCTCCGCGCCGCCGTGGATCTGGTAGGCGTCGGGCGGCGTGCCACCGGTCATGCGTGTCGCCAGCACCGCGTTGGCGTTGGTGCCCGCTCCGCCGGCGATGACGGCGTTGATGACCTCGATGCCGGGGTGCTGCTGCGCGAACACGTCCTCGATCGCCTTGAGGCCGTCCGCCTCCCCGCCCGCGGTCCAGTAGGTGAAGATCTCCACCTGCCCGCTGCCGGGTGACTGCGCGGCTACGCCCGACCCGACGGCCAGCGCGCCGGCGATGATCGCCGTCGTCGCGATCGCCATCGTGCCTCGAACCAGTGGTCGCCCGCCAGGCGTCCGGTATCCGTGGATCATCGTGTGCCTCCTCTGGCAATACCGGTAAGACCGGCAATACCGGTATACTAGCGAGGATGTCAACCACGGAGAGGTGACCAGGATGCCCGCTCCCAGCGCCGATAGCGTGGTCCGGACGCTGTCCGAGGAGATCCTCTCCGGTGCCTTGGCGCCGGGAGACAGGCTCCCCTCCGAGCGGGACCTGGCGATGCGCTTCAGGGTCGGCAGGCCACTCATCCGGGAGGCGCTGCGGTCCCTGGCCGAGCTCAACCTCATCGAGACCATCCCCGCCAGGGGCACCTTCGTGCGCGCCGGCAACGACACTCGCGCCGACCGACAGGCGGGCATGGCCATCCGCCGCCGGGGCGTGACGGCGCACGAACTGTCCGAGGCGCGACTGATGCTCGAGACCGGGACCGCACGCCAGGCCGCCCAGCGCGCCACGCCGGAGGACATCGAGCGGTTGGAGGCGATCCTTGGGGTGCTCGACCGCAGCGCGGGCATCGACCACGTCGAGCGGGATCTCGCTTTCCACCTGGAGATCGCTGCGGCGGCCCACAACCCGGTGGTGGAGATGATGCTCGAGTCCATCGCGGTGCCCACCGCAGCGCTCATGTTCCGGAGCGTGGGCGACGGTGCGGTGATGGCGCGCAGCCAGCCATTCCATCGCATCGCGCTGGACGCCATCCGGGTCGGTGACGGGGACGCGGCAGGGGAGGCCATCCGCGCTCACCTCACGGTCGCGGAGGAGCTCTACGGCGTGGACTACGAGCGGAGCGTCGACGAGCTGGCGCGCCAGGCCCTGACCCAGATGGGCGCGCGCACCGGGCTCGATGACTTGGTCGACAGGGTGCTCTCCGCACGCCACGCCGACCGCGACGGATGAACCGACGTCAGCAGCTATGGGCGGCGATCGTCCTGGTGCCCGCGCTGCTCTCCACCGCCATCTTCGTCTACGGCTTCGTGGCCTGGACGGGATACGCCTCGCTCACCGACTGGAACACCATGCGACGGGTCACGAGCTTCATCCCCGATGCGCCCCTGGTGGGTGTCGCCAACTATCAGGCGGTGTTCGACACACCCCGGTTCTGGACCAACGACGTGTTCGCGAGCATCGTGTTCACGCTCGTGTTCGTGATCGGCTGCATCGTGATGGGCCTGCTGCTGGCCATCCTCATCGACCAGCACATCCGGGCCGAATCGGTCTTCCGGAGCATCTTCCTGTTCCCGATGGCGCTCTCGTTCGTGGTCACCGGGACGGTGTGGGCATGGATCCTCAATCCCACGAACGGCATCAACGTGCTGCTCGACGCGACGGGCATCTCGGTCATCCGGAGCGCGCTCCTGGGTGTGGGTGTGCTGCAACCGTTGTGGGGGCTGCTCGACTCGCTGCGCATCGACATGCTCCGACCGGGCATGACCGCCGACCCCCGCGCGGTGCTCGCGGCCATCGGCATCGCGGCCATCTGGCAGATGTCGGGATTCGTGATGGCCCTCTACCTGGCTGGGTTGCGGGGTGTCTCGGATGAGCTGCGTGAGGCCGGCCGGATGGACGGCGCATCAGAGATCAGCATCTACCGGCGCATCGTCATCCCGCTGCTGCGACCGATCACGGTCAGCGCCATCGTCCTGCTGGGCTACGTCTCGCTCAAGATGTTCGACCTGGTCTTCGTGCTCACGCACGGCGGTCCCGCCCTGTCCAGCGACCTGCCATCGATCTTCATGTTCGAGACCACCTTCAAGAGCAACCAATGGGCGCGCGGCGCAGCGGTGGCGGTGCTGATGCTGCTGGCCTCGGCCGTCGTGGTGGTGCCGTACATCCGGTCCGAGCTGCGGCAGCGCAACGCATGACCGCGACGACGATGCCCACCGGGCCCACCGCACGTCCGCCCGTTCGTCGACGGCCACGGTTCACCCGCCGTCGGGTCGCGCTGTACGCGCTCCTCATCGGGCTGGCGATCCTGTACCTCATCCCGGTCTACGTGGTCCTCGTGGGGAGCATGAAGTCCGGGACGGAGATCAGCACGACGAGCATCTGGGCGCCACCGGGCTCGGCCGACTTCGCCGCCTGGCAAGCCGCCCTGACGCCACCGCTCCAGAACGCCGGCGGCATCGCACCCGGGCTGGTCAACAGCCTGATCATGACGCTGCCGGCGGTCGTCATCTCGTCGCTCTGGGGTTCCATCAATGGCTATGCCCTGAGTGCCTGGCGATTCCGGGGTTCCGAGGTGCTCTTCGGGCTGATCCTGTTCGGGCTGTTCATCCCCTACCAGGCGGTCCTCATCCCGCTGCTCCGAACGCTCCAGATCATGGGCCTGTACGACTCGCTGGCGGGCCTCTCGCTCGTCCACATCATCTATGGCCTGCCCATCACGACCCTCATCTTCCGCAACTTCTACGCCGCGATCCCGGGCGAGCTCTTGGACGCAGCCCGCGTCGACGGGGGTGCCTTCTGGTCCATCTTCCGACGGGTGTACCTGCCGTTGTCCGTGCCTGCGTTCGTGGTCGTCGGCATCTGGCAGTTCACGTCCATCTGGAACGAGTTCCTGTTCGCGGTCACGCTCACGAGCTCGCCCAGATCGCAGCCCGTCACCGTCTCCCTCCAGAACCTGGCGGGGAGCTTCGCGGCCCAGTACAACGTGCAGATGGCGGGGGCGCTCATGACCGCGCTGCCGACACTCATCGTGTTCCTGTTGCTCGGCCGTTACTTCGTGCGCGGCCTGCTGGCAGGTTCGCTCAAGGGCTAGCGCGGCCGGGATCCCGTTGCTGGCAAGCCCGGGAAATCAGAGGTACCCGGTTCGCCGCGACGGTTGTACGATGCCGCGCGATGAGGACGCCGGATCCGCGCCGGGGCCGCGTACGCCCCCTCCGTCTTGCGGTGGTCATGCTGAGCACGGTCGCGATGATGGTCGCGACGGCGCCGCCCGCGGCGTTCGCTGCAGCGCCAGCAAGCGCGAGCCCGATGGCAGCCTGTGTGCCGACGGCGGATCCGTCATGGTCGGCGGCCCGTGTCTGGGACGAGCAGGCACTCGATGCCATCCGGCGCGACCTGCCGCGTCCCACGGTGCACGCCCGCAACCTGTTCCACATGTCGGCGGCCATGTGGGATGCCTGGGCTACCTTTGACCCCGTGGCGCAGGGGTACTTCACGACCCAGAAGCTCCACGCGAGCGACGTGGCAGCGGCTCGCAGCGAAGCGATCAGCTATGCGGCATACCGGCTGCTGACGGAACGGTATGCGAATGCGGTCGGTGGCACGGACAGCCTGGCCGAGTTCGACAAGACCATGGCGTCGCAGTGTTACGACACCGCGGTCACGACCACCGAGGGCGACACGCCCGCCGCGCTCGGCAACCGCATCGCAGCCGCGGCCATCGCCTTCGGGCTCACGGACGGTTCCAACGAGCAGAACGACTACGCTGCCCCTGCGACCTATGTCCCGGTCAACAAGCCGCTCATCGTCACCGAACCCGGCACGAAGATGAAGGACCCCGATCGATGGCAGCCGCTGGCGCTGGATAAGCAGGAAGCCCAGAACGGCGTCTTCATCCCCGGCAAGATCCAGAAGTCGGTCACCCCGTTCTGGGGACACGTCATCTCGTTCGGCCTGCCCGCGTCGGCGAACGGCACACCGGTCGATACCGGCATACCACCCAAGATCGATGACCCCAAGATCAAGGGCGCCCAGCTGAACCAGTACCGGGCCGATGCCCTCCGGGTCATCGAGCTGAGCGGCACGCTCGACCCGACCGACGGGACCAGTGTGGATATCTCGCCTGGCAACATCGGCAACAACGACCTGGGCACGAACGACGGCAGCGGCTACAGCATCAACCCCGACACCGGCGAGCCGTATGCGCCCGACATGGTGCTGGAGGGTGACTTCGCCCGGGCGCTCGCCGAGTTCTGGGCTGACGGCCCCAACTCCGAGACGCCGCCCGGCCACTGGAACACCATCGCCAACCATGTCGGCGACGCACCAGGCTTCGAACCCCGGATCGGTGGCACCGGACCGGCGGTCGACCGGCTGGAATGGGATGTCAAGACCTACTTCGCGCTCAACGGGGCGCTCCACGACGCCGGCGTCGCGGCCTGGGGCGACAAGGGTTACTACGACTCGGTGCGGCCCATCTCGATGATCCGCTATATGGGCGGCAAGGGTCAGTCGACGGACAGAAAGCTGCCCTCGTACGATCCGGAGGGTCTGCCGCTCGTGCCGGGCCTCATCGAGGTCATCACCAGGCAGTCGAGCGCGCCGGGCAAGCGGCATGCGGCGCTGCGCAAGCACGTCGGTGAGATCGTCATCAAGGCGTGGCGAGGCAACCCCGCGGATCCGAAGTCCCAGATCGGCGGCGTTGGCTGGATCCTGGCCACGAGGTGGGTGCCCTATCAGAAGCCGACGTTCGTGACGCCGGCGTTCCCCGGCTTCGTGTCCGGCCATAGCACGTTCAGCCGCGCCGGCGCGGAGGTGCTGACGGCGATGACCGGATCGGCGTTCTTCCCCGGCGGTCTTGGCGAGTTCATCATCCCCAAGGGAAGCCTGGCGTTCGAGGCCGGCCCGACCACGGACGTGCCGCTCCAGTGGGCGACCTACTACGACGCCGCCGACCAGGCGGGTCTGTCACGGTTGTACGGGGGCATCCACACCCCGACCGACGACTTCGCCGGTCGACGGACCGGCTCCATCTGTGGCAAGTCGGCCTGGGCGCTGGCCACCCAGTACTTCGACGGGACCGCTGCCACGTCCTGAGGCCTGCGAGACGGCCTCGCCACGCGATGTGCTTCAATGCCCGAGCGTGCGAGGCTTCGGGGCCCCGCAGCCAGGGAGCGGATCGAGTGGGGACACGATGAGGGACCGGGCGGCGATCACAGGCGTTTGCCTGCTCGTGCTGGTTCTCGTTGCGCCGGCGGTGACGGTGGCGCAGTCAGGCGCGGCCCCGACGCCGCATTTCGTGGCGGAGACCCGCAAGTCGGGCATCAAGCACGTCTATGCGGGCGACTTCCAGTTCTACACGGGTGGCGGCGTCGCGGCGTTCGATTGTGACGGTGACGGGCTTGACGAGCTGTACTTCGCAGGTGGCAGCGAGCGTGCGGCCCTGTATCACAACGACAGCACCGTGGGCGGGCCGCTCCGCTTCTCCAGGGTGAAGGATCCGGCGACGGACCTCGACTCCGTGACCGGCGCCTACCCCATCGACATCGACGGCGACGGACAGATCGACCTCGCGGTCCTGCGATACGGTGAGAACGTCCTCCTGCGGGGCCTTGGCGACTGCCGGTTCGAACGAGCGAACGAGGCCTGGTCGTTCGCCGGTGGCGACGCGTGGACGACGGCGTTCAGCGCCACCTGGGAAGGGGATGCGGCGCTGCCGACCCTCGCCATCGGCAACTATGTCGACGAATCCGGCGAGGGACCCTGCCTCGGTAACGAGCTCGTGCGTCCCGCGGCGACCGGGGCCGGGTATGCGCCGGCCGTGCCGCTCCAGCCGAGCTGGTGCGCCCTGTCGATGCTGTTCAGCGACTGGGACCGCTCCGGCCGTGCCGACCTGCGTATCAGCAACGATCGCCAGTACTACCCGGTCGACGAGGGCCAGGAGCAGCTCTGGCGCGTCGCTCCCGGGGAGCAGCCCCACCTGTACACCCCGGACGAGGGATGGCAGCTGCTGCAGCTCAACGGCATGGGCATCGCGAGCTACGACCTCACGGGTGACGGCTATCCCGAGGTGTACCTCTCGAGCCAGGGTCCGAACATGCTCCAGACGCTGGCCGATGGTCCGAAGCAGCCCGACTACCAGGACATCGCCATCGAGCGCGGTGTCATCGCCACGAACCCGACCGGGGACAAGTCATTGCCATCGACGTCGTGGCATGACGAGTTCGAGGATGTCAACAACGACGGGCTCATCGACCTGTTCGTGGCCAAGGGCAACATCGACGAGATGCCGACCTACGCGATGAAGGACCCCAACGTGCTGTTCCTGGGTCAACCGGACGGCACCTTCATCGACCAGGCGAAGGCGGCCGGCGTCCTCAGCAACGCGCGTGGTCGCGGGGCAGCGCTCGTGGACCTGAACCTCGACGGCCTGCTCGACCTGGTGGTGTCCAACCGGCGCGCGAACGCCGAGGTCTGGCGCAACGTCGGCTCGGGAACTGCCAAGCATCCGGCACCGATGGGCGACTGGCTCGCGGTCCGGCTGAACCAGCCAGGTCCCAACCACGCCGCGGTGGGAGCCCTGGTCGAGGTGAAGGTCGGCGACGCCACCATGTCACAGGAGCTCACCGTAGGTGGCGGTGACGCCGGTGGTCAGTGGGGCTGGATGCACTTCGGACTGGGACAGGCCGATGGCGCGACGGCACCCGAGGTCCGGGTCCAATGGCCCGACATGACCTGGGGTCCCTGGCTGCCGGCGACGGCCAACACGTTCGTCACCGTCGACCGTGCGTCGGAGCAGCTGCAGGCCTGGACGCCACCGCCCGGTTGACCGCGTCCCTCAGTGCAACTGAGCGAGATCCTTCTCCGTCACCTCGTCGCGCGACTTGCCGAGGATGATCATCCCGAGCACCTCATCGGGTGTGACCTCGGACTTGTTGACGATGCCCACGATCCTGCCGTGATACATGACCCCGATGCGGTCGGAGAGATCGAACACGTCGTGGATGTCATGACTGATGAGGAAGATCCCGATGCCCTCGTGCTTGAGTTGCCGGATGAGGTCACGCACCTGGGCGGTCTCCGCCGGGCCCAGGGCGGCCGTCGGTTCGTCCATGATGAGGATCCGGGCGTTGAAGTGGACAGCCCGGGCGATGGCCACCGCCTGTCGCTGGCCGCCTGAAAGTGACTTCACGGGCATGGAGAAGCGCGTGAAGTTGGGATTGAGCCGGCCCATGACCTTGCGGGTGGCCGCCTCCATCGCGCCGTCGTCGAGGGTGCCCCAGCGGGTCACGATCTCACGCCCCAGGAACACATTGGCGGGTGCGTCGACGTTGTCGGCCAGGGCGAGCGTCTGGTAGATGGTCTCGATGTTGTAGGCCTTGGCGTCGCGCGGGTTGTTGATGGTGCGCGGGATGCCGTCGATGAGGATCTCACCCGAGTCGGCAGAGTGTGCGCCGGAAAGCACCCGCATGAGCGTCGACTTGCCAGCGCCGTTGCCGCCCACCAACCCGATGACCTCGCCCTCCCTGAGGTCGACGGAGACATCGCGGACGGCGTGGACGCCGCCGAAGGCGACGCTGATGTTGCGCATCTCGACCAGGGGTGGGCGCTCGTCGACCGTCATCTCCGCACCCCGCTTCAGCGTCCGCCGCCGCGGCGGCGATTGTATGAGTCAAGGCCGACGGCCACGATGAGGACGACGCCCGCCACGATGTTCTGGGTGGGCGTGTTCACCCCGACGAATGCGAGGCCATAGGCGAGGGACTGCATGACGATGGCGCCCAGGACAGCACCCGGGATCGTGCCGATGCCGCCGGCGAACGACGTGCCTCCGACGACCGCCGCCGCGATGACGTACAGCTCATCGCCGGACCCGACATCGAGCGTGGCGCTGTCCTGGCGCGCGACCGCGACCGCGGCCGCGAGCGCACACAGCACGCCCATGAGCATGTACGTCTTCATGATCGTCCAGCGGGTGTTGATGCCAGCCAGGTCCGCGGCATCCGGGTTGCCGCCGTATGCGTAGACGTATCGACCGAAGCGTCGTCGCGTGGCGACGAACGTCATCAGGAGGGTCACCGCGATGATCACGATGATGGGCCACGGGAAGCCGGTCGAGATCTGCAGCCCGCCGGGAGGCTCCACGATGCCGTGCTGCTGGGCGTACTTGGTGGCGAGGCCCTTCGGCCAGTAGTTGGCATTCGCGATGGCGGCGATCCCCAGCACTGCCGCGCAGCTGACGACCCCCAGGAGGATGTCCGCCCACGCGGGCCGGACGGGAAAGCCGAATCGCCCACGCTGCCGCCGGTTGTAGAGCAGCAGGCCAACGGCCGCGACGCAACCGATGATGGCCAGGGCCCAGGTGGCATCGCCGCCGATGGAGCCCTGGGCGCTGCCACCGAGCAGCTTGAAGGTGTCGTCCAGACCGGCCACGGCCGCGCCGCTCGACATCAGCCACACCACACCTCGCAGGGCGAGCAGCCCGCCGAGGGTGACGATGAAGGAGGGCACGCCGATGTAGGCGATGATGAAGCCCTCGACGGCACCGATGCCGGCGCCAAGGGCCATGCCGACGGCCAGTGCCAGGATCCAGATGAGCGGATTGCCCACGCCGAGTCCGAGGATGTTCGGCAGCCAGTCCGTCATCAGCAGCGCGTATGCCATCGCCACGACGCCCACGATCGACCCGACTGACAGGTCGATGTTGCGCGACACGATGATGAGCACCATGCCCGTCGCCATGATGGCCACGACCGCCGTCTGCACGGAGAGCGTGATGAACGTGGTCGGCTTCAGGAACGAGCCGCCGGTGACCAGACCGAAGCCGAGCAGGATCGCGATGAGCGCGATCAGCATGCCGAACAGGCGCAGATCGATCTCGGTCGCCGCGATCAGCCCTCGGAGGGAACGCGGAGACCGACCCTCTGCCTGGTCGGGCGCTGTGCCGGTGATCTCAGTCATCGTCGGTCCCGGGTGTCATCTGTGAAGAAGCGCCCTGCGTCACGTGATCCGTGAACGCAGGGCGCCTTGGGTCTCGCTACGACGCGAGCGTGAGCGTTACTTGCAGGCGGCCGGAGCCGTCGCCGCGTCGACGCCCTTGCACAGGTCGTCCTTGGTGATCCAGCCGGCGTCCAGCACGAGCTGGAGGTTGTCGGCGGTGATCGGTGTGGGCGTCAGGATGAGCGAGCTGACCGTCGTCCCGTCGGGGGTCGTGAACGGCACAGCCGTGGTCCCAGCGGCCGGGACGGCAGCCGGATCCAGATCGGCGGGCGTCGTGACGGCAGTCATGGCCGTCCCGGCGCACAGCTGGAGGGCGGCGGCGCCAGCCACCTTGCCCAGGTTGGTGCTGTTCTTCCAGACGTCCACGTACTGGAGGCCCTTGGCGACGTTGTTCAGGTTGGCGGGGTCGCCATCCTGGCCGCTGACCGGCACGACGCCATAGTTCTTGGCCGTGAGGGCGGCAACCACGCCCAGGGCGGTGCTGTCGTTCTCAGCCAGGACGGCGTCGATCTTGTTGCCGTCCGTGTTGGCCTTGTCGATGATCGCTTCCATGTTGTTCTGGGCGACATCCGTCTTCCAGGCGTCAGTCGACTGATCGGCCAGGATCTTGATGTCACCGGACGCGACCTTGTCCTTCAGGCCGGCCTGATCCCAACCAGCGGGCAGGAAGGTGGATGCGTTCGGGTCGCCCGGGTCGCCCTTGATGAGGACGTAGTTGCCCTTGGGCACCTTGGCGATGATCGCGTCTGCCTCGGCCTTGCCGACGCCGACGTTATCGAAGGTGAGGTAGAGGATGCTCGGATCCTCGATGAGCCGGTCATACGCGATGACCGGGACGCCGGCTGCCGCGGCGGCCTCGAGGGCCGGCCCCACGGCCTTGTTGTCCTGGGCAAGCAGGATGATGACGTTGGCGCCCTTCTCGATGAGCGTGTTGACGTCCGTGATCTGCTGCTGGGTGCTCAGGTTCGCGTCCGCATCGATGTACGTGCCGCCGCCTGCCTCGACCGTGCCCTGGATGGCCGGCTTGTCGCGGGCTGCCCAGCGTGGCTGCTGGAAGTTGTTCCACGAGACGCCGACGGTGCAGGCAACTGGGGCGGCCATCGATGCCGCCGGGGATTGTGCGACTGCTGCACCTGTCGAGATGAGACCTGCCGCGACGACTACCGCGGCACCGAGGCCCACGAATCCTCGTTTGGCGTTGTGCATCTGCTTCCTCCTCTGACGGTTGAACCACCGTCGTGACGACTGGAGATTACCGCATGCAGGGACCCTCGGTGTCAACGTCGTAGCAACTCTTCGTCACGATGGATACGGTCCGGATGCGTCCTCTGCCACCGATGAGGATGGCGACGCATCTCAGGCGCGCGCGCGCGTCATCACCCGATCGGGCCGCAGCAGGAATGGCGGCAGGTACGCCGGGATATTGGACAGCGGCAGCACCTCCGGCTGGAGGTCGATGCCGAGTGACTCGCGCATGAATCCGCGGCGTCGCAGGATGCGCTCCCATGCCTCCGGATAGCAGGCCGCCAGCTCCTCACGAAGGGCCGCGTCCGCGATCGCGATGCCGTCCTCGATATTCGTCGTGAAATACGCGGAGCCGGTCGCCGGGATGACGTCCACCTGGAGCACCATCCCTGACCGCAGTGGTACGCGCGAGCCGCGCGACACGGGCGTGCTGACCCATTCATCCAGGTGGAGCAGGTGGCCGGGGTTGAGGAAGATGCCGAAGAACGGATCGCCAAGCCGGCGGTCGATCGATCTCCTGCAGCGCCCCCCCGGGGAGCCCGATGCGCAGCGCCTCATACCACTCGGCGACCGCCCCGAAATACGGCTCGACGAGTCGCTCCACGTAGTCCGTGATGTCCGGAGGCAGGCCCCGGGCATCCTCGGCCACGAACCCCGCACGACAGGTGAGCGCACCCCAGATGCCGAAGGCGGTCGTGAACCGGTCGCCGTGCTCGATGGGTCGGTCGGATGGGCTCAGGAGACCGAGCGTGGCGCGTGGTCCCGCCGTCAGCATCAGGTGACACGAGAGGGGCGTGCCATTCCAGGCCAGGAGCCGGGCAGCTTCCTGCTCGGTCATCCCCGGCTGCAGCCCGAACAGCAGGCGCCGGACCCCGTCCGAGGTCTGGCAGGAGGCGTACTCGAAGGCGGCGATCTGGTCCACCTCGTTCGTGGTTCGCAGGCCCGCCGCCGGATCGATGAGCAGGTCACCGGCATTCATGACCGTGCCGGACGTGCCGACCAGGCCCCGGATCACATCGACGAGGTACGACGGCGCATCGATCCAGGAGGGGTTGGCGTACGTCTTCCAGCCGATGACCCCGATGCGTGCCCCGGACACGACGCCCTCGTCTCCCAGGATCTCCCCGAGCGTTGCGGACCGGTCGCGGGGCTGGTTGGGCAGGCTCAGCTCCTGATCAAGGTGGCGGCGCATCGGCAGGGGTGCTGCGCCGGCCATGCCGAAGCATTCGTTGCCCACGAGGATGGCCGGCTCACCATCCGGGCCGACCACGAGGATGGCCTCCTCGAAGCGCGGGTCGAACCCTGTCAGGTAGCTGATGTTGGCGCTGTGCTCGCGGTCGGCGTAGAGCACGACGCGGTCGAAGCCACGCGCCGCTGCGGCCGCCCGGAAGCGGTCCATCCGGGCGAGGTAGACGGACGGCAGGAGCTGGGGCATGGCCGTCGGCATCCCCAGCTCGGGCAGCTCGACCCGACGGACGCTGGCACGCGCCATCGCTCCTCCCACGCTTCGCTCGTCGCGCGGCTATCGCGCCACAGTGACGGGCGTCAGGCCGTCCGCGGCGCGGTACAGCGCCTCGATGGTGCGCGCCTGACCCAGGGCGTCCGCGCGACCTAGCAGTGGCGGCCGTTCGCCACGGATGGCGGCGCCCATGTCCTCGAGCTCCAGCTGGTAGGGGTTCGTTGGCTCGACCATGATCCGCTCGTCGTCGAGGTAGAGGACGCCGGTCGTGGAGTGCCACGGATCGGGCAGCAGGAGCCGCCCATCCCGGCCGATGACCTCGAGCGTCTCGTGCGTGGTGGAGTCGAAGCCACAGGTGAACGTGGCCATGACATCGTCCGCGAAGCGCATCAGCCCGGACATCCGACGCTCGACGCCGGCCGCGTCCAGGAGCTGCTCCGCCATGACCCGCTCCGGCTCCCCGGCGACGAGCCTGGCGCCGCTCACGCAGTAGCAGCCGACATCCATGAGCGACCCACCATCGAGGTGACCCGCGACCCGGACATCGGTCTCGGCCCCGATGACGTAGCTGAAGGTGGACCGGATGGTGCGCACCGGACCGATGCGGGGCAGCAGCTCCAGGAGGCGTCGTACCTGGGGCGTGTGGCGCCACATGAACGCCTCCTCGAGCACCAGGCCTGCCTGCTCGGCCGCATCGAACGCCGCGTCGACCTCCGCCGGTCGGCGGGTGTACGGCTTCTCGCACAGCACGTGCTTGCCCGCTGCGAGCGAGTGCATCGTCCATTCGTGATGGAGGGAGTTGGGCAGGCTGATGTACACCGCGTCCACGTCCGGGTCCGCCAGCAGCGCCTCGTAGCTGCCATGTGCGCGGCCGATGCCGTTGTCGCGGGCGAACTGGCGAGCACGCTCATCGGTGCGGCTGCCCACCGCCACCACCTCCAGGGCGCTCGCCGACCTGGCGCCCGCCAACAGCTTGCGGCAGATGTTGCCGGTACCCAGCAGCCCCCAGCGGATGCGCGTTGGCGTGGTCATGATCGACTCCCTCCTGGGCTGGCCGCGGGTGGCACGATCGTCGCCAGGTCGGCCACCAGGCCTGCCGCCGAGAATGGTCCAAGGCTGAAGGCCCGCACGATGCCGTCGCCGTCGATGAAGTAGCTCTGGGGGACCCCCAGCCCGATGTAGTCGCGCCACACCACATCGGCGTCATCGAGCAGCATCGGCCACGTGGCGCCCTGCTGCTGGGCGAACGCGCGGGCATTGGGGCCGCTGTCATCATGCACGATGCCCAGGATCTCGAGGCCCCGGTCGCGGTACTCCCCATAGGCTCCCACGAGGAGCGGGAACTCGCCCCGGCAGGGGACGCACCAGCTGGCCCAGATGTTGACCACGACCGGACGGCCCGCGTAGTCCGCGAGCGTCACGGCATTGCCGTCCAGATCCTTGAGGGCGATGGCCGGGGCCGGCTTGCCCAGGAGCGGTGAGCCACCGACGACGATGGGCCCGGACCCTGTCGGCGATGCGCTCGGCGCCGTCCCGCCGAGGGGCACGAAGAGGGCGACGGCAAGCACGACCACGACGACCGCCGCGGCGGCCACCATGGCGATCCGGCGTCGGTCGACGGTGCTCAGGATGTCGGCGGCGATCCCGCCTTGACGAGCAGCGTCCCGGTCATCGGCGGATGGATGGTGCAGATGTAGGTGTATGTACCGGCGGGCAGCGGCGGCAGCTGGTACTTGATGGTCGCCACACCCGTGATGTCCTTGCCCGCGAACAGGTACGTCCCCGGCGTTGCGGGGTCTTCCACGTGGACGTTGTGGGGCACGCCGTCCTGCTTGTTGTCGAACGTCAGGGTCACCGGGGTGTTGGCCGGGATCACGATCTGGCCCTGGTCGAAGTGGGTCGCCGCCGAAGCGGACAGGTAGGGCGTGGTCGTCGCCGGCGGGCCCTGGTCACCGGCCGCGGCCTGCTTGGGCAGGAACGTCAGCAGCCAGGGTCCGAGCGTGAGCACGATCGCGACCAGGGCGACACCCGCGAACACCGGCACCAGCTTGTGGGGGAACACCTTGACCGGGTCGCGGGTCACCGGCTCGGCCTCGTGGCCGGCTTCCACCTGCACGAACTCGCGGTTGGCGTCGATGTACCAGCCGGCGGCCGCGGCGAGGGCCATCACGACGCCCGCCAGGATGAGCAGGGGACCCAGGACAAGACCCAGGAACACGAAGAACAGGCCGATGGGCGCGAGGAAGGGCCACGGGCTGGGGCCGGGCATATGGATGCCCTCGGGGATGGCCACCGGCGCAGGTGCCACCTGGGTCTCGGCCACCAGCCGCAGGCCGTGGTCGTGGGCATCGATCTGCTCGTACTCGCGGTTGGCGTCCCGGTACCAGCCCGCAGCGCCGATGACCGCGATGAGCAGTCCCGTGACCGCGATGGGGATGTTCAGGAAGACGCCGCTACCGCCGCCGACCGCGAGCGAGAAGAAGATGAGCACGAGGCCGATGGGCGCCACGAACGGCCACAGGGAGCCGCTGGGCATGTGCACGCCGCTGGGGACCGGGCCCGCCGGCAGGGGCCGCGGCACGCGCGACGCGTTGTGCGCGGCGTTGCGATGCCACATCGCGACCAGGCCCAGCAGCGTCAGCAGCAGCAGCCCGAGGAACAGCAGCGGGATGTATTGCAGGAGCGTCGCCCAGAGGGGCGTGACGACCTGGCTGACGAGATCGAGGGTGGAGTTCCAGAGGATCCATGGTCGCCGATCAGCTCTGGAGGACCGGGTCGGTCCTCATACGTCGCGGGAGCCGCGGACCAGCACGGCCAGCCCGAACACCATCGAGACACCCGCGAGGATGAGCATCAGCACGCCGGTAAGGTCGAGGGTCCGACTCGTGCAGTGGGTCATCTCGGGAGCACAGGTGCCGGCACCCTGCGTGACGAAGTAGATGATGCCGACGAGCACGAAGAACGCCCCCACCACGAAGGTGTTCCGCCAGTTGAACATCGGCTGGTCTCCCGCTTACCGCAGCACGTAGATGGTCAGGAACAGGAACACCCAGACCACGTCCACGAAGTGCCAGTAGTAGTGGACCGCTTCCACGGCGACGTGGTGCTCCTTCGAGAACTGGCCACGCATGCCGCGCGCGAGCACGACCGCGATACCCACGATGCCGCCCAGGACGTGGGCGCCGTGGAAGCCCGTCATGACGTAGAACAACGAACCATAGACGCCGCTGTTGATGCCGAAGTCTTCCGTCGACACGAGCATGTAGTACTCGAACATCATCAGGCACAGGAACGCGATGCCCAGGCCCAGCGTGACCGCGAGACCCCGGTTCATGCCCGTCCGATCACCCTTGCGGATCTGGTCGGTCGCCCACTGCATCGTGAACGAACTGCTCACCAGGATGATGGTGATGAGCACCGACAGGCCCAGGCCGAAGAGGCCGCTGCCCTGCCAGCTGATGAACTCGGTGCCTTCCGGTGGCCAGACCGCCGCGGTCGCCCGGACGTTGAAGTAGACCCCGAACAGCGCCGCGAAGAACATGATCTCGCTGGCGATGAACAGGAGCATGCCCATGAGGGCGATGTCCATGCCCTTGGAGCCGTGGCTGGAGTCGGTCTCGGAGTCCGTGGCCCGCGGTCAGGCCATCGACAGGTGCGGTCACTGGACGGACCCCTCCGTCGTGGCGAGGCTGGCGCTCGGGGCATGACCCGCGTTGGGGTGCTTCAAGTCGAACACGGGGCGCTCCGAGCGGACCGGCGGCAGGTGGTCGAAGTTGTAGACCGGTGGCGGGCTCGTCGTGGCCCACTCGAGGGTGTTGGCATCCCACGGGTCGTCACCGGCCTCGGCCGGCTTGCGCAACGTGCTGAACACGTTCCACATGAAGAACATCACGCCCACCGCGATGACGAAGGCGCCGATGGTCGACAGGAAGTTGAGCTCGCTCCAACCCGCGTTTGCGGAGTAGTCGGCGATGCGCCGGATCATGCCGTCAAGGCCCAGGAGGTGCTGCGGGAAGAAGGCCAGGTTGGTGCCGATGAACAGCAGCCAGAACTGGACCTTGCCCAGCCGCTCGTCGAGCTTCCGTCCGGTCATCTTGGGGAACCAGTAGAACAGCGCCGCGAAGATGGCGAACACGGAGCCCGCGACCAGGACGTAGTGGATGTGCGAGACGACCCAGTAGGTGTCCTGGACCATGAAGTCGAAGGGCACGACCGCCAGGAACGCGCCGTCGAGGCCACCGATGAGGAACAGGGCGATGAAGCCGCACGCGTACAGCATCGGCGTGTCGAAGCTGAGCTTGCCGCCCCACATCGTGGCCAGCCAGTTGAAGAACTTGATGCCCGTGGGCACCGCGATGAGGAACGTGAAGAAGCTGAAGAAGGGCAGGTACACCGCGCCCGTCGTGAACATGTGGTGGGCCCAGACCGTGAAGCCCAGGGCGCCGATGGACGCGGTGGCGATGACGAACGCCTTGTAGCCGAACAGCGGCTTTCGCGAGAACACAGGCACGATCTCGCTCACGATGCCGAAGGCCGGCAGGATGAGGATGTACACCTCCGGGTGACCGAAGAACCAGAACACGTGCTGCCACAGGATCGGGTTACCGCCGAGGGACGGCTCGAAGAAGCCACCGCCGTAGTTGCGGTCGATGAAGATCATCACCAGGCCCGCCGTGACCACCGGGATGGAGAACAGCAGCAGGACGCTGGTGACGAGCTGGGCCCAGCAGAACATCGGCATCCGCAGCAGCCCCATGCCCGGAGCGCGCAGCCGGAAGATGGTCACCAGGAAGTTGATGGAACCCAGGATGGAGCTGATGCCGGTCATGATCAGGCCCAGCACCAGCAGGTTGACACCAGTCTCCGGTACGTGGGTGGACAGCGGCGCGTACATGGTCCAGCCGACCGGCGCACCGCCGAACAGGAACGATGACTCGATGAGCAGGCCGCCGGCGAGGAACACCCACAGCGAGAGGGCATTGACGCGCGGGAAGGCCATGTCCGCGGCGCCCACCTGGAGTGGCACCACGTAGTTGCCGAGGCCCGTGAGCATCGGCATCACGAACAGGAAGATCATGTTGATGGCGTGCAGCCCGAAGATCGAGTTGTACGTCGCCTCGCTCACGAACTGCAGTCCGGGCGCCGCCAGCTCGCTCCGGATGACGAGCGCGAGCACGCCACCGACGAGGAAGAAGAAGAAGCTCGTGATCACGTACATGATCCCGATCTTCTTGTGGTCGACCGTGGTGATCCAGTCGTAGACAGCAGCCCTGCGGTAGGACTGGGCCTGCGGGAGCGCGGTGGAAGCCATGCCGTTCCTCGCTTACTGGACCGTGAGCGTGCCGGTCATGTTGGCATGCACGCTGCAGTAGAAGGTGTATGTCCCTGCCTTGAGGGCCGGGGCCTTGTAGACCGCGTTCTGGCCCGCCTGGGCGATGGGCAGCCCGATCCAGTCGGTGCCGTCGGGGTTGGCGCCCTTGATGGACACGTTGTGGGGGTTCACCGGGTCCAGGTTGGCGAAGTCGATGGTCAGAGGCTGATCGGCCGGTGCGCTCAGCGTGGACTGGTCGAACTTGAGGTTGTCCGAGGCGCTGACCGAGAGTGTGGTCGCGGCCGGCACGCCGGGGCCCTCGCTGGGCTGCGGCTCCGGTGTCGCGGCTGCCTTGACCTGCTCGTCCGCGACCCACTGGTCGAACGTGGCCCGGTCGACGGCACGCACCGTGAAGTACATGTCCGAGTGGGAGAGGCCACAGAACTCCGCGCATTGACCACCGAAGGTGCCTTGCTCGAGCACCTTGACCTGGAACTCGTTGATGCGCCCGGGGACCACGTCCAGCTTCCGGAAGAACTGGGGCACGTAGAACGAGTGGATGACGTCATTGGCGTGCAGCCGGATGTCGATGGTCTCGTTGACCGGCACGACCATCTCCGGACCGTCCTTGCCGGCACCCGTGAAGCTCAGGCCCTGGTCCTTGTAGTCGAAGGTCCATTGCCACTGGAAGCCGGTGACGTCCACGGTGACCGCGGGGTTCGCGGCGACGGCGTCGACCTTGAGCAGCACGCTCGTCGAGACGAGGAAGAGCGCCAGCACGACCACCGCGGGGATGGCCGTCCAGAGGACCTCGAGCACATTGTTGCCGTGGCGCTGGCCCGGCAGCTCCGTGTCGCCACGCTTGCGTCGGAAGCGGATGGCGACGGTGATCAGGAGCCCCTCGACGAGCACGAAGACGATGCACGCGATGATGAAGATCGGGAGGTAGAGGTCCGCCGCCAGGCGTCCCTGCTCCGTGACCACGTTGCCCGGAAGGATGGCGGGCGTGCCAGCGCTCGTCGGATGGTCGTCACTGCGCGTCGCACAGCCCAACAGCACCAGGGCCGCCAGCGTCGCGAGACCGATCCACGACAGGTACCGGGTCGCGGCGCGAGCCGCGGAGATGACGCGCAAGGACTCCCCCGTGATTCCTGGGCTGGGCAAAAGACCGGCCTATGATACGGCGTGATGTCCCGCTCCGTAGCCCGTACTCCGGCGCGGTCGCGCGCCCATCGGATGTCAGGCGTCGCGCACGCCGGGCGAGCACTTCCTGGTCACCCCGGCCGGCCCAGGCTGGCGGCCACTTCTGCCGGCCTGGCCCTGGTGGCCGTCCTGGTGCTCCCCGCGGTCGCCGCCGCGCACGGCATCGCGCCCGTTCCCCCGGACCTCGGGATGCTGCTGACGGGCTGGTCGTTCGACATCGAGGTCTGGCTGCCGCTGCTCCTGGCGGCGTGGGCGTACCTGACGCTCGTCCGGTCGGTCAATGCGGCGCATCCCGCGAACCCGGTGCCGCGCCGTCGCACCTGGTGCTGGATGGCCGGGCTGGGCGTGCTGCTGCTGGCCACGCAGTCGGTCATCGGCGCCTACGACACGACCTTGTTCACGGTGCACATGAGCCAGCACCTGCTGCTGACCATGGTCGCGGCCCCGTTGCTGCTGCTGGGGGCACCCGTGACGGTGCTGCTCCGGGCGTCGTCCCCTGAGGTGCGCAAGCGCTGGATCCTGCCGGTGCTCCACTCGCGCGTGGTCCGGACGCTCAGCAACCCGTTCGTGGCCTGGACCCTGTTCGCGGTCGTGATGTGGGCGAGCCATTTCAGCCCGTTGTTCGACGCCGCCCTGGAGAACCCCCTCATCCACGAGCTGGAGCACCTGATGTACCTGGGGGCGGCGCTCCTGTTCTGGTGGCCGGTGATCGGGGTCGATCCGGCGCCACGGCGGCTGTCACACCCGATGCGCATCGGGTACCTCATGGTCGGGATGCCCTTCAGCTCGTTCCTGGGCCTGGCGATCTTCTCCGCCACCACCGTGCTCTACACCCATTACGCGACCCTCCAGCGGAACTGGGGCCAGACACCCCTCGATGACCAGGCCTGGGCGGGCGGCATCATGTGGGCGGGCGGTGACCTGGTATTCCTCATCGCGATGATCCTGGCCGTGGTCGCATGGCTGCGATCGGAGGAGATCGAGGGTCGACGGATGGATGCCGTCCTCGATCACCAGGAGGCGATGGCCCGGGCGAGCCGGGCGCGTGCCGCGACCGAGACCGGATCGGTCGGTCGCACGGCCCTCGACCCGCACTCGGCGGGTCAGGCCGAGTCCTAGACCGGGGAGCGGCCGGATCCTCGTCCGCCGGTGACCGGGTCAGCAGCGAGCGTCGAGGCCAGGATGTCGACCGCATCGGCCGACGCCTGAGGCAGTCGCAGATACGCATCGGAACGCGGGGTCGCTGGGCTCGACGTCCCGCCGAATGCGATCACGAGGCCCGGATGCGCGGCGTGCAGGGCCGCGGCGACCTCCATCGCAGGTCCCACATCGGCCGGGGTCACGACGCCGATGACCGCAGCCACCGCGTCGCTGTGGGCGACCGCATCGATCCAGTCCCGCGCGGGCAGGTCAGCGCCCAGGAACAGCACCGGCAGACCGGACCGACGAGCGGCGACACTGAAGACCAGCGCCCCCAGCTCGTGACGGGAGCCGGGTGGCAGGCCCACGAGGACCGGGCGACGCCCCGGGACGACGCGGCCCGCCGCCTGGTAGGCGGCACCCAGGCGGTGGAGGACGGCATGGCTGACCGCATGCTCCGCCGCGACGTCGCCGCGGCCGGCTGCCCAGGCGTCCCCGATCTGTCGCAGGGCGGGCAGCACGAGCTGCTCGGTGGTGTGCTCGAAGGTGCCGCGCGCGAACATCTCGTCCAGCAGGGCATCGATGCGCGCCATGTCCAGGGCACCGGCAGCCACGACGAGCGCCGCCACGAGGTCCGCCCCGGGGTCACCGGTCGCCGTCGCCGACGGGGCCGTGGCTTCGGGGAGCGAGGCCGGCGGCACGTCGCCCCCGGCGAGCAGGGCGGCGGCGGCTGCACTCGGCGTCCAGCCGTCGTCCACGAGCGACCGCATCCGTTGCAGACGAGCGATCGCGGCCTCGTCGTAGAGGCGGTACCCCGACGCCGTCCGGGCCGGCTGGACGATCCCGTACCGCCGCTCCCATTGGCGGAGCAGCGCCACGGGGACGCCTGCGCGGATGGACGCCTGACGGATGGTGTACATGGTTCGGCACGATACCATGGACAAACACTTGACATGCACCATAGGCGACGCCTACCATCCTCGACATACTGTGTACGAACCTGTCACATACGAGTCCGACCCATGAGCACCCATGTCCTGCGCGCGAGCCAGACCATCGCCCGCCCCATCGAAGACGTCTTCCGCTTCTTCGCGGAGCCACGCAACCTTGGCCGGATCACACCGCCGGGCATGCGCTTCGAGTTCCTGTCCGACGACTTCGAGATGCGCGATGGGCTGCACATCGACTATCGGCTGCGGCCGCTCCTGGGCATCCCTGTGACCTGGCGCACGGGCATCACGAGCTACGACCCTCCGCACCGGTTCACGGATATCCAGCTCCGCGGCCCCTACCGCCGCTGGGAGCATACCCACACCTTCGAGGCGGTCGATGGTCGGACACGCGTCTCGGACACCATCGAGTACCAGCTGCCGCTCGGGCCGCTGGGTGACCTGGCGCATCGGCTCGTGGTCCGAGGCGAGCTGGAACGCATCTTCGGCCACCGGGAACGGACCATCGATGCCGTCTTCGCGGCCTCGACCCCGAACCCGGACGAGCGGCGGATCGCCGTCGCCGGCGGTACCGGGTTCGTGGGTGGCGCGATCGCGGCCGAGCTGCACCGCCGGGGCCATCGCGTCGTCGTGCTCTCCCATCGGGGCGAGGCTGCTCGCGGTCCGCTTCCCGATGACGTGGAGCTGCGCACGGCGGACGTGACCCAGGCAGAGGGTCTCGCAACGGCGCTCGCGGGCGTCGACCTGCTCGTCATCGCGCTCGCCTTCCCGAACTCCCCCATCGAGGCGCCCCGCAAGGGCCGCACGTTCGAGGCCGTCGACGCCCAGGGAACGGCGCATCTCATCGCCGCGGCGCAGGCCGCGGGGGTGGCCCGGGTCGTCTACCTCTCCGGCGCGGGCGCGGCACCCGATGCCCGGCGCCACTGGTTCCGGGCAAAGTGGAGAGCCGAGGAGGCCGTCCGCGGCAGTGGGCTCACCTGGACCATCATCCGGCCGACCTGGATCTACGGCCCGGGGGACGTGTCGCTCAACCGGTTCGTCGGGTTCGCCCGGAAGCTGCGGATGGTGCCCATGACCAACTTCGGCACCCAGCAGCTCGCGCCCGTGTTCGTGGACGACATCGCCCGTCTCGCCGCGGACAGCCTGGTCGACCCAGCGGCCGTCGACCAGGTGTTCGAGGTCGGTGGTCCGGAGACCCTCTCGATGCGCCAGGTCATCGGCCGGGCGCTCGCGGCCGCCGAGCTCCGACGCCCGGTCATCCCCGGGCCCACGCCACTCATCAAGCTCATGGCCGCACCCCTGGCCCTGCTCCCGTCACCACCCCTCACGCCGGCCGCGATCGACTTCATCAACCAGCCCGCCACCGTGGACATCCAGCCCCTGCTGGACCGGATGCCTCGGCGATTGACGCCCCTGGATGAAGGGCTGCGCAGCTATCTCGCGCCGGGTGCCGGGTCGGGCTCGCTGCGCATCGACGGGCACTGAGCGACCCCGACGTCGACGCGAGGCGACGCCCCCTATGCGCCGTCGGCGGCGGCCTGCAGGCCAGCGATGTCGATCTTGCGCATCTGGAGCATGGCGGCCATCGCCCGAGCGGCGCGCCCGGGATCGGGGTCGCTGAGCAGGTCGGTGAGCGTGGCAGGGATGACCTGCCACGACACCCCGAACCGGTCCTTGAGCCAGCCGCACTGCCCCGGTTCGCCACCGTCCCCGGTGAGTCGATCCCAGAGCCGGTCGATCTCTGCCTGGGTGTCGGCCCGGACGAAGAACGAGATGGCGTCGGTGAACCCGTGGCCCGGGCCACCGTTGAGGGCGATGAATGCCTGGCCCTCGAGCTCGAAGCTCGCGGACATCACCGTACCGGGCGCGGGCGCACCTTCGCCGTAGCGCGAGATGTCGCCGATGTGGACGTGCTCGAACACCGACGCGTAGAAGTCGAGCGCCGGCTGGATGTCGCCATCGAACCAGAGGAAGGGGGTGATCTTGCCCACGAGTCGATCTCCTTCGTGATGTCGTCCGGAACCGGACGATGCGGTCTCGCAGGCCATACCTGCTGGCGGCCTGTCACCGGGAGGTCGGAGCCGACGACCGATCCTCGACATGGCAGCGACAGGGATCGCTCAGGGGAGGAGGACGCTCCGGAAGACGCGTCCGGCGACGAGGTCCTCGAGCGCCTCGTTGGCCTCCTCGAGTGGTCGGACCCGTTCCACGAGGTGGCGGACGTCCAGCGTCCCCTCGAGGTAGAGATCGATGGCGTCCCGGATGTCGTCGGGCACGAAGCCACGCGAGCCAAGGACCGACAGCTCACGCCAGAAGATGTCCGCGGCTCGGACGCTGAATGGTTCGATGGCGGCGCCGATGAGCACGACCCGCGCTCCGGGCGCTCCCATCGCGATCGCCTGTTCATCGGCGCGCGCGTCGCCCACCAGCTGGATGACGACATCCGCCCCATGACCGCCGGTCAACTCGCGCACGGTCGCCACTGGGTCCCCGTCCGCGGCCGCCACGACCTCATCGGCGCCAAGACGGCGGGCCAGCTCCTGCTTCGCGACGGAACGGGTGACGGCGATGACCCGGGCGCCGAACGCCTTGCCCAGCTGCACGGCGCTCGAGCCGAGCCCGCCGACCCCCAGCACCACGAGCGACTCCCCGCGCTGGAGGCGGGCGATGCGCTTCAGGCCATGGATGGGGGTCGCCACCGCGTCGGTGAGCACGGCGAGCACCTCCGGTGGCACCGGTGCACGGGGCCGCACGAGCGCTGCCACGGGTCGGATGACGTACTCGGCGAACGCGCCGTCCACATCGACGCCCATGCGCGTGACGTGGGGGCTGATGTTCGGCCGACCCGCGGCCGCCCACGGGTCGCCCGACGGGGTCGTGATGTAGTAGATGGCCGCCTGGTCGCCCGCGGCCCATCCTTCCGTGCCTGCGCCGAGCGCGTCGACCCGGCCGGCCGCCTCGTGGCCGGGCACGATGGGGAAGCGGATCCGGGGCCCGAAGCCACCGGCCTGGAGGAAGTGGTCCGAGCCACACACCCCGCACGCCTCGACCCGCAGCCGTACCTCGCCAGGACCCGGCGCGGGGATCGGCCGGGACGCCGGTCGGAGCGGCTGCCCCACGCCCGGCAGCTCCATCACCCGCATCGTGCTCAGCACGTCATGACGCCGCCTGCCACGTTGATGGCCTGCCCGGTGAGATAGCCCGCGCCCCGCCCCGCCCCGCTGCCCCGGGGCATCAATACATCAGGAAGCCACCGGAGACGTTGATCGTCGAGCCGGTGATGTACCTGGCGTGGTCGGACGCCAGGAACACGACCGGCCCGGCCACCTCCTCGGGCTCGGCGACGTAGCCCAGGGGCGTCTGCTTCTTCATCGACTCGTAGACCTCGGGCGAAAGACCGGTCATGAGCATCGGCGTGTGGACCTGGCCGGGCGAGACGGTGTTGACCGTGATGCCGTGCGCGCCGAAGGTTCGCGCGAGTCCGCGGGTCATGCTCGTGACGCCACCCTTGGTCGCCGCATACGCCACCGAGCCGCCGAACCCGCCGGTCCACCAGCCCTGGGAGCTGAAGGTGATGATCCGGCCGCCCTTGCCCTGCTCGATCATCGCGTCACCCGCGGCCCGGCACAGGAAGAACGCCGCCTTGAGGTTGATGTCGTGCTGGAAGTCCCAGTCCTCCTCCGTCACCTCGTCCAGGCTGCCGCGCCGACGCAGAACTGCCGCGAGGTTGGCGAGCACGTACAGGTTGCCCAGCTCCTCGCGGGCACGGGCGATGAGCGCGGCGTGTCCCGACAGATCACCCAGGTTGGCCGCCACGGCCACGTGGCCGCTGCCCTCGAAGCCATCCACGACCTCCTGGGTCCTGGCCAGGTCGAGATCCACCGCCATCACCTTGGCGCCCGTGGTCGAGAACGCATGTGCCACGGCCTTGCCGATGCCACCCGCTGCGCCCGTGACGATGACGCCCTTGCCGTCCAGACCGGCGCCCACGCTCCAGGTCATCGCACCAACCTCCCCTTCGCCCGGATCGGGCTGCTGTCAGACCCCCGCCAGGACCTTCTCGCTGCGGTACCGGTCCACGACCTCCTCGATGACCTCGATGCCCAGCCCCGGCCGCGTGGGTGGATAGACCCAGCCGTCGACGTGCTCGAAGGGCTCGGTCACGAGCTCGTGCTGCATCGGGTTGCGCAGCGGCTTGAACTCGAACAGCTTGAACGCCGGCGAGCTGAAGCTCATGGCCAGGCTCGCCGCGGAGCAGATGGCGCTCGACCAGGCATGGGCGTTGGCCTGCCGCCGGTAGTACTCGATTCGTTCCGCCGCCCGCTTGAAGCCGGAGATGCCTTCCGCGCGTCCCGGGTCGATGCCCACGACGTCCACGGTGCCCGTCTGGAGCACTCGCTCGAAGCCGTCGAGGTTCCATTCCTTCTCACCGTACGCGATGAGCGTCGTGGTCTTGCTGCGCAGGTTGGCGTAGCCCTCCGGATCCCAGGCGCCAAGCGGCTCCTCGATCCAGGCGAGGTCGTACTCCTCGAACGCCCGGACGCGACGGACGGCGGTGGTGACGTCCCACTTCACGTTCCAGCCGCAGTCGATCATGAGCCACGCCTTCGGGCCGAGTCCCTCGCGCATCCGGCGCATGTACTCCACGTCCCGGTCGTGCTCGTAGCCGAGGCGGGCATCGCCGCGCTTGCCGAAGCCGACCTTGACGCCATGGAGGCCCGGCGCCACCCATTCCTGGGCCTCCTCCACCATCGCGCCGATGTCCTCGTAGTGGGCGTGGCAGGACGCGATGACGGGCAGCTTCTCGTGGACCGCGCCACCGATGAGGTTGAGCACGCTGGTGTCCAGCAGCTTGCCCTTGATGTCCCAGAGGGCCATGTCGATGGCGGCGACCGCATAGCTCGCGATGCCGCCGCCGTAGCCGTACCACCAGGCCTTGTCCCGGATGGCATGCCAGATCGCGCCGTTCTCGAGCGGGTCCCTACCCACGACACGCTCGGCCATGCCATCGATGATGGCCTTGACCGCGAAGTTCGCCTCCGGGAACTGGGTGATGGATTCCCCCCATCCCACGACCCCATCCTCGGTGGTGATCTTCACCAGGCACAGGTGCCGGAGCGCGTTGAAATCGTTGGGCTCCGGATAGCTCACCGGGATCGGCTCGACCTTCGCGATCTTGTCCATGCGGCTCGGACTCCTCAGGGCTGAACGACGTTCGATCGCCCGCGGCTCTCTGCCCGAGGTCCGCCAGGACCCTGGCACCCGTTTGGTCCGCCGACCGGGCTGCACACGTTTCCAGCCAGTCTAGCGCCGCAGTCCATCGCTGTGGCGATCCGCCCGCGGCTGCCGGTCGCCGATCCGCCCGTGGCGGTCACCTGGCACGGCGCGGCCGCCGGCCTCGCGGCTCGACCTCAGGGGCCCGGTGGCTCCGCGGTCCACTTGGGCGGCGGCGCCTGCCAGCCCGCCATGGCGTCCAGTAGCGACTCCCCATCCGACGCGAACAGGAGGCCGGTGGCGTGCTCCGGGCGGATGAATCCCGCGCTCGTCATGCGCGTCACGTGCGATCGAAGGCCGGCGTAGAAGCCCTCGACGTCGAGTACGGCACACGGCTTGCGATGGATGCCGAGCATCGTCCAGGTCCATGCCTCGAACAGCTCATCGAGCGTGCCAGCACCGCCGGGGAGTGCCACGAACCCGTCCGCCATCGAGGCCATGAGTGCCTTGCGCTCGTGCATGGAGTCGGTGATGCGCAGCTCCGTGACGCCCGGATGCGCGAGCTCCCGGTCGACGAGCGCCTGGGGGATGACCCCGATGACGGTGCCACCGGCGGCCAGCGCGCCATCCGCGACGGCGCCCATGAGGCCCACGCGGCCCCCGCCATAGACGAGCGTGATGGCCCGTCTGGCAAGCAGGGCACCGAGCGCACCCGCCGCGCCCAGGTACACCGGGTCGGTGCCGGAGAGTGACCCGCAGAACACGGCAACGGCACCCAGCACGCGGGTGGCAGGGGTCGCGGTGGTCTCCGTGCGCTGCATGGCAGGGCATGGTAACGGGATGGTCCCGCGGGCCCGTCGTACGTGCCCCGGGCCCGCGGGACGGCGCCACGCGGCCACGCGACGCGACGGGGCCGCGCGCGATGTCGCCGGTGCTACCATCGACGACAATCGTTTCCACTCGGTCCTGGACCCGGCGCGTGCCGAGTCCGAGGGGGATCGCATGCTGCTGGCGGCGGCTCTGGCAGCGACGCAGGAGGAGAGCACCATGGCCAGGTTGCGGCTGGGCGTCATCGGCGCGGGTTCCTGGACGGTCAGCTCGCACCTGCCCAATCTCGTCCGGCGCCGGGATGCGGGCGAGGTGGAGTTCACCATCGTCAATCGGCGCAATCCGGTGCTCCTGGATCGGATCAAGGACGACTTCGGCTTCGAGCAGGCGACCGACGACTGGCACGAGGTCATCGCCGCCAAGCCGGACATCGTCGTCGTCGGCAGCCCGCCAGGCCACCATTTCGCGCAGGCCAAGGCCGCCCTCGAGGCCGGTGCCCACGTGATGTGCGAGAAGCCGTTCACCATCGATCCGGCCGATGCCTGGGACCTCGACCAGACCGTCAAGCGCACCGGCAGGCAGCTGTTCGTCTCCTACGGCTGGAACTACCGCCCGATGGTCATCCAGGCGCATCGGATCATGCACGACGACGGCATCGGCGACATCGAGCAGGTGGCGCTACACATGGATTCGGTGACTCGGGAGCTGCTGTCCGAGACCGGCGACTATCCCGGTGCGGACCCCGCGACCGTCCCCCAGGCGGACACCTGGTCGCGGCCCGAGACGAGCGGCGGGGGCTACGGCCAGGCGCAGCTGACCCATCTCCTGGGCGTCGCGTTGTGGCTCACGGACCTCCGTGGCCAGGACGTGTTCGCGCTCATGACGGCGCCCATGGGCGCCCAGGTCGAGCTCCATGACGCGGTCGCGATGCGCTTCACCAATGGCGCCATCGGCACCATGAGCGGCGCCTCGAGCCACCTCGGGGGAGCGAACAATCGCCACGCGGTGGAGGTCCGGGCGGTCGGTTCGAAGGGCCAGTTCCAGCTCGACCTGCGCGAGAACATCCTCTGGCGCTACCGGCCGGGCGACGACCTCCGGGTCCCCCTGGAGCCGGATGCCGGCCTCTACGATTGCCGGGGGCCCATCGACGCCGTGGTCGATGCGGGCCTGGGGCGCTCCCCGGCCAACAACTCGCCGGCCGAGCTCGGGGCACGTACCGTGGAGATCCTCCACGCGGCGTATCGCTCCGCCAACAGCGGCGTCCTGGAGCGCGTCTCGACGCTCGACCGCCAGCCCGCCTGACCCGCGGCAGCCAGCCGGCTTGAGTCGCGGGCGGGACCCGGCCGGGACGAGCCGTGCCGATCGCGTCGGGGCTGCGTTGCCCGTCGTCCGAGGCTGTGCGATAGTCGCCCACGGGGAGGGTGGCGCGGCCGGTCGCGCCACCGGGAGTAGCCGTCGAGGTCGGAGGGGATGGTGGAGCAGGCCGCTGACGCGACCGTGGATGCCGCCGTCGATCCATCACGGCCAGGGACCCCGCAGCCGCTGTTGCGCGCCCGGGACCTGAGCAAGCGATACGCGGGCCTCCTGGCGCTCTCGGACTACTCGCTCGATCTGGCGCAGGGTCGTATCCACGGTGTCATCGGGCCCAACGGCGCGGGCAAGACGACCCTGTTCAACCTGCTCTCGGGGATGGTCCGCCCGACGACCGGCAGCATCTCGCTCGCGGGCCATGAGATCACGGAGCTCCAGCCGGCCCAGGTGGCCCAGGCGGGCATCGCCCGGACGTTCCAGAACATCCGGCTGTTCGCTGACATGTCGGTCATCGACAACATCCGGGTGGCCAGCCAGCGTCACGAGCCGGGACCGTTCTGGGCCGCGATGCTGTCGACCCCCGGCTTCCGCGCGCGCGAGCGGGACATCACCGCGCGTGCGGCCGCGTTGCTGGAGCTCGTCGGCCTGACCGATCGGGCGGAGCGCGTCGCGCGCAGCCTGCCCTACGGCGACCAGCGCCGACTGGAGATCGCCCGCGCGGTGGCCACCGAGCCGCGGGTGCTCATGCTCGACGAGCCCAACGCGGGCATGAACCCGACCGAGACCGCGGACCTGCTCGCGCTCATCCGCCGCCTCCGGGACGACCGGGGCATCACCATCGTCCTGGTCGCCCACGACATCCCGCTCGTCATGGGCCTCTGTGACACCATCCAGGTGCTCAACTACGGCGTGCTCATCGCCGAGGGTCCGCCGAGCGTCGTGCGCAACGACCCCGAGGTCGTGCGGGCGTACCTGGGGCAGGCGCGGCATGGCTGAGGCGATGCTCGCCATCGATTCGCTGAGCGTCTACTACGGCAGCATCCGCGCGGTCGATGGCGCCTCGCTCCGGGTCGAGGCCGGCGAGACCGTGGCCATCATCGGCTCCAACGGTGCGGGCAAGTCCACCCTGCTCAAGACCATCTCGGGGTTGATGCGTGCCCGTGCAGGGACCATCCACTACGAGGGCGCCGACATCACGAGCGCATCGACCGACCGGATCGTGGCCCTCGGCATCTCCCAATGCCCTGAGGGCCGCCGCGTCTTCGGCCGGATGACGGTGCGGGAGAACCTCGTGGTGGGCGGCATCGGCCGCCCAGCGGCGGATGCCGACCGGGACATCGAGCGGATGCTGGAGCTGTTCCCACGACTCAGGGAGCGGCTGACCCAGCCCGCCGGCACCCTCTCGGGGGGTGAGCAGCAGATGCTCGCCATCGCTCGCGCCCTCATGAGCGCGCCCAGGTTGCTCATCCTCGACGAGCCGTCGCTGGGGCTTGCGCCGCTCATGGTGGAGCAGGTGTTCCGCATCATCGATGACCTCAAGGCGGGCGGCCTGACGATGCTGCTCGTGGAGCAGAACGTCCACCACGCGCTCGATTCCGCCGATCGCGTCTATGTGATGGAGACGGGCCGGGTCACCATCGAGGGACCGGCGGCCACCCTCCGCCACGACCCGCGCATCGAGCAGTCGTATCTGGGCCACTGACGTGGGCGACTACTTCCTGCAGCAGATCACCAACGCCCTGAGCGCGGGCAGCCTGTACGCGATGATGGCCGTGGGCCTGGCGCTCATCTTCAGCATCCTGCGGCTCATCAACTTCGCCCACGGCGACATGATGATGATCGCGGTCTACCTGTTCGTATTCGCGGGCTTCGCTGGGCTGCCCATCCTCCCGGCGCTGGTCATCATGGTCGCGGGCACGATCCTCATCGGCCTGACCATGGAGCGCGTGGCCTACCGCCCGCTCCGCGGCGGCCCCGAGGTCGCGCTGCTGCTCAGCTCCTTCGCGGTCGGCCAGATCCTCCAGAACTCGGCGCTGCTCGTGAGCCGCCTCGCGGGCAAGCCGGTCCAGATCTCCTTCCCGGCGCCGGAGCTGCTCTCGGGCGCGATGGCCATCGGCCCGTTGCTGGTGCCCAAGCTCAACGTCGCGAGCTTCATCATCGGCACCGTCCTGCTGCTGCTGCTGACCGTGTTCGTGACCCGGACCCGCATGGGCCTCTCGATGCAGGCCGTTGCCGAGGACCTGCCCGCGGCCCGCCTCATGGGCATCCGGGTCAACCGGGTGGTCATGGTCGCATTCGCCATCGCGTCCGGGCTGGCCGCGGTCGCGGGCTACCTGTATGCCTCGCAGGCGGGCCAGATCAATCCGTACCTGGGCTTCACGCCGGTGCTCAAGGCGTTCATCGCCGCGGTCATCGGTGGCTTCGGCAGCCTCTCCGGTGCGGTCCTCGGGGCGTACCTGCTGGCCTTCCTGGAGGTCATCCCGACGACGTTCGCGGGCATCGCCGACATCCTGCCGCCGGGGACGGTCTCGCCCGAGATGCACGACGTCCTGGCGCAGGTCCTGCCCAGCTCGCTGGCCAGCTACCGCGACGCCTTCGTGTTCGTGTTCCTCATCCTGATGCTCCTCTTCCGGCCCAACGGCATCCTGCGTGGCCGCGCCCGGGAGGAGACGCCATGAGCGTCGACCGGCGGCTGCTCGGCAGCCTGCTCATGATCGGCGGCCTCATCGTGGCGCTCGGCCTGGTCCAGGGCTCCGGCTCCGCGGTCTGGGAGAGCCGGGCGATCCTGCTGGGCATCTTCGTCATCCTCACCGTGAGCCTTAACCTCATCAGCGGCTTCACGGGCCTGTTCTCGCTCGGCCACATCGGGTTCATGGCCCTGGGCGTCTACATCTCGGCCATCCTGACGCTCAGCCTCGAGAAGAAGGCGTCCCTGCTGCCGGACCTGCCGGGCTGGCTGGCAGGCCTCAGCCTCAGCCAGATGGTCGGCCCGTTCCCGCTCGGCTGGCTCATCGCGACCATCATCGCGGGGCTCCTGGTGTCGCTCATCGCGCTCGCCGTCGGTGCTGTGATCATGCGACTGTCGGGCAACTTCGTGGCGGTCGCCACGCTCGGCTTCCTGGTCATCGTGCGGGTCATCCTCATCAACGCCGACAGCCTCACCCGGGGATCGCGGACCTTCTCCGGCGTCACCCCGTTCACCGACCTCTGGTGGACCTGGGGCTGGGCGGTGGTCACGATCTATGTCGTCTGGCGCATCAAGCGCTCACCCTGGGGACGCCAGATGCTCGCCCAGCGCGCTGACAAGTGGGCGGCGCAGTCGGTGGGCATCCCCATCCTCCGTCCACGCCTGCTGGCGTTCGTCATCAGCGCCTTCTTCGGCGCCGTCGCCGGGTCCCTCTACGCCCACTTCATCCCGGCGTTCTCGCCGTCCGTCTTCTACTTCGACATCACGTTCGAGGTCATCACCATGCTCGTGGTGGGCGGCCTGGGGTCCGTGACCGGCTCCGTCCTGGGCGCGGTCGTCATCTACGCCCTGAGCGAGACGCTCCGCGAGGTGGAGGACAAGTCGCAGCTGTACGGCGTGAGCGGCATCATCCTGGGGGTCTTCTTCCTGGCCATCATCATCTTCCGGCCCGAGGGCATCATGGGCCAGCGCGAGCTGTCCCTCGACGGCCTCCGCGGGCGCTGGCCAAGGCGCGCCCGACCACCCGCGGATGGCTCTGGCTGAGGCAGTCGGCCGGACCCTGCCGTGCGTCTGGTACTCGCCGCGCGACTGGACCCTGCCGGGCGTCTGCCACACGCCGCGCGACTGTCAGTCGCGAGACCGCGTGGTGACGGCCGTGCCGAGGGTCGGGATGCACCGGCGACCCGCCATCCGGGCATGCGGGTGACCCAGGTGCGACTGCCACACGCCGATCCGCCACGGTCTGGCGTGACCGGCGAGTACCAGTCGCGCGGGCAGCGGCTGACCTGGCGTGAGGACGTACCGGCGTGCCCGGATGTGCCATCTCGCGACTACCAGACGCGCGCCAGGGAACGACGCGCCGGGCATCGGCCCCGGGCATCGCGCCGCCAGTTGCGACCGATCAGCGACCCCGTCCCATGCGGTCCGTCAGGGCAGCTTCTGGAAGACTTCCGTGAGTGCCGGCTCCTCGGCCGAGACGAACCAGAGGATCTCGTCCTTGGGGTACATGTAGGCACGGTCCGTGCCGACCGCATACGGGTCGACGGACGCGCTGGGTGACGGGGACTCGAGCGGGCCGTCCGTGACGATGATGACCGGCTTGCCGGCGATGGTCGTCGGCGTCTGCTGCGGGTCGAACACGTCGTTGAGCAGCAGCGGCAGCAGGTCATCCTGGAACTGGGCGATGTCGGCACCCTTGAGCCGGACGGCCGTGATGCCCCCGAACGCGTCCTCGGTGGCGAATGACGCAAACCCCATGCTCAGGTCGTCGATCGTCTTGCCCCGTGTGGCGAGGGCGTCCTGGAGCTGCTTGAGGGCGTCCTGGCTGGCGGTATCGCCGGGATCGATCGGGCCCAGGTACTCGGCGAACGACATCGACTCGACATCGACCGGGACACCGGCGATCTCGGTCGGCATGAGCGCTTCCAGCTCCGCGTCCCCGAGGTATGAGGGCTCGGGTGCGACGCTCGGCTCGGGCGGCAGTGGGATGCCGGCCAACCGTGGCAGCCCCTGCTCCGCCAGCGCTGTGAGCGCCGCCTGGACGTCGATCGAGTCGGGTGGGGTGCCGAAGAGCTGGAGCACGAACAGCTGGTCGTTGCTGCCCTCGTCCACGAACAGGATAGTGCCGTCAGCCACGTAGAAGGCGACGTGGCCCGCGACCTGGAGGTCGACGCCATCGGGATAGTAGGACTTGGGATAGTCATCACTGATGGGCCCGTCCTCGCGCCGCGCGTTCAGGCTCACATCGCTGGTCTGGAAGTCCGAGTCGTAGGAGCAATCGGTCTCGCTGCTCGTGCCGATGGTCAGCGGCACGCCGAGCGCCGCGGTCGCCTCGTCCGCGGTCAGCACGCCGCAGAACGGGCTGGGCGTGGCATCGGGCTCGATGGTCACACCCGGGTCGAGCGTGGCGTCCTGGGCCAGGCCCGCTGACGCGATGCCGAGCGAGAGCGCGAAGACGGCCGTGGTCACGACCGCCAGGACACGTCGATACGGGGCTCGCACAGGTGATACCTCAGGTCTGGACAGGCGCGCTAGGTGGTGTCGTGCATCCCGGGCGGCCGGACCGGCCGCGCTCGGCCCATGATATGCCGGTCGCTGCGAGGCGCTCATGCAACGACCCGCATCGGGCGATCCGATGCGGGTCGTTGGTGTGGCACGCTGGATCCGGTCCGCGTCGGCCTGTGCGGGCCGACGGCCGGATCAGGTCAGCTCAGGGTGCGGGAACGGACGCGGGCACCACGTCCGCGGCGCCGAGCGTGAGCGCCTGGTCCTTGATGGCGATGATGGTGACGCCCTTCTGGGGCACGTGGCTCTCGGGCGTGAACGTGATCGAGCCGGTGATGCCCGGGAAGGCGGAGGTGGTCTCGATGGCGCTCTTGAGTGCGGCGCCATCCATGCCGCCGGCACGCTTGATGGCGTCAGCGAGCAGATAGACGGTGTCGTAGCCGAGGGCCGCGAACGCGTTCTCGGGTGCGTGCTGGTACTCCGCGGTATACGCCGCGATGAACTTCTTGATGCCGTCGGTGCCGTTGGTCGCGTCCATGAGCGCATGGGTCGAGAAGTAGACGTCGTTAGCGGCCGCTCCAGCGGTCGACACGAGATCGGGCGTGTCGTAGCCGTCACCACCAACGATGGGCGCCATCAGGCCGGCATCCCGGAACTGCTTGACGACCGGACCGACGTTGTTGGGCATGGCCGCCACGTAGTAGAAGTCCGGCTGCGTGGGCAGCGCCTTGACCTTGGTGATCTGGGACGAGAAGTCGGTGGCGGTGTCCTCGTACACGTCCTCGAGCACGATGGTCCCACCCGCGTCCTCGAAGGCCTTCTTGAAGTACTGGCCGAGCAGGGTCGTGTACTCGACACCCTTGTCGGACAGCAGGTAGGCCGTCTTGCCGAAGTTCTTGAGCGCGTACTCGGCGCCAGCGGCGGCCTGCACGTTGTCACCGAATGCCGCAAGGAAGACCTCGTCGCCGATCTGCGACGGGATCTTGGGCGAGGTGGCACCGACCGTGATGTACGGGATGCCGGCGTCCTGGAAGGTCTGCGCCGACGCGAGCACGGAGTCCGTGTCCGTGTAGCCGATGAAGGCCTGGACCTTGTCCTGCTCGACGAACTCCTTGGCGGTCTGGGCCGTGATGCCCATGTCGTACTGGCTGTCGTGCTCGATGAGCTGGATCGGCTGACCCAGCACCCCGCCGGCTGCGTTGATCTCCTTGACGGCCAGCAACGCGCCGTTGCTGGCGGGGACATCAAGGCTCGATTCCAGGCCCGTCAGGGCGAACCCGCCGCCGACGCGCCACGGTTGGCCACCGTTCGCGGCAGGGCTCTGGGCCAGGCCACCGCTGGAGGTCAGGGTCCCGAGGACCACGACCCCTGCGACCGTCAGTGCGCCAATTCGTCGTTGCATGCGTGCTCTCCTGCTGACCGATGGTGGATCTGGGCCCGTATCCTACGGCGCGCTCCGCCACGTGGGAACCACCGAGCCGCTCAGATGCCGTAGACACGCCGGGCATTGCCGGCGCCGATGGCCTCGATGACGGCCTCCGCATCGGCGACCGCCCAGTCGCCGGCCGTCACCCAGGCACCCAGGATGCGCGACAACCCGCGTCGGAAGAGCCAGCTGCCGAGCAGGTGCAGCTCCGGCAGACCCCACGCATCGGACGAGAAGAGGACCTTCCGGAACGGCGCCAGCTCCAGGGACTCGGCGATGACCCGATCGCTGCCAGCGCCAGTATGGTTGACCGCGAGGCCGACGTCGACATGGACGTGCGCGAACATCTGGGCGAGGTATCCGGCCTGCCGGTGGAATGGATAGGTGTGCAGCAGCATCACCGGACACAGCGCCTCCGTGGCTCGCAGAAAGCCGGTGAGCAATGACGGAATCCGATCGATGCAGGTCCAGGTCCGTGTCCCCGAAGCCGACGTGGATCTGGAGCGGCCGGCCCGTCCGGGCGCCCTCCCAGAGGCCGAAGCGGAGGAGCACCGGATGGGTGAGCCGGACCGGGCCACCGGCCGTGATCGCGCGCAGCCAGCCGCCGGCGGCATCCGCCACCTCGAGGTCAGACGGCGGCACCGGATCGAAGTCCAGCCCGTACCGGTAGGCGACGACCGACTTGGTGCCGACGGCTGTGGCCAGGGCCGCGTGCAGCGCCGCCCGGAACGCATCCGGGTATCGGTCAGCGGTGACGCCGCCACGGATGACCTCCTCCGCCACGGACTCCAGGCGCACGATGGCGTAGGCGGCAGCCCCCGCGAGCCGGCCAAGCGACCCCACGTCGAGCAGCTGACCCGTCCGGAAGCCGGTGTCGACCACGAGGCCGGAGAGCCCGGCTGCCGGTAGCAGGGTCGCCGCCGCGTCCTCATTGCTCAGCGCCAGCCGATGCCCGAGGTAGGCATCCGGCGTGACGTGGCGCTCCAGCCCCAGGATCGGGGCGCACCAGCGGCGGACCGCCACGCCCAGCTGGGATTCCCAGCCCGTGGCCTGGATCGCAGCCGGCCGGTCGGACTCCGTGAGCATCGATTCGAAGGTGGTGCGATCGAGTCGACCACGCACGATGGCGTGGACGTGGTGGTCGACGAACCGGGCTCGCTCCAGCGCCTCGTTGACACCGGGATGCGGCCCGTCGCACATGTGCTCCACGTCCGCGGCCCCAGGTCCTGGAGGCGCTACGGGACGAGCGCGAGGACGCGTGCCGGGCTGCCCGAGCCATCCACGAGGTTGAGCACGCCCACGAACACCCAGGCCCCCAGCGGCGGCAGCGCGGCGAGGTTCTGGAGGTTCTCGAGGTGCCAGACACCCTTCGGGTGGCTCACCTTCCGATGGACCACGAAGTCCGCGGCGGCACCCGGATCGATGCCCAGGGTGTCGACACCCAGCCCGACCGCACCTCGATCCTCCACGAGGAACCGTGCCGCCTCGGGACCGAAACCCGGGAAGTGCAGGTCCCCCGGCGCCCCGGCATACGCGACGGGATCGGTGTTGCGGGTCTCCCAGCCGGTGCGCAGCAGGATCGCGGCGCCATCCGGGATGCGTCCGTTCGCCACCTCGAAGGCGGCCACCTGGTCCTGCGTCAGGATGCTGTCCGGGTCGTCACCGACGTCGCCACTGATGTCGATGACCACGGCGGGTCGGATGAGCGTCGCCGCATCCACCTGATGGAGCAGCGCGCTGCCCACGACCATGTGCGCTGGCGCGTCGAAGTGGGTGCCGGAGTGTTCCGCGAAGGTCACCCGACGGCTGTAGAAGCCATCCGGCTCGATGGTCACGAGCGTCTCGAACGTGGGCGCGGGGACGCCCGGCCACATGACGATGCCCGAATGGAGGGGTTGGGTCAGGTCCACGACCCGCATGCTCTCGATCGACATGGCTGCCTCGTTCGTGATGGATGGGCTAGAAGACGCGCAGATGGGCCAGACGAGCCTCGTCCGGCGTCATCTGCTCGAAGGCGTCGGCCTCCGAGGTGCGCACCGCCATGATGCAGCGGCCCAGCAGGTCACCGAGTGCCGCGAACAGCACCGGGTCGGCCTGGAGCGTCGCGAGCGCCGAGCGGAGCGAGCCGGGGAGGGGTCGGACGCCGTGACGCGCCTGCTCGGACGATGGCAGGCTGGCCGGGTCGTGGAGCACCGGCTCGGGCGGCTCCAGCCTGCGCCGGACCCCGTCGAGGCCCGCGACGATGAGCCCGCCGAGGGCGAGGTAGGGATTGCAGCTCGGGTCGCACGCCTTGAGCTCGACGTTCGTCGATTCCGCCTCCCGGCCACGGAACACCGAGGCGACGCGCACCGCGGCTTCCCGGTTGTCGGGCCCCCACGAGACCGTCGAGCTCGCCCACGCATGGGGCACCAGCCGTTCGTAGGAGTTGAAGCTGGGGCAGGTGAGGGCGACGAGCGCCGGCAGGTGCAGCAGCACACCCGCCACGAACCAGCGACCGATGTCCGACAGCAGACGCTCGCCGGCGTCGGGGTCATAGAGCAGGTTGCGCGACCCATCGGGTGACCAGAGGCTGAAGTGGACGTGGGCTCCGGAGCCGACCCCCGCCGCGAACGGCTTCGGTGCGAACGAGGCGATGAGGCCGTGGCGGACCTCCGTGACACCTCGCACGGTGTCCCGGAACTTGAGCTGCTGGTCCGCGGCGCCAAGGGCATCGCGATAGCGGACCGCGATCTCCTGCTGTCCCGGGCCGTACTCGTTGATGGCCTGCTCCACCTCGATGCCCTGCGCGACGAGGGAGTCGACGATGTCATGCATGACCGCCGCGGCGCGATCCATGCCCGCGGACGAGTAGCACGGACCATCCGCCCAGGGCACGACCTGGCCGTCGACCTCGTGCGCGAGGTAGAACTCGTTCTCGAACGCGGCCATCACCCGGATGCCCTCGCGCTCGGCATCGGCGACGACACGCTTGAGGAAGCTCCGCGGGCAGCTCCCCCAGTCCCGGCCGTCGTGGCCCAGCTGGTCGCTGAGCATGCTCGCGGTGCCGGGCACCCAGTCGAGGACGCTGTAGGTATCCGGGTCGGGTGTAGATCCGGATCTCGCCCACGGGCTCCATCCCCTCCACGAGCGGCGGCAGCCGGTCGAGGATGTTGAGCGTGTTCTGGGCGCGGGTCATGCCGATGCCTTCGCGCATCCGGCTGGCCAGCCGTGCCACATGCACGTTCTTGCCCCGGATGACGCCCGCGGGGTCGCAGTAGAGGAAGCGCACCAGTCGGATGTCGTCATCCGTCGCGCGGGCGACGACATCCTCGATGGTCGCGGTCACCACGTTCCTCCCGATGTTGCGCGGCGCTCCCCGGCGATGCGGCTCAGGGCAGCTTGCTGAAGATCTCCGTCAGGCCCGGGTCGACCGCCTGGACCACCCACAGGATGTCGTTCTTGGTGTACAGGTACTGCGCATCGGCATCGGCCGTCTCGGCATCCGCCTTGATGACCGTCACGTCCTTGCCCGAGATCTGCGTCTGGGTCTGCGAGGCGGGTGTCTCGCCGTTGAGCACGAGCGGGATGAGCACCGAGCTGAGGCTGCTCATGTCGACGCCCTTGACCTGGAACGCGGTCATGATGCCGCTGCCGTTCGGCGAGCTGCCGTCCGTGTAGTAGCCATAGGCGATGGAGATGTCGTTGACGGTCTTGCCCTGGGCCGCGAGCGCCTGGGTCAGCTCGTCGGGCACGTTGCCATTGCTCGCGACATCGCTGCCGGACATCGACTGGATGGTCACGGTCTGGCCGCCGATGTCCGTCGGGAACAGCGCCTCGAGGTCCTTGTCCGCGGTGAACGAGGGCTGCGCGAAGGTAGGCTCCGGCGTCGGCAGGGGCATCGCGGCCAGGCGCGGGGCCGCAAGTGCGGCGAGCCCGGTGAGGGCGGCCTGCTTCTCGATGCCCTCCTTGGGGTCGCCCAGCAGCTGCAGGTTGAACAGCACATCGGGTGTCTGGGCGATGTACAACATCGCGCCACCGAAACCGCTGGGCAGGTAGAGCCCGGCCAGGTCACCGACCTGGACGTCGATGGCGCAGTCGGGTGCGATGGTCGGCGCGGGGGACTCGCCGAAGCCGGAGCACATGAGCGAGCGCATGGTCGCCAGGTCACCGCCCTGCTGGCTGGTGTACAGCGACAGGAAGGTACCGGTCGAGTAGTCGGTGTCGAACTCGCACGCGGTGTCGCCACCCTCGGTCACGGTGAGCGTCATGCCGAGCGCCGTGGAGACCTCGTCCGCGGTGAGCACACCGCAGGTCTGGGGCACGCTCGGCGATCCACTCGGTATCCTGGGCCGCCACGGCGGTCGTCGATGCGGTGGTCAGCAGCGCGGCTCCCATGAGCATCGCGGCGAGTCGTCGGTCCAGGATCAGCATCGGGGTGCACCTCGGAGCTTCGATGAACGTCGTGGGAGGGCCTCATCATAGGACGCGCATGGAGCCCACCGCGACATCCCGGACACCCGACCTGCCACTCCAGCCGCCATTCGCGCTGCGCGCCCGCCTGCTGACGCCCCTGGCGGTCGGTGGGACCCGGTATGAATCGGACGGCCTGCTCGTGGTCGATGCTGCGGGACGGATCGCCGAGGTGGGTCCGTGGCCGGGCTCGACGGTCGCTGAGGCGACCGTGGTCGACCTGCGACCGCTGCTGCTGCTGCCCGGGCTCGTCGACCTCCACGTCCATCTGCCGCAGGTGCCCGCGGCGGGTATCGGCGCAGGCCTCGACCTGCTGACGTGGCTGGAGCGTCACATCTTCAGCCGCGAGCGGGCGTTCCGGGCGCCGGTCGCAGAGGCCCTCGTGCCCCGCATCTACCGCGCGATGGCCGCGGTCGGCACCACCACCATCCTGGGCTACGGCGCCATCTGGGCCGACAGCCTGGACGCCGCGTTCCAGGCGGCGGAGGCCCACGGCATCCGGGCCATCCTCGGCGCCGTGATGATGGACCGGCTGAGCTACGACCCGGAGACCCCACCGGCGCAGCGCCTCGACCGGAGCCTGCGCGAATCCGACGAGCTCTGCGAGCGCTGGGATGGCGCCGCAGAGAGACGCCTGGGGTACGCGTTCACGCCCCGGTTCGCGGTCAGCTGCAGTGCGGAGCTGCTGCGCGAGTCGGCGAGCCTTGCGACACGACACGGTGCCATCTGGCAGACCCATGTGTCGGAGGATGCCCGCGAGATCCAGACGGTCCGCGATCTGTTCCCCGATGCCCGGGACTATCTCGATGTCTACGATCGCGCGGGTGGGCTGGGTCCCCGGAGCGTCCTCGCGCACGCCATCCATCTCTCGGAGCGGGAGCTGGCACGACTCGTGGAGAGCGGCTCGCGCATCGCCCACTGCCCGGTCTCGAACCTGTTCATCTCCAGCGGCGTGATGCCCCTCGCCCGGTACCTGGAGGCGGGTGCGTCGGTGGGTCTGGGGTCAGACGTCGCGGGCTCCCCGGAGCTGTCCATCCTGACCCAGATGCGCACCGCCTTCTACGCCCAGAACGCGCATCGCGTGGCGACCGGCGATCCGCGGCCGGTCGTCGATGCCCTGGGACTGCTCCGCCTGGGGACCTTCGAGGGCGCCCGGGCGCTCGGGCTCGATGCCGTCACCGGCTCCCTCGAAGCGGGCAAGGAGGCCGACCTCATCGCCATCGATCCGCGGCAGACCCTGCCGCCGGGGGGCGAGGACAGCGACGACCCGGACGCGATCATGAGCCTGCTCATCTTCCGCGAGCGTCCGGGGATGGTGCGGGGCGCCTGGGTCCGGGGTCGGTCCCTCCCGATGTGATGGCGCCCCGCCGTTCGTGACCCCTCAGGCGGAGGGCCCGCAGGTGGTGCTCTCCTCGATGCCGCTGCCGTGGGATGTCGCCACCCAGCCATACCAGTCCGGGGCATGGGTGGCCTTGCCGATCTGATGGCCCTTGGCGTCGTACCAGAACATGTCCACCCTGACCCGGTACTCGATCTCGGGCGCGTTCGTGAAGGAGACGGAGCGTGCCGTGAACGCCGCGGGACGACGGTCGGTGGCACTCGCCTTCACGATGGAGGTCGTCTTGGCGTTGCTGAAGCCCAGTCCCGATGACCACTGGACGCGGAATCGCCAGCCGACCGTGGCGACCTGGAGACCGGGGCCGGTGTTCCGGGCGTAGACGATGGGCGCCCGGACGACGACCTTCCTGAGCTGGAAGCTGCTGCTGTAGTGGCACGTGGCCGCCGGATCCTCCTGGAAATCGATGAGCCCATGGACACCGTGGACGCCGCTATGGGTCAGGGGGGTGTCCGCGGCCGCGGACATGGGCAGCAGCAGCACGAGCGCCAGCACCATCGCGGCCAGGGTCACGGGCCGGGTGTGCGTCCGAAGGTTCATGACGGTCCTCCTGTGTGCGTGCGACCAGGGTCGTCAGCGCACGTTGGCACACCTGGCCGTTCCTGACGAGTCCCAAACGGCCCCGCCGTTCGGGTGCCACCGGGCCGTGATGCAGCGGCGGCTCGCGCGGGATACCGTTGAGCGATGGAGGAGCTGGACCTGCTCATCGAGGGCGGCACGGTCATCGACGGCACCGGCGCTGCTGGATTCCGGGCCGCTGTGGCGGTGCGTGGCGACACGCTCTGGGTGGTCCGTGGGGACGTCGCCGACCTCGTCGCCCGCCGGCGTCTGGACGCGTCCGGCCAGGTCGTCGCGCCGGGCTTCATCGATATCCACTCCCATTCCGGGCTGATGATCCTGGCCGAGCCACGCCACGAGCCAAAGGTCCGTCAGGGCGTCACGACGGAGGTCATCGGCGTCGACGGCAACAGCTATGCGCCGTTCCGGTCACGGGCCGACCTGCTCGCCTTCGCGCGGCTCAACGCAGGCCTGGACGGCCTGCCCGATGGCGTGGCGCTCGACTGGTCGTCGGCCAATTCGTACCTCCGCCGCTTTGACGGACGGGTGAGCGTCAACCTCGCGTTCCTGGTGGGCAACTCGGCACTGCGCATCGACGCGCTCGGCTGGGAGGACGTGCCCGCGGACGGACCCGCGCTCGACCGGATGCGCGGGCTCCTGCGGGAGTCGATGGAGGAGGGCGCGTTCGGCCTCTCATCCGGCCTCGACTATCCGCCGGGTGCGTTCGCGTCCACCGCCGAGCTCGCGGCGCTGACCGCGGAGGCGGCGCGTCATGGGGGCATCTACCACACCCATGTCCGCTACCCGTTGGGAGACGGCTTCCTGGACCCGTTCCGGGAGGCCATCGAGATCGGTCGGCTGGGCGGCGGTCCGGTCCACATCACCCATTTCTACCGCCGCGCCACGGCGCCCGGCTCCGCGGAGCAGATGATCGACCTGGTGGAGGAGGCTCGGATCGAGGGCCTCGACGTGACCTGGGACACCTATCCCTACGAGTGGGCGAGCACGCGGTTGCTCATCATGCTGCCCCCCTGGGTCCAGGCGGGTGGCCCCGGTCCGCTGCTCGAGCGGCTCGCCGACCCCGCCGTCCGGGCGCGCCTCCGGGACGAGCTCGCGCAACGGGGCCGGGCCTATGCGGGTCGGAACCCCTGGGATGATCTCCGCCTGGGTGCCCTGCGAACCGACGCGTGGCGCGAGTGGGAGGGCCGGACGCTGGGGGAGCTCATGGCTGCCCGTGGCACGGACGCGGTCGACACCGCGTGCGACCTGCTCATCGCGGAGGACCTGCGACCCAACCAGGTGACCCCCGGACCGGCCCACGGGAGCCTTGGGCCATTCCTGGTGCACCCGGTGTCCATGGTCGGTACCGACTCCACGTTCGTGGGCGCGAAGCCCTCGCCGCGGACGTGGGGTTCGTTCCCGCGCATCCTGGGCGAGTTCGTGCGTGACCAGCGACTGATGCCCATCGAGGCAGCCGTGCGCAAGATGACCTCGGCGCCCGCGGCGCGCCTGGGGATCCCGGACCGGGGCATCCTCCGGGACGGGATGCGCGCCGACATCGTGGTCTTCGACCCCGCGACCATCCGGTCCACGGCGACCTACGACGAGCCCCGCTCGTTCCCGGTCGGCCTGCCCTGGGTGGTCGTCAATGGCGTCGTCGTCGTCGACGCCGGGGTGCACACCGGAGCGTTGCCAGGTCGGGCCCTGCGTCGTCGCCGCGCCGCTTGACGCGACGATCGCGGCCCGCGAACCTTCGCGGGAGATGATCGACCCGGACCCCGACCAGCCCGGAACCCCTGCACGCGTCCATCGCGGAACCGCCGCTCGTCATGCCCGATCGGGTCGTCGTCGAGCCGTCCGGCGCGACCCGGGGTGCGGCACGGTCGGCCCCGTGGCGTCGCGAGGGCCCGGACAAGCTCACGGGTCGAGCCATCTACGTCGACGACCTCGTCGTGCCTGGCGCCTGGTACGGGGCAACGATCCGCTCGACCGAGGCGCACGCCCGGTTCCTCGGTCTCGAGCTCGACTCCGACTTCGACTGGAGCCGGGTGGTCATCGTCACGGCGGCCGACATCCCGGGCGACAACGTCATCGCCGCCATCCAGTCCGATCAGCCGGTGCTCGTCACCGATGAGATCCGCCACCACGCGGAGCCGGTCGCCCTCCTGGCCGCGGCGGACCGGGAGACGGTGCGCGCTGCCCGACGTGCCGTGCGCCTCCGGACCCAGCCTCTGCCGCCGATCCTCGACCCGCTCGAGTCGGACCACGAGTTCGCCCACTACGAGGTTGGCATCGGTGATGTCGAGGCGGCGCTCGCCGCCGCGGACCTGGTCATCGAGGGCACCTACCGGGTGGGCCACCAGGAGCAGCTGTACATCGAGAACCAGGGGATGATCGCCATCCCCCGGGACGACGGGGGCGTCACCGTGCATGGCTCGCTCCAGTGCCCCTACTACGTTCACCCCGCGCTCAAGCGCGCGCTCGCGCTCAGCGACAGCCAGGCGGTCGTCATCCAGACCGAGACCGGTGGCGGCTTCGGGGGGAAGGAGGAGTACCCCTCGATCGTGGCCGTCCACGCCGCCCTCCTGGCCCGCACGTCCGGCCATCCGGTGCGCATGATCTACGACCGCCACGAGGACATCGCGGCGACCACGAAGCGGCATCCAGCGATCGTCCGCTATCGCACCGGCGTCATGCGCGATGGCACCCTCGTGGCCCAGGACGTCGACATCGTCATGGACGGTGGCGCCTACTGCACGCTCACGCCCGTGGTGCTGTCGCGCGGCGTGCTCCACGCCGGCGGGCCCTATCGCTGTCCCGATGTGCGCATCCGGGGGCGGGCGATGGCCACGAACACGCCCCCCAATGGCGCGTTCCGGGGGTTCGGCGCTCCCCAGACCGAGTTCGCGGCGGAGATGCAGGCGAACCGGGTCGCCGATGCCCTGGGCATCTCGCCACTCGCCCTCCGGCGCCGCTGGGTCTACCAGCTGGGGGACATGACCCCGACCCGGCAGGTCCTGCGGGAGAGCGTCGCTGGTCAGGAGGTCCTGGACCGGGCTGCGGAGGCCGCGGAGTTCGAGCGGACCCGCGAGCGGACCATCCAGGGTCGCGCAGGCGCCGCGGACGGTGGCCGGGCGCGGCAGGCGTCGGGCATCGGCCTGGCGCTCGCGTGGCACGGCGCCGGGTTCACCGGCAGCGGCGAGGTGAAGCTCCGGAGCGTCGTCCACCTGGACCTCGACGTGAACGGCCGTCCGACCATCCGCATCGGCTCGACCGAGATGGGCCAGGGGACCAAGACCATCTTCCCGCAGCTGGTCGCCGCGGAGCTGGGCATCGGCGAGGATGACGTCGACCTCGCACCGGTCGACACCTCGCTCGTGCCTGACAGCGGCCCGACGGTCGCCTCCCGGACCGCGATGGTCGTGGGCGGCCTCGCCATCACTGCCGCTCGCCGCCTTCGACAGCAGGTGGAGGACGCCACGGGTCGGCCATTCAGCGCCTCGGCAGCCGACTACGCCCGGGACCACGGCCCGCTGCGCATCGAGCAGCGCTTCGAGCCCTATCCCGGCGTCCCCTTCGACGATGCCACCTACACCGGTGACGCGTACCCGTGCTTCGGCTGGGCCGCGGCCGTCGCCGAGGTGGACGTGGACCTGGACACGGGCGAGGTCGCGGTGCGCTCGGTGGTGGCCGCCGACGACGTGGGGCGGGTCATCCACCCCGTCCTGGCCGAGGGACAGGTGGAGGGGGGCACCCTCCAGGCGGTGGGCTACGCGACCATCGAGGAGATGCGCGTCGTGGACGGCCGATATCTCAACGATCGACTGGCCACCTACCTCATCCCCACCGCGCTCGACGCGCCGCGCATCGAGACGATCCTCGTGGAATCACCCTACAGCGGGGTGCCCCACGGCGCGAAGGGGGTCGGGGAGCTGCCGATGGACGTGGGGGCGCCCGCGGTGGTCGCGGCCATCCACGATGCCACAGGCGTCTGGATCCACGAGCTGCCCGCGACCCCGGAGCGCATCCTGGCCGCCCTTGCCCGGGATCCCCGATGACCATCCGATTCGCGGTCAATGGCGATCCGGTCGAGCTCGATGTGCCGGGCATGCGCCGGTTGTTGGACGTGCTCCGGGAGGACCTGGGCCTGTCGGGCACCAAGGAAGGCTGTGGCGAAGGGGAATGCGGCGCCTGCTCCGTGCTCATGGACGGACAGGTCGTGGACAGCTGCCTGGTGCCCATGTGTCAGGTCGGCGGCTCCTCGATCCGCACCGTCGAAGGGTTGGCCGATGCCGCGAACGGTGCCCTCAGCCCGCTCCAGCAGGCGTTCCTGGAGCTTGGTGGCGCCCAGTGCGGTATCTGCACCCCGGGCATGCTCATGGCCGCCCAGGCATATCTCGAGGCGGGCGGCGGTCCCCAGGATGGTGATATCCGGGAGGCGATCGCGGGCAACCTCTGCCGATGCACCGGCTATACCAAGATCGTGGAGTCGATCGCGTCCGCCGCCGTGAGCCGCCACGCCCCTTGACGGTATGACGGTGCGTTCATACCATGCAGGTATGAAAGCCACCATCGGCGAGCGAGGCCAGGTCGTCATCCCCAAGCGCATCCGGGAGCGCTTCGGGCTCCGCGCCGGTGAGCAGGTCGAGTTCCAGGAAGAGCAGGGCAGGCTCGTCCTGACCAAGGCGATCCCAGTCGATGACCCAGTCGCGCGGGTCTACGGCATCCTGAGGTTGGAGGACGGCTGGGACACGGACTCGATGATCGAGGCCATGCGCGGCCCTGCGGTGTTCCCGCCCGAGGATTGATCACCGCGATCGATTCCAACGTGCTCATCGATGTGCTGTTCGCGGACGACCGCTTCGGTCCCCGCTCCGCCGCTGCCATGCGCACCGCGGTCCGGTCGGGAGCGGTGATCGCATGCGACGTCGTGTGGGCCGAGATCGCCAGCTGGCGCGACGACGATGCCATCCGACGTGCGCTCGTCGACCTTGGCGTGACGTACGTGCCGGTGTCGATGGAAGCGGCGGTCGTGGCGGGCGCAACGTGGGCGCGCTATCGAGCCGCCGGTGGCACCCGTGACCGGCTGGCCCCGGACTTCCTCATCGGTGCGCACGCCGTGACCCACGCCGACCGGTTGCTGACACGGGATCGCGGCTTCTATCGGCGCTACTTCACGGAGCTGCTCATCGTCGACCCGACGAGCGCCTGAGGCATGCCGCCGCAACCGCCCGTCACGAGCCCGACCACCCTCGCCGAGGCATACCGGCTGCTCGCCAGCGACGCCTGGACGCCCATCGCGGGCGGCACCGACCTGATGGTGCGCATCACGGGCGAGACCGGGGAGCCCCCCGACCGCTTGCTCGACATCTGGCATCTCGACGACCTCCGGGGTATCGAGCTGGCCCCTGATGGCTCACTCATCGTGGGTGCGCTGACCACCTGGACCGAGCTGCGACGCTCGGTGCTGGTCCAGCGGCACCTGCCTGCGCTCGCGGAAGCAGCGGCGACCATCGGTGCGGCGCAGATCCAGAACCGAGGCACGATCGGGGGCAACGTCGTCAACGCCTCGCCCGCGGGCGATTCGCTGCCGGTACTCCTCGCTGCGGACGCGCGCATCGTGGTGGGCGGTGGCCGTGGCGAGCGGACGATCGCCGCGATCGACTTCTGGACCGGCTACCGGGCCACGGCGCGCTCCGAGGACGAGCTGCTGCTCCGGATCATCCTACCGCTGCCGGAGCGCCGACTGGTGCGCTTCCGCAAGGTCGGCACACGTCGCGCCCAGGCCATCTCCAAGGTCGTCATGGCGCTGGCGTTCCGTGCCGAGGCCGGTGTCTGGCGGGATGTCCGGATCGCGCTCGGTTCCGTGGCGGCCACGCCCATCCGGGTGCTCGCGGCAGAGGCCGTGCTGGAAGGGGCCCGTATCGACGAGGCGGTCGCCGACCGGGCCGCGGCCACGCTCTCGGCCGCCATCACGCCCATCGATGATGTCCGCTCCACCGCGGTCTATCGGCGCGAGGTGAGCGGCCGCATCCTCCACCGGCTGCTGCGCGACGAGGTCGACTGGTAGTCCGTCACCACCCAGGCTGGGCGGCGCGACCTGGCCTGCAGCGGCCGCTGTTGGTCGACCCGGCTGACGGGGTCCACGGGCGCGAGGTCGACGTTGAGGCTCACGGCCCGAAGCCGCGGACTTCGATCAGCCGGTGTAGTGCTGGTCGCGTGGTCTGCCCGCCTCGGAGCGGCTCCGGCGAGTGGCCCACGGAGCTCATCACCGAGATGAGCCCGTGTACTGCTGCGACAGCTCGTCAGAGCAGTGCCGTGCTGGGTCGTGTCCCTGCGCCAGACCCTTGAACGACCCCAGCGCGCCCGTCGAGCGCTCCTCGCCCGCGCAGGCACGGCCGATCAACAGTACACAGGCTACCGGCCGCCGCCCACACCGGCCGCCGCCCACACCGGCCCACGCCCACACCGGCCCACGCCCACACCGGCCCACACCGGCCCGGAGTGAGGCCACCGACTCGTCCCGGGCCGAGGCGAACACCACTGGTGACACTGGCCATGGCCGCGAGCGATGGCGGTCCTTCATGGATCGGGGTCGACGCACTCCCGAGGACCGGGTTAGGTCGGACCCTGCGCCCAGCGCACGGTGCCCAGGCGCAGCGCCCTGGTCATCGAGTCGCGTCTCCCGCTTCGGAGGGCTCGCCCGGGACCGCTGCGATGGCCGCGCCGAGGATCCCCGCCCGGTCACCCAGGGTGGCCCGGACGACCGGACAGGGTGGCCGAAGCAGCGCCTGGAACTCCGCCCAGGCATTGACCACGCCACCACCGATGACGAACAGGTCCGGCCGCAACAGCAGGTCGATGGCCTCCAGGTAGCCCGAGACGTCGTCCGCCCACGTTCCCCACGAGAGCCCCCGTCGCTCACGCGCGACCGCGCTCAGCAGCTGCTCCACCGGTCGATCGCCGAATGGCAGTTGGCCGAGCCCCGAGTTGGGCAGCATCCGGCCATCCACGAGGATGGCGCTCCCGATGCCGGTGCCGAACGTGAGCACGATGACGACGCCCGGCACACCTGTGGCAGCGCCGAAGCCGCGCTCGCCGATGGCGGCCGCGTCCGCGTCGTTGAGGATGACGACCGGGTGGCCGATCGCCGTCTCCAGGAGGTCGCGCGCCGGCGCATCGATCCAGCTGTCGTGGAGGTTGACGCCGCTCGTGTGTCGCCCATCCCGAACGTCACCCGAGAGGGCCACCCCGATGGGCAACGTCCGTACGGACGCGGCTCGTGACAACTCGTCCGCCACCTTCGCGATGACCGTGACCACGTCGCCGATGCGTGCCGGATCGGGGTCCGCCGTCGCACCACGGCGCCCACCACCTCGCCGCTGCCGGTGTCCACGACCGCTCCCTTGACGCTCGTGCCGCCGACATCGATGCCCACCGCGAGGGCAGGGGACGGGAGCTGCTGGCCCATCGGGAGCCTCCACGCTTGCGCTGAGTCGAGAAGATCATTGACGATGATGGTGGAGAGGATAATAATCTCATCATGTCCGTCGAGACCGAGGCCCGTCGCGCGCCGGCTCCAGCAGGCAGTATCCGTGCCCGCCTGAGCGCCGACCTCGTGGCGCTCGCACCGGCACAGCAGCGGTTGGCAAGCTATCTCCTGGAGCACTTCGCGAGCGCCTCGGACCTGGGCATCACGGACCTCGCGGAGGAGGCTTCGGTCTCCGTGGGCACCATCTCGCTGCTGTGTCGGCGGCTCGGGCTGCGGGGCTACCAGGACCTGCGACTGGGCATCGCCCGCGAGGCCGTCAGCATCTCCCGCGCTGATGGATTCGGGGCCGCCGTCGAGGGTGGGGTGGACCAGGACCCGCTCGAGGCCGCCATCGGGCGCGTCTTCGGCGCCGGCGCCGAAGCCCTCACCGAGACCGCCCGCCAGGTCGACCGTGCATCCCTGCGGGCCGCCGCCGACCGCATCGCCGGAGCGCGACGCGTGGAGTGGGTCGGGGTCGGCTCGGCCGGATTGGTGGCGGCGGAGGGTGCCCTCAAGCTGCGCAAGCTGGGGGTCGACAGCGTCGCCCATTTCGACGGTCACCTCCAGGCCATGTCAGCGGCGCTCCTCGACGAGCGCGACGTGCTCATCGCCGTCTCGCACAGCGGCAGGACCACGGACGTCCTGGACAGCGTCCGTGTCGCCCGGGAAGCGGGGGCACGCATCGTGGCCATCACCGGGGTGGCTGCCTCGCCGCTGGCCCGGCTGGCGCACGTCGTCCTTGGCACGGTCTCGTATGACACCGGGTTCCAGGTGGAGCCGATGGCGTCCACCATCGCCCAGCTGGCCATCGTCCAGCTGCTCTTCCTCGCGTACCTGGAACAGGCCGGTGACCAGGCGCAGGCGTTGTTGGCGAGGACCCAGGCAGCGCTGGAGACCCGGCACGTGAAAGGTCGGTTGTGATGACCCCGTTCGAGGGCGACATCGGTGCCCAGGCGATGGCGCTGCAGCGCGTCGCGACCCATTACGCCGCGGACGGGTGCGAGGCCCTGGATGCAGCGGTGCGGCTGGGGGCCGGTGCCACCCAGGTGCTCATGGTCGCCATGGGCAGCTCGCTGTCGGCCGCCATGCCGGCGGTGGCGACCATCGGTGGCGTCCTGCCCGCGGACGCACGCGAGGCCGGTGAGCTGCTCCATTACGGGCTGGGGTCGGTCCGCCCGGAGACCCTGGTGGTGCTCGTCAGCCAGTCGGGCCGGAGCGTGGAGACGGTCGCGGTGGCGGAACGGCTGCGTGCTGCGGGTCACCGGCGGCTCGTGGCGGTCACGAACGATCCGGCAAGCCCGATGGCGATGCTCAGCGATGTCGTGCTGCCCATCCACGCCGGGGACGAGGCGACGGTCGCCACCAAGACCTGGACCACGACGTATGCCGTGCTGCGACTGCTCGCGGAAGCGCTCGTCCGCGGCTCAGCCGCGACGACCGCCGTACCGCCCGCGGTCATCGACGCCCTGGCGGGCGTGGTCGCGATGGAGGGGCTCGCTGACGCCGCCGCGGACTCCATGGCCGGCTGTGCCGCGCTGGTCGTGGTCGGTCGGGGCCCGGCGCTCGCGGCCGCCGACTACGGCGCGCTCATCCTCAAGGAGACCGCCGCGATCCCTGCCGAGTGCCTCGCCGGCGGATCGTTCCGGCATGGCCCCCTGGAGGTCGCCGGCGCTGCCGTCGGCGTCGTGGTGCTGGCGCCGACCGGCCCGACGAGCGGGCTGTGCGTCCGTCTCGCCGAGGAGACGGCCGCCCTGGGCAGTCCCACGTGGCTCATCGGCGATACGACCGCAGGTCTGCCACAGAGCACGGATCGGCTGCAGGTGACGACGCTCCCTGTCGTCGACGAGGCGTACGCGCCACTGACCATGAGCGTCCCCATCCAGCGTCTCGCGGCCACCCTGGCCCGGGGACGCGGTCGTGTGCCCGGCCTCCTGCTGCGCTCGCAGAAGGTGACCGATCGCGAGTGACGACCGCGTGGACGCAGTTCGACGGAGCCCGCGCGGCGGGCTCGAATGGAGGAGGAATCGGATGACCCGGCTACGACACTTGCGGGCCCTGCTGGTGGGGGGCCTCACGCTGGCGATGATCGCCGGCAGCAGCGGTGGCGCGTTCGCGCAGGACAAGATCACCCTCAACCTCATCGGCATGGCCCAGGCGGGCATGACCCCCGACGAGATGAATGCCGTCATCGGCGAGTTCACGGCGCTCCATCCGGACATCACGGTGGTGCCCGAGTACGTCGCGTACGACGCGCTCCATGACAAGATCGCGACCGGCATGGCCGCCGGCAAGTCGCCCTTCGACATCATGCTCGTGGACGACATCTGGTTCCCCGAGTTCGCCCAGGCGGGCTGGCTCAAGGACATCAGCGCGGACATCCCGGCCGAGATGAAGGCCGACTCCAGCCAGGCGGCCTGGGACATCGTGAGCTACGACGGCAAGCAGTGGGGCCTGCCCTGGCTGCTCGACCAGCTCTACTTCTACTACAACGACGACATGCTCAAGCAGGCGGGCTTCGACGCACCGCCGACGACCTATGAAGAGATGATGAGCATGGCCCAGGTGATGCATGACAAGGGCATCGTCGACTCGCCCGTCGTCCTGGCATGGGCTCAGATCGAGGCGGCCATCACCGAGTTCGTGGCCTTCCTGTACGCCAACCAGGGCCAGTTCTTCGATGACGCCGGCACGCCGGTGTTCAACAGCCCCGAGGCCGTGGCCGCCCTCCAGTGGATGGTCGACAGCCTGAAGTCCGGCCTGGTCAACCCTGCCTCCACGACCTACGGCGAGGAGGACATCCGCAACACGATGTCCGCCGGCAAGGCCGCGTTCGGCATCAACTGGGCATACATGCTGGACCTCGCCAACGATCCCGCGCAGTCAACGGTCGCCGGCCACATCAAGATGGCCGTGCTGCCCGTCTTCCAGGCAGCCAAGGACGCCGGTGTCGTGAGCTCCAGCAACAACGGCTCGATGGCCTTCGCGGTCGCCTCCGGGTCCGAGCATGCGGATGCCGCGCTCCAGTTCATCGAGTACCTCACCAGCAAGGACGTGCAGAAGCGCTATGCCGCGCACGTGACCCCGCTCTGGACGTCGCTGTACTCCGATCCGGAGCTGCTGGCCGCGCAGCCAGTGCTCCTGGACATGTTCGCCAAGCAGTGGCCGTACGCACACGTCCGGCCCAAGGTCCCCTACTACCTGGAGATGTCGCAGGCGCTGCAGGTGGCGCTCCAGGAGGCCTTGACGGGTGCCAAGACCCCGCAGCAGGCCCTCGACGAGGCCGTCGCCACGGCGACCGACCTGGCGGCCCAGCAGTAGTCCCCCAGCCGGGTCTCGAGGGCGTGCCGGTCGCGGTCGCCCCCCGACCCGTCCCGGCCTGCCGATGACCAGCACCACGACCCCTCCGTCCGGCGACGCGCGGAGGGGTCGCTTCCGTCTGTCCGTGCCGGACGCGGCCGTGGGCTGGGCGATGGTGGCGCCGACGCTCATCATCCTGGCCGCGGTCTTCGCCTATCCCCTTGTCAGCACGGCCATCACGAGCCTCGACAAGGTCAAGCTCCAGAACCCCGGCAAGAGCACCTTCGTCGGTCTCGACAACTACCTCGACTTCCTGGCCAGCCCGGCGTTCTGGCAGGCGGTCAGCCGGACGGTCTACTTCACGGTCGTGTCGGTCGGCGTGGAGCTCGCCCTGGGCATCGCCATCGCCGCGTTCATCGGGCGACGGTTCGCGGGCTGGAGCGTGCTCCGCCTCGCCATCATCATCCCCTGGGCCGTGCCGACCATCGCGGTCGCCACCATGTTCCGCTGGATCTACAACGCCGACTACGGGGCGCTCAACGGGCTGCTGTTCCAGCTGGGTGCCATCGACAGGTACGTGCCCTGGCTCAACGACCCGTTCGCGGCCATGAACTGGGTCATCGTCGCGGACGTCTGGCATTCGACGCCGTTCGTGGTGCTCATCATGCTCGCGGCCATGGCGGGCATCCCCGAGGAGCTCTACGAGGCGGCACGCATGGACGGCGCGAGCCGATGGCAGAGCTTCTGGCGCATCACCCTGCCGATGCTCCGGGGCGCCATCCTCGTGGTGCTCGTGGTGCGCACCGTCGAGGCATTCCGGGTGTTCGACATCATCTACATCCTGACCGGCGGCGGTCCAGCCAACGGGACCCAGGTCATCAGCTACGTCGCCTACCAGGAGACATTCCGCTTCTTCAACCTGGGACGCGGCGCCGCCGTCAGCTTCCTCATCTCGCTGTTCGTCATCGTGGCGGCGCTGGTCTACATCCGGGTCCTCTCCGAGCGCCAGGGGGAGACCACCTGATGCGCCCATCCCGCCTGGAGCGGACGCTGGCGCTGTTCGTGACGGCGCTCATCCTGCTCGCGATCTTCCTGCCCGTCGCGTGGATGGTCATCAGCTCCGTGTCGCCCCGCGACGAGCTGCTGGCCACTCCGCCGCATTGGATCCCGGAGCACCTCGACCTCCACAACTACACCGACATCCTGCTGCCGACGAGCGATGCCAACGATGTCGCGCTGACGTTCCGGGCGGCGCTCTGGAACAGCATCCAGGTGGGGCTGCTGGTCACGGGCCTGGGGCTGCTGTTCGGCATCCCTGCCGGCTACGCCCTCGCGCGTATCCCGATGCGGGGCGCCCGGGTGACCATCACGCTCATCCTCGCGACCCGGATGCTGCCCGCGATCTCGACGGTCATCCCGCTGTACCTCGTGGCGGCCACCCTCGGGCTGCTGGACTCCAAGACCATCCTGGTCGTGCTCTACCTGTCGTTCGTGCTGCCGTTCGCGGTCTGGATCCTGAGCGGCTTCTTCGCGTCCGTGCCCCGCGAGGTGGAGGAGGCGGCCATGATCGACGGCGCCGGCCGGGTCCGGACGCTGTGGTCCGTGGTCCTGCCCGTGGCACTCCCGGGGGTGGCGGCGACCGCCATCTTCAGCTTCCTGCTGGCCTGGGACGAGTTCTTCTTCCCGCTCATCTTCACCAGCACCCGCGACGCCAAGATGGTGCCGGTCGCGATCTCCGAGTTCACGGGTCGACACGCCGTCGATTTCGGGGCGATGGCCACGGGCGGCGTCCTGGCGGCCATCCCGGTGGTCATCATCGCGTTGCTGTTCAACCGGCTCATCGTCTCCGGCCTCACCGCGGGTGCGGTCAAGTAGGCGATCGCCTGGATCAAGCACGTCAGGCGGCGACGGCGGCCCTGTGCTCAGTCGAGGGTCCGCGGTAGGTAGCGACCCTGGCCCCGGCGGCCCACGTACCTGCCGTCGCGGACGACGTCCGTGCCACGGAGCAGCACCATACGGACCGCGCCCGGGACGGACAGACCTTCGTAGGGCGTGAAGTCGCTCGTGTGGTGGAGGTCCGCCTGGCGGATGCTGCGCCGCGCGTCCGGGTCGAACAGCACCAGGTCGGCATCCCGGCCGACCTCGATGACACCCTTCGTGGGCATCCCGAACAGGCGGGCGGGCGTCGTCGACAGCACGTCCACGAGCCGTTCGGGGGTGATGCGACCGCCGCCGACGCCCACGCCGTACGTGATCGCGAGCAGCGTCTCGATGCCGGGGGCGCCGTTGGACACCTCCGTGAATGGCTGTCCCTGGGAGCGCTTCTCGACCGCGAGCCGGTCCGGGACATGGTCCGTCGCGACGAGGTCGAGATCCCCGGCTACGAGGGCGTGCCACAGCGCATCCTGGTCGGAGGGCTCGCGGAGGGGCGGCGAGATGACCGAGCCCATGGCCTCGATGGGCGGCCGCTCGTAGCGCGACGCATCCAGCGACAGGTAGTGCGGGCACGTCTCGCCGAAGACCCGCTGGCCGTGGCTCCGGGCGTCCGCGATCGCCTGGACCGCATCGGCACACGAGACATGCACGAAGTAGACCGGCGCATCCAGCTCGGTGGCGATGCCGATGGCGCGCGATGTGCCCGTCGCCTCGCACACGGGTGGCCGCGACCGGGCGTGCCCGCGTGGCCCGGTCTCACCCGCGGCGAGCTGCGTCGCGATGCCCGAATCGAGGAGCGCCCGGTCCTCGCCATGGACCTCCAGCAGGATGCCGACGCCGGAGGCGGCCCGCATGAGGTCGCGCAGGCGCCCCTCGTCGATGCCGAAGTCGTAGACCAGGAAGCACTTGCAGCTCGCCACGCCGAGCGCCGCGATGGCCGCCAGATCACGGACCGGATCGAGCCTGCTGGGCCGTGACGACCGCGGACAGCCCGATGTCGATGGCCGCGTCGTCGCGGGTGCGGTCCAGCCACTCCTGCACGCTGCCAAGCAACGACCCCCGGACGCCGTCGCTGATGCCGGTCCCCGGGTTGTTGAAGGCGAGCATCGTGGTCGTGCCACCGAACGCCGCCGCGACGGTGTCCTGATGGAACCGATCGGGCTCCGCGTCGGACGCGATCCGGGTGTGCGTATGGACATCGATGACGCCCGGCAGCACCAGCAGACCGGACGCATCGATGACCCGTGCCGCGCTGCTCGTGGGGATGGCTGGCTCGACCGCGACGATGCTCCCGTCGCGGACCGCCACATCGGCCTGGAGCGAACCCTGGGCGCGAACCACGGTGCCGCCCCGCACGAGCAGGTCGAACCGCGGGGTCCGCCTCGATGCTCATGCTCGACTCAGGGGAGCTCGTCGATGCGCAGCTCCTGGGCCCCCTCCCAGAGGCATCGGCGGCCGAGCTCGCGCAGCTGGTCGAGACCGGTCGTGAGCGTCGCGAAGTGGTTGCCGGCCAGCTGGCCGACCTTGCTCGAGAAGTCGACCGAGCCGTAGGCGAGCAGGATCTCGCACACGGACAGCCCGCCGGGGTAGACGATCAGCTGACCCGGAGCCGGATGGCTGGTGGCGTTCTCGGGTGGGATGTCCAGATGGACGTCATCGAGCGGCACCCAGCAGCCTTCGCCGCTCCAGCGCACATGGATGAGCCGGTTGCGCATCGGGAGCATCCCGCGGATCGCCGCGATGGTCCGGTCCGATCCTCGACCCACTCGCCGGTAAAGTGCAGGTCACCGGCGCTGATGCTCAACGTTCCCATGGCGAGGCAGGATAGCGCCGCACGGGGAGCCGCGGCATGAGCCATCCACGTCCCACCATCTCGACCCACGTGCTGGACACGGAGCTGGGCCGTCCCGCGCTCGGCGTGCCGGTCCGACTCGCCGCGGTCCTCGATGACGGCGCCCTCAAACCGGTCGGTTCGGGCATCACCGACGCTGACGGGCGCGCGAGCACGCTCGTGGACCCGTTGCTGCCGGGCGTCTACCGGCTGACCTTCGAACTCCACGAGTACCGCCGTGGCTTCTTCCGGGAGGTCGCCCTGGAGATCGTCGTCGACGATGTCACCCGGTCCTACCACGTGCCGCTGCTGCTCGCGCCATACGGCATCACCACGTATCGCGGCAGCTGATGGGGTCGTCGGGCGGCTCACCGTCGATCAGCGACCTCGACCGGATGGACCCAGCCGCGTTCTGCAGCGCCGTCGGGCCGTTGTTCGAGCATGCCCCGGCGTATCTCGGGCTGCTCGCCGCCGAGCGTCCCTTCGGGACCTGGGAGGCGCTGTTCGAGCGCGCCGAGACGCTTGCACTGGAGGCGCCGCTTGATGTCCAGCTGGAGCTGCTTGCGGCCCATCCCCGGATCGGCGCGCCACCGGGGTCGGTGTCGTCACTCTCGTGGCGGGAGCAGGGCTACGACCGGGAGCAGCGGGAGGCCATCGCCGCCCTCGGGCCGCTCAACGACGCGTACGAGGCGCGCTTCGGCTTCCGGTACGTCATCTTCGTGAACGGGCGGCCACGCTCGGCGATCGTGCCGTCGCTGGAGGCTGCCCTGGGGGGCGACCCGGATGTCGAACGCACCCGGGGACTGCAGGATGTGGTCGCGATCGCGCGGGCTCGTGCGATCGCATTGGGCATGCAGGCGCCGGAAGGCGCATCGACTCCGCCGGATGTGCGGGAAGGGATGGCTCGATGAGGCTGGAGACCCACTACGGCAAGGCCGAGGTCTCGACGTACCGGACCAACGCGACCCCCCTGCTGGGCGTGCGCGGCATCCCGGAGTCGTCGTTCACGGGCCGACCCAACATCCTCATGGCGGCTTCCATCGATGTCCAGGTCATGGGCGATGTGTTCACCGCGGCATACACGGAGGGTGACAACTCCAACGTCGTGGCCACGGACACGATGAAGAACTTCATCCACCGCGAGTCGCTTGCCTTCCGGGGCTCGACGCTCGAGGGGTGGCTGTACTTCCTGGGCAGCCGGTTCCTGCAGACCTATCCCCAGATGGAGCGGCTCCGGGTCAGCGGCGAGGAGCTCCGGTTCGATGCCCAGCCCGTCCCCGCGGAGGGCGGCTTCGCGCCCAGCGAGACGCTCTATCACCGTCGGCACGACGACCACGCGGTCGCCATGCTCGAGATCGACCGGGCTGCGGACGGCACCGCGGTGCTCACGGACCTGCGCGCCGGTCGAGTGGGCCTGGAGCTCATCAAGGTCACCGGCTCCTCGTTCGCCGCGTTCGCGCGTGACGAGTACACGACGCTGCCGGAACGGCCGGACCGGATGCTGTTCACGTTCATCGACATCTCGTGGCGCTACGCCGACCCGGCCATCGCGGTCGAGCCGGACGTGCGCCGATATGTCGATTCCCAGCAGGTCGCCGACCTCGCCGCTGTCGTGTTCCATTCGTTCGTCAGCCTCTCCATCCAGCACCTCGTGCACGAGATCGGGCTCCGGATGTTCCATCGTTATCCGGAGCTCGCGGACATCACCTTCGAGGCGCAGAACCGGACCTTCGATCCGGCGGTCCAGGACGAGACCGATGAGCGAAGCAAGGTGCTCACCGACCCACGGCCCCCGTTCGGCCGCATCGGCCTGACGATGCATCGCGAGGGATGAGCGAGCCGCGACGGGCGCTGGTCACGGGCGGCGCCTCGGGATTCGGCCTCGCCATCGCCCGGCGGTTGCTGAGCGAGGGGGCGCAGGTCGCCGTCGTGGACCAGTCCGAGGCGGCACTCGAGGATGCGGTGGCCGCCACCGATGCTGCGCTGCTGGGCATCCGCTGCGATGTCCGGTCGAGGGAGCAGGTCGCTGCTGCGGCGGATGCGACCGTCGCCGCGTTCGGCGGGCTCGACACGTTGATCGTCAGCGCCGGGGTCATCCACATCAAGCCCCTCGCCGATGTCACGGAGACCCGACTGGGACACTCACCCTGGATGTCAACCTCAAGGGCGCCTTCCTGGCGATGCAGGCCGCCGCGCCACATCTCGTCCAGAGCGGTCGGGGTCGCATCGTCGCCATCTCGCTCGGACGCCGGCAAGCGCGGCTTCTCCTGGATCGCGGCCTACTCCGCGTCCAAGTTCGCGCTCATCGGTCTCGTGGAGTCGGTGGCGGTGGAGCTCGCACCGCACCAGGTGACCGTCAACGCGGTATGTCCCGTGGGCGCTCCCGGGACGGGCATGGGTCGCCAGGTGCTCGACTGGAAGGTCCGAGGCGACCGGACGCAGTCGCCGATGACGTGCTCGCCGCGGCGGCGCAGGACCAATCCCCTGGGCCGCAACGCGACCGAAGCGGATGTGGTGGCAGCCGTCTCGTTCCTGCTCAGCGACGGCGCGGCATTCCTGACCGGCCTGTCGCTGGACATCGACGGCGGTGCGCACCTGGGCTTCCTCCCCGGCGCATGACGGGTCGGACGCTGCGCACGCGTCAGCGCTGACCCGTCACCCTCGGCGGCGGGCCGACCGATGCCCGTGGCTCGAAGCGGGCCGGGAACATGGCGGTGCGCGGCGCGAGGCCCGGATCGCGATGCGTTCCAGGAGCAGCTCGGCGGCCTGGCGGCCGATCACCGTCCCGTCCCGCACGATGGCGGAGAGGGGCGGCCGGAAGACCTGGGCCAGCGGCCCAGGGTCACTCGTCACGAGCGACAGGTCGTGGCCCAGCTCCAGTGCCGCAGCAGCGATGCCCTCGAGGATGCCCGGCAGCGATCCATCGCCGCCGGTCGCGACGGCCGTCGGCCGGTCGGACGCTCGGAGCACCGCAAGCGTGGCGGCCTCGGCAGCAGCCGGGGTCAGCTCGGTCTCGACGATCCGGAGCCGGAGGTCCCGATGACCCTCGACCTGCACGTCGGCGACGGCCTTGGCCCGCTCTCGCGCCGAACGATATCGCGATGGACCGGTGATGAGCGACGATGTCGCGGTGGCCGAGGTCCATGAGGTGGTGGAGCGCCGCCGACAGGCCCGTACGATGGTCAGAGTGGACGTACGACGCGGGCACCACGGGTGGCTGATCCCCCTCGATGACGCACAGGGGTATGTCCAGGGCGCACAGCGCATCGACCGTGTCGGGGTCATCCTCCTCGACCGGGCACATCATCAGCGCGTCGACCGTCGTGCTCGGAGCACGCGGATGTTGGCCGGGTCAAGCGACGGGTCACGCTCGGAGTTCATGACCAGCAGCGAGTAGCCGTGGGCGCGCAGCACCGACTCCGCCCCGGTCGCGATGTCCGCGATGAGGTGTGTTGGACAGGTCGTCCGCGATGAAGCCGACCGAGCGGGTCGCGCCCCGGCGGAGGCTCTGGGCGAGGATGTCCGGCTGGTAGTCGAGCTCGGCCGCAGCCCGCAGCACACGCTCCCGGAGGTCCGGCCGGACATCGGCGACTCCCCGACAGCACCCGCGAGACGGTCGCGATGGCCGACGCCGGCACGCGCCGCGACGTCCTTGATGACCGACGCGTCGGGCGGGGCGGCGAGGCTGCGGCGTCGTCTGGCACGGCCGCGGAGTATGCCCATGCGCTGGACAACCCCTTGACAGCGCTCTGCGCGCTGCCCGTACCGTTCGCTGGTCCGACGCTCAGAAATCGTTTTTTGAGGCGGCGTGGCGGCCAGCTCTGGCGGGCTCGGGCGCTGCCGATGCGTCCGACGTCCAGGTATCGAGGAGGTGCACGGATGGACCTGCGGTCAAGCTCCGGCTGTGGCGGGCGACACCGCCGACATGCACTCATCGCGACGGTCGCTGCCGCCGTGCTGGTCGGCGGCGGGGTGGCCAGCGCGCAGAGCCCGGGTGCGAGCGGCTCAGGGCTTCACTCCCGTGCGTGCAGGGCGGTATCCCGGGCGCGCTGCTGCCCTCGGAGCTGAAGCTCTGGACCTACGACAAGGCCTCCGGCAAGTACGGTCGAGGCTCCGGGCGACGCGTCGCAGCCGTACGTGCCGAACGACGACCGGCAGTTCCCCGCCGGCACCACGATCGGCTACGCTCGAAGGCTGGGCTGCCAACACGTTCTCGCGTGGCCATCAACGAGCGGCTCTACGAGCTCGCCAAGCAGATGGGCGCCGACGCGTCATCTAGTGCGACGCCAACTTCGATCCACCGACCGGCGGTGACCTGCGCCGAGCAGCATCGCCCAGCAGAACCCGGCCTTCGTGGTCAACTCCAACTGGCGCGCCGAGGCCGCCGCGACCACGATGGCGAACTTCGACGCTGCGAAGATCCCGGCGGTGTCCAACGATGTGGTGCACCCCAACGCGATCTTCTTCGGCTCCAACAGCTATGTCAGCGGCGAGATCGGCGGCAAGGCCGCGGGTACGTATGCCCAGGGACTCGGCCACTGCGCGGATGCGATCGTGCTCGAGGGCATGAATCCGGGTGAGGGCGACGCCGCGGACCAGCGGCTGGCGGGCTTCACCGATGGCGTCCAGGAGATCTGCGGCGCGCATTGCCGGCCGAGCGCATCAGTCGCAGCTGCTCTTCGACCAGGGCACGCCGCGACCAGGCGCTCACCAAGACCACCGACTGGCTGACCGCGAACCCAGGCGCGGCCTACGTGCTGGCGACCTCGATCGACGACGAGCGCGTCGACGGGCATGACCAAGGCCACTGGCACAGAGTGGACGGGCGCGGCAACGCGTGTCGGCCAGGGCTGCGACGACGTCGGGCATCGCGGCCGACCAAGGAGACGACCGTCGACGAGACCCATTTCCTGGGCTGCGTCGCGTTCTTCCCGGAGAAGTACGCCGACTACATGATGTCCATCGCGGCCGATGTCCTCGCCGGCACGCCCGTGCCCCAGGAGGTCCACATCGAGCACCAGTTCCTCGACCGGTCGAACATCGCGACCTTCTATCCCTGACCGCAGGGAGCGATCCCGACGGTGACGCCCGCTGCTCGAGCTCGATGGGCTGTCCAAGGAGTTCGGCCCGGTCGCGGCGATGCGTGGCGTGGACCTGACCGTCGGGGTCGCCGAGGCCGTCGGCCTCATCGGTGACAACGGCGCCGGCAAGTCGACGCTCATCAAGATCCTGTCGGGCGTCTACGCACCGTCCACCGGCGAGATGCGGCTCGACGGCGCGACGGGTGGACTTCCGGAGTCCCCTCGATGCCCGGCGCGCGGGTATCGAGATGATCTACCAGGATCTTGCCCTCTGCAACGACCTGGATGTCGCCTCCAACATCTTCCTGGGTCGCGAGCTGCGGACGCCGCTCGTCGGCCGGATCCGGGTCCTCGACCGGCGGGCGATGGCGGCCGAGGCGGCGCGGCTGCTGGCCGAGCTCGGGCTGACCATCCCGCCCGACCGTCTCGTCGGCTCGCTCTCGGGCGGTGAGCGGCAGCTGGTGGCGGTCGCGCGGGCGCTCCAGTTCCAGCCCCGGCTGCTGCTCATGGACGAGCCGACGGCGGCACTCTCCGCGGAGAAGATCAGGGTGCTGCTGACGCTCGTGGCGCAGCTCAAGGAGCGGGGTGTCGCCATCCTGCTCGTGAGCCACCGGTTCACGGACATCCTCCACGTCTGCGACCGGATCGTGGTCATGCGCCAGGGCACCGTCGTGGGTGAGGTCGCGCCGCATGCCCAGACACCCGAGCACACCATGGCGCGGATGCACGAGCTGATGACCGGCGAGGACTTCGCCGGCGGCATGACGAGCGCGGCAGACGCGACCTGCGCACCGGGCGCGCCGCGCCGGCGCTGGCTGCGCACCGGCGTCGGCGGCGTCAACCCCGGGCTGCTCATCGCGCTCGTGGGGTTGTTCGTGGGCCTGAGCGATCTTGTCGCCGTACTTCTTCGCCTGGACCAACCTGCTCAACATCGGCAAGGCGAGCGCCATCGTCGGACATCGCGGCTGTCGGCGAGACCATCGTCATCATCAGCGGCGGCTTCGACCTGTCCATCGGCTCGGTGATGGCCGCCGTCGCGCATGTTCTCCGCATGGGGCGTCTCGGTCGGCATCCCGCTGCCCATCGCGTTCGCGGGCTCCCTGGGTATCGGCCTCGTGGTCGGCGCCGTCAACGGCACCATCATCAGCAAGGCGCGCATCAATCCGCTCATCACGACCCTCGCGACGCTGTCCATCGTGCGTGGCATCAGCTATGTCCTGAGCGGTGGCAAGGACGTCGTGCTCACCGATCCCACCTGGCTGTGGCTGGGCAGCGGCTCGGTCATGGGCATCCCGGTCATCGTCATCGTCCTGGTCGCCACCTTCGTGGTCTTCGGCTGCGATCATGCCCCGATCGCTGTTCGGCCGATACGCCTACGCCATCGGCTCGAGCGCCCGCGCGTCACGTCTGGCGGGTGTGCCGGTCGACCGCTGGCGACTCGCGTTCTACGTGACCTGCGGCGTGCTCGCGGCGCTCGTCCGGCCTGGTGACTCGCGGGTCGGGTGGGCAACGCGCAGCCGAGCGCGAACGCAGGCATCGAGCTGGACGTCATCACCGCGGTCATCCTCGGCGGCACCGCGCTCACCGGTGGTCGGGGGACGCTCGCGGGGACCCTCGTCGGGTTGCTGCTGGTGGGGGTCATCAACAACGGCCTGACCCTCGCGGGCGTGCCTGCCTTCTGGCAGCTCATCGTCAAGGGCGGTGCTGCTCCTGGCCGCGGTCATCTATGACGAGCGGCGGCGCACCCATCGGGACGAGACATGACCGTCGACGTCGGGGTCATCGGTTGCGGCTGGTGGGCGACACGGGCGCACCTGCCGGCGCTCGCCGCGGAGCCGGGGGTCCGCATCGCGGCCATCGCCGACCCCGATGCCGCCAACCGCGATCGAGCCGGCGATCGGTTCGCCGTGCGGGCCCGTTACGCCGATGTCGGCGCGATGCTCGATGCGGAGCGGCTGGATGCCGCGATCATCGCGACCCCCCACGCGACTCACGCCGCCGTCGCCCGTGCGTGCATCGAGCGCGGCCTCCATGTCCTGGTGGAGAAGCCGCTGACGCTGAGCCCGGCCGATGCGTACGACCTCGTGGCACGCGCGCGTGTGGCCGGCCGGGAGCTCATCGTGGGCTATCCATATCACTATGTGCCACAGCTGCAGGAGCTGCGTCGACGGCTCGCTTCGGGCGACATCGGACGCCTGGAGGTCGTCGTGGGTCTGTTCGCCTCCATCGTCCGGGAGCTGTACCGGGGTCGACCCGAGGACTATCGCGAGGTCCTGGGCTACACCCTCAACGCACCCGGGCCGGCGACGTACAGCGACCCCGCCATCGCGGGTGGCGGCCAGGGCCAGACGCAGGTCACCCACCTGGCGGCGCTGGCGCTCTGGCTGACCGGTCTCGAACCCGTCACCGTGACCGGCCGCACCGCGTCATTCGAGCTCGGCGTCGATCTCGCGGATGCCTTCGCGGTCGGCTTTCGGGATGGCGCCCTGGGTTCGTTCGCGTCCACCGGGCTCGGTCAGCCCGACCCAGCCGGAGCTGCTCGAGCTGCGCCTGTTCGGGGATGCCGGCCACGCCGTGGTGGATGCCGCCGCCGGTACGACGACCATCCATGCCGGCGATGGCTCGGTCGAGCGACTGCCGGAGACGCCCATCGCGGATCGCTACCCGGAGTGGGCGCCGGCCCGCAACCTGGTCCGGGTCGTCCGCGGCGAGGAGGCCAACGGCTCCCCGGGCGAGCTCGCGGCCACCGTCGTCGCCCTCATCGATGCCCTGTATCGCTCCGCCAGATCGGGCGCGCAGGAGCCTATCGCGACCCCATCGGTCCAGTGACCAGTCGTACCCTGGAGGGAGCCAGCCCATGACCATCGACCGGATCGCGGCCTACGCGGTGCGCTACCCGGAGCCCAACAACGACGGCAAGATCCGCTCCCTGACGCTCGTGCGGGTCGAGACGTCGGATGGGGTCGTCGGCTGGGGCGAGGCGATCACCGGGGCCCAGGAGGTATCGCTCGCCACCGCGTTCCTCGTCGAACGGCGACTCGCACCCATCGTCCTGGGCCGCGACCCACGGGACGTGGCCGGCGCCTGGTCGGCGATGCGCGATGCCACCTACTGGGATGGCAACGGGGGCATCATCACGTTCGGCATCAGCGCCATCGACATGGCCCTCTGGGACATCGCGGGGCGCATCGCGGGCAGGCCCCTCCACGCGCTGCTGAGCGGCCGCACGCCGACGCCCATCCCTGCCTGTGCGTCGACGATCCTCGCCACGGGTGACCTCGACCGGATCGGCCAGGAGTTCGCGGGCTTCGTCGCCCAGGGATATCGGTTCGTCAAGGGCGGCTGGGGCCATGACCTGTCCATCGCCTTCGGTCGTGACGACCAGCGGGATCTGGCCGTCGCGCGCGCGGTCCGTGACGCGGTCGGTGCCGACACGGAGGTCATCCTGGACGTCGTGGCGTTGGCCGGCTGGGACGCCGCCCACGCCATCCGGATGTGCCGCGCGATCGATGACGTCGCGCATCTCTACTGGTTCGAGGATGCGCTGCCGGAGCAGGACATCGATGGCTACCGGCAGCTCCACGCCACGGCCCCGACGCGCATCTGCACCGGCGAGAAGGGATGGCACGAGGTCCACTTCCGGAGCCTCATCGACTCGGGCGGCCTGGACGTGATCATGCTCGACCCGGGCAAGGCGGAGGGGGTCACGGGCGCCTGGAACGTCATCCAGGCGGCCGCAGCGGCCGGCCTCGCCTGGAACGCTCACTCGTGGAGCAGCGCCCTCAATACCGCCGCCTCGCTCCACCTGTCGTCGGCCGCGTCCAACACGCTGCTGTTCGAGCTGAAGCCGCTGCCCTCGCCGATGCAGGACGAGCTGGTGACGAACCCCATCCACCAGTCGCAGGGCTGGGTCTCCGCGCCGACCGGCCCAGGCCTGGGCGTCGATGTCGACGAGTCCGTCGTCCGCCGGTACGCCTTCACCGAGGACGACCTGGGCCGTTAGGCCCGGCTGAGCTCGCGGCCGACGGTCAGCACCTCGTCCACGAGCGCATCCGCGTCCGCGAGCGTGCTGCGCGGGTTGATGTAGCAGGGGCGGATCGCGAACCGGCCGTTGACGCGGGTGCTCGAGGTGACGGTCCGACCACGCGCCCGGACCTGCATCAGCAGCCGCTCGTTGAGCGCATCGAGAGCCGCCTCGTCGGTCAGGCCCTGGGGTCGATAGCGGAAGCAGCAGATCGACAGCTCGGGCTCGATGAGCAGCTCCAGCTCCGCGTGCGAACGCGCCCGGTCCGCCACCCGACGGGCGCAGTCGAGGTGGCGCGTCACCCGGTCACGCATGCCGGCGGCACCCATCTCACGCAGGATGGCCCACACCGGGACGCCGCGGGCTGGCGTCGAGAAGTCGACGCCCAGGTCCGGCGTGCCGTAGCCCAGCTCATCGAAGGGCGAGCCCAGGTCGCCCGTGGAGGGCGGCACCTCCCGGCCGGCGTCGTAGTCGCCCGGCTCGATGGTGAACGCCCGGCTGAGCACGCCCGCGTCGCGCACGATGATGGCGCCGGTGCCCACGGGTGCGGCGAGCCACTTGTGGGGATCGACCGCGAACGAGTCATATGTCGCGAGGTCGCCGTACCGGTCGCGGACCCGTGCGTCGAGCATCCCGAAGCCGCCGTACGCGCCGTCGACATGGAACCAGGTGTCACGTTCGTGCGCGATGCGTGCCAGCTCCGCGAGCGGGTCCACGAGCCCGGTGTTGACGTCGCCGGCACAGCCCACGACCGCGATGGGCGTGCAGCCCGCGGCGATGTCCTGGTCCATGGCCGCCTCGAGCGCCGCCACGTCGATGCGCCCCGATGCGTCGAGGTCGATCGATCGCAGGTTCCGGCGCCCGAGACCCAGCACTCCCATGGCGCGATGGACGACGTGATGCGTCGCGTTGCTGGCATATACCCGCGGTTCCGGGATGCCGCCGAGGCCATCGAGGGAGGGTCGCAGGCCGAGCCGCTCGCCGGCATGCTGGCGCGCGGCGCCGATGCCGGCGAGGTTCGCGGTCGAGCCGCCGGCCGTGAAGCTGCCGGTGAAATGCGCCGGGAATCCGAGCAGCTCCACGAGCCAGCGGGCCGCCACGGTGTCCACAAGGTTGCCCGCTTGTGCCCACCAACGCTGGGGCACCGCGACCGTGGCCGCCAGGTTGGCGACCGTGCCGATGGTCGACGGCATCGTCGTCACCCAGCCCGAGAAGCCGGGATGGCCGATGCGCAGGCCGTTCGGGATGACGCTGTCGGCGAGCCGGGCGAGGACCTCGTCGCGACCCAGGCCGTCGATGGGCAGTGGCTCATCGAGTCGCGGAGCCCAGGACGTCCGCTCCGCCGCAGGATCGGTGCCCTCGAACCGGAGGAAGCGCTCGAGCGCTGGCAGGATCGCCTCGATGGCTCCGGTGAGGTCGTCGGTCGAGGCCGCATCCGTGGCGGACGCCGCCTCCATGGTCGCTGCCGCTCGTTCGAGCACGATGTCACCCCCACTATCTGTCGCATCGGGATGTCCGCGCGTCCCGGACGCGCATCGTAGCCGCGCTCGCCCGGTTCGGGCCGGGTACGCTGCTCCACTCATCGGTCGATGGAAGGGGGAACGTGGTGGCGAACGGGATCGAGGTCATCGGGTCGGTGTCGACCGACGATGCGCACGTGCTGACAGAGGATGCGCTCGCGTTCGTGGCGGAGCTCCAGGGTGCCTTCGGAGCTCGACGATCGGAGCTCCTCGCGGCGCGGGGTGTGCGTCGAGCGGCGCTGGCTGCCGGGGGCACCCTCGACTTCCAGGCTGCCGCGACCCCAGGTGCGTGGCGCGTGGCGGATGCGCCCGTCGACCTGCGTGACCGGCGGGTGGAGATCACCGGGCCTGCCGAACGCAAGATGCTCATCAACGCGCTCAACAGCGGCGCCCGCGTCTTCATGGCCGACCTTGAGGACGCCCTCTCGCCGACCTGGGCGAACGTCGTCGGTGGCCAGGCAGACCTGCTGCGCGCGGTCCGCCACGAGCTGGACTTCACGAGCCCGGAGGGCAAGCGCTATGCGCTCAACGCGGCGACCGGCACGCTCGTCGTGCGGCCACGCGGCTGGCACCTGACCGAGCGACACGCCGTCCTCGACGGCGAGCCGGTGTCGGCCAGCCTGTTCGACTTCGGGCTCCACCTGTTCCATGCCGGGCGCGCGGCGCTGCAGCGGGGGAGCGGTCCGGCGCTCGGCCCGTACTACTACCTGCCGAAGCTCGAGAGCCACCTCGAGGCTCGCCTCTGGAACGACGTCTTCCGGTTCGGCCAGGACCGCCTGGGCATCCCGCAGGGGACGATCCGGGCGACGGTGCTCATCGAGACCATCTGGGGTGCGTTCGCGATGGACGCCATCCTCGATGAGCTGCGGGAGCATGCCGCGGGACTCAACGCCGGTCGCTGGGACTACATCTTCAGCCTCATCAAGGCGTTCCGCGAACGGCCCGACATGGTGCTGCCGGATCGTGCCCAGGTGACCATGGCCGTCCCCTTCATGCGCGCCTACACCCAGCTGCTCGTCCAGACCTGCCACCGGCGTGGCGCCCACGCCATCGGCGGCATGAGCGCCTTCATCCCCAACCGGCGGCAGCCCGAGGTGACGGAGCGCGCCCTCGCGAAGGTCCGCGAGGACAAGGAGCGGGAGGCCGGCGACGGCTTCGATGGCACCTGGGTCGCCCACCCGGACCTGGTGCCGGTGGCCACCGAGGTCTTCGACCGTGCCTTCGGTGACCGGGTCGACCAGAAGCACCGGCTCCGGGAGGACGTCTCCGTCAGCGCAGGCCAGCTGGTGGATGTTGGCATCGACGGTGGCCGCATCACCGAGGCAGGCGTTCGGGGCAACGTCAGCGTCGGGGTCCAGTACCTGGACAACTGGCTCCGCGGCAACGGCGCTGCCGGTATCAACGACCTGATGGAGGACGTCGCGACCGCGGAGATCTCGCGCTCGCAGCTGTGGCAGTGGCGCAGGCACGGCGTGACGCTCGACGATGGGCGCGTGGTGGACGCGGCCTTGGTGCGGGGCATCATCGACGAGGAGCTCGCTGCGCTCGGCGGCCCGACGGTGGGCCGAGTGGGCGAGGCGACCACACTGCTGGCAGGTCTCGCGCTCTCTGACGACTTCGCCGATTTCCTGACCCTGCCGGCCTACCCGCTGCTGGACTGAGGCGCGAGGTTCCGTGGGGGCGGCCGGACCTGCCTGTGCCGATTCCCGCCGGCCGCATCACCGCAGCTTCTGCCTCTGCCATTCCCGCTGGGTGGTCATCGGGGTCATCGAGTGGCCGATGGCGGGGTACTCGGAGTCCCGATTCCCGCCTGCAAGTCAGCATGATCGCGACAGACCATGTGGCCGGCTCGCTCGTTGGTCCGTCTCCCGATCCATGGGAATGCAGCCATCGGCCCGACCCGCGAGGGAGGTCCGCGATCGTATTGACCGGTGGGTGGGAATCGCGCCAGTGCGCGTCGCGGCGGCATCAAGCCGCAGCGCTACAGGATCAGCAGCGCATCTGCCCCGGGATCATCGCCGGCCGCCAGCCTGCGCATCGCACGCCGCATGTCCGCCGGGAACGCCTCGGCGAGCGAGGCCGATGCGGCACGGATCGCATCCCGGTTGTTCCTCGTCGAGGGCACGACCAGCAGCACACGCGTGGCGTCCCCGTCCCGCCGCTTCAGCGCGATCCGACGGAGCAAGGCCTGGGAATCGTGCAGCCGCGATTCGACCTCGACCCACACGCTGAGGCCGGTCTGCCGATGCGTTCCCACCGCATCCCAGGCCCGCTGGTCGTTCTCGATGGGCAACGGCACTTCCGTGTGCCAGGTCCAGCCCGGACCGAGGCGCCGGCGAAGCAGGTCCATGATCCGGATCTGTGCGGCGTCCCGGAGTGGGTCCGCGCCGAGGTAGGCCCGGATGGCCAGGTCCAGACCGAGCGCGCCACACATCCGGGCCAGCATCAGCGCAGGCACGAGCGGCTCCTCGCCTCGTTCGATCCGGCTGTATCGGGAACGGGACATCCCGACCCGCCTGGCGACGGTGGTCTGGTCCAGACCGCCTCGGATGCGCATCTCCCGGAGCTCCGCGATGACCTCAGCGATCGCCCTATTGCCTCTCGCAGTGGCGCGGACGACAGGATCCTCTCGACTGGACACCGAGCGCATGATGGCCGTCGGACATTTGCGCGCCCTTATGCGGTGTGTGGGATCCCGCACCACGGTGGACACATCGCCACACCTGCTTCGCCGGGTCCAGCCACGGCCCAGCCATGGCCCAGCCAGATTCCCGCTGGGCGGTCACTGCGACCGGCAAGCGACCGTCGTGTCGACGTCTGCTGTCCGGATTCCCAGGTTCTCGTCAGCCTGCAAGCGCACCGTCCGGGGCAGGGCCCGGTCGCCAGTCCTGTTGCTCATCGACCGGGAATCCGGCTAGTGGAAGAAGCTTGGCCCGCGGTCTCGTGGTCCTAGTGACCGCTGGGCGGGAATGCCGCGAGACGAGCCCGCGAGACGAGCCCGCCACCCTGGGACGACCGACCGCGCGGCGCTACCGGTTCGCGCCCGGCTCAAGAGCCTGGCCGGGCATGTCCGGACCATCGGCACGACGGCCGCGATCGCGGCCACGGCCGTCCGATCGCCCGAGTCATTCCCGGGCGACCGCGCCGAGCGGATCATCTAAGCCACTGCCATCGAGCACGGCTGGCAAGTCGTGACCAGGCACCGGCGGCTGCGGGATCATCGGTACCCGCGCCCGATCACGATCTGGCAGGTCCGGCGGCTCAAGTCGAGAGCGGGTCGACGAGCCTGACGCCGGGTACGGTCTGGAACCCGCGGTCATGCGACCAGATCTCCGTGGCGCCATCGATCCTGTGCGGTGACCGCGATGTGCAGGTCGAACACCCGTGGGCCGCGGACGTCCAGTCGATCCGCAGCCTCCATCGTGCGACTCGCGCCGCCTGGTTTTGGCAGGAGCAACCTGGCACCCGCCGCTACCAGGGCAGCGATGAACGCGTGGGCCTCACCAGGGCTCGACGGTCGGCCAGCGGACGCGGGATGGGTCACCACGCTCCAGAACTCCAGGACACTCGACATCGCGATGGCCCACCCGCCAGGTCGACGACTGGCAGTCTCGAGCGCTTGCTGGGCGTCATGGTGTTGCGGCGTCGCCGACCGATGCGCGTATACGAGGAGGTTCGTATCAGCCACGATCATCGGCGCGCTCTGCTTCGATCCAGGCGTGCGTGGCCACCCGATCGGTCAGGTCCAGCCCAGGCGGCAAGCCACCGTCCACGGTGACCCAGCGGATCCGGGGACCCGGGCGGGGTTCCTCAGCCGGCGCCGACAGCTCGTGTCGGAGACCTCGCTCCACCAGGTCGCGGATCGTGGTCCGCCGTTCGGCCGCGGCCTTCTTCACCTCGATCATGAGATCGTCGGGCAGGTTGACGGTGGTCTTCATACAGCGATACAGCTTACCATCGATATGGTTAGCCGTCGATGGTCGGATCGAGCCAGTCCGGACGGTCGCGCATGCCCTGGGTGGTCCAGCCGCCATCGACGACGATGGTCTGCCCCGTGATGTAGGACGCGTCGGCGCTGGCGAGGAACCGGACGACCGCAGCGATCTCCTCCGGCCGGCCCGGTCGCCGCATCGGGATCTCCGACATCAGGGCGGGGAAGTCGATGGAGCCATCGTCGATGCCCTGCTGGACGAGCTTGGTGAGCACGGAATCCGGGCGCCACGGCGTTGATGCGGATGCCCGTCTCGGCGTACTCCGTGGCCATGGTCCGGGTGAGCGCGACGATGCCGCCCTTGGCGGCCGTGTAGGGCCCCCGTCCCGGGACCGCCACGAACGCGGTGGTGGACGAGATGGAGACGATCGCACCAGCACGCCTCGGCAGCATCCGGGCGAGCGCCGTCCGTGAGCAGTGGAACATGCCGAACAAGTGGACATCGATGACCGTCCGCCAGACCTGTGGGTCGAACCGGTCGGTCAGGCTGACCCGCTGGATGCCGGCGTTGTTGACGAGCACGTCGACGCGTCCCTCGTGGGCATCGATATCCGCGAACGCTGCCTCCACCGAGCCCAGGTCCGTGACGTCTGCGTGCAGATACCGCGTCCGCTCCCGAGGATCCTCGGGCTCGCCGAGGTCGATCGACACCGCTCTGGCGCCCTGCTCCAGGAACGCCCGGATGATGGCATCCCCGATGCCTCGTGCGCCACCGGTGACCACGACCACCTGGTCGGCGAATGCCTGGTCCATCGGGTCCTCGCTCCTCTGCGCTTGCTACGATGCAACCGTTTCCGGTGAGCATACCGGTGGGGCGCACGCGACTGGCGGTCGACGCGGGTCGGCGGCACAGACATGGAGGACGGCGACCATGGGCGGGGCGGATGGACGACGGGCGGTGGTCACCGGGGCAGCCCGGGGGATCGGTCAGGCAACGGCACGACGACTGCTCCAGGAGGGAGCGAGCGTCCTCGCCGTGGACCTGGATGCAGCCGGTCTCCAGGAGATCGCCGCGGACGGCGCCGAGACCCTGGTCGCGAGCGTGGCGGACTCCGACGGACGCGCCGCCATCGCCGCTGCGGCAGGGCAGCTCGACTATCTCGTGAACGCGGCTGGCATCCTCTTCGTGCGCTCCATCTGGGAGGTCGGGCTCGAGGAGTGGCGCCGGCTGTATTCCGTGAACGTCGAGGGCACGTTCTTCCTCATCCAGGCCCTGGGCAGGCAGATCCGGGACGGCGGCGCCATCGTCAATCTCTCGTCGAGCTCGGCCAAGCTCTCGAACACCGTGGATGTCACGCCCTACTCCTCGAGCAAGGCGGCGGTCGTGGGCATCACCCGTTCCTGGGCCTACGTCCTGGCACCCCGCAACATCCGGGTCAACGCGATCCTGCCAGGCATCATCGACACCCCCATGCAGGAGCGGGTGCTGGAGGAGGTGGCGCCCCTTCGCGGCATGACCGTCGAGGAGCTGAGCGTCGCGCGGCTGAAGGTGGTGCCCCTGGGTCGGTCCGCGTCGGCGGACGAGTGCGCGGGTGTCATCTGGTTCCTGCTCTCGGATGCGGCAGCCTATATGACCGGTCAGTCCATCAACCAGACCGGCGGCCTGGTGATGTGGTGACCGCCGGCCAGCCCAGTCGGGCGCAGCTCATCACGGGCCGCGGCGACCTGCCAACGCCGCCGATCACCCTGCCTGCGGGTCCGCTGCGAATGTCGCTCGATGGCGTGGACCTGCGGCATGTCAGCATCGCCGGGGTGGAGCTGGTCCAGCGCGTCTACGTCGCGGTGCGGGACGCGCCCTGGAACACGATCCCGGCGGTCATCACGGACCTGGTCATCGAACCGGGCGTGGACAGCTGCCGGGTGCGCTTCCACGCCCGCCATCGCCACGAAGCGATCGACTTCGAATGGGACGGCACCATCACGGGTACGCCCGAGGGTGTCATCCGCTACGAGCTGGACGGTGTCTGCCACGGCACCTTCCAGTACAGCAAGATCGGTTTCAACATCCATCACGCGCTCGCGGGGGCGGTGGGCCGCCGGTATCGCGCGCAGACGGGGGACGACCAGGCGACCGGAGAGCTGCGGGGTGAGCTACCCGCCGCGATCGATCCGCAGCGCATCGTCGACGGGTCGCTCTCGGGGATGTTCGCGCCGTATCGGGAGATCGCCATCGAGGTGGTCGATGGGACCGAGGCGGTCATCGCCATCGAGGGCGACCTGCTCGAGCTCCAGGACCACCGCAACTGGACGGATGCCAACTTCAAGTCGTACGCCACCCCGCTGGCGCTCGGCTTCCCGTTCGATTCCACCGATGGCCAGCGGATCCGGCAGGTCCTGACGGTTCGTCACGCTGGCAGCACGCCGGCCACCGTGGACGCTGGCGACGCCGAGGTGCGACTCGGGCCCGTCTCCGGCGCACTGCCGCGCACCGGGTTCGGGGCGGCCAGCCACGGACGGCCGATCTCGGACGCCGAGGCGGCCCTGCTGCGTGTCCTCCGGCCCGATCATCTCCGGGCGGATCTCGTGCTCCGCGACGACACCTGGTCGGCGGCGCTCGACGCGGTCATCGCGGACGCGCAGCGGATCGGAGCAGGGCTGGAGGTCGCCATCGCCGCCAACGAATCGAGCGGCGACCAGCTGCGGGCGCTCGCGACGCGGCTCGCGGCCGCGGACGTCCGGGTCGACCGGGTGCTCGTCTACCCGCTGTCCGACGGGTTCAGCGCCTTCGTGTCCACCACGCCCGCGGCCATCGTGCGGCTCGTCCGGGACCTCCTGCGGCCATCGCTGCCTGATGCCCTGTTCGCTGGCGGCACCAACCAGAACTTCTCGGACATCAACCGGGACCGACCCAGCGACCCCGCGTTCGAGGGCATCTGCTTCTCCATCAGCCCGACAGTGCACGCCGCGGATGACAGCTCGATGGTCGAGAACATCGAGGGCGCCCGGGAAGCCATCGCCCACGCGCGCACGTTCGACGCGGGTGCGCCAGCGGGTCGGTCGATCGTCGTCAGCCCCGTGACCATCGCGACGCGGTCCGGACCGTATCCGGCCGGCCCCGCCGCGGACGGCGACCTGCCACCGGCGGTCGATGTCCGCCAGGCGTCGCTCCTGGGCGCGGCCTGGACGGTCGGGGAGCTGGGTGCCCTGGCGGCTGGTGGCGCGGCCTCCGTGACCTGGTACGAGACCACCGGCTGGCGAGGTGTCATGGAGACGGATGCCGGTTCCCCGATGCCCGACCGCTTCCCGTCGGTGCCGGGGCAGGTGTTCCCGATGTGGCACGTGTTCGCCGATATCGCCGAGTGGCGTGACGGCCGGCTCCGGTCGGTGACGCTCACCGATCCGCTGCGGGTCGTGGGCCTCGCGGTCGAAACGGACGCTGGCACCGGCCTGCTCGTCGCGAATGCCACCCCGGTCTCGCAGCGGGTGCGGGTCACGGGCCTCGGCGGCGACGGCGTGGCGGTCCGCGTGCTCGATGACGCGAGCGCTGCATGGGCGCTCATCGACCCGCTCGCGTTCCGGGCCAGTCCCGGCGCCAACGTGCCGGTCCGCGGCGGCGTGGCGTGGCTGGCCCTTGGTCCGTATGCGGTAGCCCGCATCGCCCCGGCACCCTGATGGGCCCGGCCGCGACGCACCGTGAGGTGGTCGACCGGCCGCTCGCGCCCGTTTCGCTGCGCGACCTCCGGGACGTCGACCCCTACCCGGCCTATGAGCGGATCCGGGCCGTGGGCTCGGTCGTTTGGGACGAGGGGATGGCGGCCTGGCTCGTGCTCTCCCACGAGGGCTGCACGTTCGTGCTGCGTCGCGAGGACCTGTTCGAGGAGCCCACCGGCACGCTCCCGGACGCGGCCCGCATCGTGGGCCGGCGTGACATCCGGTCGCTCGTCGGCGAGCCGCACGAGGTGCTCCACCGGTCGGTGTCGCACGCCTGGCGACCGATGCCCATCGAGCCATTGGCCATGGCCGCGGTGCGACCGCTGGTCGAGGAGCGGCTCGCCCGCGTCGGTCCCGACGAGCGCTTCGAGCTGTTCGCGCAGTTCGCACGGCTGCTGCCCATCTCGGTCATCTCCCGCGTGCTCGGGCCTGCCGGATGCCGACACCGACACGCTCGACCGCGCCAAGGGCTGGATGGAGGCCGTGCTGGCGTGGCGCCACTCGTACGGCGAGGACCCTGACGCCCGAGCCGCGGCGATCGAGGCGACCCGCCAGCTGGAGCCTCTGCTCCTGGACACGGTCCGCGCCCGTCGGGACCGGCCGGAGGCGGACGGCATCAGCCTGCTGTGGGCCACGGGTCGCAAGGTGGCGTCTGACTGGGACGAGCAGGACGTCATGGACAACGCCAAGTTCATGTACGAGGGCGGATCGGAGACCACGGCGTTCCTCATCTGCACCGCCACCCATCGGCTGCTCGAGCTGCCGGCACCCGATCGCGCGCGCATCCTGGGACACGGAGCGGCCTTCGCGCTGTTCCTGGAGGAGGTCCTGCGTCATTCCACCGTGGTCCATCTGCGCGCCCGCCGCGCGACGACCGACGTCGAACTGGTGGGCGTGCGCATCCTGGCCGGGGAGCGGGTCATCGCCCTGAACGGTGCCGCGAACCGCGACCCGGAGCGATGGGAACGCCCCGCCGAGCTGGATGCGACACGCCCGCGACTCTTCGGTCACCTGGCGTTCAATGTCGGGCCGCGCCACTGCGCGGGGGCGCATCTCGCACGCCTGGAGGCGACCGAGGCCATCCGGGGCATGTTTCGGGCGTTCCCGGATCTCGCGCGGGCGGTGGGGACCGTCGATCCGTCACCCATCGGCTTCGTGTCACGTGCGTGGCGGCCGCTGTCGCTCATGCATGCGCCCGTGCCGGAAGCCGAGGTCAGGGCACGTGTCGCGTCCGCGCCGCCCTTCGCCTGGACGCGCCCCGACAGCCGGGGGGCCGAGACCGCCGATGTGGGGTACCGCGCCAGAGCGGTTTGATGCCTGGTGAAGGACGGACTGCGGCAGGTGCTCGGCCTGTAGGCGTCGCGACCCGCAGCGTCAGACCGGGAGCGTCGCGGCCGCCTGGTGGCGCTCGCGGCGGGTGATGGCCGCCGCCAGCGCCTTGACGTCCGGATGCTCGGCGATCTCGAGCGGGTCGGACAGCCGACCGTCCGAGACCACGTAGACACGGTCGGCGACATCGAACACCTCGGGCACCTCGGTGCAGTAGAGGATGACCGCGTGCCCGTCGGCGGCGTAGTCGCGCAGCAGCCGGTAGATCTCCTCCTTGCTGCCGATGTCCACGCCGCGGGTCGGTTCCTCCAGCACGAGCGCCGCAGGCCGCTTCACGACCGCGGCCGCGATGGCCACCTTCTGCTGGTTGCCGCCGCTCAGGGAGCGGACCGGTGTGCCCAGCGACGGGGTCTTGATCCGGAACGAGCCTCGGATCTCGGTCGCGATGGACCGCATCCGGCCGCGACGCAGCGAGCCGGCCAGCCCTGTGATGGGATCGGACAGACGCGACACGATGTTGTCGCCCACGGACATGTTGGAGAAGAGGCTCGCGCCCCGGTCGGCGGACACGAAGCCGCTCGACGCTGCCACGCCGCCGGGTGTGGAGCGACCCTCGACCATGAGCGTGCCGCTGCCCGGCTCGAAGCCCGCGATCGAGCGCACCAGCTCACGTGCCCCGGACCCTTCGACGCCCACGAATGCGGCGACCTCGCCGGGCGCGATCCGGAGGTCGATGTCCTGGAACTCACCCCCCCGATGGGTCCAGCCACCGAGCTCCACGACCGGTGTCGCGGACGCGTCCCGGTCCCGCGTGCTGCGGACGCGCTCCGGGCCGCCCTCGGACACGACGACGAGCTCCCGGGCGATGGCCTCCTGGGTGAGCGCCTCGCCCTCGAGCGACAGCGCCGCCTTGCCGTCGAGGATGACCACCACCCGATCCGTGTGGCGGACCAGCTCCGCCAACCGGTGGCTCACGAGGATGACGACGCGTCCGGCCTGGGCAAGGGCATGCATCCGCCGGAAGAGGTCGTTCGATTCCTCCTCGGTGAGCGCCGAGTTGGGCTCATCGAACAGGAACACGCGGGCCTGCTGCACGAGGGCCCGGGCGATCTCCGTCCGCTGGTGGATGGCCAGGGGGACATCCTCGAGCAGGCGGTCCCGGACCGCATCGATGCCCAGGTCGCGCATGACCGTGAGCTCCTGCTCGCGCAGGCCCCGGCGCAGCCAGCGGGTGCCCTCGCGGCCCACCATGACGTTCTCGGCCACGGTCAGATTCGGGAACAGCTGAGGCTCCTGGTGGACCACCGCGACCCGGTGGACGCCGATATCGACCGACCAGGGCTCGTCGTCGATGAGGATCTCGCCCGCGTCGACGGACGTCTCCGCGGCGAGGATCTTGACCATGGTGCTCTTGCCCGCGCCATTGGGACCCGCGACACCCAGGATCTGACCAGGCCGCGCGTCGAGGTCGAGGCCATCGAGCGCGACCGTGTCGCCGTAGTGCTTGCGCAGGCCGCGGATCCGGACGCCACCGGCAGCGGGCACGGGCCCGGTCATACCGTCTTGCGCCGACGTTGGGTGAACTGGTCGAGCACGACCGCACCGATGGTCACGGTCCCCAGCAGGATCTGCTGTGCGAAGGGTCCTGCCGAGAGCAGCGCGAGGCCGTTCGCGAGGACCGCGAGCAGCAGCGCACCCGCGAGCGTGCCGGCCACGCTGCCGCGCCCGCCGGACAGCGACGCGCCACCGATGATGACCGCGGCGAACGTCGGGAACAGCAGCTCCTGGCCCGCGCTCGGCTGCGTCGAGCCGATGAACGAGAAGTTGAGCAGCGCCGCGAGGCAGGCCATGAGCGCGATGACCACGAAGGTCACGAACTTGTACTTCCGGACCGGCAGACGCGCCAGGGTCGCCGCGGCCGGGTTGCCGCCGATGGCCTTGAGCCGGAACCCGAACAGCGACCGGTTCAACAGGAACCAGAAGATGAGCGCGATGACGATCATCCACACGACCTGCATCGGGAACTTCTCCGGCAGGGCCTGGTTCGCCAGTCCCCGGAAGAAGTCCACCTCACCCGGCGCCACCTTGATACCCGGGTCCGGATACAGGTAGTTGAAGGTCTTCGTGTTCGTGATGAGCAGTGTGAATCCGAAGATGAGGGTGCCCGACCCCAGTGTCGCGATGAACGAGGGGATCTTGACCACGGTCGTGAAGAACGCGTTGAACAGGCCCCAGAAGACGGCCACGGCGAACGCAGCGATGAGCGCCAGCCAGACCGGCCAGCCCCACATGAGCCAGGAGACCGCCATGGTGTTGGCACACAGGCCGTAGAGGAAGCCGAACGAGAGGTCGATCTCGCCGACGACGATGACGAGCAGCAGGCCCATGCCCACGATGGCGACCGTGGACATGTAGCGCAGCACGTTGAGCAGGTTGGCCGTGATGAGGAACTTGCCACCTGACAACGCCGCGAAGATGGCCATCACGACCACGACCGTGATGAACACGCCACCCACGCGCAACAGGGCGCCACCCACATCCTGGGCCCGGCTCCTGGACGGGACAGGCGGTTCCGGGACGGCTGCGGTGCTGGTCATCGACCCTCTCGACTGGCAGGCGTTCGGGCCACAGCATGCCACCGAGGGCCGCTCATGACGAGCGGCCCTCGGTGATCAGCGTGGCTGATGGATGGCGACCCCGGGTCAGGGCGCCGTGCTGGCGGGAGCGGACGCCGGTGCGCCGAGGACGGCATCCAGCGCTGCGCGGGCCTCGGCCGAGTTGGCCTTGGTCACCGGGTACAGCACCTGGCTGTTGGGCCGGATGATGCCGCTCTTGAGGAAGTCGGCGCAGGCGAGCGCACCGAAGCCCGCCTGCTCGGACCACTTCTGGTCGAGCGCGGCGACCTGGGTGCCCTGGTCGATGGCATCGAGCTGACCGTACGAGACGTTCCAGCCGATGGTGTTGATGGCGCCTTCCTTGCCAGCGTCCTTGATGGCGCGGGCCGCGACCTCGGCGGTCACGTCCACGTTCTCGATGAACTGGAGGTCGGGGTTGTTGGTGATGAGCGCCGAGTAGGCCGCATAGGCGTCGTCGGGGTTGAACGTGGCGTTCAGCGCGTTCGTCTCATCGTTCACGAACTTGGCATCCGGGATGGCTGCCTGGATGGTCTCGCGGAAGGACTTCATGCGGCCCTGGCCCCAGAAGGACGTCGGGTCGCCACCGGAGACGGCGAAGACCTTGATGTCTTTGCCGTTCTCCTTCATCCAGTCGAGCACGATCTGGGCCGCCTGGGCGCCCTCGAGGCTCGGCACCTGGGTGAAGTTGGTCAGCTCGTTGCCGTTCGAGGTCACGCCCACGGTGAACACCGGGATGCCCGCGGCGAGGGCCTGGTTGGTGAGCGCGGTGAAGGCGTTCGAGTCCGGCGGCTCGATCGAGAGGCAGTCGATGGAGTCCGTGTCGATGAGCGCCTGGATCTGGGCCAGCTGCTGGGGCACGTCGATGCCCGTGGGGCCGGTCGTCGGGGCGATGATGTGACCCTTGAGCGTCGGCAGGATCGCCTGTGCCTGGGGCAGGGTCGTCTCGTAGCCCGCCTTGTACTGGTCGGAGAAGAGCGCGATGCTCGGCGACTGGTACGAGAAGACGTAGTTGATGTCGCCGCCGCTGGCCAGCTTGTCCGCGATGCTCTGCTTGAGCGTGAACGTGCTGCCGTCCTTGAGCGTGCCGCTCCCGGGCCAATCGCCGGGGGCCTGCGAGGCCGCTGGGCTCTGCGCGAGGGCCGGCACGGCTCCCGCCAGGATGAGGCTCGCTGATGCCAGGGCCATCCCTGCACCGCGCGCTCCGATGCGCATGTTCCATCCTCCTCGTGCGGCCCCGTCGTGGCCCTGCACTGGGCCAGCCTGTACGGACCGGTGGCGAGTGAGTATCGAGCCGGTACCGGCGTGTGTCAACGTTACTGGAATGGTTTCCCGGGCCAGTAGCGGGTTCGGGGCGCAGCCGTCTCCCTCAGACGCCGGACGGGGCCACGCAGGAAGGTCGCGGCGTGAAGGTCGTGGGCAGGATCTCGGTCCGGGGATCGTCGCCGCCGACGAGCCGACCGATGAGCAGCTCGGCCGCGGTCCGACCGAGGCCCACGGTGTCACGTGCGATGGACGCGATGGGTGGCTCGTAGAGGTCGCTCAGGGGCACGTCGTCGCAGGTCACGAGGGAGATGTCCCGGGCGACCTTGAGGCCCAGCTCGCGGAGTACCTGGAGGCAGCCGATGAGCAGCTGGTTGCCGCCGGCGATGATGGCCGTGGGACGCGGGTCCGCGGTGAGCGCCCGTCGCGCGGCCGCCTCGCCATGCTCCGTGGAGAAGGAGCCGGGCAGGTAGATCGCCTCCACCGGTTCGGGGCGACGCGCCAGCACGGCACGCATCGCTTCCATCCGCTCCCGACCCGGCAGCTGCGCCGGCGAGCCGGTGATGAGCGCGATGCGCCGATGGCCAAGGTCGATGAGGTGCTCCACGGCGGCCTCCATCCCCTTGCGGTGATCGTTGACCGCGGCGCTCGCATGCAGTCGTGCAGGCAGCTCCCGGTCGATGACCACGACCGGGCCCTCCACCTGGGCGATGAGCTCGAGCGTGGTGGGGTCGGTCTCGCTGGCGAGGGAGAGGATCGATGCCGTCCACCCGACGGCTCTGGAAGAACCGGATGTGGGTCGCATCGAGCGCCGGATCGTTCTCGGAGTTCATGAGCAGCAGCGAGTAGCCGGCGCTCCGGAGGACCGCCTCCGCACCCAGGACGATGTCCGCCATCAGGGGGTTGGAGATGTCCGCGAGCACGAACCCGACCGACAGCGTCTGGCCGCGCCGCAGGCTCTGGGCCAGGAAGTCCGGCTCGTAGTCGAGCTGGTTGACGGCGGACAGCACGCGCTCACGCATCTGGGCGCTGACGTCCGGATGACCCGACAGGACGCGCGACACCGAGGAGATCGCGACATCCGCGAGATCGGCCACCTCGCGCATGCTCGCCCGGCTCCGGGCCGAGCCATTGTGGTCCGACTGGGTGGCCCCCCGATCACCCCTGTCGTCCGATGGCTCGCCGCCAGGCTCGTTCGGACCGCCCATCCGTCGACCCCTCCGCGCACATCACCCGACGTCCGGCGGCGACGGCCTCCGGGTGTTCCGGTAACGGTTCCGGCGAACCGTAGCACACCGGCCGACCTGCCCTGCGGCCTCACCGACGCACACGGGGATCGCCGGTGTCCCTCGCGCGTCCCCACTTGGTGAAACGATCCGGCGACCGGAGACGCGATCCACGCGTCACCCGAGGACACTCACGCCATCCACCGGGTCGCTAGGCTGGGTGACGACCTTGGGGGTGCAGCTATCAGGGCGCAGCCCTCCACCCTGGTCGCCACTACGTGAGGAGAGTGCATGCAACGACACCGCCGTCTCCGTGCCGCGCTCCTGCTGTTGGTGGTCGCGTTGCCTGCTCACACGGTGGTCCTCGCGCAAAGCTCCGCCGGGCCGAGCCTGGAATCCGACGAGACGTCAGCGCTCGTGGCGCGGCTGCCAGCGACCGTAGGCGAGTCACCCGTCGGCGGGGTGGTCACCGATCGATCTCGGGACCTGGATCGACGAGGCGTTCGGGCCGGAGGTCCACCCCGAGTTCGCCGCTCTTGACGCCGCATTGGCCGATGCTGGCTTGTCGACCAGCGACGTGACCACCGTCAGCGCCACCTTCGGTCCTGATGGTGATGGACTGTTCCAAGGCTTCCAGCTGCCTGCGATCGACGCGAGCCCGTTCCAGGACGCGCTGCTGGCGGTGTACTTCCTGGGCGTCAGTGACCTCCAGCGGACACCACAGACCATCGCAGGTCGGCCAGTGTTGATGCTCAGCGACGGGCCACTCGACTCTGCCTCGTACCCGTCGGCAGTCCTCGTCGACGGAGACACACTGTGGGTCGCCACGGCCGACGAGCCGCTCCTGCACGACTCGATCGCCGCGCTGGTCGGGGTCGCGAACGGCACCACCCCCGGACACACGGGTGTCCTGCCTGCTGATCCCATGGACCAGGCGCCAGGGGAGTGGCAGGGTCGGATGCGCGAGACCCTCACATGGGATCGCGAGGGGTATGTCGGTCGATGGGCCGTCACGTTCCAGGGCTCGTGGGTGCGCCCGGAGCTGAGCGATACGGACTACTGCGCATCGGGTCCGTGCGCCGCGTACATCCCGGCAGGCACCATCGACTGGACCTGGGAGAGCTCCACGCCGACGAAACCCCGCTGCGACGAGCAGACGTCTGGCAGCCTCGCGACCGGCAACGTGGTCACTCCGCAGGACCAGATGCTGTTCCTGGCGCCGGATGGACCTGATCACTATCGCTACTGGGGTTCGGGCACCACCTTCGGGCCGGCACAGAAGTGCTTCGGTTGGGACATGGGCACCGCACCGGACGGCTTCTTCCTCCTCGACCCGGGAGACATGGACGGACCGCGCGCCGACGCGTCGCCGCCAGCTCGACCCGGCTGCTCGTCGCTCGTCTGGCGCATCCCTCGCGACGCGCCGTCCCTGAGTGGGACGTGCTGGACACAGGACTATCCGGGCTACGAAGGCACGGTCGAGTGGGACCTCCAACGCGTCGAGGCGCCCTGACCCGCGCTGCCCCACGCTGCCCCCGTGCCCATCGGTCAAGCGTTCTGGCCACCGACGGGAGGCCGCTGTTGACGCATCCGGACCTGCGATGCCACCATTGGCGGCGGAAGACTGGAAACGGTACCGACGCGGAACCCAAACCGACTCGTCACCGCCCCTGAGGCACCTGGCGACGGCACCCGCGCAGGCCCACCTATCGCCCGGGGAGGGTAGACGCACGATGACCGCAACCGCGGCCGGCTCGGACCGGCGGGTCGGCTGGTACCACCAGATGTGGAACATCCGACTGTTCGAGGAGAAGGTCCAGGAGCTGTTCATGGCTGGCCTCATCCAGGGCACGACCCACCTGTGCCAGGGTCAGGAGGCCGTCTCGGTCGGCGCCATCGCTGCGATGCACAAAGGCGACGTCCAGACCAACACCTACCGTGGTCACGGCGAGGCGCTGGCGCTGGGCATGAAGCCGGAGACCGGCTTCGCCGAGCTCATGGGTCGCGCCACCGGTGGCTCCAAGGGTGTCGGCGGCTCGATGCACTTCATCGACACCTCGCTCGGCAACATCGGCGCCAACGCCATCGTCGGCGCCGGGCTGCCCATCGCGGTCGGGGCGGCGCTGTCGTTCAAGCTGCAGCACAAGCCCTTCGGCGCGCTCACGTTCTTCGGCGACGGTGCCACGAACATCGGCACCTTCCACGAGGCGCTCAACATGGCCGCGGTCTGGAAGACGCCGGTCGTGTTCATCATCACCAACAACCTGTACGGCGAGTACAGCCCCCAGATGACGACCACCTCCACCGTCGATCTGGCGCGGCGTGCCGATCCACACGGCATGCCCGGCATCGTGGTCGACGGCCAGGATGTCGACGTCGTGAACGCCGCCGTGAGCGAGGCGCTCGAGCGTGCGCGAGGCGGCGGTGGGCCGAGCCTGCTGGAGATGAAGACCTACCGCTATCGCGGCCACTCACGGACCGACCCGGCCAAGTACCGGGCGCCGGGCGAGCTGGAGCGCTGGAAGGAGCGTGACCCCATCACGATCCTCGGTGCCAAGCTTGCCGCGGAGGGCCTGCTCTCGGTCGAGGAGCAGGACGCCGTCCGCACCCAGGTCCAGGCGGACATCGATGCCGCTGCCCTTCGAGCCGCCGAGGCTCCCACGCTCACCCTCGAGGAGACGCGCCAGTATGTCTACGCTGACTGAGCCGGCTCCGGCCGCGAGCGCCGCGCCGGTCGCGGTGGAGCTCACCTATCGCGAGGCCATCAACGCCGCCCTCGAGGACGAGATGGCGTCCGACCCTGCCGTGTTCCTCATGGGCGAGGATGTCGACGCCGACGGTGGCGTGTTCAAGACCAACATCGGGCTCCCGGACAAGTTCCCGGGCCGGGTGCTCGCCACACCCATCTGCGAGAACGGCTTCATGGGCGTGGCCCTGGGCATGTCCATCACAGGCATGCGTCCGGTGGTCGAGATCATGTTCGCGGACTTCCTGCCCACGGCCGGCGATGCCATCGTCAACCAGCTGCCCAAGTACCGCTACATGTCGGGTGGCCAGTTCACGGTGCCCGTCACCGTGCGCATCTCGTGCGGTGGCGGAGCCGGCTTCGGCACCCAGCACAGCGCCACCGCGGAGAGCTGGTACATGGCCCAGCCCGGGTTGCGCATCGTCACGGCGTCCTCGCCCCAGGCGGCCTACGAGCTGCTGCGGGCCGCGATCCGGAACAACGACCCGGTGCTGTTCTACGAGCACAAGGTGCTGTACACCCGCAAGGGGCTCGTCCAGCGGGGCACCATCGCAGATGTGGGCACCGCGCGCGTGGTCCGTGAGGGCACCGACGTGACCATCCTGGCCACGCTGCTCATGGTCGAGCGGTCGCTGGCGGCCGCCGAGGCGCTCGCCGCGGAGGGCATCAGCGCGGAGGTCATCGATCTGCGCTGGATCCGGCCCATCGATCACGCGACGATCGAGACGTCCGTGCGCAAGACCGGTCGCCTGGTCATCGCCGAGGAGCAGTGGCACGAGGGCGGTTGGGGCGCGACCGTCATCAGCAAGCTGGCCCAGACGCGGATCCCGTGGAAGGCATCGCCGACCGCGGTCAGCCTGCCCTATGACCTGCTCATCCCCTACAGCCCGCCGCTGGAAGCGGAGCTCATGCCGTCAGCGGACAGGATCGCCACGACCGCACGGACGACGGTCGGCCGATGAGCACGCCCGCGGTGGATCCTGCGGGGCACGCCGCGGTCGCCATCAAGCCACTCGACCGCAGCGCGCTGCGCATCGAGCGCATCGAGACCATCGCGCTCCGCGCGCCCCTTGCACGCCGATTCGTCGGCAGCGCCTACTCGATGGTCAACCGCACCACGATCATCACCCGCCTCCACACCGCCGATGGCCTCGTCTCCGAGGTCTACAACGGCGATACGGACGATGAGCAGGCGCTCATCGTGGGCATCATCCATGACGAGCTGGCTCCCCGGGTCATCGGTCGCAGCGCGACCGATCCCGAGGGCGCCTGGACGGCGATGGAGCCCTCGACGAACAACATCCTGCGCGATCGGGGCCTCGCACTCCAGGCGATCGCCTGCGTCGATACCGCGATCTGGGATGTGTTCGGCAAGGCGGCGGGCTTGCCCCTCCACCGGCTCTGGGGATCGGTGACCGATTCGCTGCCGATGTCCGTCATCGGCGGCTACTACCACCTGGACCTGGACCAGACCCGGGAGCTCATCGCGGGCTATGCCCAGCGATTCAGTGGCGTCAAGTTCAAGGTCGGCGGGCGCTCCCCGAAGGAGGATGCGCAGCGCGTCCGCGCGGCACGGGAGGCTGCGGGTCCCGACTTCCAGATCATGGTCGATGCCAACCAGGGGTACGAGCGGGCCCAGGCGGTCGAGTTCGGGCGCCTTGCCGCGGACCTCGGCCTGCGCTGGTTCGAGGAGCCCTGCCGCTGGACCAACGACCGGCGCTGGATGCGCGACGTGCGCCTCCAGACAGGCATCCCGGTCGCGGCCGGCCAGAGCGAGACGACGCTCCACGGCATCCGCGACCTCATCGCCGATGGCGCCATCGATGTCAGCAACTTCGACGCTTCGTGGGCCGGTGGCCCGACCATCTGGCGCAAGGCGGCGGGCCTCTCGGCGGCCTATGGCGTCCAGCTGGGCCACCACGAGGAGCCCCAGGTCTCGTCGCATCTCCTCGCGTCGACGCCCAACCACACCTTCGTGGAATGCTTCGATGAGGAGCGCGACCCGTTCTTCTGGGCGCTCAGCGACCTGTCGAACTTCCTGCGAGAGGGCCGGCTCCACCTCCCCGAACGGCCGGGCTTCGGGACCCACCTCGACTGGGACTACGTCGAGCGTTACACCGTCGACCGCCGCACCACGACGGCCTGAGGGCGTGGCGGGGGAGCAGGGGCCCGCGCAGGCGCCGGGCCCGGCGGGAGCGCCGCTCGCGGGCGTCCGCATCGTGGCCGTCGAGCAGTACGGTGCCGGGCCATTCGGCACCATGTACCTCGCGGATCTGGGCGCCGAGGTCATCAAGGTCGAGGACCCGGGTTCGGGCGGTGACGTCAGTCGATACATCCCGCCGGGGCAGCAGGGGACCGATTCGCTCTTCTTCGAGGCCTTCAATCGCAACAAGCGCTCCGTCACCCTCGACCTCAAGAACCCCGCCGGCCGCCGGGTCTTCGAGCGACTGGTGGCGAGCGCCGATGCCGTCTTCAGCAACCTCCGGGGCGACCAGCCGGAACGGCTGCGCATCCGCTACCGGGATCTCGCCTCGGTCAACCCACGCATCGTGTGTGTCGCGCTCACGGGGTACGGCAGTGCCCCCGACCAGGCGATGCTGCCGGGCTATGACGCCCTGGTCCAGGCGCAGTCCGGCTGGGCGTCCCTGACGGGGGATCCCCATGGCCCACCGGCCAAGAGCGGCCTGTCGCTCGCGGACTACATCTGCGGCCTGACGGCGATGATCGGGTTGCTCGCGGGTCTCCGCGATGCCGAGCGCACGGGCGTCGGCAGGGACGTCGACACGAACCTCTACGACAGCGCGCTCGCGATGCTCTCGTACCCGGCCACCTGGTTCCTCTCGTCGGGCTTCGAGACGCGTCGGCTGCCACTCTCGGCGCATCCATCCGTGGTGCCCTTCCAGTTCTTCATCACGGCTGACGGATATGTCGCGGTCGCGTGTCCCAAGGAGAGGTTCTTCGCAGCGCTCGTGCGCGTCATGGGGTTGCCGGAGCTCGCCACGGACGAGCGGTTCGCCTCGTTCGCGGCCCGGGGTCGGCATCGGGACGCCGTCCTCGAGCGACTCTCGAGCCGATTCGCGGAGCTGTCCACGGCCGAGTGGCTGGCTCTGCTCCGGGGGGTCGTGCCCATCGCACCGGTGCGCTCCCTGGCGGAGGCGCTCGACCTCGACGAGCTCCAGGACCGGGGGATGCTCGCGGAGTACGAGGATGATGCCTTCGGCCGGGTGCGATCGGTCGGGCTGCCGCTCCACATCGGCGGCTTCGTCCCGGAGTACCGACCCGGTCCAGCCCTGGGCGCCGATCTGGACGCGGTGCTCGCGGACCTGGGCTATGACCCGGAGGCGGTCGAGGCGCTCCGCCTGGCGGGCGCGTTCGGTGGCGACGGTGGTGCGCCGGGAGGCGATCCGGCAGCCGTCTGACATGGATCCGCCGATCGGCAGCGGCCCAAGGTGGCGACGTTTCCGGCTGGTTGACTGGACTGAGTCGGGTCCGATAGGATCGCACGATGTCGGTGAACATCCATGAGGCGAAGACCCACCTGTCTCGGCTGGTCGATCGTGCCGCTGCCGGGGAGGAGATCGATCATCGCGCGCGCCGGCAAGCCGCTCGCGCGCCTCGTCGCCTACGAGCCAGCGGTCAAGGAGCGGGAGCTCGGTGCGTGGCGAGGCAAGGTGACCATCGGCGCCGACTTCGACGATGTGGATGAGGAGCTCGCGAAGGCCTTCGAGGCCGACGAGTGAGGTTGCTCCTGGACACACGCGCCCTGCTGTGGGTGGTGAGCGACCCGGATGCGCTGACCGAGCGGGCACGCGACGCGATCCGTGACGGGCGAAACGAGGTGCTCGTCAGTGCGGCATCCGTGTGGGAGATCGCGATCAAGCGGGCGATGGGCAAGCTCACGGCGCCGGATGACCTGGGCCAGGTCCTGACAGCCGCGAGCTTCGGTCCTCTCCCCATCTCCCTGGAGCACGCCAGCCTTGCTGGGTCGCTGCCGCCCCACCACCGGGACCCGTTCGACCGGATGCTCATCGCGCAGGCACGACTGGAGTCCCTCACCATCGTGACCCGGGATGCCCGGTTCGCGAGCTATGGGGTCCAGCTCCTGATCGCGTGAGGCAGCTCGCTCGATCCCGAGGCAGCCTCGCGTCCATGCGCTGATGGGCCCGGGCATCATCCTGCTCGTGGCGATCGGGGCTGCGGCATTGGCGCGCGCGGTCGGTGCCCGGCAGGTCCGTCGCGGTGATCGCGGGTTCGTGCCCCTGACCCTGTTCGCGACCTTCCTGCTGGCCGTGCTGCTCGTCGTGGTGGGCCTCTGGACAGCGACCCGGTCACTGCTCCTGGGCATGCCCGTCCTGGCAGGGGCCCTGGTCCTGGGTGGTGGCTGGCTCCGGGTCTCCCTGGACCAGGCGCGGGGAGCGGGGGTCGACGGGCGGCCCCCGGATCGCACCGATGTGCTCATCGCACGCATCGACGCGACGTACCGCTCGGTCGCCGGCTGGCTGCTCGGTGCCGGGTTCGTGACCGCGGTGGCACTCATCGTCTGGCTGCTGTTCGGTGGTCGCTTCTAGCCGACGACCTCCTGTACCGTTGGCGGATGCACAGCCTTGGCCGCCTGGTCGCGGCAACCCTCGTCTTGTCGCTCACGGTCGGACCCTCGGAGGGCGTCCTCGCCGAGTCGCCGTCGCCCGCGCCCATCGTGCTGGAGCCTGTGACCGAGTCGGGCTACGGCATCACGTCAGTGGTGCCGGTCGGCTGGAAGTCGGTGAGCCCAGGTCTCCATGCGCGTGGCCGATCGCCGTCCGACCCCACGGTCCTCGCCATCCAGGCAGCCCCCGGAGCGATCAGCGACATATGGCCCGCCCTCCTGCCCCAGCTTCAGGTGACGGGCACGCCCAAGCCGATCGGGACCCGCACCACCCCATCCGGCACTGAGTGGACGCTGTATCACCTCGTGCGAGGTACCCCCGGCGTCTCGGACGACGTGGCGCTCTCGGAGCAGGACGGCCGGACCTGGGTGGTGGTGCTCCAGGCTCTCACCTCCGAGATCGACGTGCTCCATGACGCGGTCTTCCTGCCCGCGGTCGACGCGTACGCGGCCGTCGTTGCCGTGGCCAGCCCCGCCGGCTCGCTGTCACCTGCGCCGTACGCCGACGAGGAGGTCAGCTTCCCCGGTGGCGCCAAGGATGTGACCCTCTCGGGGACGCTGTCGCTGCCCGCTGCGGACGGCCCACTCCCGGCCATCGTGCTCGTATCCGGCAGCGGCCCCCAGGACCGGGACGAGTCGGTGGCGCCGGTCGCGGCCATCAAGCCATTCGCGATCATCGCCGATGCGCTGGCGCGGGCCGGCGTCGCGGTCCTCCGGTTCGATGACCGTGGGACCGCGAAGTCGACCGGTGACTACGCCACGGCCGCCGTCTCCGACTTCACCGCTGATGCGGCCGCGGCCGTCGCGTACCTCAGGACCCGATCGGACATCGACCCCGCCCGGATCGGGCTGCTGGGGCACAGCGAAGGTGGCCTGGATGTCGCGGAGATCGCCGCGGCCGATCCGTCCATCGCGTTCGTGGTCGGCATGGCGCCGCCCGCGACGTCGGGCGTCGATCTGCTCGTCCAGCAGAACGAGGCCATCCTGCGCGTGCAAGGCGTAGCCGAGACGGAGATCGTGCCCGCGGTCCAGTTCGCGAAGGACGTCTTCGCGCGGGTCATCGCGGGCGACAAGCCGGGTGCCGAGCAGGTCATCCGCGACTATTCCGGCGCGCTCTACGACCGCCAGACCCCGGAGGTCCAGCAGCAGCTCGGTGATCGCGCGGCGTATCTGCAGTCCCAGGTCGACGCCAGGATGACCACCCTCTTCACGCCCTGGTTCGTCTCATTGCTCGAGTCGGATGCGGGCAAGGCCTGGGCCAGGGTGCATGCCCCGGTGCTGGGCCTGTTCGGTGGCAAGGACGTTCAGGTACCGGCGGCCGAGCAGGCACCGGCGCTGGAAGCGGCGCTCCAGGCTGCCGGCAACACGGGCAGCACCGTGACGACGCTGCCGGACGCCAACCATCTCTTCCAGGCCGCCAAGACCGGCGCGGTGGGTGAGTACGGCAGCCTCGACCAGACGTTCACCGCCGACTTCCTGCCCACGCTCGTCTCGTGGGTCACGGCGCACGCGGGCGTCAGCCCGTGAGCTTCGACTGGCATCCGGAGCCGGAGCTCATCGACGTCGGGGATCCGATCCGTTCCCGCGCCGCCCTCGAACGGCTCGGCCACGATGCGTGGGCGGCCGCGCTCGACTATCTCTACGAGCACGGGCTGCGCCGGGGGATGGGTGAGCCGACGCTCGCGGGACCGCTGCGAGGCGTCTTCTTCGGCCCCGACGGGGGGCCGGCACCGGCCCCCGCCGCGCCCACGCCATCATCCGAGCTGCTGGACGAGTTCCGGGACCGGGTGGCGCCGCACATGCTCAACGCGTGGCACCCGCGCACGCTCAGTTACTTCACACCGCCTCCATTGGTGATGTCCATCGTGGGCGAGCTGCTCACCCAGTTCACCCAGCAGGGCGTCGATGTCTGGCACGCCGGCCCGTCGGCCGCGTTCGTCGAGGAGGAGGTCGTCCGCTGGCTGTGCGACCTCGTGGGCTATGGCGACGGCAGCTTCGGGTTGCTCGCGTCCGGTGGCGTGATGGCCAACTTCATGGCCCTGGCCCTGGCACGCGATGTCCGGCTCCGGTCGTTGCGGGGGCTCGACTCGCCCACCCCGCGGCGCGGCGCTGGAGGACGCGCGCGTCTACGTCTCGGACCAGGGTCACTTCTCCGTCGCCCGCGCGCTGGACGAGCTGGGATTCCCGCCACGGACCCTGGTCACGCTGCCAAGCGATGATCGCTTCCGGTTGTCGGTGAGGTCGCTGGACGCCGCCATCGCGGCGGATCGAGCCGCGGGGCTGACGCCCTTCGCGATCGTGGCGGTGTCCGGGACGACGAACACCGGGGCCATCGACGATGTGCCCGCGATCGCGGGCGCGGCGCAACGCCACGGCCTCTGGCTCCATGTCGATGCCGCGTACGGAGGCGCGGCTCGGCTGTCGCCGGATCTCGCCCCGCTCGTGCCGGGCCTCGAGCTCGCGGACTCGGTCACCGTCGACCCGCACAAGTGGTTCTTCCAGGCGTATGACATCGGGGGTCTCGTGGTCCGCGAGGGTCGGCTGCTCGCCGAGACGTTCTCGCGCCGCCCGGAGTACTACCGCGGTGGTGGCGAGACGGCGCGCGATCACGATGCCCACGACAGCGATTCGCTCGACTTCTACCGCTTGGGCTTCGAAGGCACCCGCCGCTGGCGGGCGCTCAAGCTGTGGATGAGCTGGAAGCATCTCGGGACTCGTGGCCTGGGGCGCCTGGTCGAGGCGAACGTCGCCATCGCGGCCCATCTCTCCGAGCGCATCCGGGAGAGCGACGACTTCGAGCAGCTGCCCGACCGGCCGGAGCTGTCGGTGGTCTGTTTCCGATACCTGCCGCCTGGTCCGCGTCTGGCACCGGACGAGCTAGACGCCCACCAGGACACCCTGCAGGCTGCTCTCGAGGCGTCCGGGGACGGCTGGCTGTCCACGACCCGGCTGCGTGGTGCCACGTGGCTGCGCGCGGGTGTCATGAACCCGATGACGACCGAGGACGATATCGACCGCCTGCTGGACGACCTCCGTACGCTGGCCATCCGGAGGAGCTGAGCGGGCTCAGGACGCGGCGCTGGCGTCCGCGGATCGCTGATAGTGGGGGAGGAGGCTCGCCCAACCGCCGCGGTTCCGGTCGCGCCAGCCCTCGCCCGCGGTTCCCAGGCGCTCCCACCCCCGGTGCTCGATCTCGACCCGGGTCCGCTGGTCATCGAGGGCCCGGAACCGGATGCGCACGTCCGTAGCGTCGGCCGCCGTGCGTCCCAGGTGCCAGGTATAGGCGAGCAGCAGGGGTGGCTCCCATGCGGTCACGACACCCCAGTCGAGCTCCTGGCCATCGGGGTGTCGCTCGTAGATGCGACCACCGACGACCGGCTCCAGGACGACGACCAGGCCCGGCTGTCGGCCGACCGTGTGGTCGAGCGGCCACCAGCGCGCGATGTCCGTGGTCCACACCCGGAACGCGTGCTCGACCGGACAGCGAACCTCCAGAGCGAGGGTGATGGGCTCGATGATCATCGGTCGCCGCCGGTGTTCTCGGCGACCAGACGGAACCGCGCTGCGGCATCGCCCCAGACCTGCTCCAGGTAGTGGCGCACGGCATCGATGCCGTCATCGTGCAACCGATAGATGTGCTGGGCTCCTTCGGGGTGCTCGGCGACCAGCCCGGCCCCCTTCAGGACGCGCAGGTGGCGGGACACCGCGGGTCGGCTGATGGGCAGCGCGTCGGCGATCCCCTGGACCGAGCGCGGGCCCGCCCCGAGCAGCTCCACGATGGCCCGCCGGTTCCGGTCACCCAGGGCATCGAACGGATCACCGGCACGGATGGAGTGCGCCATCAGCGCGGGATCGCGCGCATCCGGTTGTTCTTCGGATCGTGTGTGACCTCCGCCAGACCGAGCTCCTCCAGCAGCGGCGGCAGGTAGACCCCGAAGCGGCCCCGGAGTCCCTTCTTGAGTCCGTACCAGCCACCCCGCGGGTTGGAGGGCGAACGTCCCCACGCCTCCACGGTGCCCTCGGCTGCAGGCTTCTGCTCATCCGCGCCGCCGAGGGGCATCCAGTCGCCGTGCGCGAGGAGCATCGCGTGGAGCTCGTCGATGGCGCGGGCGTCATACAGCAGCCTGGTGCCGCCGACCTGGCACACGATGGTCGGTGGATCGGACGTCTCGTCCCGATACATCGTGTAGCCCGATGTGCGGGGCGGGGTCTGGAGCACCCACGGATCGTCCTTGGTGCCCGTTCCGTTCGCCATGCTCGACTCCTCGTTCGCTCGGTAACGTCCCGGTTACGGTAACACCCAGGTTACCGATACGGCCAGTCCTGATCGTTCGCGACCGCCGTTCTCAGGCGCGGTTGAGTGTCCGGGTCAGGACCGCTTGACACCGCTGGGGCTAATCCTTACCTTGTGGGTCGGGATCCACCCGCCGGTCCAGCTGCTGGGCCGTCGTCACCGACAGCGAGGACCGATGGCCGGCGCATTCCTCATCGCACTCCGGGACGGGCTTGAGGCCGCCCTCATCGTGGGCATCATCTGCGCCTACCTGGTCAAGCTCGGCCGACGGGACGCGCTGCCCAAGGTCATCCTCGGTGCGGCTCTCGCGGCACTCCTGTCCCTCGTCATCGGCGTCGTCATCGTCAACACCATCGGGCGGCTCGACCACCGGCTGCAAGCCACGCTCGAGGGCTTTGCCGCGGTCGCGGCGGTCGTGATCATGACCCGGATGCTGTTCTGGATGCGGCGCCAGGGACGTGCCATCAAGGGCGAGCTGGAGTCCCAGGTCTCCGTCGCGCTCGCGCAGGGCAGCACCCGGGCGCTCATCGGGCTCGTGTTCATCGCGGTCATCCGCGAAGGCCTGGAGATGACCCTCTTCTTCCTGGCCATCATCGCCTCCGAATTGGGGGACGCCACGAGCGCCGTCATCGGCGGCATCCTGGGTCTCGCGGTCGCCATGGGTCTGGGCTGGGCGATCTTCGCGGCGGGCATCCGGATCAACCTCAGTCGATTCTTCACGGTCACCGCCGTCCTGCTCATCTTCGTGGCGGCCGGGCTGGTGGTCTATGCGGTCAACGAGTTCACGGAGGCGGGCTGGCTCCCGGTCTTCTCGCCGGTGTTCGACTTCAGCGGCATCCTGCCGCAGTCGTCGCCACTGGGCTCGGTGCTCACCGGGATGTTCGGGTACCGGGCCCAGCCGACCGGCATCCAGATCGCGGCATACCTGCTGTACCTGCTGCCGGTGCTGTTCCTCTATCTGTCGGACTGGCGACCGTCCTTCCGTCGCCGCGCGGTGGCCAGCGCCTGATCGGATCCGGACACGCTGCCCCCGGCTACCCGGCGCCCCCGGGGCGCCGGGTAGCCCTCGTCGGCCCGTGATACGCCCGGCGACTCGTCTGGCCGACGACCAGGGTCCCGCGTCCGGATCATGCGGCCAGCGGGCGAGCGGGCCACCGAACACGGGTCCGAGATGTCGGATCGGTGCTCCAGTGTCCTGATCATGCACCCGGCGGGCGAGATGGCCGCGGACCGGTCACATCCGGGCCATTCGGGCGGGGTTCCTGCAAGCGTTGGCCTGCTCACCCGCTGCGCGGATAGCAGGGGCGTGGCTGGCGCCGCGCCACGGTCCTAGCGAGGGCGCCGCACCCGGCCCCCAGGCGGACGAAGATCCCGGACCGCACGACGCGGCCCGGGATCCGTGATCCGAGGCGTCAGCGGCTGGTCGATCGGTACTTGCGCACCCCGAGGGGCATGAAGATGCCCAGCAGGACCACGAACCAGGCGAGCGTCACGAGCAACGGGTACTGGGATGGGATCGTGTTCGTCTGGAACATCGCCGGGTTGGGGTTGCCCCACAGGATGCGCAGCGACGTGGTCAGCGTGCTCACCGGGTTCCACTCCGCGAACGGCTGGAGCCAGTCCGGCATGCTCTGGATGGGCACGAAGGCGCTGGAGATGAACGTGATGGGGAAGATGGTCACGAAGGCCACCTGCTGGGCGACCTCGACCGTGGGCACCGAGAGACCCAGCCAGATGCCGATCCAGGACATCGCGAACGCGAACCCGACGAGCAGCAACACACCGAGCAGGAACTCGGGGATGCTGGTGTGGACGCCCCAGCCGACGACGAGGCCGGACAGCATCAGCACGCCCAGGATGCCGGTCTGGTAGATGGTGTCCGCGAAGCTGCGGCCGGTGAGCACCGCGGAGCGGGCCATGGGCAGCGACCGGAAGCGGTCGATGATGCCCTTGGCCATGTCGTCCGCCATGCCCACCGCGGTCGTCGCGGAGGCGAACGCGATGGTCTGCACGAAGATGCCGGGCATCAGGTACTCGCGATATGCGTTGGCACCGGTGTAGCCGGGCAATGGGATGGCGCCGCCGAACACGAACGCGAACAGCAGCACGAACATGATCGACTGGATGACCGCGAAGATGGCCAGCTCGGGGATCCGCGGGATCCGCTTGAGGTTGCGCCACATGACGATGACGCCATCGCCGAGCGCCTGGCGCGAATCATCCGCGGACGACACGGGTCGATGCGGTCGTGGTCATGACTTCCTCCCGGCGCTCGTGGCCGCAGCAACCGCGGTGTCATCGTCGGTCGTCTCCTCGGCCGCGTGGCCGGTGAGCGACAGGAAGACGTCATCGAGGGTCGGACGTCGGACGCCGATGTCATCGATGACGATGTCGGCATCCGTGAGCGCGTTCACCACCTGGACCAGCGCGGGCGCGCCGCCGGTGGAGGGGAGGGTGAGCTTGCGGGTGTGCTCGTCGAGCACCGCATCGCCGACGCCGAAGGGCCGGATGAGCTCGCCAGCACGCGCCACGTCCGCCCGGCCGTGCACGACGACCTCGATGCGCTCCCCGCCGACCTGGTCCTTGAGCTCGTCCGATGTGCCCCGGGCGATGATCTTGCCGTGGTTCACCACGGCGATGGTGTCCGCCAGCTCGTCCGCCTCCTCCAGGTACTGCGTGGTCAGGAGCAGCGTGGTGCCTTCACGCACCAGCCCCCGGATGACCTCCCACATGCCCAGGCGGCTGCGGGGGTCGAGACCCGTAGTGGGCTCGTCGAGGAACAGCAGCTTCGGTCTTCCGATGAGCGCGCTGCCGAGGTCGAGCCGGCGACGCATGCCCCCCGAGTAGGTCTTGACGACCCGGTCGGCAGCATCCACCAGGTCGAACTGCTCCAGCAGCTCGTCCGCCCGTTTGTGCGCCTCGGCGGTCTGCAGCTGGTACAGCCGACCGAACATCCAGAGGTTCTCGCGGGCGGTCAGGTTCTCATCGACGGCCGCGTACTGGCCGGACAGGCCGATGACCGAGCGAAGCTGCTGCGCCTGCTTCACGACGTCGAAGCCGGCCACGGTCGCGTGGCCCGCATCGGGCTTGAGGAGGGTCGCGAGGATGCGCACGGTGGTCGTCTTGCCGGCCCCGTTCGGCCCCAGCAGGCCCAGCACGGAGCCTTCCGCGACGGCGAGGTCGACCCCGTCCAGGGCGCGCACCTCGGTCTTGCGGGACTTGTAGATCTTGACCAGGCCCTCGGCCGTGATGACGTTCAACTGGGCAGCCTGATGGCGTGCATGGTCATGGGTCGATCTCCAGTGCGATGTCCCGACAGAGCCGATAGCGTCCCAGCCGATCACGTCATCGACTGTCAACATCGGGGACGACAGCCTAGCAAGGAGGGGCGCCGCCCGGCAAGCGCCGACGGGTCAACGTCCGGCGTCCGCTCCCTGGGCGCAGTCGGAACACAGACCCGAGACCGTCAGGTGGCTGAGGTCCATCCGGAAGCCGCGACCGGATTCGAGGGCCTGCGACAGGCCCGCGGCCTCTGTCGGACCGATGTCCCAGCTCCCGCCACACCCGGCGCAGTGGAGGTGGCCATGCTCTGCGTCGGGCAGGATGTGGTACTCCTCGCGACCATCGGGCCCATGGGCGTGCCGGACCAGGCCCAGCTCCTCCAGCACATCGAGCGTCCGGTAGACGGTCGACGGGATGGTGGACGGGTCGTATCGGCGGCACCGCTCGACGAGCTCAGCCCCCGTGACATGGCCGTCCGTCCCTGACAGCACGTCCACGAGCATCCGCCGCTGGGGCGTCCAGCGCAGACCGCGGGCGTGGAGCTGGTCCCTGGCACCGGCCCAGCGCTCTGCGGTGCGGACGGAGCCGGTGCTTCTGGATGGCGGTGATCCGGTGGACGACATCGTGCGCAGTATAGGTGGATGGGCGGCGACGTCTCGCTGTTGCATACTGTCGTAATAACCACGCTATTCATCAACAGCCTCGAGGACCCCATGCGCCCCATCCGTGCCGCGCTCCTGGCGGCGGGCCTGCTGACCGTCCTGGTGGCGCCCGCCGGTGCCCAGTCACCGGCCACGTCCGCGTCGCCGGTGCCCTCGCTTGGCTGGCACGACGAGCTGACGGACGGCACGGACAAGCTCGATGTCGCGACCACGGTGGCACCCATCAGCTCCATCGCCCGCAACATCGGCGGGGACCGCATCCGCCTGCACGGCATCATCCCGGACGCGACGAACTCCCACACCTTCGAGCCCAGCCCGTCGGATGCCAAGACCCTGGCCCACGCGGACCTCATCCTCGTCAACGGGCTCCACCTGGAGCAGCCGACGCTGGACCTCGCCGCGGCTTCCATGCGACCCGATGCTGTCATCGAGTACCTCGGGGACGACACCATCACCCAGGCTGACTGGCTGTTCGACTTCAGCTTCCCCGAGTCGGCGGGCGACCCCAACCCCCATCTGTGGATGAACGTCCAGTACGCCCTCCGCTACGCCCAGCTGATGCGGGACTGGTTCTCCACCGCCGATCCCGCCAATGCCACCTCCTACGCGGCGAACTTCGATGCCTACCGGGCGCGTCTGGACGATCTCGACTCGCGCATCACGGCGGCGGTCAAGACGGTCCCTGCCGAGGATCGGAAGCTGCTCACCTATCACGACTCGTGGGCCTACTGGGCACGCCAGTACGGCTTCACCGTCGTGGGTGCCATCCAGGCCTCGGACTTCTCCGATCCCAGCCCGCAGGACGTGGCGAGGCTCATCGACCAGATCAAGGCCGAGCATGTGCCCGCCGTCTTTGGCTCCGAGGTGTTCCCGAGCCCCGTGCTGGAGCAGATCGCACGCGAATCCGGAGCCACCTTCATCGATGCGCTCCGCGACGACGAGCCGCCGGGGGACCCGAGCAGCCCCGAGCACACCTACCTGGGCATGCTCAAGCGGGACATGATCATCATGATGGACGCGCTCGGTGGCCAGGGAACGGCCATCTTCGCGGACATGCCGGTGGAGGACACCTGGCAGCCGTGACGATCGCGCCAGCGCAGGATGCTCCGACACGCGGCCAGGCCGATCCGCTGGTCCGCTTCGAGCACGTGAGCGCCAGCTACGGTGGTCCCGCGGTGCTCCAGGACATCGACCTCGAGTTGCCCAGGGGCGGGCTCGTCGGGATCGTCGGGCCAAGCGGCGCGGGCAAGACGACGCTCCTGCGGGCGATGGTCGGCCAGGTGCCCCGACTCCGCGGCCGGGTGCTCATCGATGGTCGCGACGTCGCCGGCGGCCAGCCGGCCAACGTGGGCTGGGTGCCCCAGCTCGAGACGGTCGACTGGGACTTCCCGGCCACGGTCCGCGAGGTGGTGCTCATGGGCCGCTGGCGCAGGTCGCCGTGGCGGCCCTGGATGACCGCGGACGATCGTGCCGAGGCCGACCAGGTCCTGGAGCGTCTCGGCATCGGTGGCATGGGCACGCGCCAGATCCGGGAGCTGTCGGGTGGCCAGCAGCAGCGTGTCTTCCTCGCGCGCGCGCTCATCGCCGACCCGGTGCTGCTGCTGCTCGACGAGCCCACGAGCGGGGTGGACATCCGGACCCGTGATGAGGTGCTGCACCTGCTCGCGGATCTCAACGCCCAGGGTGTGACCATCGTGCTCACCACGCACGAGCTCAACTCCGTAGCCGCCCACCTGCCGTTCGTGGTCTGCGTCAACCGGCGCATCGTGGCGCTGGGCGATCCCGACGACGTGTTCACGGCGCCCATCCTCAACGCCACCTACTCCGCCGACCTGCGGGTCGTCCGCCAGGACGGCAACGTGCTCGTCGCGGACGCGGCGCCGCACCGGATGCGCGACGTCCTGCGCCATCGACACGATGGCTACGAGCACGCCCATCACGAGCACGACGAGACGCCCCACGAGCATCTGCCCTCCGAGACGCATTGATGGAGCTGGTATCGGAGCCGTTCGGCTACGAGTTCTTCCGGACCGGGTTCGCGGTCTCGGTGCTCGTGGGCCTGCTGTGCGGGCTCATCGGCGTCTATGTCGTGCTGCGGCACATGAGCTACATCGGCCACGGCCTATCCCACGCGGTGTTCGGGGGAGCGGTGGTCGCGTATGGCCTGAGCGTCGACTTCTACCTGGGCGCGGGCATGTGGGGCTTCATCTCCGCGCTGCTCATCAACGCCGTGGCCCGCCGCCGGCGCATCGGGGCGGATGCGGCCATCGGCATCATCACGACCGCGAGCTTCGCGCTCGGCGTGGCGCTCATCAGCAAGACCCGCAGCTACACCCGCAACTTCGAGGCAGCACTGTTCGGCAACATCCTGGGCGTGACGGTCGCGGACCTGCTCGTCGTGGCGGCGGTCACGGGGGCGGTCGCCATCTTCATCGCGCTGTTCTACAAGCGACTGCTGTTCATGACCTTCGACCCGGAGGTGGCACCCATCTTCGGCATGCGCACGGGCCGGGTCGACACCCTGTTCGCGTTGGCGCTGGCCGCGACCATCGTGGCGTCGATCAACGTCGTGGGTGTCACGCTCATCGCGGCGACGCTCATCATCCCCGCCACGACCGCGCGGCTGCTGACGGACGCCTTCGGACGGATGCTCATCCTGTCGGCGTTCCTGGGCGCCCTGGCCGGTGGCCTGGGCATGTACATCAGCTATTGGCAGGATGTCTCGTCGGGAGCCACCATCGTGCTGCTGGAGGCTGCCATGTTCGTCGTCGCGTTCCTGTGGAGCTCCCTTGGTGGCCATCGGTCCGCCTGGGCCGAGGCGCCGGTCGCCACCATCCATGGGCGGCCCCAGGTCTTCGATGACCTCTAGCCCGTGGCGCGGGTGCCATCCGGCAGGGTGCGCTGCCGGATGGCACCGGTAGCATCGGATCTCGACCAAGCACCCACGCGCAGGTATCGATGACCACCAAGAGCGACCGCACCCGCCAGCGATCCGAGGCCCGGAACCAGCCACCGCCGCCGACCAAGCGCTCGCCCGTGCTCATCGTCACGGTCGCGGCCCTTGCCATCGGCCTCCTCGTCGTCGCGGTGCTATTCATCGCTGGTGGCTTGCCGGGCAGCGGCTCGACCGGTGCCATCGCGACGCCCGTCATCGGTACGCCGCCGGGGCTCGCCGATGGCAGGAGCCTGGGTTCGGCGGATGCGCCCATCGACATCGAGGTCTGGGCCGACTTCCAGTGTCCGGTATGCGCCCGGTTCACCGAGGACATCGAGCCGTTCCTGGTGGGGCAGTACGTCCAGCCCGGGAAGGCCCGCCTGACGTTCCACGACTTCACGTTCATCGGCCCGGAGTCCTTCGATGCCGCGATCGCGGCGCGGGTCGCCGGCGCGTCGGAGTCGTTCTGGCCATATCACGACCTGCTGTTCGCGAACCAGGGTGCCGAGAACTCGGGTGCCTTCAGTCGCAACCGCCTCGCCGACATGGCCGTCGCCGTGGGCCTCGACCGCGCGGCCTTCCTGGCCGCCATGGACGACCCGACGTACCTCGCTGCGGTCAAGGACGAGACGGCGGCGGGTGCCGCACTCGGTGTGACCGCGACGCCGACCATGAGCATCAACGGCCAGATGACGTCGGGCATGCCCGACCTGGCCGCACTGGGCACCTATCTCGATGGCCTCGTGGCGGCTTCCAGCCCGGGAGCGAGCGTCGCCCCCTGACGCTCGGGCGGCGGCGCCTGGGCGCCGCAGGTGTCGGCGCCCGGCGATGGGCAACGCGCGCCGTCGTCAGCCTGTCGCCGGGTCACCACGGGCGGGCGTGTTGTATCGGTCCCGCCGGAGCCATACGACCAGGCTGAGCATGAACCGCGCCACGAGGCTGATGGCATAGGCAGCACACCAGACACAGACCGCGTGGATGACGAATAGCTCCAGGTACGTGAAGTACATCTCGAAGATGACGCCCACCATGGACAGGGCGTAGTGCGCGAGCAGCAGCCCGGGCCGCCCGGTGCGCCACCAGGCGAGCGCCAGGACCATCAGCGTCAGCGACAGGACCACCCCGAAGACCGCGACCGGGATGCCCGCGACGCGCGAGTACTCGCTGTTGGCGACGGTCTCGCAGCCCCGGATGATGCCGCAGCTGGGTGCCTCCATACGCAGCTCGACGTACGAGAGGTAGAGGGCGATGCAGAGGCCGATGAAGTCGAGCGCCGCGAGCAGGATGCCGGGATGCCAGAGGCTGCGCAGGAACGACGGCGTAGAGGCCGGGGGCACCTGGTCCACAGGGTCACCCGGGCCTGGCGCGAGCTCCATGGATCCGGCGTCGTCAGTCGTCATCGTTCACCTTTGGCCTGCGGTCAGTCTACCCTGAGGACGGCCTGTGGCCCGGCGGCGCACCGCGGCCCGGTACCGGCTCCGACGCCCCGTCACGGTCCCGGCGCTAGACTGCCGCGATGGTCGCCATGCCCCGTTGGGTGGTCCCATTCCTGCTCCTGCTGGGGCTGCTGCTCGTCGGCTGTGGCTCGGGTGGCTCGGCCGCGACCGTCGTGCGCTACGAGCGTGATTGGCCTGATGGCTACCACGAGGAGCTGACCATCACCGACGATGGCCACGTGACGATGAATCATGGGGACGTGCTGGAGCGCCTGACGCTCACATCGGATCAGCTCCAGACGGTCAAAGGGGCGCTGGCCGCAGGCGTCCCGACAGGTGACCAGGGCGACAGCATCGTGCGTACCGTGATCCTCGCCAACGGCACCAGCCAGACGCCGGTGAAGCCCGTGCCCGGCTCCGCGGTGGAGCTGCTGGAGCTGCTCATGACGACCCATTCGCTCGCGGGCGCGCCGGTGGCCGGCAGCTCCGCGCCGCCAGCCCACACCGCGGGGGCATCGCTCTTCCCGTGAGCCGGGTCCTGCGCACCCCGATGCTGGTCATCTTCGGCTGGGCGGTCGTCGGCCTGCTCATCGGCCACGTGGCCGCGTACGACCTGGTCTACCCCGATGGCCACGTCCACGCCCAGGTCCTGGAGGCGACGGGTCATCAGTGGCTCTGGGTGCTCGAGCCGTCGCTGGCCCTTGGCGTGCTCATCGCCGCCATCGCCGGGCTCATCGGGTCCCGGAGCGGCCATCCGCGCGAGGTCCGGTTCCGCCTGCTGGCGCTCATCCAGGTCAGCGCCTTCCTGGGTATCGAGCTGCTCGAGCGGCTGGGTCACGGCATCACGCTGCCCGATATCGCCCACGAGCTCACCGACCACGGCCTCTGGCTGGTGCTCCTCATCGGCATCGGGGCACAGCTGCTGACGGCCTGGCTGGGATCGGCCGCCAGCCATTCCATCGCCGACGTCGCCGCGGTGACGTCGGCGCCGCGGCGTCCACGTACGGCGCGTCCGTCGGTGCTACGCGCCGTCACTGATGCCCCGATCACCCTTCGCCTGCATCGCGCGCATGGCAGTCGCGCTCCGCCCTTCGCGCTCCCTGTCCCATCGTTCCCATGAGGCCGGCGGCCGAACCCACGGGTCGTGCCGTCCGGCTCGAGAACCACGACAAGGAGTCGAACCCTGTGATCGATCGAATCACGCGCCGGCGGTTGGCCGGCGCCGTGTCCATGACCGCGCTGCTGCTCGCCATCGCGGTCCCGGCGTCCGCCCATGTGTTCATCACCGACGGCAGCGCCATCGTGGGTGGTGGCTATGGCACGGTGGTCACCATCCGCGTCCCACACGGCTGCGACGGGGCACCAACGGACTCCCTGGAGGTCCAGATCCCGGCGGGTGTGACGAGCGTCAAGCCCAGGCAGCTCGCCGGCTGGACCATCGACGTGGTCTCCACGCCGCCGGTCCTGCCGTCCACGGCCCCAGGTGCTTCCTTCACGGACGAGCAGATGGACGCCATGAACGCGCCGGTCGTGACATCGGTCAAGTGGTCCGGCGGCTCGTTGCCCGACAACGAGTACGCCGACTTCCAGCTGAACGCCATCTTCCCGGAGACACCGGGCACGATCGCCTTCCCGGCGGTCCAGATGTGTGGTGACACCCAGGTCGCCTGGATCGAGATCCCCGCGGCAGGACAGGATCCCGAGTCGCTGGAGCATCCGGCACCCACGGTGACCGTGGTCGCGCCGACCGCATCACCCGCGCCCTGATGGCGGGTCCCGCGGCGACGCGGGGCCGAGCGTCCGCGAGGGGGCGGTTCGTCCGCTCCCTCGCTCCACTCCTCCTCGCAACCTGTCTGCTGCTGCTCCTCGGCGGGATCGCGTCGGCGCATGCCCAGGTGGTGGCGCTCGACCCGGTCGACGGTGCCCGCTTGCCCGTGTCGCCCGCCTCGGTGTCGGTGACGTTCAACGAGAACGTGTCGCTGGCGCCCGGCGGCTTGCGGGTCGTCCGGTCCGACGGATCGCTTGCGGACGTCGGTGACGACATCGTGATGGGGTCCAAGGTGAGCCAGGGCGTCTCGCCGCTCCCTGACGGCTGGTATGTGATGGCGTGGTCGATCATCAGCGCGGACGGCCACGTGGTCCATGGCTCGGCGACGTTCGCGGTGGGCGACGCGGATGCTGCGGCGCGACCGACGCCAGCGTCGCTGCCTTCACCCCCGGAGTTGGGCCTGTGGGTCACACGCGGGCTCTCGGATCTGATGCTGCTCATCGCAGCCGGCATGGGCGTCGCGTGGTCGTGGCTGGGTGCCCGGACCCGCCGCGTCCGCCGACTCTGGCTGGGCGTGCTCATCACCAGCATCGCCGGGATGCTCGCGTGGCTCGCCATCGAGGTGGTCGATGGTGGTTCGGCGTGGGTGACCACGGGCTACGCCCTCTCGGGCATGGTCCGGCTGGCGCTGCTGTCCGTCGCGCTCGCCTTGCTGCTCGGCGGCGAGGCACGTTCACGTATCGCCGCTGTCGTCATCGTGGTCGCGACGCTGACCCTGGCCATCGGGGGTCACGCCACGGATACCCCGCTGGCCAGCCTGACGCTCGGCGTCCACCTGCTCGCGGCGGTCACCTGGCTGGGCGCCGCGCCCGCGGTCGCCCTCGTGATGTGGGATCGATCGGTGCCGGATGACATGGCGATGCTGGTCGTGCGTGGTTTCTCGCGACTCGCGACCGTGGCGCTGTTCGTGCTCATCGCCGGTGGTTCCGCGTCGGCCTTGCTGCTCACGAACGGTCTCGAGGGCGGCCTCACCATCTATGTCTGGATCGTGCTCGCCAAGCTGGGCATCGTTGCCATCGCCGCGCTCATGGGAGCGTTCGGCAGGCGCGGGCTGGCGGCCGCCGGCCGCGGTCGATACCGTCGGCTGTTCCTATTGGATACGGCCCTGCTCATCGTGGTCGCGTTCCTCTCGTCGGCGCTGACGCTCGTGGGGCCGCATCAGGGCCACGCGGGCCACGAGGGACACGTCATCACGTCCCCGCGGTGCGCCATGACCCTCGGTCAGCCGGGAGCCACCTTCGGCGCTGCCGTGATCGCCGACCCAGGCACCCCGGGCACGAATGAGCTGCTGGTCTCGGGCGTCCCGAGCGGCGTCCAGGGCGTCAGCCTGGAGCTCTCGCACCAGTACACCGGCAGCTCGGCGATCGACGTGCAGCTCACCGCCGATGCCCGTGGCTGGGTCGGTTCGACGGCCCTGCCGTTCACGGGAGACTGGACCGCGACGGCGCTCGTGCGCGTCGATACGTTCACCGAGGCACGCGGCAGCTGTGACATCACGATCGCGCCGTGACGCTCAGGGCTTGCCGCTGAACTTGACCTTGAGGATGCGACCGTTGAGGTCGGTCGCGTAGAGGCGACCGGAACCGTCCTCGCCAAAGCCGCTGATGAGGCGGTTCGTATCGAGGCTGTCGACCAGCTTGCCGCCCGTCGTGACCGCCCACAGCTGGCCGGAGCAGTAGTCGGCGTAGGTGTAGATGCCACGCCAGGCGGGGTAGTCGGGGCCGCGGTAGACATAGCCACCGGTCACGGAGCAGCGTCCACCGCTGTGGCTGTACTCCCGGATGACCGAGTCGTCGAGGCTCGAGGGGGCGCAGGGTTGTGTGGAGCTCGGGTAGTCATGCCTGCCTTCACAGACGTCCCAGCCGAGGTTCGCCTTCCGGCCGGCGTTGCGACCGCTCCCGTCGGCAGGCAGGAAGTCGACCTCCTCCCAGTGCTCCTGGCCGACATCGCCGATGACCAGGTCGCCCGTGGATCGGTCGAACGAGAAGCGCCACGGGTTCCGCACCCCACGCAGCCAGATCTCGGGCTTGGCGCCGGAGGTGCCCACGAACGGGTTGCTGCTCGGCACGGAATAGCCCCCGCCGTTCTTGGGCTTGATCCGCAGGATCTTGCCCAGCCGGCTGCTGAGCTTCTGGGCGTTACCGTGTGGATCGCCGCCGCTGCCACCGTCACCCATGCCGATGTACAGCAGGTCATCGGGACCGAAGGCGAGCATGCCCCCGTTGTGGTTGGGGTACGGCTGCGAGATGGTGATCACCGATCGGAGACAGCTCTTGCATGCCTTGTATCGGTCGTGTGTCAGCCTCCCGGACTGGGCGACGACGGTGGCACCATCCGACTTGCGGGTGTAATCGATATAGAACTTGCCGCTCGTCCCGTAGTCGGGCGCGAACGCGAGTCCCAGCAGTCCCTGCTCCGCGCCGTTGTACTTCACCCGGTCCCGGACATCCAGGAACGTGCCGACCTTCCGCCACCTGCTGCCGGTCCACGTGGCGACCTTGATCCTGCCGGTCTGCTCGACGATGTAGATGTGCCGGTTGGAGCCGCGTGGTGCGGTGACCAGGACGGGCCGCGAGTAGCCGGTGAGGATGGTCGAGACGGACACACCCGAGGCCGCCGCTCCAGGCGCGACGATGAGGGTCGATGCCAGGAGCGCCATCGAGATGGCTGCGACGAACGGGCGGGTGAGACGGTCGAGCAGCGGCTGCATGTGGCTCCTCCACGGACGGAATCGACCGGGGCACCTTAGCCCGCGAGCGCGTCCGCTGCACACGAGGCGCCCCGTCCGCTGCGCACGAGGCGCCCGTCTGCGGGCCATGGCGCGATCGTCCGCGCGCCTCCCGGGGACCGGTCGCGGTCAGAAGGGCGGCCAGGGGATGACGCGCTGGTAGGGGTCGGGTCGTGGCAGATGGCCGTTGGCCAGCAGCCGCTCGGCGCGACCGCGGAGCGCGGCGATCTCGGCGTCGCTGAGCAGGGGAGCGAGCCGCTCCCCAAGCGTCCCGTCGATGGCGCCGCAGACGCGCGCCAGCACCTCCCGCTCCTCGTCCAGCAGCGGCTCGCCGCGCCAGCCCCAGAGGACGCTGCGGAGCTTGGGTGCGACCGAGAAGCAGATGCCGTGATCGCAGCCATGGACCGCATCGCCCGTCACGAGCAGGTGGCCGCCCTTCCGGTCCGCGTTGTTGACGAGGACATCGAAGACCGCCATCCGTCGCAGGCGGTCGTCGCGGGTGAGGATCATGCGCAGGACGTCGACGTCCTCGTCGACCTCGATCCAGAGCTGGACCATGCCCCGACCTGCGGGACCGTCGCGGACCAGGGTGGGCGGCACGATCGACCAGCCGGTGACCTCGGAGACGTGCCACGCAGCCTCCTCTCGGAGCGCGAGGGTACCCACCGGGAAGTCGACCAGGGGTCGCTCGCCGCGGATGGGCTTGTACACCGCGTGCAGCGGCCCTCCCTCGCCGGGCAGCCCGCCGGGCACGTCGAGCTCGCACCAGAGGACGACGTTGGAGGCCTCCGTCACGCGGCCGGCCACGGTGAGCTCCCCGTCACGCAGCGCGTCGAGCGCCTCGACGGTCCTGATGGGGACGTCGGACGGCCATCTCCGGGTGTCCGCCACCGGGTCGGTCAGTTCAGGTAGCCGTTGCTGCGGACACAGACGTGGCCTTCCGGGTTGAGCGGCTGACCACAGAACGGGCAGGCCGGTCGACCGGACGCCACGATGCGCGCGGCACGACGGGCGAAGCCGAGCGCCATGGCCGCCGAGAGCCGCACCCGCAGCACGTCCGGACCCTCGAGGGCCTCGTCCGGGACCTCGTCGTCATCGTCGTCGGCAGGCTCGTCCGCGGACTCCTCCTCGTCCTCCTCCGCCTCCTGCGAGCGAGCCTCGATGGTCACCTCGGATTCCTCGCCATCCCAGGAGATGGTGAGGGTGCCGGCTCGGAAGGCGTCCTGGAGTGGCTCATCGAGGGGTCGGTCGTCGTCCCCCCGGATGGCGTCCTCGGGGACGCGAGCGACCTCCCGTTCCCGGAGTTCTCTCACGATCGCGGCGACGCGGTCGGCGAGCAGCGCCACCTGCACCTTCTCGAGGCTGACCGAGGTCATGCGTCGGCCCTCGATCGCCTGCAGGAAGAAGACCCGCTGACCGGGCGGGCCGATGGCTCCCGCGACGAACCGGTCAGGGGCATCGAACACGAAGATACGTCTGGCCACGTCCCGATCCTAGCGGCTCGCGCCAACCTCGTCCTGTGCCCGGATCAGCGTGGGGTACCCGCGTCCGTCCCTGGGTCGCCCGGGTCCGCCCCTGCGTCGCCCATGACCGCCTCCGCCTCGATCTCGACGCGCCAGCGTGGATCGATGAGCGCCGCGACGACGACCATCGTCGCGGCCGGGCGGGCCGTGCCGAAGACCCGGCCATGCGCCCGACCCACGGCATCCTGGTCGTCCGCGCTGATGAGGTACATCCGTGTCCGAACGACGTCCGCGGGCGTGGCTCCGGCGGCCGCGAGTGCCGCCACGATGATCTCCAGGCATCGGTCTGCCTGGACCCCGGGATCAGGGTCGACACTGCCGTCCGGCCAGATGGGGGCGGTGCCGGCGACGATCACCCGGTCGCCGACCCGGACCGCACGGCTGTAGCCGAACACAGGCTCGTAGGGCGAGCCGGACGAGATCCGCTGACGCTCAGCCATCAGGCAGTAGCACGGACATCAGCGTGGAGACCACCGTGATGACGAGCGACCCGAGGAACGCGGCGGTGACGGTCTCCACCGTGAAGTGCGGCGGGAAGCCGCCGATGGTCAGCACCTGGCTCCAGATCTGGTCGACGACCAGTGCGAGCAGGAGCAGCAGGCCGGCGTTGAGGAAGAACGAGAAGAGACCCATCGACAGCAGGTTGACCGGCAGGCTCACTGCCCGCAGCACGGGCCGGATGTAGGCGTTGATGATGCCGAATACGAACGCAAGGACGAGCACGGTGATGAGCGTCTGCGTCGGGTCGGTCTTCCAGGCGAGCTTGACGCCCGGCACGATGAGGGCAGCCGCGATGAGCGCCACGCCATCGATGACGATCCGGCTGAGCTTCACCGCCGGAGTGTATCGGCGCGTGGCTCACCCGGCGCGGTCGGGCGTGGCCACCATCCTGCCGAGTCACGCCGGTGCATCGGCGGTGGCTCACCCGGCGCGGTCGGGCGTGGCCACCATCCTGGCGAGTCACGCCGGAGTGTATCGGCGGTGGCTCACCCGGCGCGCGTTTGCCTCTCGCGTCGGCGCCTCGCAGCTCCCAGCTCCCGGCCCGCAGCTCCGCGCGGCCCGCGGCCCGCGGCGCAGGCGCTCGCTCCCGAGACACATCCGTCTGGCACTTTACAACGTAAGTCTTACGATGTAAGGTGCACAGGAGACTTACAGCGTATACCGACGCGGGTACACCGCGATCGGACCATAGGAGCAGACCCACGATGTCGACCGCCACCCTTGAGCCCCAGACCGGCACCTTTGCCACGCCCGCCAGCGACGAGGTGGTCGAGACGACCGCCGCCGCGCTTCGCGCGCGTGGCTACGATGTCCGCATCGCGAACGACCGGGCGGAGGCCAAGGATCTGGTGCTCGGCCTCATCCCTGTCGGCTCCGAGGTCAACCAGGCCTCGTCCCGAACGGTGGATGAACTGGGCGTCGGTGAGGCCATCGTCGAGCGAGCGGAGTACGTCGCGCTGAAGCCGCAGATCTGGTCGATGGATCGACGGACCCAGGGCAAGCAGATCCGCCAGCTTGGGTACGCCCCCGAGGTCATGGTCGGCAGCGTGCACGCCATCACGTGGGACGGACAGCTGGTCACCGCGTCCGCGAGTGGCAGCCAGATCGCCGCGTACGCAGGCGGCGCCGGGCAGGTCGTGCTCGTGGCCGGCACCCAGAAGATCGTGCCTGACCTGGACACCGCGTTCGCGCGCATCGAGGAGCACGTCTTCCCGCTCGAGGACGCCCGAGCCCAGGCCGCCTACGGCATGCACTCCGCCATCAACAAGCTGTTCATCCAGCGCGGCGACCTGCCCGGTCGCACCTCCGTGGTGCTCGTCAAGGACGCCATCGGCTTCTAGTCCGCGAATCGGTCCGTGGCGCTGATGAGCCGGTGCAGGATGCCCGGCTCATCGAAGCTGTGGCCGGCGTCAGGAACGATGTGGAGCTCCGCCTCGGGCCATGCCCGATGCAGGTCCCAGGCGCTGCGGACCGGGGTCGCGAGGTCGTAGCGACCCTGCACGATGACCGCCGGGATGTCTCGCAGCCGATGCGCATCCCGGATCGAGCTGGCCCGGCTCCAGGAACGCGTCGTGGACGAAGTAGTGGTTCTCGATGCGCGCGAACGCGAGCGCGAAGTCGTCCGCGGAGAATGTGTGGCGAAGCACCGGGTCGGGCAGCAGCGTGATGGTCTGGCCCTCCCAGAGGCTCCATGCACGTGCGGCCTCGAGCTGCACGGTGCGGTCGGGATCGATCAGACGCCGACGATAGGCACCGACCATGTCATCCCGTTCATCGGGTGGGATGGGGGCCACGAAGCCCTCCCACAGGTCCGGGTACAGCCATGACGCGCCGTCCTGGTAGTACCAGCGGATCTCCTCCGGGCGCACCGTGAAGATGCCCCGCAGCACGAGCTCCGTGACCCGCTCGGGATATGTCTCGGCGTAGGCGAGCGCCAGGGTCGATCCCCATGAGCCGCCGAACACGAGCCAGCGTTCGAGTCCCAGCATCACCCGCAACCGCTCGATATCGGCCACGAGATCCCAGGTCGTGTTCGCGTCCAGGCTCGCATTGGGTGTCGAGCGGCCGCAACCGCGCTGGTCGAACAGCAGCACCTGGTATCGGGCCGGGTCGAAGGCGCGTCGGTGTCCGGGGCTGGATCCGGCACCCGGTCCGCCATGGAGGAACACTGCGGGCTTGGCGCCTGGGGTGCCGCACAGCTCCCAGTAGACCCGGTGGCCGTCGCCCACGTCGAGCAGCCCGGAGCGGTATGGGTCGATGGGCGGATAGAGGCCCCGGCGGTTCGCGGCAGACGGCTCGCTCGTGGTCACGTCGCTCCCTGGGCTACGGCGGTTGGTGTCATGCGACGTACCATCGCACCCCGACGCGCGACCTGTCTCCGCGACTACCCGGCCGCGACTGCAGGGCGGCTCGTACCGTGGATGGACCCGCACGTACAGCGAGGAGGGCACGATGAGCGATGAGCGGGTGGTACCTGCGACAACGGGTGTCGCGGTGGAACTGCTTGCCACGGTCGACCTTGGCCCCGAGATCGAGGGCATGGCGGGGCACAACCTTCGCATGCGCCTGGTGACCATCGAGCCGGGAGGCGTCCTGGGCCCCATCCACGACCACCAGGGCCGACCAGGCACCGTCTATGTCCTCCAGGGCACGATCACCGACCATCGGAACGGGGTCGCGACGGACTACGGGCCGGGAGTAGGCTGGCCCGAGGACCGGGACACGACCCACTGGCTGGAGAACCGGGGAACGATCCAGGCGGTCGAGATCTCGGTCGATATCGTCAGGCAGGAGTAGCTGGAGCGTGCGTTGAGCGACGTCAAGATCGGGGTGCTGGTCTGGAACCAGTACACGGACTGGCCACAGATGCGTGGCGCCGCCATCACGGCCGACCGGCTGGGCTACGACTCCTTGTGGACGTGGGATCACCTCTATCCCATCATCGGCTCGCCGGTCGGGCCCATCCTCGAGGGCTACATGATGCTCGCGGGCTGGAGCCAGGTGACCACCCGGGCGACGCTCGGTCTCCTGGTGGGCGCCAACACGGTCCGGAACCCGGCGCTCGTGGTGAAGATGGTGACGGCGCTCGACCATCTCTCGGAGGGCCGCGCGGTGCTGGGCCTGGGCGGTGCCTGGTTCGAGACCGAGCACGCCGCCTTCGGCATCGAGTTCGGGCGCAGCACCGGCGAGCGGCTGGAGTGGCTGGACGAGGCCGTGGAGCTCATCCACGGCATGCTCCGATCACCCAGCGCGACGGCGCGCGGCGATCGCTATCACGCGACCGACGTGCGTAACGATCCGCCGCCGCTCCAGGCACATCTGCCCATCCTCATCGGCGGCTCGGGGGAGCAGAAGACCCTCCGGACCATCGCCCGTTTCGCCGATGCGTGGAATGCCGCCAACCTCACGGCGCAGGAGGCTGGCCTCAAGGATGCGGTGCTTCGCCGCTGGTGTGACGAGGTGGGCCGGGACTCGGGCGAGATCGAGCGGACCATCAGCCTGGGCCCGCTCGCCATCCGCGACGATCCCGCCGACGCGGAGCGGCTGATCGCGGGCTACCACCAACGCAACCCGGGCATGGTCCGGCCGGTGCTCACAGGGTCGTCGGCACAGGTCGCGGATCGGGTGCGCGCCTACGTGGCGCTCGGCTTCCGGCACGTCATCTATCACCTCGTGCCGCCCTACGACGACGAGACCCTGGTCCGCTTCGCCACCGAGGTCCGACCCGCGCTCGATATCTGACCGGTCCCGAGCGCCGACGTCCCCACATCGTCCCCACATCGTCCCCATGCGGCGCGACGTACTGGGCTACCAGTGTCGCGGCCCGCGGACCGACCTCAGCGCCGGGCGGGCTCGATGAGCTGGAGCAGCGAGCTCACGATCTCGTCGGCGTGGCTGACATCCGAGGCACGGTCGGAGGGCACCGCGATGCAGTACATGCCCGCCGCCTTGACGGCCCGGACGCCGGTGGGCGAATCCTCGAGCCCGACGGCACGCCCGGGTGGGATGCCGAGACGGCGACAGCCCAGGAGGTAGAGGTCCGGCGCGGGCTTGGGCTCCGCTTCGTCGCTCGTGACGGTGGCGTCGAACAGCCCTGCGAGGCCGCTCCGGTCGAGGATGAGCTCCGCCTGCGGTCGCCGGGTGTTCGTCACGAGGGCGATGGGGACCCGGCCACGGAGGGTCCGGAGGAGCTCGAAGGCGCCGTCACGGATGGGGATCTCGGTATCCAGCATCCGGGTCACGAGCTCCAGGTACTCGGTCCGGATCCGCTCGGTCTCGGAGTCGGGAAGACCCATCCGGCGCGTGAAGTAGGTCGCTGCCTGGACCTCGGAGGTGCCGAAGACGGCGACGTGGTCGGAGACGTCGAAGGCGACGCCATAGCGCTCGAAGAGCACCTCCTTGGCGTCCATCCAGATCGGTTCCGTGTCCACCAGCAGGCCGTCAAGGTCGAAACAGGCTCCCTGCCACGGTCCGGGCAGGGTCGAAGGGGCGCGTTCCAGGGTCTTCATCGGTTGCGAGCCTACCATCGGGATACCATCACGGCGTGAGTGCATCGCTATTGGCCCATCGCATCGGCGACGAATGGATCGCGGAGACGCCCGGGCGCGAGGACCGGAACCCCGCGCACCCCGGCGATATCGTGGCGTACGTCTCGGCGGCCGAGCCCGGACACCTGCAGGCGGCTGCCGCGGCCGCTCGCACAGCCCTCCCGGCCTGGGCGGCGACGCCGGCACCGGCACGGGGCGAGATCCTCTTCCGCGCGGCCGCCCTGCTGCTGGAACGCGCCGAGGCCATCGGCCGCGACCTGTGTCGGGAAGAAGGCAAGACCATCGGCGAGGCGATCGGCGAGACGCGCCGCGCCGCGGCGATCCTGCGCTACTTCGCGGGCCAGACGAGCGAGCCGACCGGCGAGGTCTATGCGTCAGCGACCCCCGGCACCCGGCTGTTCACGCAGCGCGTCCCGGTCGGGGTCGTGGCCGTCATCACGCCCTGGAACTTCCCCATCGCGATCCCCGCCTGGAAGGTGGCGCCGGCGCTCGCGTTCGGGAACACCGTGCTGTTCAAGCCCGCCAGCCATACCCCGCTCGTAGGCAACCACCTCGTGACCGCGCTCGTCGACGCCGGCCTGCCACCGGGCGTCATCGGCATGGTGTTCACCGACGGCGAGATGGTCGAACGGGAATGGGTCCTGACCGGTGCCGTCGACGCCGTGAGCTTCACGGGTTCCGGGGCGATCGGCCATCGGCTCCAGGCCGCCGCGGTCGGTGCGCACGTCCGGACCCAGCTGGAGATGGGCGGCAAGAACAACGTCATCGTCATGCCCGATGCCGACATCGGGCGTGCGGCGGACCTCATCGTGCGCGGCGCGATGGCCTCGGCCGGGCAGAAGTGCACCTCCACCGCCAGCGTCATCTGCGTCGGCGCCGCCTATGACCTGGTCCGGGACGCGATCATGGAACGGGTCCGCAACCTGCGCATCGGCGACCCGCTGGACCCGGCCACGACCCTTGGGCCGCTCATCGATGGAGCCGCCCGCGATCGCGTCGCTGGCATCGTCGCGGATGCCGAGGCCGCGGGCGCGCGGGTGCTGACCCGGCCGGACGTGCCCGGCGAGGGCGCCTACCACCCGCCCATCGTGTTGGGTGACGTGACGCCGGACATGGTCGTCGCCCGGGACGAGGTGTTCGGTCCGGTCCTCGGCTGCATCGCGGCGGGCGATCTGGACGAGGCGCTGCGCATCCACAACGGGGTCGAGTTCGGGATGTCCGGCTCGATCTTCACGCGCGACCTCGCCAGCGCGGAGGCGTTCATCGCCACGGCGCGCGTCGGCCTCGTCCACGTCAACGGTGAGACGGCCGGTGCCGAGCCCCACGTCCCCTTCGGCGGCATGAAGGGATCCACCTCCGGCTCGCGGGAGCAGGGCAAGGCGGCGGCCGAGTTCTACACCCAGACGAGGACCATCTACATCGAGGGTCTCCCCCCGCTCGGCCCCTTCGACCGCTGAACGTGGCCGACCCCGCTCCGCGCGTCCTGATGCGCTTCAGGGGCGACGCATCGTCGCTGCTCCAGCTGCCGTGGGCGGTGCCGCTCGAGGAGTGGCCAGCGGACGCGGCTCGGTTCGTGGAGCTGCCCGTGGGCGAGAGTCGCCACGTGGTCCGGTTCATCGCCCTCGATTCGGAGCTGCTGGCGCTCAAGGAGCTGCCGGTGCGACCGGCGCGTCGGGAATACGAGGTGATGCGCGAGCTCGAGGAGCGGGATGCTCCCGCGGTGCGCCCGGTGGGCCTCGTCGAGCGTCCCGATGACGATGCCTCGGTCATCATCACCCGCTACCTCATGCGTTCGCTGCAGCTCCGACGACTCTTCCGGCGGCTGCCGGAGTCCGCGCTCGACTACCGCGAGCGGTTCCTGGACGCGATGTCCAGCCTGCTCGTGGAGCTGCATCGGGGCGGTGTCTACTGGGGCGACTGCTCCCTTGCCAACACGCTCCTGCTGCGGGATGGCCAGGCGCTCCAGGCACATCTCGTGGACGCCGAGACGAGCGAGATCCACGTCTCGCTGTCGGAGGGCCAGCGGCGGATGGACGTGGACATCGCGGTCGAGAACCTCGCCGGCGACATGCTCGACATCGCGGCGACCTCCGGCCGGTCACTGGAGGAAGCGGACGACGAGATGGCGGCGGCCCTCAGCCTGCGCGACCGCTACGAGCGTCTCTGGACCGAGATCCACTCCGCCGAGCTCATCGGCCCCGGCGAGCGCTATCTCGTGGATGCCCGGCTGCGGCGCCTGAACACGCTCGGCTTCGTGGTCGAGGAGGTCATCGTGGAGCCCGGCGGCGTCGATGGATCGCAGACGCGACTGCGCGTCGCGGTCGGCTCGCGTCGCTTCCATGCCTCGCGGCTCCGGGACCTCACCGGCCTCGACGCCGGGGAGGGTCAGGCGACCGTGCTGCTCAACGACCTGGCCTCCTGGGCGGGGTTCTCGGCAGGGGCCGAGAGCTTCGAGCCGGCCTCGCTCGGGACGCGACCGGACGAGCCGCTCCGCCAGGCCGCCAGGCGCTGGCTGATGGAGGTGTTCGAACCGACCGTCGAGCGACTGCGCCAGGAGCTCGGCGAGGAGGTCGACCCGGTCCAGGCCTATTGCGACTACATCGAGGTCAAGTGGCTGCTGTCCGAGGAGGTGGGCCACGATGTCGGGGACGAGGAGGCCGTCCGACGCATCGCCGAGCACGCCATCCCCGTGGGGGCGGCTGCGGGCATGGCGGTCGCCGAGGAGTCGCCATCGCTGTACGACCAGCTCTACGCCGGCCCGTAGGCTCCCTGCGAGGACTCTGAACGCCAAACGACCGGGCCGCCCTGCGGCGTGCCCGGTCGTGTCATGTCGGATGTGCCCGGTGCCCGGGCCTGTGTCAGGCCGTGGGCGGCGGTGTGACGGGCGCTGCCGGCGCAGCGGACACAGCCGCGGGAACCGCCACGGAGTCCAGCACCGCGACCGGCGCGGCACCCGTGGCGCTGATGTGCTCCTGCACCGAGCGTCGGAGCGACAGGCCGGTCTCGGCGTCGAACAGGTGGATCTTGTCCAGCGGGACCTGCAGCGTCAGCTGGTCGCCGGGTCGGACGCGATGCTCGCTGCCGATGACCGCGACGATGTCCGCGTCGCCCGCACTCACGTGGATGAGCTCCTCGTTGCCGAGGTACTCCACCACGTCCGCAGTGCCCTGGAGCGTGCCCGAAGGTCCGGTCGCGACCAGGTCGAGATGCTCGGGCCGGATGCCCAGGACGGCGCTCGCGCCACTCACCTGGCCCTTGAAGTCACTCGGCAAGGCGATGGACAGCCCGGGGCCCGTGAGCGTCACGTCATCGCCGCTACCCGTCGCCGTGACGGGCAGGAAGTTCATCGACGGCGAGCCGATGAAGCCCGCCACGAACTTGTTGAGCGGCTCGTCATACAGCGACTGGGGCGTGCCCACCTGCTGGAGGCGCGCCTCGCTCATGACCGCGATGCGCTGACCCATGGTCATCGCCTCGACCTGGTCGTGGGTCACGTAGACGGTCGTGACCTTGAGCCGCTGGTGGAGGCGGGCGATGTTGGCGCGCGTCTCGACGCGCAGCTTCGCGTCGAGGTTGGACAGCGGCTCGTCCATGAGGAACACGGCCGGCTCGCGAACGATGGCCCGGCCGAGGGCGACACGCTGTCGCTGGCCGCCCGAGAGCTCGCGTGGCTTGCGGTTGAGGAGCGGCTCGAGCGAGAGCATGCCCGCGGCTTCCTTGACCCGGCGCTCGATCTCGTCCTTGGGCGTCTTGCGCAGCTTGAGCCCGAACGCGAGGTTGTCCCGCACGGTCATGTGCGGGTAGAGCGCGTAGCTCTGGAACACCATCGCGATGTCCCGGTCCTTGGGCGGCACGTTGTTGACGACCCGGTCGCCGATCTTGAGGTCACCCTCGGTGATCTCTTCCAGCCCGGCGATCATCCGCAGGGAGGTGGTCTTGCCGCAGCCCGATGGCCCGACGAGGACCATGAACTCCCCGTCCTCGATCTGGAGGTTGAGGTCGTTGACCGCGACCACCTCCCCGAACTTCTTCCAGACGTGGTCGAACGTCACGGTGGCCATGGTCACCCAGCCTCCTCAAGCTGCCGACGATGGCATCGCGGACCCTTGCATCTGCCGGCAGCGAGGCCGGCTGGACGGGTCCCGTACGTGACACCGGATCGGTGCGAGCATGCTACCGACTTGTAGCCGCCGACGCCAGCCCCAGGGAAGGGCCGCTCGGTCTGGGCGGGCCGGGGCGCGTGGCCCGCGCGGCTGGGACGTGTGGCCAGCGTGGCCGGGGCGCGTGGCCCGCGCGGCTGGGACCTGTGGCCCGCGCGGCCGGAGGTGCGGCGTCCGACCGTGCGGACGCGGTCCACCCCCTGATCACCCCGTGTAGTGCTATCGGCAGGCGTTCCGTGGGGCGTGCCCTCGCGCGCGGTCGACGGGAAGCCCGGACGCCCTTCAGGTGCTGCGGCTCGTGTTCGGATGCGCCCGACCTAGAACTTCACGGGCTACCAGGCGTGGGTCACGCACGAGTGGCCGGTGCCCACGGGTCAGAACCGCCGCCCTTAGCACTACACGGGCTACCAGCAGAGGACGCCCACCCCCGAGCGCTGGCATCGAGCTGGCCCAGGGTGCACGGGGCTGGCGGCGCGGGAGCTCATCGACCGGGATACCGCCCAGCCGTCGGCGCCCGCGCGAACGCGGCGCAGGCGCGTCGGCCTGCTAGAGACCTTCGTCCAGCGCCCGGTCGACGCTCGTCGTGACGGCCATCGAGACCTGCCAGCCCGCCTCCGCGCCGGGCGCGAGACGCAGCGGCCACACGAACGCGAGGCTGCTGCCCTGGTGCGTTCGCTCGAAGCCGTCCTCGGAGATGGAGATGGTCTCGATCGACGCCCGCCAGATGTCGGCGGAGGGGGTCACGTCGGCGGCGACGGCGATACCCAGCGCATCGTTGCCGAAGCCGATGGCGGGGGCATCACGCATCTCGCCCGTGGTATCGAAGGCGACCCGCTCCTCACCGAGGTCGTACCACGCGGACGGGTTGCCGCCGCCACCGAGCATCGTGACCGCGAAGCCGAGCGCGATGCGGGCCTCGATCGCCCGCGCCCCGGTGTTGCGAGCCACGACCCGGATCGCGACGCCGGGCCGCTGGCGATCGCCGTCGAGCCGGAGATGCTTCTCGATGGTCAGCGGCACAGGACCGGCGCCGGTCGAGACCGACCCGTGGCGCACGAGCCGGATCTCCTCTCCGGTCGCGCCCTTGACCTCGAAGGTGCCAGCCACGAAGTCGCCCAGCTCCACGGCCGTGGCGTCGCTGAACGCCTCGGCCGTGGCATCGGGGGCGAGGATGTGGACCAGCCCCGACCGACGCTCGTGGTGGTCGTAGTGGAGGCGTGCCGCGAGGCCTGGTTCGCGGACCTTGACGATGTCGTGGATGGACGCCGCGGAATCGGCACCGGTGGCGGCGGCGCTCGATCCACCGGACTCGAATGCCACCAGCTTGGCGTGATATGCCTCCGGCCGACGACGCAGCACTGACGCCAGCGCGTGCCGGGGAGCACGGATGTCCCAGGTCCCGATGCCGCCGCCTTCCGTGGGCTTGATGATGAGCGACTGGCCAGGGCTGGACACGACCAGCTCGGGCACGCCATCGAGGTCGGCGTCGATGGACCGGACACCGTCCACCGGCAGGCCCTGCTCCCGGCCCGCCCGGTCCGCGGCATCCTGCGCGGCGATGAGGTGCTCGAGCGTCGCGAGGCGCATGTGTGAGAGGTAGATGCCGCCGAACACACCGTGCCAGTAGCAGTCGTTCGACTGGCCCTGGAACAGGTGGTCGGTCGCGCGCTCCCGGACCGGACCCTCTGGCAGGGCATCGACCGCGGCGGAGGTCCGCAGCATCTGCTTGTGCAGGTCGTTGATCTCCCGGTACTTGACCTGGAAGTTGCGCCAGAACCCACCACGCATCCAGCGTGGCTCCGGACGGCCCTCGTCGAGGTCCGCGTGGAGCACCTCCGAGAACCGGCGGCCCTCCTCGGCTGGCAGCGACCACTCACCCATCTCGGCATAGGAGCCGGTCGGCAGATAGATGCGCCCGATGGGCGGCTCGCGCTCGAGCCAGGCGGAGGGTGTGGTCGTCGTCAGCCAGTCGGCATTCGCCTCGAGCGCGTCGAGGAACCGGTCGACCCAGCGATCGACACCCCAGCAGTGCTCCCACGTCGTTGGCCAGGCACCGAACTTCTCGCCATCATCGCCCATGACGCCGATGCGCTCGCCGCCCTCGGTCGCGTTGTTCCGGAGGTGGGCGATGACGTCCTCCACGGTGCCGAACGGGATCCGGTACCGGAGACCCTGCTCGGTGCCGAAGACGGAGATGCGACGACCCTGGTCTTCGGTGGAGTACGGGCCCCACATCGCGTCGTCCGCGATGGCGGCGGCCCGGAAATGCGCGTCATCCACGATGGTCCACGCGTATCCCGCGTCATGGAGCGAGGTGGGCACGTCCGGCTCCCAGACACGCTCTGCGAGCCATGCGCCGCGGGGACGCTCACCGAACAGCGCGGCGAGCTCCGTCGCCATCCGTCGCAGCTGTCCTACCCGGTCACGTTCGGGGAGGGAGGCCAGCACCGGTTCGCACCAACCGCCACCCACGATCTCCACCTGGCCCCGGGCATGCAGCGCGGCCAGCCTCTCGACCGTCTCGGGACGCTCGCTCCGGAGCCATCCCAGGAGCGGACCGGTGTAGTGGAGACCGACGCGGACGCCGGGATGCCGCTCCAGGGCCTCGATCATGGGCAGGTACGCGGCATCGTGGTTGGCTGCGATGACATGCCCGAAGTTGCCCACCGGCTGGTGGTTGTGGAGGACGAGCGCGAGGGAGATGCGGCGTGTCATGACGGCCCGGATCGTAGCAGGCAGACCCCGGTCCGACACCTGCCACAACGCCGTGGACGGCCGCTCAGTCGGCCTGCGGCGCCCACACCGCGAGGGGCTCCCGGCCGGGGCTGCTCGGGACATGGCTGACACGCGCCCGTTGGGTGGCCACGACGCAGGCGAGCACGACCACGGCCGTCAGCACTGTTGCGGGTGTCACGGTCTCGCCCAGCACCGCGACCGCGAACAGGAGCGTCAGCAGCGGCTGGGCGAGCTGCACCTGCCCGATGCGGGCGACCCCGCCGCGGGCGAGCCCGCCGTACCAGGCGAAGAACCCCAGGAACATCGAGAACAGGCTGACGTAGAGGAACCCGAACCAGGCGGACGGACCGACCGTCGCCATGTCGCTCCGGCCGGCCACGAAGAGCGTGACCGGGATGGTCAGCGGCAATGACAGCAGCAGTGCCCAGCAGATGGTGCGAGCGCCGCCAAGGGTGCGACTCAGGGCACCGCCCTCGGCGTAGCCGATGCCGATGATGACCACGGCCACCAGCAGCAGCACGTCATCGGCGTCGATGCCGCCGGCACCCTGGCTGACGGCGAACGCGATGACCGCTGCGGCGCCGGTGGCGGCCGCGACCCAGAACATCCGGCTCGGTCGCTCGCCGGCACGGATGACCGCTGCCACGGCCGTCGCCGCGGGCATGAGCGCCGTCACCACGGCAACGTGGGCCGAGGTCTTGGCCTGGAGCGCGATGCCCGAGAGCGTCGGGAAATGCCGGCGACCGCGGCACGCCCGAAGGAGACGAACAGGGGGTCGAGGTCCGCGACCGCGAGCCGGGTCGCAGGATACGAGAACGAGAAGGCGAGGACACCCAGCGCACCGAGCAGGAGACCGGGCGGCAGCCCATGGTGGGCACGCTGCAGCCGGGTGGTCACGCCTGGTGGCCCTCCCACGAAGTCCTGGTCTCGGCCAGCGGCCGACGGGTCGCGAAACGTACCAGAGTCCGTCAGCGTCGACCCCGACCCCGATCGCTCAGGCGATGATCAGCTCGCCGCCGTGGATGTCCACGTTCGCACCAGTGATGTAGCTCGCCTCGTCCGAGAGCAGGAAGCTGACGAGCGCGGCGATCTCCGCCGGCTCCGCGAGCCGCTGGAGAGGGATGGACCGCCGGACACGCTCCAACCCCTCCGGGTCGATGCCCTGGCGGACCATCGGCGTGTCGACGATGCCGGGCGAGATGGCGTTGACCGTGATGCCCACCGGCGCCCACTCGCGGGCGAGGTGGCGGGTCAGTCCCAGGACCCCTGCTTTCGCTGCGGTGTAGTGCGCGCCACCGAGCGTGGACGTGGCACGACCGGCCATCGACGCCACGTTGACGATCCGTGCCTCCGCCCCGGGCCACCATCGACGGTCGGACCGCCTGGCTGCACAGGAAGGTGCTCCGCAGGTTCGCGTCGATGACCAGGTCCCACTCTTCGGGGCTGATGTCCACGACCCGGGTGGAGCGCAGGATGCCCGCGTTGTTGACCAGCAGGTCGACGCCACCGAAGGACGTCGTGGTCGTCGCCACCACCTGCCGGACCGCGGTCGGGTCGGTCACGTCAGCCGTGATCGCGAGGGCGCGTCCGCCACTCGCCCCGACGGTCGCCACGGCCTCGTTGGCGGCCGCGGCGTCCAGGTCGACGATGCTGACGGCGGCGCCGTCCGCGGCGAGTCGTTGTGCGATCGCCCGGCCGATACCCCGGCCGGCTCCGGTGACGATGGCGACACGGTCCGTGAGACGCATCCCCGAACGATGGCTGGTGCGGCGCTCGCGCGCAAGCCCGACTGACACGCCGCGTTCACCCCGGCGCCCCGGTTCGTGCTGTACTACCGTCCCAGCCCGCAGGCAGCAGGAGCGACATGCCCGACCCGGTCCGGATCCGGTCCGTCTACCCCTTCTCGGCGGCCGACCGAGACTGGCTCGACGCCATCGACCCACGCGTGGAGATCGTCCATGGCGGCGAGGATTCGGCCGCCTGGGTGGCGGCCCTCGAAGACGATGCAGTGGAGATCCTGTGGGCGAACCATCCGCCACCGACCCTTGAGCGGACCCCCCGGTTGCGGTGGCTGGCGATGGCCAGTGCCGGGGTCGACGGCATCGCGGCGCTCGATCCGTGGAGCCTGGGACTGACCGTCACCAACGGCAGCGGGCTGCATGCGGTCGGGCTGGGTGAGTACGTGCTCGCCGCGGCGCTGTTCGCGACCGAGCGGATCGGGCCGCGACTGGCGGGTCATGCGGCGCACTCGTGGCCATCCCAGGCGGGACGGCGGCTGCTCGCCGGGAGCCGGCTGCGTGGCCGCACGGCGGCCATCATCGGCTACGGCAGCGTCGGTCGCGAGGCAGCCAGGCTGCTGTCGGCGTGTGGTGTCCGCATCCTGGCACTCAAGGCTGACCCGTCGCACATGGCCGACACGGGGTGGCGCGAGCCTGGCACCGGTGACCCGGACGGCAGCATCCCGGAGCGCACCGTGGGCCCGGAGGCCCTCCGGGACATCGTTGCCGAGGCCGACCTGGTGGTCCTGACGCTCCCGTCGACGGCCCGCACCCGGGGCATCATCGATGCTGCCGTGCTTGGCGCGATGCGCCCGGAGGCCTGGCTCATCAATGTCGGTCGAGGCGCGCTCGTGGACGAGGACGAGCTCATCCGGATGCTGCGCGCCGGGAGCATCGGCGGTGCCGTCCTCGACGTGACCACGGTGGAGCCGTTGCCGCCCGCCCATCCCCTCTGGGACCTGCCGAACTGTCTCGTCACCCCACACGTCTCGGGCACCGGCGGGATCGGTACGCTCTGGCACATCACGGCCTCGTTCATGGCCGAGAACCTGCTGCGCTACCTGCGGGATGAGCCGCTGCTCAACCTGACATCCGGAGCCACGGGCTACTAGCCGCAGTCGGGCTGCGACGCCCCGACCGGCCCGGGGCCGGCGGGCGTCCGCCTAGCGTTTGGAGGGTGGCGTGGTCGACGCCGACGATCCGCTGGGCGTGGGCGTGACGTTCTTGGTCTGGCGGCTGGCAGCGGCCGCCTGACGCTGCGTCTCACGCGCGGTGCGCGCGTCCTCCTTGGCCTTGAGCCGCTGCTGCTGCTCGCGTGCGGCACGGTTCTGACGGGCGCGCTCCTGGGACGACCGCAGGAAGTTGCGGTACCAGGATGCGAAGGACGCCGCCAGGATGCCGACCACGACCGCGACGAGGATGATGGCCAGGAAGTCGACGATGGAGGTGACCTTGGCGTTCGGGGACGTGGACCCGGCGGTCGTCACCTGGGCGGTGGGGGAGATGACGAACAGCAGCGACCAGAGGATGCCGTCGAGGAGGCCGAGGACCGCGCCGACGAGCCAGCTCGATCGGGGTGCCAGGAAGCCGCCGATGAAGAAGACGAAGAGGGCTGTGGGCGGCAAGGTCAGCTGGACGTAGAGCGACACGATGCTCTCGATGCCCGTCGGGAAGACGCTGCTGGTGAAGGTACCGTCCGCGTTCGTCGTGCCCTGGGTCAGCAGGACTGCCAGCACGAACGAGACCGCCAGCATGACGAACGGGATCCAGAGCTTGGGCGAGTGGACCAGCATCCCTGGGAACGTCCGGAGGTCGTCGCCGAAGTTGGGCATCCGGAACATGCCCCGCAGGCCAGCGACCTGCTGCTGCTCCACGGCTGCTGCATCCTGGTCGGTGTCGTCGATCTGGTCGAGCGGGGCGCTGGCGGCGCGCGTCTGTCCTCGGTGACGGCGGCGCGCCTCGGCGCGATCGGTGTTCTTGGCGCGGGCCAAGGGGCTTCTCCTTGCAGGCATCGCTGACTGGGCGGTCGCAGCGGCCAGCGGATGGTAGCGCTGATCAGCCCGGAGTGATCGGCAGATAAGAGGCGCCGGCCATCATGGCCCTCAACGCCCGCCATGCGCTCCCGCCCCGGACACCCGCCGGGAGGTCGATCGATGTCCCATGGCTCGCGTCTTCGCGATGGCCGCCTGGCCTTCGCGCGATGCCTCGCGCTGACCCTCGCCGTCTCCATCCCGGCGTCGGGCGGGGCCGTCACACATGCCGCCGAGGGGCCACCAGGGCCATGGGTACCATCGCCCGACCTGGTCGTGAGCGAGGTGGTCACCGGTGGCTCGAGTGCCTCGGACGAGTGGGTGGAGATCCATCGATCGGGGTCGGCTGGCGGCGGATCTCGGTGGCCTCGAGCTGGTCTACGTGAGCGCGTCCGGGGGCACGGTCACGCGCAAGGCGAGCTGGCAGCAGCTGGTGCTCAAGCCGGGCGCCAGCCTGCTGCTGGCTAACGAGGCAGGCGTGTATGCGAGCCTCGCGGACCTGACATGGTCGGGTGGTCTCGCTGCTGCCGGTGGCAGCATCGTCCTCCGGGTCCCCGGTGGTGATGTGGTCGATTCGCTCTCGTGGGGCACCGCCGCCAGCGGGTGGGTCGAGGGCAGGCCCGGCAGCGCCCCGCCTGCCGGCGCATCGCTCGAGCGGTTGCCCGACGGTGATGACCGGAACGGGCTGGATACCAACGACAACCGGGCCGACACGTGGTTGCAGCCGCAACCGGTGCCCGATGCGCGTCATGTCGACCCGCAGCCGACGCCGACCCCCGAGCCCACGGCGAAGCCAACGGAGCGCCCGACACCTGCACCGACGGAGCGACCCACGCCTGAGGCCACTGAGCTTCCGACGCCCGAGCCCAGCGAGCGGCCGACGCCGGAGCCCACCGGAGGCTCCCGACGCCCGCGGCCCACCGAGCGGCCGACGCCGAGCCGCTACCGAACTTCCGACGCCCGAGCCCACCCCCGAGCCGACCCGTCCTCCGACCCCCGAGCCCACCGAGCGGCCGACGCCCGTCGCGCAGGTCCGGGACGCGGTGCTCGGGACGAGCGTCGTCGTGCAGGGCGTGCTCACCACCCCGCTCGGCCTCACCGACACCGGCCATGGCGCCTACCTCCAGGACGGGTCCGCTGGCATCGCGCTCTACCTCGCCACGACCCCGTGGCCGAGCCTGCCCGGTGGTCACCTGGTCCGGGCCACGGGTACCCTCACCTCGCGGTATGGCCAGCTCACCATCGTTCTCGCGTCGGCCGCCGGTATCGAGGATACTCGGTCCGTGGCCCATGCCGGCACCTGTCCTGCTGTCGGACCAGGCCCTCGAGACCCTGGAGGGCCGGCTCGTGTCCGTCAGCGGCACGGTGAGCGGTGCGCGTGATGAGCTCGCCGACGGCTACGCCGTGGACCTCGCTGCGGACGGCCGGAGCCTCCGGATCGTGGTCGCGACCGGCAGCGGCATCGACCCGCAAGCGCTGGCCGCGGGCCGACTCATCACCATCACGGGCGTACTGGGCCAGCATGCGTCCAGCGCGGCGGGCACCAATGGCTACCGAGTCTGGCCGCGGACCTCAGCCGACATCATCGAGCGACCGATGCCGTCGGCCACGCCCTCGCCGTCGCCCGTCGCCACGCCCCAGGCCACCGCCACGCCCCGGGTCAGCACCGAGCCGCACCTGACGCCGTCCCCGTCCCCGTCGCCCACGCCGACGGCCACGGCGACCCTGCGTCCGCAGCCCACTCCGGGGGCCACCCCGCGGCCGACACCGACCCCACGACCGACGGCCACGCCACGCGTGACGCCGGTCGTGTCCATCGCAGCCGCGCGTTCCGCCAGCATCGGCAGCCGCGTCGCCGTCGAGGGCACGGTCACCGCGGTACCCGGGCGGATCCTGCGTACCGGGGTCACATTCCTCGCGGACGGCACCGGTGGCATCGCCGTGTCGCTGCCGAGCGGCATCGATACGGCCACGATCCAACCGGGCGTGATCGATCCAGCTTGCCGGCACCATCGCGAACCCGTACGCGAACCTGGAGCTGCGCGCCTCGGATGCTGCCGACCTGGTGGTGCTGGGTCGAGGTGGCATCCCTGCGCCGCTGACACTCACGTCCGTGGGTCTGGGCGAGGAGCGCGAGGGTCGTCTCGCGAAGGTCACGGGCATCATCGAGGGCGTCGAGAGCGGGTCGAACGGATCACTCGCGGTCACCATCCGGGACAACGGTGGCGAGGCACGCGTCTTCGCGTTCGGCGCCGTGGGTGTGACGCGCGGCCGCCTGTCGACCGGCTCCCGACTCACCGCGACCGGGATCGTCGGGCAGCGAGAGTCCTCGTCTGGCGCAGGCGACGGCTATCGCATCTGGCCGCGTGACCCCGATGACCTCGTCGTCGTCGCCGCTGCCCCGACCACCCGTCCCGGGTCGACCACGACGCCACGCCCGACCGCGACGGGCAAGCCGTCCGGGACCGGGACACCGGCGCCCACGGTCCGCATCGCCGCTGCCCGGGATGGACTCACGGTCACCATCCAGGGCACCGTCACGACGCCCGCCGGGCTGCTCGACGGCGAACGTCGACGGGTGGCCATCCAGGACGCCAGCGGCGCCATCCTGCTCCGCTACCCGGACGGCGCCACGGTGCCCGCGACGGGCACCAGGGTGCGGGCCACCGGAGCCGTGGGCACCTGGTACGGCGGCCTCCAGCTTGCCGCCGACGCCGCCCCGACGACCCTTGGCCAGGCGAGCGCGGCCCCCATCGTGCTGCGTCGCGCGCCGGGCGCCGCCGATGAGTGGCGGCTCGTGCGGCTCACCGTCCACATCACCGACGTGGCCAGGTCAGGCGAGACCTGGCGGGCCGAGGCATCCCTGGGCGCGGGTGGCAGCCTCCCCATCGTGGGCGTGGCTGGCAGCCGCATCCCGTCGACCGCCATCGCGGAGGGTCGCAACGCGACCGTCACGGGCATCGTCAAGCGGGCGTATCCCACCGCGAGCGACCAGCGATTCGCGCTCGTTCCCAGGAGCGGCCGCGACATCGACCTGGGCCCGGACCCTGCGGCCGCGGGTACCGACCGGACGGGCGGGACGAGCGCGACGGATGCCGCCGTGGCGTCGTCCCGTCCCGACCAGGGCACGGCTCGGGCGCCGGCCGGTGACGCGGCTCCCGTGGACGCGACGCTGGACGCCATCTCCCGGCTGGGTGGCCGTCACGTTCGGGTGTCGGGCGCGGTCCGGACCATCGAGCGGCCGCTGCTGACCATCGATGACGGCTCCGCGAGCGCCCTCGTGCGACTCCTGGACCTCGATGCGACCTTCGAGCCGCCACTCGCGACCGGTGAGGTCATCAACGTCACGGGTGTCGTCGCGGAACGGGACCTCGGCGGCTGGGAGGTCGTGACACGTTCGGATGCGGTCGTGCGTGCCGCCACGCTGGCGCTGCCGACCGAGGCGCCGCGAGCGGCGGGGCTGGCGCTCACCCCGTCAGCCCTCCCGTCCATGGCGCCGCTCACGATGGCCGCCAGCCCGCCCACGAACGAACCCTCGCGGCTGGTGCTCGCGCTGCTCGTGGCGGCCCTCGCCGCGCTCTCCGTGGTGCTCCTCGGTGGCGTCGCTGCGTGGTCGGTACGACGCCGGGGACGGCCGGACGTGTCGTCTCCCACGGCCGCCCCGATGGCTCATGGGTCGCCGACCGTGCGTGGCGACCGTGACGGCCCGCTTGACGCCTCGTGAACGAGGTGCCTAAGGTTCACGCCACCGCACACCCAGTGCGGGCCTGCCGACCGAGGAGCCACGTTGCCGAGCGCGGACCGCCGCATCGCCCTGCCAGCCACCGATCGCCAGTACCACATCGACCTGGCACCCGGTGAGCTTGCCGAGCACATCCTGCTCCCCGGGGACCCGGCACGGACCGATCGCATCGCTGGCATGCTCGATACGGTCGAGGTCCGCCGGGCGCATCGCGAGTTCGTCTCCGTCACCGGCACCTGGCGTGGCCTGCGGATGTCGGCGGTCTCGACCGGCATCGGCACGGACAACATGGAGATCGCGGTCGCCGAGATCCTTGCCATCACCCGTCGGCCGACGCTGGTGCGCATCGGTTCCTGCGGCGTCCTGCGCGAGGACATCGCGCTCGGCGAGCTGGTCATCTCGGCCGCGTCGGTACGCCTCGAGTCGACCACGAGCTACTACGTCCACGATGGCTACCCGGCCGTCGCGGACTACACGGTGGTCGCCGCGCTCGTGGAGGCGGCAGCGCGGCTGGGCCATCGCGCGCATGTCGGTCTGACCGCCACGGCACCCGGCTTCTATGGTGCGCAGGGACGCCCCATCCCACGGCTGCCCATCCGATACCCTGACTTCGCCGCCGAGATGGCGGCCCAGGGTGTGATGAACTTCGAGATGGAGGCGTCAGCGCTGCTCATCCTCGCGCAGCTGGCCGGTTGTCGGGCGGGTGTCGTATGCACCGCGTTCGCCCAGCGCGCAGAGGGCGTATTCCTGGAGGCAGACGGCAGGCCGGCGGCCGAGCTCGCCTGCATCGAGACTGGGATGGAGTCCTTGCGTATCCTCGCTGAGATGGATTCGCAGGTCCGGGCCGCAGGGGCGTTGCATTGGCGCCCCTCGCTCTGGTCAGGGATGGCACCCTAGTAGGAGAAGTCGATCGTGCGGAGGTCCGGCAGATGTTCGGGTCCCGCGACTGGCGACGGGGTCGATCCGCGCCGCAGAGAACGAGGAGGATCCGGTGGCAGAGGCTTACTGCGTCAAGGACAAGCAGAAGGTCGAGATCGTGAAGCCCGAGAAGATCACGATGAAGAACGGCAAGCCCGCGACGAAGGGCACCTGCCCCATCTGCGGTGGCAGCGTCTTCCGCATCGGCGGCTGATCATCCGCCGGGCCTGACCCGGCTGGGCCACGCCACGGGCGATGGTCCACGATCGCGAAGCGACACCCGGCCATGTGGCCGGGTGTCGTCGCGTCCGGGTGGGCGCGGCATTTTGGTATGATCGACCATGAACCAACAAATGAGCGTCGGCGCCGAGCGTGACGCTTCGTCTGACGGGCGCGCCCGTCCATACACCCCTGAGCATGCCCGCCACCGACCGCTCCACACCCGCCCCAGTGCTCGTACTCGACCCGGGGGGCACGTATCTGCGGGCGACGGTCGTGGACGCGGACGACATGCATGCCACGCACCGACCCGATGCCGTCGCCGGGCAGCGCAGCGAGCGGCACGCCATCGGGCGCGGCTCCCAGCGAGACCCGCTCGGACCTGTCGTCGCATCCGCCCCCCTCGCCGGCGCGTGGATCCCCAGCGCATGGCGGCACCGCCAGAGGTGGACTTCGGAGTCTGATCACATCCCGGCGGCCTGGGGCCGCCATCAGGCCGGGGCGCAGGAGCGCCCGGCCGCATGGATACAGGAGGATCTCATGACTGTCAGGGTCGGCATCAACGGTTTCGGACGCATCGGTCGCCAGTCGCTCAAGGCGCTCATCGAGCGCAGCCCCGACGTCGAGGTCGTGGCCGTCAACGACCTCGTGGACACCACGACGAACGCGCTGCTGTTCAAGCACGACTCCACCTACGGCGCCTTCCCGGGCACCGTCGAGCACACCGACGACTCGCTCGTCATCGACGGCCAGATCGATCAAGGTGCTCCAGGTGAAGGATCCCGCCCAGCTGCCCTGGAAGGACCTCGGCGTCGACATCGTGGTCGAGTCGACCGGCCTGTTCACGGACGCGACCAAGGCCCACGCGCATCTCGACGCGGGTGCCCGCAAGGTCATCATCAGCGCGCCCGCCAAGAACGAGGACGTGACCATCGTCCTGGGCGTCAACGAGGGCGTCTACGACCCGGCCGCGCACCACATCATCAGCAACGCCAGCTGCACCACCAACTGCCTGGCGCCCGCGGCCAAGGTCGTCCACGACGGCTGGGTCATCAAGCGCGGCCTGATGAACACCATCCACTCGTACACCAACGACCAGCGCATCCTGGACGTCGCCCACAAGGACCCCCGCCGCGCTCGCGCCGCCGGCCTGAACATCATCCCGACCACGACCGGTGCCGCCAAGGCGCTGGCGCTCGTCATCCCCGACCTCAAGGGCAAGTTCGACGGCTTCAGCCTGCGCGTGCCGACGCCCACCGTGAGCGTCGTCGACTTCACCGCGGAGCTGGAGCGGCCGGCCACCGCCGAGGAGCTCAACGCGGCGTTCCGCGCTGCCGCCGCCGGCCCCTCGAAGGGCATCCTGGGCGTCTCGGACGAGCCGCTCGTGTCCACCGACTTCCGGGGTGATGCCCGCTCCTCGATCATCGACGCCGCCTGCACGATGTCCCTGGGTGGCACGTTCGTGAAGGTCATCGCCTGGTACGACAACGAGTGGGGCTACAGCTGCCGCGTCGCGGACCTGGTCTCCTTCGTGGCCGCTCGGCTGGACGCCAGCGTCGCGAGCGCCTGAGCCATGGACAAGCTCACCGTGCGGGACTTCGATCCCGCGGGCAAGCGGGTCCTGGTCCGGGTCGACTTCAACGTGCCCATCGAGGATGGGCAGGTCAAGGACGACACCCGCATCCGGGCATCCATCCCGACCATCGAGCTACCTCGCCAAGCGGGGCGCGATCGTCATCCTCATGAGCCACCTCGGCCGGCCCAACGGCAAGGTCATCGAGTCCGCTCGCCTGCGGCCGGTGGCCGAGCGCCTGTCCGAGCCTGCTCAAGGTCCGGGTGCCCTGCACCGGCGACGCCCTGGGCATCGGGCACCCAGGATGCCCTCGCCCGGCTCAAGGCCGGCCAGGTGCATCCTGCTCGAGAACCTCCGCTTCCATGCCGAGGAGGAGGCCGACGACGCCGGCGTTCGCGGCGGCCCTCGCGGCCTACGGCGACGTCTACGTCAACGACGCCTTCGGCACGGCGCATCGGGCGCACGCCTCGACCGTGGGTGTCGCGAGGCTCCTGCCGGCCTATGCCGGGCCTGCTGATGGAGAAGGAGATCGCCAACCTGTCGGGGCTGCTGGAGTCACCCGGCGCGGCCGTTCGCGGCCGTCATCGGCGGCGCCAAGGTCAGCGGCAAGATGGCCGTCCTGGAGCACCTCATGGAACGTGTCGACATGTTCGTCATCGGCGGCGGCATGGCCAACACGTTCCTCGTGGCCCAGGGCATGACCGTCGGCAAGAGCCTCCTGGAACGCGACCGGGTCGACGATGCCAAGCGCATCCTCGAGACGGCGCAGGCCAAGGGCGTGGCCATCCTCCTGCCCACCGACATCGTGGTCGCCAAGGAGGTGACGCGCGGCGCGGAGCACAAGATCGTGCCCGCCCACAAGATCCCCAACAGCTGGTCGGCCGTGGATATCGGCCCCCAGAGCATCGCCGCGTTCGAGGCGGCGCTCGAGCCTGCCAGGACCATCGTCTGGAACGGTCCGCTGGGCGTGTTCGAGGTGCCCACGTTCGGTGACGGCACGCGCGCCATGGCGCGCTACCTCGCCCAGCGTGCGGTCGACGGCGCGACCGTGGTGGTCGGCGGGGGCGACTCCGTGGCTGCCGTGGAGGAGCTGAAGCTGGCCGACAAGTTCACCCATGTCTCGACCGGCGGTGGCGCCAGCCTCGAGTTCCTCGAAGGCAAGGAGCTGCCGGGCATCGCGGTGCTCCAGGATCGACCCGTGCCGCTGGTCGCGGCCGGCAAGCGCGCAGACGGGAAGGCGGCAGTCAGATGACGGTCATCGAGCTCATCGACGCGCAGGAGATCCTCGACTCGCGCGGCAATCCGACGATCGAGGTCACCGTCCTCACCGATGACGGCTCCGTCGGTCGTGCCGCGGTGCCCTCGGGTGCCTCGACCGGCGCCCACGAGGCGGTCGAGCTGCGCGACGGCGACAAGTCCCGCTACGGCGGCAAGGGTGTCCTGACCGCGGTCGAGAACGTCGTCGACCTCATCGCCCCCGACCTGCTGGGCGAGGACGTGGCCGACCAGGCGCGCATCGACGCGCGGCTCATCGAGCTCGACGGCACGCCCAACAAGGGCAAGCTGGGCGCCAACGCGATCCTGGGCGTGTCGCTCGCTGCGGCCCACGCGGCCGCCGCGTCCTCGGACCAGCCGCTGTACCGCTATCTCGGCGGCGTCGGCGCCCGCACCCTGCCGGTGCCGATGCTCAACATCCTCAACGGCGGCAAGCACGCCCTGGACTCCACGGACTTCCAGGAGTTCATGGTCATGCCCGTCGGCTTCGACACCTTCAGCGAGGCGCTGCGGGCCGGGGCCGAGGTCTTCCACGCCCTGCGCGCGGAGCTCCACGACCTGGGCTTCTCGACCGGCCAGGGTGACGAGGGCGGCTTCGCGCCGTCACTGGCGTCCAACGCCGCGGCCATCGAGACCGTGCTCAAGGCCATCGAGCGGGCCGGCTACAAGCCCGGTGAGCAGATCGCCATCGCGCTCGACCCGGCCACGACCGAGCTGCTCGACGGCGAGCCGGACGCCGACGGCCAGCTGACCTATCGGCTGGCCAAGGAAGGCCGCAGCCTCAAGACCGTCCGAGATGGTCGACCTGTGGGCCGACTGGATCGGCGAAGTACCCCATCGTCTCCCTCGAGGACGGCCTCGCGGAGGACGACTGGCTGGGCTGGAAGCTGCTGACGCAGCGCGTCGGCGATCGCTGCCAGCTCGTCGGTGACGACCTGTTCGTGACCAACCCCGAGCGCCTCCAGCGAGGCCTCGAGGAGCGGTCCGCCAACGCCATCCTCATCAAGCTCAACCAGATCGGCACCCTCACCGAGACGCTCGACGCGGTCGGCCTTGCCAGGCGTCACGGCTGGGCGGCGGTCATCAGCCATCGCTCGGGCGAGACCGAGGACACGACCATCGCGGACCTCGCGGTGGCCACCGGCGTCGGCCAGATCAAGACGGGCGCGCCGTCGCGGTCGGAGCGCGTCGCCAAGTACAACCGACTGCTGCGCATCGAGGCGGAGCTGGGCGCCAGCGCCGTCTTCCCGGGTCGATCGGCGCTCGCGACGTCGCGGTGACGAGTGGCACCCTGACCTCGGTGGCCGTGCCGCCGACCGCGGCCCCCGGTCGATTCGTCGACCGGGGCGCTGTCTTCGCGGGCTATGTCGGCATCGGCATGGCGGTCGTCATCGCCATCGCGTTCGCGCTCATCATCCCGGTCCAGACCATCGTGTTCGTGGCTGCGCCCATCGCCGGCGTCATCATCGGTGGCTACGCCAACAACCGGTCCGCCCGCTGGCGGCCGATGCGGCGCGTGTTCCTGAACGCCGCGTGGGCCGGCTTCGTCACGGGCCTCTCGCTGGCCATCATGTACATCATCCTGCGGCTGCTGTTCGTGTTCGCGGACACCGGCACCATGCCCGACGGCACGACGCTCCACTGCAGCATGGGCCCCGACTGCACCTACCAGCGGTACCTCCAGGACCCGACCCTGGCGCCCTACCTGGCGGACGGCGGCATCACCGATGGTGCCTCCATGGGTGCCGCGGTCATCCACGACCAGCTCATGGGCGGGCTCATCATCGTGCTGTCGGTCGTCGCCGGCGCGGTCGTCGCCGCAGGCTTCCGGTCCCTCCGCACCCCGCCTGCGGCCTCGGTGGCCACCGGGGTCGTGTCGTCCGCATAGGCGGCTCGGTGGTCGTCAGTCGCTCCCGAGCAGCGCCCGCAGCATCGGTCCGGCTAACGCCTGCCAAGTAGCAGTCTCGTGTCCCGTCGGCGGCGCATCTCCCATGGTCACCGGCAGCCCACGTGCCGAGAGGCGTCGCTCCAGCTCATGTGACCCTTCGATGATCCAGTCGTAGTCGGTCGCGCCGTAGCCCACGAACACCCGCAGACCGATGAGGGGCGCCGTCATGGCCAGCCGCAGGGGGTCGTACGCATCCCGGGTCGCAGCATCGGGGTACATCCAGGCACGCTCCGGGTGAGTTCCGAGGGTGATGGCAGGGCTCAACGCGCCGACACCACCGAAGCGCTCCGGATGACGGAAGACAGCGTGCAGCGCGGAGTAGCCGCCCATCGAGAGGCCAGCCAGATAGTGATCGCGCGGATCGGCTGACACCGGGTACCGGGCGGACAGTGCCGGCACGAGCTCGTCCGCGATCCAGGTGCCGTACCGGCCGTGGTCGTAGCCATCCTCGCTGGGCACGGAGTCGATGCCCATGCTGTTATCGATCGCCGCCGAGACCAGGATCGCGGGCGGGATCAGCCCCTGCGCGATGAGGTCACGGGCGATGTCATCGATGCCGATGCCCTGGAACCACGCGCCGACATCGCCGCCCTGACCATGGAACAACACCACCAGGGGATAGGTTCGCGAGGGCTCCAGCGGCTCCGGCAGCCACACCAGTGCCGGCATGTCGCGACCCAGGGCCACGCTGGGGATGCTGATGGCCTGGACCCCGGCCCGCGGTGGCGGCAGCTCCCGGTCGGTTCGCTGGCTGCGCTGGACGACCCAGGTCACGCCCGCGGTGAGCGCGGCGACGACCAGGATCAGTACGCCGGCGCGCGTCCACAGTCGGCCGCGATGGGTCATCGTCGGCGGCGGGCGATCAGCCCACCGTAAGCCCGGCGACGAACAGGACCAGCACGGTCAATTGAGGAGCACCTTCGCCTTGGCCTGCTGGGCGACCTCGCGCAGCCGGATGAGCCGCGCCCGCTGGTTGGGCTCGAGCTCGTCCTCGCCGTCGTCGTCGGCGTAGCTCGCGAGGTCTTCGACCACCTCGGCGGCCGTGGGGATATCGCTCACATCGAAGGGTGTGACCTCGATCCGACCAGGCACGTCATGCACGATCTCGAGCATCTCGGTGATGATCGCCTGCATCGCCGGGTCGCAGTCGACCACGTCGAGGGTGTGATCGTGATCCGCGTTGCAGGACCACCGGAAGGTCAGCATCCGTTCGCCGTTCGCCATGCTCGTGTGCCTCGTGCGTCGGGTCCGGGCCATTGCCCGGAAACACGAAGGCCCGGGATGTGCCCGGGCCTGTGGTCCGTGGTGGGACGGCGCAAGCCGCCCCGGTCAGGCCTCGCTCTTGGGAGTGGCCTTGGCCTTGGGGGCCGCCTTCGGAGCGGGTGCCTTGGTGGTGGTCGTCTTGGTGGTCGACGCCTTGGCCTTGGGGGCTGCCTTCGTGGGCGCAGCCTTCGCCGGGCTGGTCTTGGCGGTCGATGTCTTCGCCGCCGAGGTCTTGGCGGGCGCCGCCTTCGACTTGGGAGCCGTCTTGGTCGTCGCGGCTGCCGCCACAGGCGCCTCGGCGGTCCGGGCGGTCGACGCGGCCGCTGCCTCGCGGCTGGTCTTCGACAACGCTGCGCGCGCCTTGCCCGCGGCCGTCTGCTCGCCCTTTGCCTTGGTCGCCTTGCCCGCCGCGATGCGTGCCTTGGCGGCCTTGGTGGCCTGCGCCTTGCTGGTCTGGCGGGCGACCTTGCCGGTCGTGACCGTCTCGGAGCCCGCGAGCGCCGCATTCACCTTGAGCATCAGGCGGCTCTTGCGCCGTGCCGCGGCGTTGGGGTGGATGGCACCCACCTTGGCCGCGCGATCGAGCGCCGAGACAGCGAGGATGACCGCGGCCTGCGTCGGCTCCGCGTCACCGGTCCCGGCAGCCACAAGGGCGCTCTTGACCAGGGTCTTCGCCGCCGAACGACGGGGTTGGAGGATCTCGTTGCGACGCTCGGCCTGGCGCACGCGCTTCTTGCCTTGGGGCGAACGCGCGCCTGTCCAGGTGCGGGAAGAGTGAGCCAAGTCGATATCCCTCGGGTGCGTGATGCGATGTGATCGGGCGCCGGTCGCGCCCTGCGGGTGACGGAGGCAGGTGATGCCACGCGCGACCGCGAATGGTAGCACGACACGTCGAAGGACGATGCCAGCGAACTGTGCGTGACGTTGTGCGATGATGCGCACATGGCGACCAATCTGGACATCGACCCGCGGCTGCTGGAGCGCGCCCTGAAGGCGGGCGGCGAACGCACCAAGACAGCCGCTGTCACCCGGGCGTTGGAGGAGTATGTCGCGCGACGGGAGCAGAAGCGTGTGGCGGAGCTGTTCGGGTCGCTGGAGTGGGACCCCGGCTACGACCACAAGGCGGAGCGCTCGCGCGGGTGAACCTGTTCGTCGATACGAGCGTCTGGTCGCTGGCCTTGCGCCGCGACGGACCAAGCGGCGAGCCTGCGGTGGCACGCCTGGGTGATGCTCTGGGTACTGGGGAGGCGGTCTTCACGACGGGCCTGGTGCTCCAGGAGCTGCTGCAGGGCTTCGGCAGGCCAGCGGCGCGCGCCGCCATCCTTGATCGATTCGCTGCGCTGCCGCTGCTGATCCCGGACCGCGAGGATCACGTGGCCGCGGCAGAGTCCAGGAACCTCTGCCGCAGGCGCGGCATCCAGGTCGACACCATTGACGCTCTGTTGGCGCAACTGTGCGTGCGACACGACCTGGTGATGCTGACCACGGACGGCGACTTCCGGCTCATGGCAAAGCACGTCCGACTGACTGTCTGGCAGGGTTGACCGCCCTGTCCGCCCGAGCTTGTGTGCTGCTCGCGCGATCGCCGGTCTCATAGGGCGGACCATGCAGAGCCTCGCCCGGCGAGACTCCCTGCCGAGATCGCGGCGTGTCGCCGGACGGTGAGACTGACCGGGTGTGCTCAGCCCATCGTCACCCATTCTTGAACGGTTGAGCGTCCACGAGCGTCGTAGTCTGTGAGCGCGGCTCCTGCCGCGCGGCCAGTGGAGATGCGGTGCAACGCTATCTCGTGGGACGGGCACGGCGCGGCGGTCACGAGGCCTTCGAGGTCCTCGCGGCGGCTGCTGGTTACCGACTCTTCGCGATCGCCCGGCTCATCGAAGATGGCGCGCGATCGCTGGCCGACCGCGACGAGCTGGAGCGAGGCTTCCGGCGCCTGAAGCCAGACGAGCACGCCGAGGACCGCATAGCTCCCAATGCACCGTTTTGCGTCATCAGCGAACGATTTCGAGCTGCTTGGCTGGTTCCACCTCCATCGGTAGCGGTTTCGGGCGACCCGGCGGGCTCCAGGGAGACAGTTCTTGCGCCGATGGTGAAGACCCGTGAGCCTGCCGGCCCGTGACGGGCGTGGAAATGGTCGATATCCAGCCCGCCGTTCGCTGATCGCGGAAGATCGTCAGCGCCCAAGCGCCCAAGCGCCCAAGCGCCCAAGCGCCCAGCACCCAGGCGCCCAGGCGCCCAAGCACCCAGGCGCCCAGGCGCCCTTGAGCGCAGGCGACGCGTCATCGAGCCGGATATCGACCAACCGACCCATACCGGTCGGAGTCATGATGTGTATGGACCAGTCGGCAGCCGGAGCGCGTATGGCGAGGGACCTGGCGCCCGCATCGGGGCGGGTCACCGAATCGGGTCTGGTGGAGCGCGCCCGGGCGGGCGATCACGACGCGTTCGCGCTCCTGGTCGTGGGGCGGGTCGAGCCAACATTCCGGACCGCGATGGCGATCCTCGGCAACGAGGCCGACGCGCGGGATGCGACGCAGGAGGTCTTCCTGCGTGCCTGGACTCACTTGCCGGAGCTGCGCGACCCGGGCCTGTTCCCGGCGTGGCTGGGCCGGATCGTCGTCAACGCCTGCCGGTCGGCGATCCGCGGGAGGAAGCGCCGTCAGATACACGAGATCCCCGCGGGGGCATTCCTGGTGGACGGGGAGTGGGTCGGGCCCTCCATGGAGGCGCACGCAGCGCATGACGATCGGACAGCCGAGGTCGACCTTGTCGACCGGGCGCTCGAGCGCCTCTCGGTGGCCGACCGGACGCTCCTGGCTCTCCATCACTACGAGCGCCTCCCTCTCGAGCGGATCGGCGTGCTGCTGGGTGTGCCCGCCAAGACCGTCAAGTCCCGACTCTTCAGCGCTCGTAGAGCGCTCGAACGTGCCCTCGAGGTCGAGCGACGATGAGCCCCTCCGACGGCATCCGTGGCGAGACGATCGCTTCCGCGTTCCAGCGCCGCGCGGATCGCGGCGATCCCGGCGACCTGCACCTGGGCATCCTGGCAGCCACCGCGACGACCGCCCAGCAACGCTCGTGGCGGGCGCGGATCGCCCACACCACAACGCGAGCCGCACCCCGCATCGTCTGGCTGGCGATCTTGCTCGCCGCGACACTGCTGGTCCTCGGGCTGCTGCTAGTGGTGGGGGGCCGGATCCAGACCACGCAGGCGCCCGTCGAGTACCTCTGGTCAGCCCAGGGGGGCGGCGATGGGATGTACTTCGCCCTGGGATCGGGCGGGACCATCGATGTCGACCCCGAAGGGCGTATCTGGGTCGCCGATTCGGCGCACGACCGGTTCGCGATCTTCGACGCGGCCGGCCACTTCATCGAGTACTGGGGCTCGGTGGGCACCGGTGACGAACGATTCCACCTGCGCCTGACGAATGGCAATCCATACGGTGCCGTGGCGTTCGCCCCGGACGGCACGTTCTACGTCCTGGATGCCGGCAACCATCGGGTGCAGCAGTTCGACCGGGAGCGACATTTCGTTCGGTCCTGGAACGTCTTCCGTGCTGGGGGCACGCTGTTCCAGCAACCCTCCGGCATCGCGGTCGATGCCTCTGGCACCGTCTATGTCCTTCGAGACGGCGGTGATGTCGTGGAACGATATGACAGCGAGGGCGTGGTCGTCGGCTCCTTCTCCCTCGGCCTGTCGGGGGTCAACTCCACGACCGGCATGGCGGTCGATGCGCAGGGCAACGTCTACGTTGCGATCTGCTGTCTGGTCGCCGATGAGATCCGGAAGTACGACCCAACCGGCGTGCAGGTGGCGACCTTCGGGCACCACGACGGCAGGACGGCGGACCAGTGGATGGCCCTCCGGGTCGCGACCGATGGGCGACTCTTCGCTACCCGCGGGCCACTCGCGACCCATGACAAGGTGTATGTGTTCGACACCACCGGCGAGCTGCTCGACGAGCTTTGGTGCGCCCGGCTCGAGAGACGGCCAATTCTCGTGGGGTTACCCATCAGGGATCGCACTGACCAACGACAGCATCTACCTGACCGACGTGGGCGCCCAGCGATTGGAGAAGTTCAGACTGCTGCCCCCGCTTGCGCCCGGGCGCCAATGATGGCCGATTGAGCTCCGCGATCATCGACCCACCAGCCAGGCACCATCAAGGAGGTCCGATCATGGTCTCGATCCCCGTCACCGGACGATTCCTGTCGACCAGGCTGCGACGCCTCGGCCTGTTCGCGAGCGTCATCGTGGCGCTCATCGTGCCGGCCACCGGAGTGTCTTCGCAATCGACCAGCCCAAGCCCGTCCGACCCACCTAATGCTCTGCACCTGATGAAGGACTGCGCCACGTTCAGTGGTGTCCCGGGTGGCTCTTGTCCGATCACCGAGTCCAACCTGCCGCAGATCCCGGTCGGTGGGCTGCTCACCTATTACGGGCCGGCACTCGACAACCCGATGTTCGCCAGCAGCTCCGTCGTCCTCAACGCGGGTGACGGCAACACGGCCATGGGCTGGTGCATGATCAGCCAGACCACCGCCATCGGCATGTGCACCTTCTGGGCGGGCAGCGGCACCCTCACCGGCTTCAGCGCCATCCTGGACGTCACCCTCGATGCGCCCACTGGCCGGTTCCACTTTGACGGCACCTACCTCTTCGCTCCTCAGGAGTGACGGCTCGCCCCTGACCTGACGCTCGGCGGATCCGGACCGACCGCAGCACCCGACCAGGCGGCTTCTCCACCAACCCCATCCGAGTTCGCGGGGCTCCTGTTCGGCGCGTGCCGGAGCAGCCCGCTGGTTCGACGCGCCATCAAGGAGGTCCAGATGAATCGGATCCATCGTTCCCTGGCCATCGCGGGCGCCGTCGCGGCACTCGTGGTGCCCCTCGCGAGCCATGCCCAGAGCCCGGCTGCCAGTCCATCGAGCGGCGTGACCGTCGAGATCCTCGGCCAGGCGTCCGAACACGCGTGCGACCGGTGCTATCCCGATGGCAGGTCGGTGTTCATGGGCGGCTCCCGATGGGGCGGCAGTGACGCGCCGTCGGATGGCAGCTTCCTCGTGGTCAATGCCGGGACCAGCGAGATCTGGCACACCGGCGAGTACGCGGAGCCCATCGCCCGCTGGGGCCAGAAGGGCACCGGCCCCGGGCAGTTCGACTTCGTGCGCGATCCCAAGCCCGCGGACGGTCTCGATTTCGGCGGCGTGGCCACATCGCCGCTGGGTGGACCGTTCGGCAACGTCTATGTCGCCGACTCGGGCAACGACCGCGTCCAGGAGTTCGACCACAACGGCGTCTTCATCCGACAGTGGGGCACCACGGGCACCGAGGACGGCCAGTTCACCGACCCCATCGACCTGGCGGTCGGTCCCACCGGGCTCGTGTATGTCGTCGACGATGTCCGGGACGACATCCAGGTGTTCAGTCCGGAAGGCTCGTTCCTGAGCAAGGTGGGGGGCCATGGCTCCGCCGATGGCCAGTTGAGCAATGCAGGCTCCATCTTCGTCGGCCTCGACGGCACGCTCTACGCCGCCGATACCGGCAACAGCCGGATCCAGGCGTGGGGTCCTGATGGTACGTTCCTCTGGTCCTTCGGCACCAAGGGCACCGGTCCCGGGCAGTTCGACGGACCGACCGACGTGGGTGCCGACGCGAAGGGCAACATCTACGTCACCGATCGCCACCGGATGCAGATCTTCGGTCCCGACCACTCGTTGATCACGACCTGGACTGCTCCCGTCACCACCGAGGCGGATGCCCTGCGGAGCGTGCTCGTCGCACACGATGACTACGTGATCGTGAACGCGCCCTATGGCGGCCCGGACAGCACGCTGGCCTACCACCTGGTCGTCCACTGGCCAAAGCCATGATGAGCTGACACGCCTCTCCTCCTCAGCGACGACCTCGGCCCGATGGTCGGGGTCGTCGTTCGTGCCGTGTCGGACGAACAGAACACTTGCCACGAGCATCAAAACCGGCTTGACTACGGATGTGCCCCCGGCCCCATCCGCGAATCCCATCGAGCCCACCGAGCCCGCCTCGACGCGGCCCGCGTGGGCCCGCTGGGTGAGCACCAGCAACGACGTCACTGGCCAGTTCCTGGCGGCCGCTGGTCAGCCCGGTTTCGTGAGCCTCGCGGGAGGTCTGCCCGCCGCGGAGCTGTATCCCGTGGCGGCGGTCGCTGCCGCGAGTGCCCGGGCGCTCGACCGCTGGGGTGGCACGGCCCTGGAGTACGGCCCGGTGGAGGGCTTCCCGGCGCTGCGTACCGCGATCGCCGAGCGGATGTCGCGCGCGACCGGTGGCAGCTTCACGGCTGAGAACGTGCTGCTCACCACGGGCGCCATGCAGGGCCTCGATCTGCTGGGCAAGCTGCTGGTCGACCCGGGCGACCTCATCGTCGCGCAGTTCCCGACGTATCTGGGCGCCCTGGACACCTGGCGGACCCGGCTGCCCCGCTATGAGCGGCTGAGCTGGGACCCCGCACAGCCGAATGCCGACACGACGTTGCGGGCGGCGAAGTTCGTGTACGCCGTGCCCAACTTCTCGAATCCGACGGGCGTGCTCGTCCCCCAGGACCAGCGTGCCGCGCTGCTGGAGCGTGTGACACGCTCTGGCACGTGGCTGGTCGAGGACGACCCGTATCTCGCGCTCCAGCTCGACGGACCTGTCGGTCCCGGACTCCTGGATCTCGATGTCGCCGCTCATGGCTCGGGTCCCTACGACGGCTCGGTCGTCTACCTCGGCACGCTGTCCAAGAGCATCGCCCCCGGGCTGCGGATCGGCTGGGCGGTCGCGGGCCCGGAGATGATCCGGATGCTGGCGCTGGCCAAGCAGTGCTCCGACCTGAGCAGCAGCATGTACACCCATGCCGTCGCGCTCGAGCTCCTCGAAGCGCATCTGGAGGAGACGCATGTGCCGGCCATCGTGGCCTGCTACCGGGAGCGCCGGGACGCCATGTACGAGGTCGCCATGGCCGAGCTCGGTGCGTGGTTCACCGTCGACCGACCGTCGGGCGGCATGTTCCTGTGGGCGGAAGCGAGGAATCCGGGGACGGACACGGATGCGCTGTATCGACGTGCGCTCCAGGAAGGGGTCGCGTTCGTGCCCAGCAGCGTCTTCGACCCTGACGGCATGCTGCGGACCGCGATGCGCCTCAACTTCACCCGGAACAGCCCGGACGTGATGGCCGAGGGCGTCCGTCGACTCGCCCGTGCGATCCGGACACACCTGGCCGAGGAGACGTAGCGCGATGCCGACCTACCTGGGGAACCCCGTCGACCCCCGGCTCACCGACGCACTCGTCGACCCATGGCGCCGCGTGCCCAGTGCCGTGGCCGCCGACCAGCTGCAGGGTCGGGGCCATGCCGATCCGGCCATCCGGCCGCTGCGTCCGCTGGGTCTCGGCGTGCGACTGACGGCGAACGTCGTCACGGCCTGGTGCGAGCCCGGCGACTATGGCGCGGTCCACCATGCGATCTCAGCCGCCACGGCGGGCGACGTCATCGCGGTCGCGGCGGGCGGCCGGCGGGAGATCGCGGTCATCGGCGAGCTGCTCGGGGGCGCCGCGCGGCGCAAGGGCATCGCGGGCATCGTCGTCGATGGCGGCGTGCGCGACGTGGCGACCATCCGGAGCTGGCCCGACTTCCACATGTTCAGCCGCTGGATCACGTCGCGCGGCCCGACGACCATGGAGCGGGGCAGCGTCAACGAACCCATCGTGTTCGGGGGCGTGGCCGTATCGCCGGGCGACCTGTGCATCGGCGACGACGACGGGCTGGTGTTCGTGCCGCGGGCCCTCATCGAGGCGCTGCTGCCGCCGTGCCTGGCGCGTGTCGACGCAGAGGACGGCTGGCAGGCCGCGCTCGACGCAGGCCGGAGCACGGTCGATGTGTTCTCGGTGCCGCCCGCCGTCCGACGCGCGGATCGGACCTGACCCAGCGAGGGCGCGCGTTCGTGGTGCGCCCTTGGAGACACGGATCTTCACCATCAGCGAACGCCAGGGGCCTCCGTCGCGCCCTGGGCCGGTCCGAGCAGGTCAAGGTCGGGCCGTGGACGACCACAGGTAGCTGTGTTCGGCGATCATCCAGACGCCGACGGCGATGCGGGTCCGCTCGGACGCCAGTGACCGGCGATCCATGGCCACACCGTTCGGTGATCGTGAAGAACGGCTCGGCCGACGCGACTCGGTCGCGTCAAGGGTCGTCGACGGTCGCGCCATCCAGGCGATCGGTGCCCATCACCAGCGCGGGTCGAGCAAGCGGGATCCGGCTGCCGCGCCCGGCCCCGCCGAGCGCCTTGGGTATACTCGGCCCGCCCCATGGTCACCATCCCCCAGGCGCGCCTGCGCAACTTCAGCATCATCGCCCACGTCGATCACGGGAAATCGACGCTGGCGGATCGCATCCTGGAGCTGACGCACACCATCGAGGGCCGCCAGATGATGAGCCAGGTCCTCGATTCGATGGACCTCGAGCGCGAGAAGGGCATCACCATCAAGGCCCGCGCGGTGCGCCTGGAGTACGCCGCCCGAGACGGCCTGGTGTATGGCCTCAACCTCATCGACACGCCCGGTCACGTCGACTTCAGCTACGAGGTGAGCCGTAGCCTCCAGGCGTGCGAGGGCGCCATCCTCGTCGTCGATGCCGCCCAGGGCATCGAGGCCCAGACGCTCGCGAACGTTCACCTCGCGCTTGCCCAGGGCCTCGTCATCGTGCCCGTCATCAACAAGATCGACCTCCCCTCGGCCCAGCCCGAGGTGGTGATGCAGGAGCTGGAGGACGTGCTCGCCATCCCACGCGAGGAGGTCATCCTCGTCTCCGCCAAGGACGGCACCAACGTCGATCTCGTGCTGGAGGCCATCGTCGAGCGCGTGCCCGCCCCCAGGGGCGATCCCGACGCGCCCGTGCGGGGCCTCATCTTCGACTCCCACTACGACGCCTACAAGGGCGTGGTCGCGTACGTCCGGCTTGCGGAAGGGACGCTCCACGCGCGCGAGAACATCCGGCTCATGCAGTCGGGCGTCGCGGTGGATGTCCTGGAGCTGGGCATGTTCCGACCCCAGCTCGCACCGGTGGACCGGATGGGCCCCGGCGAGGTCGGCTACGTCGCCACGGGTCTCAAGAGCGTCCGCGACTGCCAGGTGGGGGACACGCTCACCGCGACCGCGAACCCGGCCACCGACCCACTGCCGGGCTACAAGCAGGCGCGCTCACTCGTGTTCGCGGGCATCTACCCCATCAACGGTCCCGACTACCCGCTGCTGCGGGATGCGCTCGAGAAGCTCCATCTCAACGACGCGACCATCACCTACGAGCCGGAGAGCTCGGTGGCGCTGGGCTTCGGCTTCCGCTGCGGCTTCCTGGGCCTGCTCCACATGGAGATCATCCAGGAGCGGCTGGAGCGCGAGTTCGACCTCGACCTCATCGCGTCCGCCCCGTCCGTGGAATACCACGTGACGCTCACCAACGGCCGGGGCGAGGTGTCCGTCGACAACCCATCCAAGCTGCCCGGACCGTCGGACATCGAGACCATCGCGGAGCCGTGGGTGAAGGTGTCGATCATCACCCCGTCGCAGTACATCGGGACGCTCATGGACCTGGCCCAGGGCCGCCGGGGCGCCATCGGCGACGTCTCGTACCTCGACCCGGTTCGGGTCCTGATGACCTTCGAGCTGCCGCTCGCGGAGGTCATCATCGACTACTACGACCAGCTCAAGAGCCGGACCCAGGGCTACGCCTCGATGGACTACGAGGAGATCGGCTACCGTGTCGGCCAGCTGGTCAAGCTCGACGTCCTCGTCAACGGGGAGCCGGTCGATGCGCTCTCGCTCATCGTCCACCGGGACAAGGCCCGGGCGGCAGGACAGGGCCTGGTGGAGAAGCTCAAGGAGCTCATCCCGCGCCAGATGTTCGAGGTGCCCGTGCAGGCGGCCATCGGCTCCAATGTCATCGCCCGTGAGACCATCCGAGCGATGCGCAAGAACGTCCTCGCCAAGTGCTACGGCGGCGACATCACCCGCAAGCGCAAGCTGCTCGAGAAGCAGAAGGAAGGCAAGCAGCGGATGAAGCGTGTCGGCAACGTCGAGATCCCCCAGGAGGCATTCCTGGCGGTGCTGCGCGCGGGCGAGGGCTGACGCCGTGACGACACGCGGTCGACGCGGGTGAAGGAATCGGTCGAGTTCCTCGTCGTCGTCGGGCTCATGGGCCTGCTGTACCTGCTCCGCCTCGACGCCCAGCGATTCGGCGTGGCGGAATATGACGACTCGGAGCGTGTCCCCGGCTGGCGCGGCTGGAGCCGGCGCATGGGCTGGTACCTGCTGGGCCTCGGCCTCATCCTCCTCGTCTACTGGCTCTATCCCCAGCCGGTCACCATCCTCCACCTGGACATGGGTCCCGACCGTGAGCGGGCGCTCATCTATGGCCTTGCGGCGGGCATCGGGGGCCTCGTCCTGGCCTTCCTCTTCGCCTGGTTCCGATACGGTGGCTTCCGACTGCCGGCGCCCGGCGCCTACCCCGGGGCCATCCTCAACAGCGTCGGGACCGCAGTCATCGATGAGGCGCTCTTCCGGGGCATCATGCTCGGGCTCATGCTGCAGGCGGGTGTCAGCAGCACGGTGGCCATCGCCATCCAGGCCATCGCGTATGGCATCGCGACCAGGCTGTGGACCAAGGGTCGCAGCAAGGGGATGCTGGGCATCGACCTGGTCATCGCCGTCGTCGGTGGCTGGCTGGTCATCGAGACCGGGGGCATCGGCGCTGCGGTCGTGGCGCACGCCATCACCCGCTTCGGCGTGTTCCTTGCCACGGGTCATACCGACCAGGCGCGTCCGGTCGGTTGGGAGCCGGAGGAGGTCGCTGGCCGGGCGCTGCCTCCCAAGGGCTGGGATCTCGTCGGCGACGACGCGGCGGTCCAGCCGTGGATGGCGGCAGCGGCCGGACCGCCCGGGCTGGGTCCCATGTACGCCGGCCAGTCGCCGTTCGCACCGCAGGGCTACGGCGGCGTCCAGGGCTACCCCGGCAGCTGCGCCGCCGCCGGGCATGAGCAGCGCCCCCATGAGCGGCCCTGCGCCGTATCCGGACCGGCCTGGGGTCCGCCTCCGGGCTATGGTGGTCCCGGCATCTATCAGGGTGGGCCCGACCCCTCGTCCGGCCCGTGGGTCGCTGACCCAGAGACCGGTGCCTGGTCCCCGGCGCCACCAGGCCCCTGGATGCCCGAAGGCCAGCCGGCCTCGTGGCCGCCTCCGCCCGACGGCCAGCCGGCCCCGTGGACGCCGGGGGACGAGCAGGCAGCCTGGCCGCCTCCGCCCGAAGCCTGGGTCCAGCCTCCCGATGGACCGGACGGCCAGCCACACGCCTGGGCCCGCCACGCGCCTGAGGCCCGCCACGCGCCTGAGGCCAGCCACTTGGCCGAGGCCCGCCCGCGGCCGCCGGTCGGGCTGTATCTCCATATCCCGTTCTGCGTCTCGCTGTGCCCGTACTGCGACTTCGTCGTCGTCAGTGGCCGGGCTGCCGTCGGTCCCGGCAACCGGGTCGCCGAGCTCGTTGCAGCCCTCCACGTCGAGCTTGACCTGCGGGCGGACGCCGCGGACTCGGCATCCGGCCCGCGCCCGCCACTCCAGAGCGTCTATCTCGGCGGTGGCACGCCATCCCTCGTGCCCGCGCACGCCATCGCTGGCCTGCTCGAGCACGTCTGTCGGCGGTTCGGCATCGCCGACGGTGCCGAGGTCACCCTCGAGGCGAACCCGGGGCCGCTGGAGATCGGCGACCTTCGTGCGTTCCGGGCGGCAGGTGTCACACGTCTGAGCATCGGCGCCCAGAGCCTCCAGCCCGCCGAGCTGCCGCCGCCTCGGGCGACGTCACCGGCCAGCCGACGTGGTCGCCGGGGTAGCGGCGGCCCGGGCGGCTGGCTTCGGCTCGCTGTCGGTCGACCTGCTCATGGACATCCCGGGGCAGACGCTCGATACGTGGGATTCGACCCTGGCTGCGCTGACCGACCTGGCGCCTGACCACTGCTCGACCTACCTGCTGACGCTCGAGGATCCCGATGCCGATGGCCTGACCACGCCCGATGGCGACCACCTGCCGGTTCGTGTCGGGGCTCGTCGCTGGCGGAGCAGACGCCATCGCCGCCCAGGACGAGGACCGCGCCGCGGAGATGGACGCGCGCGCCGGCGATCGGCTCGCGAGTGCCGGATACCAGCGCTACGAGCTGTCCAACCATGCGCGACCGGGGCACGAGAGCCGTCACAACCTGGCGTACTGGCATCGAGCACCGGTGGAGGCCGTGGGACCGGGTGCCCACGCCTTCGACGGTGCCCTCACCCGGCGCTGGAACGCGGCCCGACTCGACCGCTACCTCGCGGCCCTGCTGCCCGGCGACGGCAGCCCGGCGCGGCTGCCTCCGGGGGGCATGGAGTCCGTCGACCGCCAGACCGCGCATGCGGAGGCAGCCATCCTGGCGCTGCGGCTCGCCTCCGGCCTGGAGGCCTCCACGCTGGCTGACCCCCAGCTGCGGGCCGGTCTGGCGTGGGCGCTCGACGCCGACCTCCTGGCGCGTGTCGACGAGCGGTTGATGCTCACGGCGCGGGGGCGCCTGCTGTCCAACGAGGTCTTCGCGCGTCTGCTGCCGGACAGGCCCCCTGCGGTCACGGTCGACCGACCGCACACGATGACTGCTACCGTCACGTCGTGAGCCTGACGACGACCGACGGCATCCGCAAGCCACGCCGGCTGCGTCCCGGGGACACGGTCGCGCTCGTCGCGCCCGCGAGCCCCTGGGAGAACCGCTCGGAGCTGCTGCGAGCGGTCGCGGGTCTCGAGGGGTGGGGTCTGAGGGTCCGCCTCGGGGAGCACGTCAACGATCGCCATGCGTACCTGGCAGGCCGCGATGCCGACCGGGCGGCGGACCTGAACGCGGCGTTCCGGGACCCGGGGATCGCGGCCATCGTCTGCCTCCAGGGCGGCTACGGCAGTCCGCGCCTGGTGCCCCTGCTGGATCGGGAGGCGATCGCGGCCAATCCCAAGCCACTGTGCGGCTACTCGGATATCACCACGCTCCATCTCGCCATCGAAGCCTGGAGCGATCCGGCCACGATCTCGTTCTACTCCAACGGCGCGAGCGGTGTCGGCGCTGCAGAGACGAGTGCCTTCTCCAGGGCGTCCATGCATCGGGCGCTCTTCTCCGACGAGGTGTATGGACCCATCCCGCCCAACCCCGACGACCCATACGTGCGGACCATCACCGGCGGGACGGCGAGGGGTCGGCTCACCGGGGGCTGCCTGGACCTCGTGCGGGCGACGCTCGGCACGCCCATCGAGATCGACACCACCGATCGGATCGTCTATCTCGAGGATCTCGACATGGGCACGTACCAGCTCGACGGTGGCCTGACGCATCTGCGCAACGCTGGCAAGCTCGATGCGTGCGCGGGCATCGTCATCGGCGAGCTGCACCGGGTGGGCTGGCGCGAGGACCTCGCGTCGTTCATGCAGGACATGAGCATCGAGGACGTGCTCGAGGAGCTGCTGGGGCCGCTCGGGGTGCCCTGCATCTACGGACTGCCCATCGGGCACGGCAAGCACCACGTGACCGTGCCGCATGGCGCCATGGCCACGCTCGACGCGGATGCGGGCACGCTCGTCATCGATGAGGTCGTGACCGCCGACTGAGCCCCGCTGGACAGGCTCGGATGCCGCTTCGGGCGTGCCGCGCCGGTCTGGGGCATCATCGGCCCTCCAACCGATCGTCACCGTCATGGAGGTCCGCCGTGCTGCGTCGGCCCGCGCTCCTGTTCGTCCTGTCGCTGTCGTTGGTGATGACGCTCGGATCCTCGGGCGCCGTGGCGATCGGTCCTGACCCCGGCTTCAGCGCCACCGCCGTGGGCGGCCCGGCAGCCACCCCGGCGCTCCCGAAGTGCACCTACACGGACATCAAGACCCGATTCCGGTCCCTCTCCGACTGGCGCCGGACGCTCGTCGACACCCGGCTCCGGGTCGGCAGCTCCTATCGCCCGAATGACCTGGTGCCGGTCTCCAAGGCAGGCCTCGCGGGCGGTGGCACGGTGCGCGGCGATCATCATCGATGACCTGAAGGCGATGGCCAAGGCTGCGCGCAAGGCGGGTCGCGCCATCGCGGTCCGGTCCGCCTATCGCAGCTATGCCTCGCAGAAGTCGGTGTTCGCCGGTTGGAAGGCTCGTTCCGGGGAGCAGCAGGCACGCAAGTACAGCGCCCGTCCGGGCCACTCCGAGCACCAGCTGGGCACGACCATCGACTTCCGGAGCGCATCGAGCCAGGCCGCACCCTGGGACTACAACGACTGGGCCACGAGCAAGCCGGGTGCCTGGATGAAGGCGAACGCCTGGAAGTACGGCTTCGTCATGAGCTATCCCAAGGGGAAGTTCAGCAAGACCTGCTACGGCTACGAGCCGTGGCACTACCGGTACGTGGGCAGAACCCTCGCGCGCCAGATCCACGAGAGCGGGCTCACGCCCCGGGAATACCTCTGGAGGCATTCCGAGTCGCAGCCGTGAGGTCGCGCTGGGCGTACCGCCCGCGCGCCGGCGCCGTCGCACTGCCGGCCGTGGCGTTGCTGGCGCTGTCCGGCTGCGTCTTCAGTGGTGGCCCACCCCCGAAGGCCACCCCGACCCCGTCGTCGTCTGCGTCACCGGCCGCGCCATCCCCCGGTGGCTCGCCCGGGGCCGACCCGACCCGGGGAGCGGCCGTCCCCTTGCCGGCATGCCGCTACGACGACGTCCCGGTCGCGGGTGTCCCCGCCCGGGACTGGGCGACGCTCGTCGTGGACACCATCTACCGGCTGCCCAAACGCTACGCGCCGGATGACCTGGTGAGCACCAGCAAGGCCGGCCTCAACGGCGGCTACAAGGTGTCGCGGGTCGATCATGGGCGACCTGCGCAAGATGGCCGCGGCGGCCCGGGACGCGGGTGCCGCGATCGCGGTCCAGTCGGCATATCGCAGCTACCAGGGCCAGGTGACGACCTTCGCCGGCTGGGTGGCCCAGTCCAACGAGGAGCAGGCTCGCAAGGTGAGCGCCCGACCCGGCCACTCCGAGCACCAGCTGGGGACCGCCCTTGACCTCCGCAGCGCCGATGACACGACCCCGCCCTGGTCGCTCGATGATTTCGCCACGACGCCGGCGGGCGCCTGGCTGCACGATCACGCCTGGGAGTACGGCTTCGTCATGAGCTATCCCAGGGGCGAGGCAGATGAGACCTGCTACGCGTACGAGCCGTGGCACTACCGGTACGTGGGGCGCGAGGTCGCCGCCGCCATCCATGACAGCGGCGAGACGCCCCGGCGGTACCTCTGGGAGACGTATGGCCCGGGCGCTCCCTGACCCGTCACCGCGGACCGGCCCCGGTCGATCCGGGCCGGTCGCTTCATTGACACTCGGGCAGGCGGCTGCTAGGATGCCTCTCAACAGTTAGCACTCTGGACGTGAGAGTGCTAACCATCACACAGAGAGCCGCGGGCGGACCCGCAGGCAGCTCGGATCATGAGGACCCATGGCGCGTCGCAAGGATCGCCCGGGCCCGCTGGAGCCCCGTTCGGAGGCCATCCTGCGGGCGATCATCGAGGAATACGTCGCAACGGCACAACCGGTGGGCAGCCAGGCGCTGGTCACCAAGTACCGTTTGGGCGTCAGCCCCGCGACCGTCCGGAACGTGATGGCGGAGCTGGAGGCGGAGGGATACCTCGACCATCCCCACACGAGCGCCGGTCGGCTGCCGACGGACAAGGGCTACCGGCTGTACGTGGAGTCCATCACGGAGGCGGTATCGCTGGCGCCCGTCGAGCAGCTGATGATCCGGCACCAGTTCGGCCAGGTCGAGTACGCCAGCGAGCAGTGGTTCCGCCTCGCCGCGGCGACCCTCGCCTCGTCCACCCATGTCGCCGGCATCGCCACGGCTGCCAAGCCGCCCTCCTGCCGCATCCGCCGCATCGACCTCGTCGCCGCCGGACCGCGGATGGCGAGCCTGGTCGTCGTGCTCGCGGAGGGGCCCATCAAGCAGGTGCTCCTGGCCGCCGATCCGGTACCCCATGAGGAGGACCTCGAGACGCTGTCGCGAGAGCTCAGCAGCCAGCTCACGGGTCGCTCCGCGGCGGGAGCCGAGCGGGTGCTGGAGGCGCTCCAGGCGCGTACGCCGCCGGTGGACCCGTTGCTGCTGCGCGCCGTGGATCGGACCGTCCGGCTGATGCACGACTACGACGATTCCGCGGTCGAGGACGTCTTCAGCGAAGGGCTGCTGAACGTCATGGACGCTCCCGAGTTCTCCCGCTCGGAGACGCTCCGACGCATCTTCGGGGTGCTCCAGGACCGGGTCTACCTGGGCGACCTGATGCCCCAGCTCACCCGCGACGGCGGGGTCCGGGTGTTCATCGGCGGCGGAGAACGCCCACATCGAGATGCATGACGTGTCCCTGGTCCTCGCGCCATATGGCCGCGCGGGCCGCGCCGTGGGTGTCGTGGGCGTCCTGGGTCCGACCCGGATGGCATATCCCCACGCGATCTCGACCGTCCGCTATGTGAGCGCCCTGATGAACGAGTTGGTGGACCACCTGTACGCATGAACGATCAGCATGACCCGACCCAGACCGACGCGCGCAGCGGGCCGCGGCCGCCGTGGCAAGACCCGGGCCGAGGAGCGCATCGAGGCGCTCGACACGCCCAGCCCGGCCGATGCTGCCATCGACGCGCTCCAGGAGCAGATCGCGGAGCTCCAGGCACGAGCCGAGACGGCAGAGGCGGAGACGGAGAGCATCCGTGGGCAGTGGCAGCGGACGGCCGCCGACTTCGCCAACTACAAGCGCCGCTCCGAGGAGGACCGTTCCGGGAGCTGGGACTCGCCAGCGAAGGCCTGCTGCGCCGGGTGCTGGGGGTCGCGGACGACCTCGACCGCGCCCTGGAGCACGTGCCCCCGGAGGAGCAGGGCTCGGCCTGGGTGGAGGGCATCGCCGCCATCGAGCGCAAGGTCTCGGCACTGCTGGTCGCAGAGGGCGTGACGCCCATCGAGGCGGTCGGGACGCCCTTCGACCCCCGCGCAGCATGAGGCGGTGACCATGGAGCCCACCGCGGAGGTCCCCGAGGGGACCGTCACCCGGGAGCTCCAGCGCGGCTATCAGATCCGGGACCGCGTGCTGCGGCCCGCCCTGGTCGTCGTGTCCACGGCCCCGTGAGCGGCCACCGGGCACCCCACCCGCAACGCAACACCCAACCAGGACGACACCAGCTGACCAGCTGAGCAAGCATCGAACGGAACACCGGGCCAGCGGCCCGGTCAGGCAGGAGACACCCCACCCATGGGCAAGATCATCGGCATCGACCTCGGCACCACGAACTCCGTGGTCGCCGTCATGGAGGGCGGCGAGCCCGTCGTCATCCCGAGCGCGGAAGGCGGTCGCACCGTCCCGTCCGTGGTCGCATTCAGCAAGGCGGGCGAGCGCCTGGTGGGCCAGATCGCGAAGCGCCAGGCCATCACCAACCCGACCAACACCGTCTACTCCATCAAGCGCTTCATGGGTCGCCGCTGGGACGATCCGGAGGTCCAGCGCTCGCGCGAGCTGGTGCCGTACACCGTCCAGAAGGACAGCAAGAACGACGGCATCAAGGTCGTCGTCTCGGACGGCAAGGGCTACACCCCGCCCGAGATCTCCGCGATGATCCTCCAGAAGCTCAAGACGGATGCCGAGGCGTACCTGGGCGAGAAGGTCACCGAGGCGGTCATCACCGTGCCCGCCTACTTCGATGACACCCAGCGCCAGGCGACCAAGGATGCCGGACGCATCGCGGGCCTGGACGTCAAGCGCATCATCAACGAGCCCACCGCGTCGTCCCTGGCCTACGGCCTGGACAAGCAGAAGGACGAGCAGATCGCCGTCTACGACCTGGGCGGCGGCACCTTCGACATCTCCATCCTGGAGCTGGGCGACGGCGTGTTCGAGGTCAAGGCCACCAACGGCGACACGCATCTGGGTGGTGACGACTTCGACCAGCGCATCATCGAGTGGCTGCTGGCCGAGTTCAAGCGCGACCAGGGCATGGACCTGTCGAAGGACCAGCAGGCGCTCCAGCGTCTCAAGGAGTCCGCCGAGCGGGCCAAGATCGAGCTCTCCTCCGCGACCCAGACCGAGATCAACCTGCCCTACATCACGGCCGATTCGACCGGTCCCAAGCACCTCGTGGTGACGCTCACCCGGGCCAAGCTGGAGGACCTCGTCGCGGACCTCATCAAGCGCACCGCGGGGCCGGTCTCGGCCGCCCTCAAGGATGCGGGCCTCAAGCCGTCGGACATCGACGAGGTCATCCTCGTGGGTGGCATGACACGCATGCCGGCGGTGCTCGAGGCAGTCAAGAAGCAGTTCAACGGCAAGGAGCCGCACAAGGGCGTCAACCCGGACGAGGTCGTCGCCGTTGGTGCTGCCATCCAGGCGGGCGTGCTCGCGGGTGAGGTCAAGGACGTCCTGCTGCTGGACGTCACGCCGCTGTCGCTGGGCATCGAGACGCTCGGTGGCGTGATGTCGCGGCTCATCGACCGCAACACGACCATCCCGACCTCCAAGAGCCAGGTGTTCTCGACCGCCAGCGACAACCAGCCCCAGGTGGAGATCCACATCCTCCAGGGCGAGCGCGACATGGCGGCGGACAACAAGACGCTCGGCAAGTTCATCCTCGACGGCATCCCGTCGGCTCCGCGCGGCGTGCCCCAGGTCGAGGTCACCTTCGACATCGACGCCAACGGCATCCTCGACGTCAAGGCCAAGGACCGCGCCACCGCCAAGGAGAAGCAGGTCCGGGTGACCGCGTCCTCGATGCTCTCCAAGGACGACGTGGACAAGATGGTCAACGACGCCAAGGAGCACGCCGAGGAGGATCGCCAGCGGCGCGACGAGGTCGAGACCCGCAACCAGGCGGACGCCCTGGCGTTCCAGGCCGAGCGGACCCTGCGTGACCTTGGCGACAAGGTCGCGTCCGCCGACAAGGCGGATGTGGAGCAGAAGATCGAGTCGCTTCGGGAGGCCCTCAAGGGCAGCGAGCTGGGCGCCATCCGGACCCGGATGGAGGCACTCGCCGAGTCGCTCCAGAAGGTCGGCACCGCCGCCTATGAGTCGGCCGGCGGGTCGGGGAACGGTGCCGGTCCCGAGGGGACTCCGGAGGACGAGACCGTCGAGGGCGAATACAAGGAAGTGTGACCGCGGCGGCGACGCGTCGTCGTGTCGTCATCCGATCCCGAGGCGAGGCCCGGTCCAGCGAGGACCGGGCCTCTTCATGCCCGCGCGTCCTGCGGCCACGCCTGCCGATCGTCGGATCGTATGGTCCCGCCCATGCCGGCCTCGATCGTTACCGACGGCCTGCTCCTGCGTGCGCTGGAGCCAGCCGACACCACGCCGCTGTTCGAGCTCATCCGCGACCGGGCCATCGCCGCGACGAGCCCGCTTCCTCGGCGTCATTAGCCTGATGATGGAGCCGGAGCTGGACTCGGCCGAGGTCGGCTACTGGGTCGGCGTCCCGTACTGGGGTCAGGGCTACGCCACCGAGGCATGCACGGCCGTGATCGAGCACGGATTCCGGGAACTGGCGCTCACTCGGATCCATGGCATCCATCTCGTGCGCAGTGGTGCGTCCGGCGCGGTCCTGCAACGGTCCGGCATGCGCCACGAAGGCATCCGCCGGCGTGCCTTCCGGAAACGGGTGCGCTGGAGGACCTCTCCTACCAGAGCATCCTGCGAGAGGAGTGGCTCGCGACACACGAATGATCGCGGGGCCGCACATGTCATGTGCACCCGCGACAGGTTGTCGGCGGGATCGCTGATGAGCCGCACGATGCTGCACACCAGGTATGCAAGCGCGACCCGATCAGGCTCGGTCGGGCTGGCATCGCTGCGGCCACACATCCCGGAAGTGGCTGCAAGACCCTTCAGGCGGGATTCCAGCGACACATCGTCACGGGGGCACGCCTGCCGTGAACGGCTGCTCTGGAGGGTGGACGGAGGGCGTACCCCCGTAGCGGTGGTCTTGTCGGCCGTGTCGACCGACAATATGGGAACAGTGCGGTATCATCCGGTGTGTCGTCACGCGCATGCGTTCCGCCGCCCGTGCCATGTTGTCTGCTGTCCCCATGGGTCTTAGGCGTATAGTAGGAATCTCAAGGAGGCACCGTGATCATCCGACACCGTCGTCGTCCCTTCGCCGTCGCGGGCCTGGCGCTCACGCTGACGGCCGCACTCGCAGGCGGCGCGATCGCTCAGGACCCTAACGCCTCCGCGCCGCCCCCATTCGTGACCGCGCCCGGCACCGTGACCGTCGTCGGCTACTCCACGCCGCGTGAGGCCTATGCCCAGACCATCGAGGCGTTCCAGGGTACGGACGCGGGCAGGGATGTCCAGTTCGAGACCTCGTTCGGTGCCTCGGGTGACCAGAGTCGAGCCGTCGCCGCAGGCCTGCTCGCCGACTACGTGGCCTTCTCGCTCGAGACCGACATGACCCGTCTCGTCGATGCCGGCATCGTCGGCCCCGACTGGAACGCGGGCACCAACAAGGGCTTCGTCACCGATAGCGTGGTCACCTTCGTGGTCCGACCCGGCAACCCCAAGGGCATCAAGACCTGGGACGACCTCATCCGGCCGGACGTGACCGTGGTCACGCCCAACCCGTCCACCTCGGGTGCCGCGCGCTGGAACATCCTCGCGGGATATGGCGCGAAGCTGCTCAAGGAGGGCAAGACGGAGGAGGAGGCCATCGCCTACCTCACCGAGCTGTTCAAGCACATCGTGGTCCAGGACAAGAGCGGCCGTGAGGCCCTCCAGACCTTCATCGCGGGCCAGGGTGACGTCCTCCTCTCGTACGAGAACGAGGCCATCACCGCGCAGCTGGCGCAGCAGCCCGTCGACTACGTCATCCCCGACAACACCATCCTCATCCAGAACCCTGCGGCGGTCACGCTCGATGGCGACGCCGTCGTGCCGGCCAAGGCGTTCCTGGACTACGTCCTCTCGCCCGAGGGCCAGACGATCTTCGGCAACCTGGGCTACCGCCCGGTCGACCCGGACGTCTTCGCCAGCTTCTCCGACTTCCCGACGCCGACGGGCCTGTTCACCATCGATGATCTGGGAGGTTGGCCCGCGGTCGCTGACACGTTCTTCGACAAGGACCACGGGATCATCACCCAGCTGAACGCGCAACCCTGACCTCGTCCACCGCCACCTCCGCCCGACAGAGCCGGCCCGACGCCGGCTCCGTCGGCATGTCCGGGGGCTGGCTCGGCCCCGGCATCGCAGCCGCGTGGCTGTGTCTCATCGTCCTCATCCCGGTCGCGGCGGTCATCTGGAAGTCGCTGAGCGACGGTCTCGGCGCCTTCATCAGCGACGTCACGAGCCCCCAGGCGGTCGCCGCCCTGCAACTGACGTTCTCGCTGGCGCTCATCGTCACGGCCATCAACGCCGTCATGGGCACCACCATCGCGTGGGTGCTCGTCCGGGATGACTTCCCGGGCAAGAGCCTGGTCAACGCGCTCATCGACCTGCCGTTCGCGTTGCCGACCATCGTCGCGGGCCTGACGCTCCTGACACTCTACGGACCCAAGAGCCCGTTCGACATCAACATCGCGTACTCGACGACGGGCATCCTCGTCGCGATGCTGTTCGTGACCCTGCCCTTCGTCATCCGCTCGGTCCAGCCGGTGCTCCTGGAGCTGGATGGCGACATGGAGGAGGCGGCCGCCTCCCTGGGCGCCAGCGCCCCCATCATCGTTCGGCGCATCATCCTGCCCAACCTCGTGCCCGCCATCCTCACCGGCGCGGCGCTGTCGTTCGCGCGCGCCATCGGTGAGTTCGGTGCCGTCGTGCTCATCTCGGGCAACATCCCGTTCAAGACCGAGGTCGCCTCGGTGAACATCCTGACCCAGCTCGAGGGTGATGATCCCCAGGGAGCGGCGGCGGTGTCGGTGGTGCTCATGGCCGGGTCGCTCGTGATGCTCACGGTCCTCGACTATGTCCGACGACGGCGGACGCGCCACGAGCCGGGCACATGACCAACATCGCCTCGCCCTCGTCGCTGTCGCGCCCGGAGCGCCATCCCGTGGTCTCGCGTGCCTGGCGGACGCGAACCGCGAAGTACCTGGTGCGCAGCGTGGCGCTCATCTACCTGCTGCTGCTGCTCGCGCTGCCGGTGCTGATGGTCTTCTACCGGACCTTCGAGGACGGCCTGGCGCCCGTGCTCAAGGCACTGGCGCGGCCGGGCTTCCAGCACGCCTTCTGGCTGACCCTGCTCATCACGGCCATCGTGGTCCCCATCAACACCATCTTCGGGGTCATCACGGCGCTCGTGATGGTGCGTCGCGAGTTCCGGGGAAAGGCGCTCCTCAACGGACTCATCGACCTGCCGTTCGCCCTCTCGCCCATCATCATCGGCCTCGCGCTCATCCTCACCTGGGGCAAGTACGGCTGGTTCGGCCCACTCCTGGAGGGTGCCGGGTTCCAGGTCATCTTCGCCTTGCCGGGGATGATCCTCGCGACCATCTTCGTCTCCCTGCCGTTCGTGGTGCGCGAGGTGATGCCGGTCCTGCGCGAGGTCGGCACCGACCAGGAGGAGGCCGCGTTCACCCTGGGTGCGTCGAGCTGGCGGACGTTCTGGCGCGTGACGCTGCCATCCATCCGCTGGGGCGTCGCCTACGGCATCGTGCTCACGACGGCACGCTCGCTGGGCGAGTTCGGGGCCGTGACCATCGTCTCCGGCCGGATCACGGGCAAGACCGAGACGCTCACCCTGCACGTCGAGGAGCGCTTCGAGTCGTTCGACCTCGTGGGTGCCTATACCGCGTCGCTGGTGCTCGCATTGATGGCCATCATGGTCCTGCTCGTGATGCAGCTGTATGAATCGGGCAGGTTTCGGAGGAGGGGCACCGATGGCCATCAAGGTTGACGGGCTGGTCAAGCGGTTCGGCTCCTTCACCGCGCTCGACAACGTCTCGCTGGATGTGCCGGACGGGGAGCTGACCGCCCTGCTCGGGCCGTCGGGCAGCGGCAAGTCGACGCTGCTGCGCATCATCGCGGGCCTCGAGACCCCCGACGCAGGCACGGTCTGGCTGGGCGACCGTGACGTGACCCGGGTGCCGCCGCAGCAGCGGGGCATCGGATTCGTGTTCCAGCACTACGCGCCGTTCAAGCACATGACCGTACGGGACAACGTGGCCTTCGGCCTCACCATCCGGAAGCGACCCAAGGCGGAGATCGAACGGCGTGTGTCGGAGCTGCTCCACCTGGTGCAGATCGAGCAGTTCGGGGAACGCTATCCCGCCCAGCTGTCCGGTGGCCAGCGGCAGCGGATGGCGCTTGCGCGTGCCCTGGCGGTGGAGCCCGAGGTGCTCTTGCTCGACGAGCCGTTCGGGGCGCTCGACGCCCGGGTCCGCAAGGAGCTCCGGGCGTGGCTGCGTCGACTGCACGACGAGACCCACGTGACGACCGTCTTCGTGACCCATGACCAGGAGGAGGCGATGGATGTCGCGGACACCATCGTGGTCATGGACAACGCGCGCATCGAGCAGATCGGGACGCCGCGTGACCTCTACGAGCACCCCGCGAACCAGTTCGTGATGAGCTTCGTCGGACCGGTCACCCGCGTCGACGAGCGCTGGGTACGACCGCACGACCTGGACATCCTCACGGAGCCGACCGAGAACGCCACGGAGGCGATGATCGAGCGGGTCGTCTACCTTGGCTTCGAGGTGCGCGTGGACCTGGTGCGCACCGATGGCAGCCACGTCTGGGCACAGGTGCCGCGGGAGCAGGCGGACGAGCTCGAGCTGGCGCGCGGGCAGATCGTCTATGCGCGCCCGAGTCGGACGCGGGTGTTCAGCTCCCAGTGACCTCCACGACCGGGGGCCGTACGCGACCCAGCGACTGCCACGCCTCCGGTTCGGCGGTGAGTCGGATGACGCGGTCGGGCAGCACGCCCGAGGCAAGGTCCGCGAGCGTCGTGTTCTCGAGGATCTGGCGCAGCGCCACTCGGACCGCGATCCAGACATCGGTGAGCGGCTTCGCGGGTCCCGTGTAGGCGGTGTTCTCGGGGCGGTCGCCCCGGACGTTCGCGAGCGGCCCGTCGACGGCCCGGATGATATCCGCGAGATTGATGCGGGACGCGGGCTGGGCGAGCGCGTAGCCGCCATCGGGGCCACGCTGGCTGCGCACGATGCCGGCGTGCTTCAGCTCCAGCAGGATCGTCTCCAGGAACTTGATGGGGATGCTCTGCGCGTCGGCGATGCGTTCTGCCTTGAGCGGCACGGACGGATCGGCCGCAGCCAGCTCGGCGGCGGCACGGATGGCATAGTCGGCCTTTGCGGAGACGCGCATCCTGATATTGTCCAGCATCCCGATCGGATCTGTCACGACGAACGCGACGTGGTGCGGTCCGCACGTCGTCGATGCACGTCGATGCATCAGTCACGGCGTGACCGCGCGTTCCACCGGCCGGCCGCCCAACCCGTGGTCGGCGCCCGACACGCCGCACTCGCGCTCGTACGCACGCATGCCGCTCGCGCCGGCGGCATGCGTCCGCGGGTGGGCAGGCCAACGAAGGTCTCGCGGGAAGGCTGAGGCCGTCCTTCGCTGGCCGCCTGACCCGCGAGGCGACTGGGACGGCCAACCAGGGGCCCGGAGCGGTTCCGAGCAGCCTCGCGGAAGGTGTTCGTTGGCCCGCTCATGCGCCTGGCGCATGATCCGCCACGGCGCACGGTGCCGGTACGACACCGAGCATGATCCGCGCTCGGCAGGACACCGAGGACGATCCGCTAGCGCGTCTCCGGCGGGGGAGCCTTCCCCGAGCCCGGGCCGTAGTCGGCATCGGTGGGTCGGACCATGAAGCGCTCGGCCTGCTCGTCGGTAAGGCGCTCGTACCCGGTCTTGCGATAGAGGTCGTGGGCATCGCGCGTGGCGAGCATCGATCGTCGCAGACCCTGAAGCCTGGGATGGCCCGCCACCGTCTCCATCAACCAGACACCGAGACCGCGGCCGCGTTGGTCCTCCGCCACGAACACGTCACACACCCAGGCGACGGTAGCCACGTCGGAGACCACCCGACAGAAGCCGACCTGGAGACCTTCCGGGTCGTAGATGCCGAAGCACAGCGAGCCCTCGATGGAGCGGTCGAGCACCTCCCGGGGCAGCCCATAGCACCAGTAGGCGCTCACCAGCCAACCGTGGATCCGGTCACGGTCCAGCCGGTCGGTCGCATCGCTGATGGCGTACCCATCGGGCCGCGTCCATTCCATCGCCACAGCCTACCGGAGCCGCGCGACGCATCGCGTACGGCACCCAGCCTGCACGCTCATCCCTGATACCTGACACTGGACCGTGGTGGGCTCGGGTACCATCAGACGATGCCCGGCGATGTCGAACCCCTGGTCCTTGCGCGCGCCTTGACGAAGCGCTTCGGCGCGTCCACGGCCGTGGACGCCATCGATTTCGAGGTGGCTCCGGGCGAGTCGTTCGGGTTCCTGGGACCGAACGGCGCCGGCAAGACGAGCACGATGCGCATGATCGGCTGCGTCTCGCCGGTCTCCGACGGCACGCTGCGGGTGCTCGGCCTGGACCCCGCGACGGACGGCCCGGCGATCCGGGCGCGCCTGGGGGTCGTGCCCCAGCAGGACAGCCTGGACATGGAGCTCACGGTCGAGGAGAACCTGCTCATCTACGGGCGCTACTTCGACCTGTCATACGCGGAGGCGCGGTCGCGCGCCCGGGAGCTGCTCGACTTCGTCCAGCTCACCGAGCGCGCCCGGGACCAGGTCGAGCCGCTCTCGGGGGGCATGAAGCGACGCCTGGTCATCGCCCGCGGGCTCATCAACCAGCCCGACCTGCTGCTGCTCGACGAGCCGACCACCGGGCTCGACCCCCAGGCACGGCATCTGCTCTGGGACCGGCTCTACCGCCTCAAGCAGCAGGGCGTGTCGCTCATCCTCACCACCCACTACATGGACGAGGCCGAGCAGCTGTGCGACCGGCTGGTGGTCATGGACCATGCCCAGATCGTGGCGGACGGGTCGCCGCGCGAGCTCATCGACGCGTACGCGACCCGCGAGGTGCTGGAGCTCCGGCTGCGCCAGGAGGACCTCGCCAACCTCGACGGCCGCCTCGACGGTCTCGCGGACCGCATCGAGACCCTGCCGGACCGGCTGCTGCTGTATACCAGCGACGGGGACGCGGCAGCCATCGCGGTGCACCAGCGTGGCCTCCGACCGGAGCAGGTGCTGGTCCGTCGGAGCACCCTCGAGGATGTGTTCCTGCGACTGACCGGCCGAACGCTCGTCGAGTGACCGCGTGAAGCACTCGAGGCGGGTGCTCGAGCACCAGCTGCTGGTCTACCGACGGACCTGGCGGGGCGGCCTGTTCACGACATTCCTGGCACCGGTGCTGTTCCTGCTGGCCATGGGCGTGGGGCTGGGCACGTTCGTCGACCAGTCGACGGCCGGCGGCATGGAGGGGGTCGCGTACCTCGTCTTCCTCGCGCCGGGGCTCCTCGCCTCGCAGGCGATGCAGACCGCGGCGGGGGAGGCGATGTACCCCATCATGTCCGCGATCACCTGGAACCGGACGTTCCAGTCGATGATCTCGACGCCCATCGCCGCGCTCGACGTGGTGTTCGGCACGGCGTTGTGGATGGTCGTGCGTCTCGCCATCGTGAGCACCGCGTTCGTCATCGTGATGATCCTGTTCGGGGCCACGGACGTGCTCCGGGGCATCGCGATGATCCCCATCGCGATCCTCACCGGCCTTGCCTTCGCGCTGCCCATCATGGCCTTCACCGTCACCCGCAAGGGGGACGCGAGCTTCCCGGCCATCAACCGGTTCATCATCACGCCGCTGTTCATCTTCAGCGGCGTCTTCTTCCCGGTCACACAGCTGCCCGACTTCCTGCAGCTCATCGCCTTCCTGACGCCCCTCTGGAACGGCGTGGCGCTTGCCCGGGCCATCGGTCTGGGCGCGTTCGACCCGGCGCTGGCGGCCTACAACCTGATGGTGCTCGTCGTCTACTGCGCCGTGGGCCTCTACGCCGCGACGGTCACGTTCCCGCGACGGTTGGTGCAGTAGCCATGACCGTGACCGGCAGGACGTTCCCGATGCCCGTGGGCGGGCAGCGGGCGGTGCGCGTCCTGGAGCGCAATCTCATGTACTACCGGCACGCCTGGCTGGTGCTGCTGTCAGGCTTCTTCGAGCCCGTGTTCTACCTCCTGGGACTGGGCTACGGGCTGGGCAAGGTCGTGGGGCCCATCGATGGCATCGCCTATGCGGCGTTCGTGGCGCCAGCGCTCATGGCCACCTCAGCCATGAACGGGGCGATCTACGACTCGACCTTCAACCTGTTCTACAAGCTCAAGTACGCCAAGACCTACGACGCGATGCTCGCGACCCCGCTGAAGGTGGCCGACGTGGCCATCGGCGAGGTCACCTGGGCGCTCACCCGCGGTCTCATCTACTCCACCGGGTTCATGGTCGTGATGCTGCTGCTGGGTCTCGTGTCGTCGCCCGTCGGCCTGCTGGCGGTGCCGGCCTCGGTGCTCATCGGCTTCGCCGCTGCCGGCCTGGGGACGGCCGCGACGACGTTCGTGCGCAGCTGGCAGGACTTCGACATGGTGTTCGTCATCACCCTGCCGCTGTTCCTGTTCAGCGCCACCTTCTTCCCCATCACGACCTACCCCGAACCGCTCCGCTCGTTCGTGGAGATCACGCCCCTCTACCGCGGCGTCCACCTGCTGCGTGGCCTGACGACGGGCGTCCTCGACCCGACCATGGTCCTGGACGTGGCGTACCTCGCGATCCTGGGCTGCATCGGCATGACCATCACCGCACGCCGGCTGGGCAAGCTGCTGCTCAAGTAGCCGGCGTCACAAGATGCCCGCGGGACACTCGGTGGCGGAGGCCGGCGCCGCCAGCGGATACGTGTAGTGCTCCACGCCGTGGCGAGCCGTGCCCTCCCAGATGTCCGAGGTGCCCGGTCGGTACCAGGTCATGCGCACGATGACCCGCCACGCACCGGAACCCTTGGGATGGGCGACCGTGACCGTCGAGGTGCGGAAGGCGGCAGGGGTGTCATCCCAGGCCTTGACGCGCATCACGGACGATGTCTGGACGGTGGACCACGCGCCGCCGGCCGCGCGATAGCGGAGCTCGATGCGCCAGCCGACCCACTGCTGGTCGCGACTGGTGCTGCGGTCGCGCGCGAACACCGTCGGGGCCCGCACCCGGATCCGGGCCACGTTCATGGTCGGCGTTGTACTGGCAGCTGGCACCGGCCGCCTCGGAGCTGTCGGTCAGGGAGTGGGCACCGGTCCTGCCGGAGTGCCCGACCGGGACATCGGCGACCGCGACGCTCGACGCGGCGAGCACGGCGGCCACCCCCAGGGTCGTCGCGATGAGGAGCAGTCTCGCTCGGGTCATGGCACACCTCCGATGTCGGGTTCCCGACACGCTTCAGCGTGCGCGCCGGGAATGGGGTCGCGCAAGGGCCATTCGGCATCCCTGTCGGTCGCCGACCGGGGTCAGTAGGGGGTCAGTAGATCGCCGAGACGCACGAGCCCGCGGGGCTGCCGCCCGTCGAGCGGTAGTGATCCACGAGATGGCGGGCCGTCCCTTCCCAGGTGTCCGCATGGCCCGGCTGGTACCACTGCATGCGCACGATGACCTGGAACTCGCCGCCACCGACCTGGTCGCCGATGGGGATGCTCCGCGTGGCCAACGCGGCCGGCATGTCGTCGTAGGCCTTGGCCTTCACGAACGAGGTATGCGTGACGGTGCCCCATCCACCACCCTCGCCGTCGCGATACCGGAGGTCGAGCCGCCAGCCCACCCACTGGCTGTCGCGGGACGAGGTCCGGTCGCGCGCGAAGATGGTCGGCGGCAGCACCTTGATCCGGGAAAGGAACAGGTCGGCGTCGAAGACGCATCGCGCACCCGCGCTCTCGCCACTGTCGGTCAGGGAGTGCGGGCCGTACCTGCCGGAATGTCCGAGCGGCGTATCCGCCACGGCCGTGCCGGCCACCGAGAGCACGAGCGCTGCGGCAAGGCTGAGGACCCCACGGAACGGACCCAGGGCTCGCGCCATCGTGCTGCTCCCTTCGAATGCCGACGCCGACACGATGCGCCCGGTCGTCAAGCGACCGTCACGGGACGCATCAGCCGCGCGGATGTGTCCCGATGAGTCTGCGGGCGGCACCCAGGTGCGCGGCCCAGTCGATGGTCCTGACGCCCCCGAACCGGAGGTAGGCGGCCAGCGCGGCACGGATGGCGGGCACGAACCCGTCCGCCGCCCGGGGATCGAACCATCCCTCCCACCAGAGGCCGAGCACCCGGAGCGTGCCCGACGCGCGGTCGATGCGCGGCTCGATGCGCCCGACCAGCCGGTCCCCGAACAGGATCGGCAACACGTAGTACCCCCATCGGCGCTTGTGCTCCGGGACGTAGACCTCCCAGACATAGTCGAAATCGAACAGGTTGCGCAGCAGGTCCCGGTCCCACACGAATGGGTCGAGCGGGGCGAGGAACGTGACCTGGGGTTCGATGGTCCCGGGCCGGATGACCTCGTCGAGGAGCTCCTCCTCCGTGCCCAGGATGAAGCGTCGGCCACGCAGCCCATCGACCGCGACCGGGACCAGGTCACCGTCCGCCACGAGCTCCTCCCGGAGCTCGTCCCGGATGATCGCGTCCGGGTGGTCGGAGGCGACACGCTTCCCCTTGCCGGTGCCGATCCAGAGCTCGCCCGACCCGCTGGCGCCCAGGAGACCGTGGGCGCGGTACCGGGACAGGAGCTTGTGACGCCGCTGGTCGCGCTCCGAGGGGCGGACGGCCAGGAGGTCCTGCGGCACCAGCCGCTCCATCAGGTCGAAGTAGCGCTTGTTGCCCTCGCGCCGCGCGAGCCCCACGATGCCCGAGGCAGACAGCGCCTCCAGCACGGCGCGTGACTCGCTGGTGGGTCCCCACCACCAGTCGACGGCAGCCTTCCGCTCGAAGTCGAGGCTGCTCAGGGGCCCTTCGACGCGGATCCGCTCCAGGACCTCCATGACGGTGGCCTCGTACTTGCTGAGCAGGTCGGTCCGGAAGTCGGACGAGACATCCCACCCGACGCGATACCACGGCAGCTCCGGCGTGGGCAGGAGGCTGAGGCCCTTGTTGTAGGCCTCGAACAGCTCCCGGGTCCCGTACAGCAGCTCATCGGTCCAGGCCGATCGGTACTCCGCGACGCGGGCGTGGAGCACCAGGTCGTGGTTGCGACCCGCCACCCCCAATGGGTCGAACTGGACCGAGCCCAGTCGTGCGAACGCGGCGCGGACCCCATCCAGGCCTGGCTCGAGCGACCTGGGGGTGACCAGCTCATGGTGCGCGACGAGGAACCGGCGCGCGGTCAAGGCGTCGATGCGCCGGATATCGTCCACGCACCGGATGGTACGGGCAGGCGTGTCAGGAAGTGGCAGGTTGGGGTCGTGGGGCCGCGGATCGATGGAGCGTCCATGGCCGCTCACCGCCTTCCTGCCCCAGAGGGGCAGGCGCGCGGCTGGCGCGCGCCAGGGGCTCGCGCGCGACTTTGCACGATCACCGAACGAGATGGCCGCTGTCGGCCCGATCCGCGTGCCCATGGGCCGTCCAGGCGCACGTTCCTGCCGAATCACCCGAAGGAGTGTCATGGGGACGGCCGCGGGACCCGTCCATCAACCCCTCCGGCCGGCGAGACGTTCGCTGATGCCGAAGATCCGTGGCGCAGGACGCTCGGACGGCTCGGCAGCGTGGAGGCGCAGGGATCTTGCCCCCCGGCCGCTCGGGGCGACGCCAACACGCTGGACCCGGTGCACACGTAGCCCCCCGCGTGGCCCGGCCCGCCGCCGCGGCCCGCAGCCATCGAGACTCTGCGTGGACCTTCCCTATACTCGCTCGGACGATGGCCTCCACCCGTGATTACTACGAGATCCTGGGCGTCCCCAGGGGCGCGACCGAGGATGAGCTCAAGCGCGCCTTTCGGAAGCTCGCCCAGCAGTGGCATCCGGACGTCAACACGACGCCGGAGGCGGACGAGCGCTTCAAGGAGATCAACGAGGCGTACCAGGTCCTCTCCGATCCCCAGCGGCGCCAGGCGTATGACACGTTCGGACGGGCAGGGGTCGGCGGTGCGGGTGCGGAAGGCTTCGGTCCGTTCGGCGGCTTCTCCGGCTTCGGTGACATCTTCGATGCGTTCTTCGGGGGCGCGACCACGAATGACGCCCGCCGCGGGCGCCCACCGGCCGGCGCGGACCTGCGGTACGACCTTCGGCTGACGTTCGATGAGGCCATCCGGGGCGCCGAGAAGGACATCACCTTCACCGCCCTGGGCACCTGCGAGACGTGCGCCGGCAGCGGTGCCGAGCCCGGTTCGACGCCCATCACGTGTCCCCAGTGCAATGGCTCGGGCGAGGTCCGCCAGGTCCGCAACACGCTCCTGGGCCAGATGGTCAATGTCACGGTCTGCGGTCGGTGCCGGGGTGCCGGGCGCATCGTCGAGAAGCCCTGCCCGGTCTGCCGTGGCGAGGGGCGCACGGAGCTCAAGCGAACGCTCCGGGTCACCATCCCCCCGGGCATCGACGACGGTCACCAGATCCGCCTCTCGGGCGAGGGCGAGGCCGGGCCGAGGGGCGGCATCGCGGGCAACCTCTACGTGGTCACCCACATCCAGCCCCATCCCAGCCTCCGGCGCCAGGACACGGAGCTGTACTTCGAGCTGGCCGTCTCCATCAGCCAGGCCGCGCTTGGTGCCCGGATCGCGGTGCCGACGCCGGACGGTGAGGAGCTCGTCGAGGTCAAGGCCGGGACCCAGCCGGGTGCCGAGATCCGGCTCCGGGGCAGGGGCGTGCCGCACCTTCGACGTCCCGGCGTCCGGGGCGACCTCCATGTCATGGTCGATGTCCGTGTCCCGACCCGGCTGAATCCCCGCCAGCGCAGCCTCCTCGAGGAGTTCGCGATGGAATCCGGGGAGGTCGCCGACGAGCCGGCCGCAGCGGCGCCGGGCGGCACTGGCCAGAAGGGTCGCGGCCGTCGCAAGCGGGGCATCGCGGACCGGCTCAAGGACGCGATCAGCTGAGCGCCGTCGTCGAGCCCGTGATGGCAGCGGCGCCCGGTTCGGGCCCTGCCGCCGAGCGCGAGGGGATGGCCGCCGGGACCTGGCTCGAGCTGTCGGTCGTCGCCGACCAGGAGGCCGTGGAAGCGGTGAGCGAGATCCTGTCGCGCGTGGCGCCGGGCGGGGTGTCGGTCGAGGTCCCCTTCACGCTGCTGGACGAAGGCCTCGCGGCGGCTCCAGCCACCGACCAGCCTGCCACGCTCCGGGCGTATCTCCCGGCGCTCGATGCCGCCGCCGCACAGGCTGCCATCGATGCAGTGCGGCGTGACCTGGGGCATCTCCAGGCATTCGGGCTGCGGCCCATCGGCGAGCTCACCGTCCAGCCGGTCCACGAGGAGGATTGGGCGGCCGCATGGAAGGAGCACTTCCCGGTGCTGCGTGTCGGTGAGCACCTTGTCATCCGGCCCACGTGGCGACGACATCATGCGCGACCGGGGGATGTGGTCCTGGCGCTCGATCCGGGCATGGCCTTCGGCACGGGGCTGCATCCCACCACTCGGTTGTGCATGGCGGGCATCGAGCGCTGGGCGGATGCGGGCCTCCTCGAGGGTGCCAGGGTCCTGGATGTCGGCACCGGATCGGGCATCCTGGCCATCGCAGCGGCGCTCCTGGGTGCCCGCACGGTCCTGGGCGTGGACACCGATCCCATCGCTGTCGAGGCCGCGGCCGCGAACGCGCGTCTGAACCGAGTGGCCCGTCGGGTGGCTGCCGCCCGAGGCTCGGTGCCGGTCGGGGAGGCCATGGCGCGCCGCTGGGGGCCCTTCGACCTGGTGCTCGCCAACCTCATCGCATCCCTGCTCGTCGAGCTCGCACCCGCCCTGTCGGCCTCCGTCCAGCCGGGCGGGCGGCTGCTGGCCTCGGGCATCTTCATCGACCGCGAGCCGGAGGTCGTGGCTGCCTTCGGTGCGGCAGGGCTGCGCATCGTGGGTCGGGAGCAGCAGACGGATTGGGTGGTGCTGGACGTGGAGCGACCGAACGGATGAGCGAGCACGGCGCGGACCGGACCTATGACCCCAGGCCAGGCTCTTCGGCGTTCGACCCTGCCTGCCTCTTCTGCCGCATCGCGGCCGGACAGCTGCCCGCGAAGCTGCTGTTCGAGGACGAGCTCATGGTCGCGTTCGCGGACATCGCGCCGCGCGCGCCGACCCACGTGCTGCTCGTGCCGCGGCGCCACATCGTCTCGGCCGTGGTGCTCACGGATGCCGAGGCCCCCATCGTGGGCCGCATCTTCGCGGTCGCGGCCCGTCTCGCCAGCGAGCTGGGCATCGCCGGGGCCGGGTTCCGCATCGTGACCAACAGCGGATCGGCAGCGGGCCAGACGGTCGATCATCTCCACTTCCACCTCATGGGCGGTCGGCCGATGACCTGGCCACCCGGATGAGGCGTTCCGGGGCGCTCGCGATGGCGGCGCTGTGTGCCGTCCTGGCCGTGGCGTGTGGCGGCACCACGCCGGACACCGGCAACGTGCAGCAGCCGCTGCCGACGCCGATGGCTTCCGTCACGTCGGCCGTGGCCGGCACGGTCGGGCTCGTGACCCAGGCGCTTGCCAACCGTGGCTACCAGATGTTCCCGCCCGTGGCGCCCTATCGACCGTCCGAGCCCGCCTCGCTGACGCAGGCCCCCCGGGTCGTGCTCCAGGTGTCCGGTCCAGACGCCGACCAGGGGTACGTCGTCATCTACGACCTGACGACCGACGCGGCGGCCTCGATCGCGGGCACGGACCTGGCGCACTACCTCGCGTCGGGCTTCGGCCAGACGAACTTCCCGACGGACGCCCAGTTCAGCGTCGCCCAGGTGGGCAGCACCATCGTGTTCACGTGGTACTCCGGGTCACGCGCCAGCGATGCCGCGGCGTCCCGGAGCGCCTTCGAGGCGATCTCGCTGGTCGGTCAGCCGTTCCCGGTCGTCAAGTAGGGGTCGTCCCAGCTCCCCCTGGTGGGCTGTCCGGTGCTCCCGGGAGCAGGCTCGGGTCGTCCCGGACCTGGAGTCGGGATGTCGGCCGCGGCCCACTCGCGGATGGCGTCTCGACGGACCTTGAGCGTGTGGGTCCGTGGGAAGTCCGGTTCCGGCCAGAGACGCCAGGCATCGATGCGCTGGTGGATGCTCAGGTCGCTGTTGACCGCCTTGACGATGCCATCGATGTCCCTGCGGACGGCGGCCTCCTGCTCCGGGTCCCGCGCCTCCTGGCCGCCGCGACCGGGGGCGATGATGGGCTGCGTGCCCGGCGGCAGGACGACGGCCTCGATGCGACCGGGCGCGGTCTCGAGCACCACGGACTGCGAGATGCCATGGTCGTGGAGCGCGGCCTCCACATCCTCGGGGAAGACGTTGAGGCCGTTGGGCAGCACGATGATGTTCTTGATGCGCCCCGCCAGCACCAGGTCCCCATTGGCGTCGAAGTGGCCGATATCGCCCGTGTGATACCAGCCATCGGGCTCGAAGGCCGACGCGGTGGCGTCCGGGTCCTGCCAGTACCCGGGGCTGACGCTGGGCCCGGCGACCATGATCTCGGAGGTGTCCTCCGCCAGCCGCAACCGGATGGGCGGGATGGGTCGACCGACCACGCCTGCCGGATGGCGATGCTCCGAGTTCGCCGACGCAGGGCCACACTCGGTGGCGCCGTAGCCCTGGAGCACGACGACGCCGAGGTCCTCCCACGAGCGCTGGATCTCCGGCGGCAGGTACGCGCCCGCTGACACGAACATGCCGAACTCGCCACCGAGCTGCTGGTGGATGGAGCGGAACAGCAGCCGCCGGGCCGGATAGGGAAGGTGACGAGCGATGCGTCGTGCCCGCTCGAAGGTCGCCCGCTTGCCCTGCTTGTCGACCTCCCGGGTGATGGCCGACCAGAACAGCTCCATGAGCTGCGGGGTGACGATCATGGTCGTGACCCGGAGCTCACGGAGGGCCTCGAAGATGACCCGCGGATTGCGGGAACGAACGTACATGACCTCGGCGCCGATGAGGGTGCCGTACATCAGGACCGGCGCCTGCTCGAACAGGTGGGAGAGCGGCAGCAGCGAGACGACACGCAATGTGCGTGGCGGCAGGAGCGCCTTGCACAGCTCCACTGTGGACAGCATGTTGCCGTGCGTGAGCATCACGCCCTTGGGTGCGCTCGTGGTACCCGAGGTGTAGACGATCTGGTAGAGGTCGGACCGGACGGGCCGCGGCCAGGCGTCGAGCTGCGCTTCCCAGTCCGAGGGGAAGCTCGCGTCGGCGTCCGCCGTCAGCTCATCGAGCGCGTGGATGACGAGTCCCTCGAGACCCGCGCCATCGGGGTCGGGTGCGTCGGGGCCGGTGCCCAGCGCCATGTGCGTCGTGCCCGCTCGGTCCGCGATCCGCTTGAGCACCGCGGGCGCCATCCGCAGGTCGAGTGGCACCAGCACGATGCTGGCCATGGCGGCGCCCCAGAAGACGGCCGGCAACCGGGGTGTCGGCGGGCTCCAGGTCAGCAGCCGGTCACCCGGGCTGAGGCCCGCCGCGCGCAATCGCCACGCGGCGAGACGTGCTCGCCGACGCAGCTCCGCGGCCGACCAGGCAAGGTCGATGCCATCGTCGGTCCGGAGGCTGAGCGTCGGACGATCGGACGGATATCGCACCGCCGCGTCATCGACGATGTCGACGACCGACGTGAACCGACTCGGATCAGGGTATTCCGGCATGCGCAAGGAGTGTAGCGAGCCGCTTGCAGACGCGAACACGAAGGTCGCCACGGGAGCCCGGTCGGACGGTCGGGCACTACGGCAGGCCATCGATGGCATCGACCGGTCCGGCGCGGCTGGTGTACACTCCGCCGGCTCTTCGCGCGCGGCTGTTGCCCAACCCCGCTGGTCCTGTGACGACCAACGAGATCGCCCATCCGCACTCATGCGCGCACCCAGCCCGGCATCCGGCCCCGGGCGGACGTGTCCGGGCATCATCGTCAGCCGGGCGGGAGGTGATCCGAGGTTGGCAGAGGTCCGTGTCGGTGAGAACGAGACCTTCGAGAGCGCCCTCCGACGCTTCAACAAGAAGATCCAGCAGAGCGGCATCCTCGCGGAGGCTCGAAGACGCGAGCACTACGAGAAGCCGAGCGTGAAGCGCAAGCGCAAGGAAGCGAAGCGCAAGAAGGCCACCCGCCAGGACTAGGCCGGAGGGGCATCTGACCGACCGCGCTGGTCGAGCACATGCCCCGACGCCTGGTCTCCCGGGCGGAGCGCCCAGGAGCAACCGGTGACCCTTGCAGATCGACTCCAGGACGACCTGAAGACCGCCATGCGCCAGGGTGAAGCGCTCACGCGCGACACCCTGCGGATGGTGCTGTCGTCTGCCCACAATGCCGAGGTCGCAGCTCGTCGTCCGCTGACGGATGACGAGCTCATCGGCGTGCTCACGAAGGAAGCCAAGAGCCGGCGCGAATCCATCGAGGCCTATCAGAAGGTCGGGCGCGACGACCTGGCCGACAAGGAGCGGGCGGAGGCGGACATCATCGCGAGGTACCTGCCCCAGCAGCTGACGGAGGCCGAGGTGCAGGCGCTCGTGGCCGAGGCCATCAGCCAGACCGGGGCGACCTCCGCTCGCGACCTGGGCAAGGTCATGGGCTGGCTGTCGCCACGGACCAAGGGGCCGCGCGGACGGAAGGGTCGTGTCGGCGACTGGTCGCCCAGGAGCTCGGCACGCGCGGACCTGGCGGCCCATGACCCCGCACCGGGGGTGCTGGGGGCTCCTAGCCCTCACACCGATGCTCGCTCGCCGCTCGACCCGACTGCTGGCGTTCACCCGGCGCGACGCGGTGCGCCTGGTGGTGGCCGCTTCACTGCTGGTAGCCGCGATCGCCGCCATCCTCGCGGTGGACATCATCCCGCTGCGCAACGCCGCCCCCGATCTCGCGCGGCTCGTCGGCTGGCTGATGCTGGCCGTGCTGCTGGTGGCGCTGCTGCTGGGCTGGGTGTGGCGCTTCCGGCCGCAGCTGTGGCATCGCAACAGCGCACTGCTGCTCATGGGCCTTGTGCTGCTCGTCTCCACGCTGGTGCTGCGTCTGACCGCGGAACGCTCGGTGCTGCCGTACATCGTGCCCACCGCGGCCGCGGCGTTGCTGCTCGCGGTGCTCCTGGACGCGGGTGTCGGCCTGGTCATGCTGGCGCTGCTGAGCGTCCTCGCGGGGGCCGTCACCGGCCTCGCGGAGGTCGGCGCGTACGTCTTCCTCGGCGGCCTGGCCGGGATCATCGTCATCCGACGTGGCGAGCGCGTCACCCAGTACGTCCAGGCGGGCATCGCCATGGCGGTCGTCAACGTCGCCGTCGTGACGACTTTCGCGCTCCTCGGCGACGGGGATGCCGCAGGGCTACTCCAGCTCGCGCTGGCGTCGATCGCGGCCGCGGCCGGTGCCGCGGTCCTTGCCGCCGGCTCGTTCGCGATCCTGGGCAGCCTCTTCGGCATCACCACCTCGTACCAGCTGATGGAGCTCGCCAACCCCTCCCAGCCGCTGCTGCGCCGGCTGCTGCTCGAGACGCCCGGCACGTACCACCACTCGCTGATGGTCGGCAACCTCGCCGAGCGCGCCGCGGAGAGCGTGGGCGCCGACCCGCTCATCGTGCGCGTCGCGGCCTACTACCACGACATCGGCAAGCTGGCCAACCCATCGGCGTTCATCGAGAACCAGGCCGCCGGTCAGCCGAACCTCCACGACGAGCTGGCCCCGGAGCAGTCCGCCGCCATCCTCGCCGCGCATGTGGCGAACGGCATCGACATCGCCTACGAGTACAAGCTGCCCAAGCCGGTCATCTCGTTCATCCCGCAGCACCACGGCACGGGCCGCATGAGCTACTTCTACAACAAGGCCCGCGAGGAGGCGGTCGCCGCTTCCGGCGTCGTGCCCGGCTCGGTCGCGGCCGAGACCGTGGCCGACACCGTGGACGAGCGGCGGTTCCGGCATCGGGGTCCCAAGCCACAGACCCGCGAGGCGGCGATCCTCATGCTCGCGGACAGCGTCGAGGCATCGGTCCGGTCGCTGTCCAGCCACGACGAGGCGACCATCCGGGCGATGGTCAGCCGCATCATCGGCGGAACGACTCGAGGACGGCCAGTTCGACGAGTGCGACCTCACCCTGCGCGACCTCGACCGGATCCGGGAGGCGTTCATCGCCCAGCTCCTGGGCATGTACCACCGGCGCATCGAGTATCCCCAGAACAAGATCGTGGAGATCGAATTCGCGGCGTGCCGCGTCCTGATGGGCTGGTGCTCACGTGGTCGCGCCCGGTGGCCCGCGACCTGCAGCCCGGTGGCTCGTGCAGCCCGGTGGCCCGCGGCCCGTGCAGCCGTGCCGTACCGACGGATCTTCAGCATCAGCGAACGGTTCGGGCGTTCCGCCATGCCTCGCGGTGGCGGGGAGCGTCCCGGTGCCCGCCGATGCGCACCCAAGGCGACGATCCTGCTGCCATCGGCGGAATGTCGTCACCTGGACCGGATGTGGCCGCTCGATATCCGGCCGTTCCGCCCCAAGTCGTTCGCTGATGGTGCAAGGATGTCGGTGGGCGTTGGGCGCCCACGACCGAGCACGGTCTGTCCCCGGACCGGCACGGTGGTGGCGATGACGGCGCCCTGGCGATGACCGATCTCGATGACCCTGCGACCGAGCCCATCGCAGACCAGGGTCCCAGCCGCCGCACCCGGTACCAGGATGGTCTCCGGGTCGACCTCACCATCGACCGCGGCGTGCCGCGGCTGCTGTCCCAGCCGGTGATGGTGCGGACCCTGGTGCATGCCCTGCAGGCGGGTGGTGCGCCGACCCCGGCGCGTATCGGTCTGACGCTCACCGACGACACCGCCATCACGGCCCTCAACGAGTCCCACATGGGACACGTCGGCCCGACCGATGTGCTCTCGTTCCCGCTGCTGGACGCGGCTGCCTTCCCGCGGCACGACGGCCAGGACCCCGTCGTGCGGATCACCCACGGGCCCGCGTTCGTGTTGCCGCCCGGGATCAGCACGGACCTGGGTGACATCGTCGTCTCCGTGGAGCGGGCCGTCGAGCAGGCCGAGCACGGTCGTGGCGGGCAGACGGGCAACGTCCGCTGGTCACCCGCCGATGAGCTCCGCCTGCTCATCACCCACGGGGCGCTCCATGTGTGCGGCTGGGACCACGCGCTGCCGGCGGAGGAGGCCGCGATGCGGGCCCTCGAAGGACAGCTGCTGTCCGGTGCGTCAGGGGTCGGTCGAGCCCGGTAACGCGCGACCTGCCGCGGCGCCGCCGATGGCACCGGGTGACCCGGGCGGCAGTCGCAGGACGAAGCGAGCGCCGCCCCCTGGTGCATCCTCGACGCCGAGGTCCCCGTCGTGTCGGGACACCAGCTGCCGCGCGATGGCGAGTCCCAGCCCGGATCCGGACGCGCTGCGCCGCGCCCCCGGCAATCGCGCGAACGGCTCGAAGATCCGATCACGGTCCGCGGCCGGGACGCCCGGACCCTGATCGCTGACGGAGACCGAGACCCGACCACCCGGGAGCGCCAGGCCGAGGGTGATGATGCCGCCGCTGGGCGAGTGCTCGATGGCGTTGTCGACGAGGATGAGCAGCACCTGGGTCAGCCGGTCCTCGTCGGCCTCGACCACCACGCTCGCCGCGCTCGGCAGGTCCGTGCGGATCGTCAGGCCGTGGGTCCCGGCCATGGACTCGGCGCGCCGGGCAAGGTCGGTGAGCCACGCCACGAGCTCCACCGGATGGCGCTCCACGCTGACGGCGCCCGCTTCCGCGGAGGCGAGCGCGAGCATGTCGCCGACGAGGCGTCCCATCCGGTCCGTCTCGGACACGATGTCCGACACGAACGGCTGGCCGTCCGCCGCCACGAGGCCCTCGCGATCGAGGATCTCGGCCGAAGCACGCACGATGGCCACCGGGGTCCGCAGCTCGTGGGACGCGGCCGCCACGAATCGCCGCTCGGTGGCGAAGGCGGCGCGCACGGGGACCAGCGCCCGACGGGTGACCAGCCACGTGACGAGCGCGGCTCCGGCAAGCCCCACGAGCGACAGGATGCCGATGGTCCACAGCAGCTGTGACTCCTGCTGATCGTTCAGCGTGAGCCGGAAGCCCGCCTGGACGAATGTCGGAACGTCCGCCCCGTCATCGTCGCCGCTCGAGGGTCCGGGGACGGTGAGCAGCCGGATGTGGACGCCCCCGAACATCTCGTCCCGCTGGTCGCGGCCGGTGGCCTTCGCCCGTTCCAGCGCGGCGAGGTCCGGCAGCCCGCCGAACGACACCCCGGACGGGTTGGCCACTACCGTTCCCTGGGGGTCGAGGTACAGCACGAAGGTGTCCGCCGGCCCGACCGGCTGTTCCGACTCGCCGACCTCGTTGCCGGGGTTGGTGGCCGCGTCGGCCGCGGCGGCCAGCGCCCGATCGATGTTCGCGTCCATGAGCCGGGTCGCCACGATGGCGGTGGCCGCCCCGACGCCCAGCAGCAGTGCCGACACGAGCAGCAACGTGAAGGCTGCCAGCCGGCGCTGGGTCCGCGCGACGAGCTCATCCATCCGGTCCCGATGGGCGGTGGCCGATCGTCGCCCCCGAAGCGCGCTCACCGGCTGAGGTTGCCGGTCGGGCTCTCGACATCCGTGGACAGCGCATAGCCCACCCCACGGACCGTGCGGAGTGCGTCACGGCGGCCGAGGCGCTCCAGCTTGCGGCGCAGGTAGTGCACGTAGAGGTCGACGACGTTGGAGTAGACGTCCGGCTCGGCTCCCCATACCGCGTCCAGGATCTGCTGCCGTGTGACGACCCGGCCCTCCTGACGGATGAGATAGCCCAGCAGGGCATATTCGCGAGCCGAGAGGTCCTCGGCCTCGTCGGCCACCATCACCCGGTGCCGGACCGGGTCGAGCTGGATGTCGCCCGCCACGAGCTGTTCGCCGGTCAGCTCGGGGGCGCGCCGGGCAAGGGCACGCAGGCGGGCAAGCAGCTCGGCGAAGGCGAACGGCTTGGGCAGGTAGTCGTCCGCCCCGGCGTCGAGACCCGAGACACGATGGTCGAGGGTGCCCAGCGCGGTGAGCATCAGCACGGGCGTGCTGATGCCTCGTGACCGGAGCAGTCGGAGGACCTCCAGGCCGTCAAGGTCGGGCAGCATCCTGTCCAGGACGATGACGTCGTAATCGCGGTCGCCAGCGAGGGCGAGCGCTCCGACGCCGTCCTCCGCGACATCGACCGAGTGTCGCTCGGCGATGAGCACCCGTCGGATGGCGGCCGCCATCCGGGGTTCGTCTTCCACGACAAGGATGCGCATGACCCCATCCTCCGGCCGCGCGACGCGACGCGCAATGGTTGGCGGGCGTTCCTGTGAGAACTCTCATGCGTCACACACGGCGCTCCAACCGGGTGATCCGACACTGCCGGTATCACAGTCACCCTAGCGGAGAACGTCATGATCCACAGGCTCGCGATCATCATCGGCGGCATCGCGGCCGCCGTGGTGCTCGGCATCGGTCTCGCTGCCACCGGCCTGACCCCGCCCGATGCTCCCGTCGACGCCCAGCAGCCCCTGGCCGCCGCCGCCAGCACTGATGCACCCTCGGCGGCACCTGTCACGCGTGTCGAGACGACGACGGTCTACGTCCGTCCCGCGCCCAAGCCGAAGGTCATCCACGTCACCAAGCGTGCCCCGGCCCCGGCCGCCACGCAGCGTCCGAAGGTCAAGGTCGTGCATGTGACGAAGAACACGGCACCCAGGGGCGACGACGAGGGCGAGCACGAAGGCGGGGACGACTGATGGCCGGCGAGCCGCGGCCACTGCCGCCCCGTCCCTCCGGCGCGGCGCCTCGATCGGCGCCGACCGCCCTGCACCCTGCCCCGGCCGCGCCCAAGGCGCGGCCCGATCCCCGGCCGATGCGCCTCGCCCTCGGGGCCGGGACCATCGCGGCCGTCTCCATCATGGCCGCCGGGCTGGTCCGGTTCCCCGCGCCGTCGGCCGATGCCATCGCCGCCGATGCGCTGAGCGCTGAGACCATCGCCACCGCGCAGCCGGAGGTCATCGTCAAGCACCGGACCCGATACGTCCAGCTCAAGCCAGGCGAGAAGGCCCCGAAGGGCGCCAAGGTCATCTCGGGCGCGGTACCGACGCCGCGCATCGTGGTCACCAGGATCGCCGCACGACCGGCCCAGACGCGGCAGACGGTCGTGCGCAGGGTGGTGACCAAGACCCGGCAGTCCGGAAAGCCCTGAGCGATGGTGACATCCACGGCGCTCCCGCCCGCCCCGATCGCCAGCCCGGCAGCCGGTCCGCTCCTCCGGGAGGAGTGGACGCTCAGCGTGCCGGCCATGGGCGGCAGCCTCGACATGCGGGTCGCGGGGAGTGCACCCGATGCGGGCGAGGCGACCCGGGACCTCGATCGCGTGGCACGCCGGGTGGACCGCTGGGCCGCCCGGCTCACCCGTTTCACGACGACCTCCGACCTCGCCGGGTTGAACCGCGACCCGGGCCGGCCATCGACGCCGGTCCGCCCGACGCTCGCCGCGGTGCTCGACTGGGCCGAGCGGGCGCTCGACAGCGCGCCCGGCCTCCTCGACGTGACGCTCCTCGACGCGCGCCTCGCGGCCGGGTCGGGGCTCGACATGACCCACGCGGGACCCGTCGATGACCCGGCACGACCCCGCTGGCACCTGGTCCGCGGGGCCCGCGGCGGGCGGGTGGTGCGCCGGGGGCGCTGCCGCTTCGACCTCGACGGCGTGGCCAAGGGCTGGATCGCCGACCGGGCCCTCGCGCTCCTCGGGCGCTACCCCGCGGCGATGGTCGATGCCGACGGGGACATCGCGCTGCGCATCGACGCGGACAGCGCCTGGGACATCGCGGTCGCCGACCCCCGCCCCGGTGCCCCGGGTCCGCTCGCCGTCATCCGCCTCGACGAGCGCATCGCGGGCCCGCTGCTCGGCATCGCCACATCGGGCACGAGCGTCCATCGCTGGCCGGCCGGCGCCGACGGCTCCGCGCGCCACCATCTCATCGATCCCCGGACGCGCCGGCCCGCGGTCACCGATGTCGTCCAGGCGACGGTCATCGCGGGCAGTGCCCGCGCGGCGGAGGTGCTGGCCAAGGCGGCGGTCATCGCCGGCTCGGACGACGCCCTCGCCCTCCTCGACCGGTCCGGCGTCCGGGGCGCCATCCTGCTGCTGGACTCCGGCGGCACGGTCGCGACCCCCGGCACCCTCGGCTGGCTGGCATGAGGTACCGCGGCCTCGACCCCCGGACCCGGCCGCTCCGCTGGGCGGTGTTCCTCGCGGCCATCGTCGTGGTCCTCGCCGCGACCGGCGGCGGTGCCCTCGATGCCGTGCGCACCTGGGTGACCGCGGAGCAGGAGCGCATCCCCTGGTACGCCACCCGGCTGCTCGGCCTCCTCGCCTACCTCGTGCTCGCCGGCTCGGTCATCTACGGCCTGCTGCTCTCGACCGGCATCCTCGACGCGTTCGCCCACCGGACGGTCTCGTTCACGCTCCACCAGGACCTCTCGGCCATCGGCCTCGGGCTCGCCCTCGTCCACGCCGCGATGCTCACGCTCGACCACAGCGTGCCGTTCACCATCGCCGAGCTGCTGCTCCCCTTCACGGGCCCCTACCGGCCGCTGTGGGTCGGCCTCGGGCAGCTGTCGCTGGTGCTCACCATCGTCGTCATCGCGAGCTTCTCGCTGCGCAAGCGCATCGGCCAGAAGCGCTGGCGGACCCTCCACTACGTGACGTTCCTCGCCTTCCTGGGCGCCACGGCACATGGCCTCATGGCGGGCACCGACACGGGCGCCCCGTGGGCCTTCTGGGGCTACCTGCTGCTGACCGCGACGGTGGTCTTCCTGACCATCTACCGCATCGTGCTCGCGGTCGCCCTCCGCCGGGCACCCGCCGCGACCCGACCGGCACCCCGGGCCGGACGGACGGTGGTGGCCACCCAGGCGCCACCGGATCGCGGGGACGCCGCGGCCTGACCGGGTCCGGTCACCGATTCGGGAACCAGCCGTCCTCGACAGCCCACATATCCTTGAGCGCGGCCACCAAGGCCGAGCCCTCGGCGGCGGACACGTCGCGACGGAGCGGGAGGCCCGATGCATCGGGATCTCGTGGAACGGGCGATGGCAGGCGATCACGACGCGTTCTCGGAGCTGGCGCGCGGGTCGGTCACCAAGCTCTATGCCATCGCGCGTCTCATCGTCCGGGACAGCGACCAGGCCGAGGATGCCACGCAGGAGGCGCTCGTCGCCGCCTGGAAGCAGCTCAGGTCCCTGCGCGACCCCGACCGCTTCGATGCCTGGCTCCGTCGGCTGCTGGTGCGCGCCTGCTATCGCGAGGCAGACAAGCGTCAGCACTGGCGGCACCTCGAGGCCCAGATCCAGCCATTCCTCTCGGACGTCCCTGACCCGGGCATCGCGATCGCCGACAGGGACGAGCTGGAGCAGCGGATTCCGTCGACTCTCACCCCAGCAGCGGGCACTGATCGTGCTGCATTACTACTTGGGACTGCCGATGCAGGAGACCGCCGAGATCGTCGGCCTCCCTCTGGGCACCGTGAAGTCCCGGCTCTTCCGTGCGACCCAGCAGATGCGCGCGGCGCTCGACGCCGATGCGCGCCTGCCGCTCATCGAAGGAGGCATGCCTTGAGCTCCCCCTTCGACTTCGATCGACGACTCACCGCCTGGCTGGAGGGGCAAGCGCCCACGCATGAGCCCGAGGACCTCGCCGATGAGGCTCTCTCCCGGTCTCGGCGCACTCGCCAATCACCCGGCTGGGCCACCCTCGAAAGGTGGATACCGATGGAAACGCGATACAGGCTCGGGGCGGTCCCGAAGACCGCGCTCATCCTCACGATGCTGGTGCTGCTGCTGGCGCTGTTCAGCGCGATCGCGATCGGCCAGCAGCCCAGCCCGAAGCTGCCACCGCCGTTCGGCGCGGCGAGGAACGGCCTCATCGCCTTCGATGACGGTGGCGACATCTTCGTCGTCAACCCCGACGGCACGGGACGCAAGGCGCTCACCAGCGGGCCGGAGCTGGACACAGCACCCGAGTGGTCGCAGGACGGCACCCAGATCGCCTTCTTCTCGCAGCAGAAGGCGAATGGCCTCGCGGCCATCAAGGTCATGGACGCCGACGGTCAGCACACCAGGACCGTCGCCGACGGCGTCTGGATCCCGCCAGTCTCGTGGCACGTGTCCTGGTCCCATGACGGCCGCTCGCTGGCATACGCCGACAGGCACATCGACGGCCTCACGGCGGTCGACGGGATCATGGTCGTCCCGGTCGCTGGCGGTGACCCGGTCAAGGTGGTGAGCCCCGGACAGGCGCCGACCTGGTCCCCCGATGACCGAACCATCGCCTACCAGAGCGGCGGTGGCACCAAGGACGGCACCACGGTCCCGCAGGGCCTGAGCGTGATCGGGGTCGACGGCAACGGTCAGCGGCTCATCGACGGCTCGGCCACGAGCAACCCCTGGGCCTACGCATATCCGCAATGGAGCTCCGATGGTGCGCGAGTCGCCTACCACACGGGACTGCCAGGGCACGTCTCCAACGTCTTCGTGGCCGCTGTCGACGGGAGCGGCACCGCAGCGATCGGTGATCCGGCACAGAACCTGGTGTGGCCGGTCTGGGCTCCCGATGACGCACGGATCGCCTACGTCGGCGCGCTGGCCGCTGCCGGTCCATACCAGATCTCCCTGGTCGCGCCGGATGGTTCCGACGCGAATGTACTGGACCATCCTCCGCTGGCCTGCAACTGTGCGTTCCGGTGGTCGCCGGATGGCACCAAGGTCATCGCATGGATGGATGGGCCCGTCGAGAACGGTTCGCCTACCAGTGAGTCCCTGATGATCGCGGATGTGGCTGGGGGAGAGCCGGTCCGGACCATCGAGCTGACGACGCTGATCGGCTCGGACATGAGCTGGCAGCGACTCGCCCCGTAAGCAACCGGCGGCGTCCTCCCCGCCGCCGCGTCCCCTCCACCGGCCGTCACCAGGGGTGGCGGCCGGTCCTCGTTCCCTGTCGCGCCGGTCCGGGCCGGGACGTTCGCTGGTACCATCCGGGTCCGCCGCTCGAACCGGGATCATCGGGTCGCGGCCTCGTCAGCGTGCCCGCGAGGAGCCAGTGAAGGTCGTCATCGGGCTGGGCAACCCCGGCTCGCAGTACGTACGGACGCGCCACAACATCGGCTGGATGGTCCTGGACCGGCTCGCCGACCGGGCTGGCCTGTCCGGCCGCCAGAAGTCGCGCGACGCCTCGGTCACCGTCCGCGGCCGCTACCAGGACATCGACCTCGCGCTGGTCAAGCCGACCACGTTCATGAACCTGTCCGGCGTCGCGGTGCGCAAGGTGCTCGCACGCGACCACGTGCCCATGGAGGACATGCTCGTCGTCGTGGACGACTTCGACCTGCCGCTCGGTCGGCTGCGGCTGCGCGAGGAGGGGAGCGCCGGCACCCACAACGGCCTGCGCTCGATCGTCGCCGAGATGGGCACCCAGAAGTTCCCCCGGCTGCGGGTGGGCATCGGGGGCCACGGTGGCTCCGCCATCGACCACGTGCTGTCTGCGCTTCAGCGGCCGACGAGCAGGCGGACCTCGACCTGGTGCTGGATGCCGCGGCGGACGCGGTCGAGTCCTGGGCGCGCGACGGCGGCGCACGCGCCGCCAACCGCTGGAACGCCTGGCGGCTGCCCGACGCCGCCCGACGCGTCGCCAGGGCCGCGCCAACGGACGGCTCCCGCCGGCCTGCGTGACGACCAGGCCACAGCACCGGGTTCCGTGGGCTCGACAGTGCCGGATGCGGAGGGCATCGTCCGCACCCGGACGGGCTGGCGCGAAGCTGCTGCGCACGGACACTGGGAACCGGCGATGACCGAGCCACGCACCTCGTTGCGTGGCCGCCGGGGACGCGACCGGCGCATCGATGCCCAGGTCGATGCGGCCACCGCGGACGCGTGCCGCATCGTCCGGAGCCCGGCACCCGGTGCGAGCAGCCCGTCACCGGATCCCGGATCTCGGCAGCCTCACGGGCATCCTCGCCGGCACAGGGGCGCTCCAGGACCTCGCCGCGCGGCTGACCCGCGAGGGCCCGGTCGGTGCCGCGCTCCGGCACGTCAGCTACGCGGGCATGCCCCACGGCGCCAAGACGTATCTCGCGGCGGCGCTGGCCCAGGCCACCGGCCAGCGTCTGGTCTGGATCGCGCGTGACGCGGAGATCGCCGACCGCGCCGCGGAGGAGCTGGCCGCCTGGCTGGGCGATCCGGCGGCCGTCATCACCCTCGAGCCGCGGACCGCGCTTGCCTGGGAGCGCTCGGAGCTGGTGCGTGACGAGAGTGCCTCGCGGGTCGCGACGCTTGCCGCGTGGACCGCGGCCGACGCCCCGGCCCGCGTCCTCGTCGCCTCGGTCCAGGCGCTCTTCCAGCGCACCCTGGCGCCCGACCCAGATCCCCACGACGCCGCTGGCGCTGCGACCGGGCCAGCGGCTGTCGCAGGACCGGGTGCTCCATGCGCTCGTCGACCTGGGCTATGAGACGGTGCCCGAGGTCGGCGGTCGGGGCGAGTTGACCCGACGTGGCGGCATCGTGGACGTCTTCCCGGCCGGTCAGCCCTTGCCCGTGCGCATGGAGTGGTTCGGGGACGAGATCGAATCGATGCGCGCGTTCGATCCGGCCGACCAGCGGGGCGTCGGGTCGGTGTCCGAGCCGGCTCCTGCTGCCCGCGAGCGAGTTCCTGCTCCCTGGCACGAGCGGCGCGGAGCTCCGGCAGCGACTCGGCACGGCAGGCAGGCGAGCCTGCCCGAGCGGCTCGCCGCGGACCTCGCGTCGCTCGAGAGTGGCGCGCTGGGGGATGCCGCGGAGACCTGGGGTGGCTTGCTCGCGCCAGCCACCGCGCTCGATCACCTCGGGGATGCCATCTGGGTCCTCGATGAGCCGGGCGGACGTCGAGGCGGCCGCGACCTTCCTGTGGGCGCAGGCCGACGAGCGCCGGGCCGACCTGGAGACGAGCCGGTGAGCTGCCCAAGGGCTGGCCGGGCGCCTACCCCGAGCCGCGCGAGTGGCAGAAGCGGCTCAAGCGCGGCGCGGACGCTCCGAGCTGACCTGGGAGAGCGAGGTTCCCGACGCGCCGCCGGGCGGCAACCCCTTCGGCTGGCACGAACCATCGCTGCCGCCCGTGCCCATCGGGTCCATCGCCACCACCGTCGGTCGCTGGCGCAGGGAGGGCGCCCGGGTCGTGCTCGCGTCCGACCAGTCGGCGCGACTCGCGGAGATCCTCGCGGATGCGGACATCCTTGCGAGCCCCACCAGCCGCGCTGCCGGACGCGCCACCCGCTGGCAGCCTGTCGCTCATCGACCGGAGCCTCAACGGCGGCTTCGCGGGTGGTCCGGACGGCATCATCCTGGTCACCGACCGGGAGCTGTTCGGCTCGGTGCGGGTGCGTCGGCCGCGGGCGCTCCGGCGGGTCGTGCCGCGGGACATCCTGGAGCGGCTCACGCCCGGGGACATGGTCGTCCACGTCGACCACGGCGTCGCCCGCTATGCGGGGCTGGTGCGTCGGTCGGCGGGTGGCGACGGCGCCGAGGAGCGCGACTTCCTGGAGCTGCACTTCGCGGGCACGGACAAGATCTGGGTGCCCGTCGAGCAGATCGAGCGCATCACCCGCTACGCCGGCGGTGAGCAGCCCCAGCTGTCACGGCTGGGTGGTGGGGAGTGGCAGCGTGCCCGGACCCGCGTGCGCAAGGCGGTCGCCGACCTCGCGAAGGAGCTCCTGGAGCTGTACTCCGCCCGGGCCTCGGCGCACGGCCATGCCTTCGGCGACGACACGCCCTGGCAGTCGGAGATGGAGGCGGCGTTCCCATACGAGGAGACGCCCGACCAGCTGCGCTCGGTGCTGGAGGTCAAGGCGGACCTGGAGCGGGACACGCCCATGGACCGCATCGTCGTCGGGGACGTCGGCTACGGCAAGACGGAGGTCGCCATCCGGGCCGCCTTCAAGGCCATCCAGGAGGGCACCCAGGTCGCGGTCCTGGTGCCCACGACCGTGCTCGCGGCGCAGCACCTCGCGACGTTCAGCCAGCGGTTCGCGGCCTATCCGGTCACGGTCCGGATGCTCAGCCGGTTCGTGCCCGCGGCGGAGCAGCAGGACACGCTCGCGGGCATCGCGGCGGGCTCGGTGGACCTCGTCATCGGCACCCATCGGCTGCTGAGCAAGGACATCCGCTTCCGGGACCTGGGGCTGCTCGTCGTGGACGAGGAGCAGCGCTTCGGCGTCTCCCACAAGGAGCGTCTCAAGCAGCTCCGCACCGAGGTCCACGTCCTGACGCTGTCCGCCACGCCCATCCCCCGGACGCTCAACATGGCGCTCGTCGGGGTCCGCGACATGAGCGTCATCGAGACCCCGCCGGAGGACCGGCTGCCCATCCAGACCCGGGTCGCGGAGGCATCCGCGGGGCTGGTGAAGGACGCCATCCTGCGCGAGCTCGACCGGGGCGGCCAGGTCTACTACGTCCACAACCGGGTCGAGACCATCGAGGCACAGGCGGAGCAGCTGCGTCGACTGCTGCCGAGCGCGCGCATCATCGTCGGCCACGGCCAGATGCCCGAAGGCATCCTGGAGCGGGTGATGATCGCGTTCGCCCGCGGCGACTACGACATCCTCGTGTGCACCACCATCATCGAGTCGGGCCTGGACATCCCCAACGCCAACACCATCATCATCGACCGCGCCGACGCCCTCGGCCTCGCCCAGCTCTACCAGCTGCGGGGTCGTGTCGGCCGCTCGAGCCGGCGGGCGTACGCGTACCTGCTGTACCGGCGACGCGAGCGCTTGACCGACATCGCACGCAAGCGCCTCCAGGCGGTGTTCAACGCCTCGGAGCTGGGTGCCGGCTTCCAGATCGCGCTCGCGGACCTGGAGATCCGTGGCGCGGGCAAGATCCTGGGCGGCGAGCAGCACGGCCACATGTCGGCGGTCGGCTTCGACCTCTACACCCGGATGCTGGCGGAGGCGGTCGAGGAGGAGAAGGCGGTCCTCGAGGAGCGACCCGCCCGACACGCCCGGCTCACGACCGTCATCGACCTGCCGGTGGATGCCTTCCTGCCGGACGACTACGTGCCCGACGAGCCGGCCAAGCTGGAGCTGTACCGGCGTCTGGGGCGCGTGGCCACGGATACCGAGCTCGCCGCCGTGCGTACGGAGCTCGTCGACCGGTTCGGGGACCTGCCGGCCCCGGTGGAGCGGCTCCTGGAGGTCGCCCGGCTGCGCTTCACGGCGGAGGTGGCGGGCATCGCGTCGCTCGCCCGCGAGGACGGTCAGCTGGTGGTCCGCTTCGGCCCCGACTGGTCACGCGCCGCGACGGCACGCCTCCTGGCGCCACGCGCCGTCTCCGATCCACTCCGGGGACTGGCAGGTGGCCTGACCTACGGCTCCAACCAGATCCGGGCGCGACTGCCACGGGATGCCGACACGGCCTGGCGACTGACGCGGGCCCTCGTCGAGCGGCTTGCTGAGATCGGACATCGATCAGACGCGGGAGCCATGTCGGACCTCTCCACCGTAGACGAGCGATCCGGACGCGACTGACGGCCTGCCGCACGGCCAACGTGGCCGCCTCGCTGTGCGTCAGCGCGGGCGGCGGGCCGCGTGCCGACGTGCCAGCGCGAGCGCACCGAGCACCGGTGGGTCGACCAGCAGATGCGCCAGGAGGTCCGGTTGCGCGACGGCGAGCTGCTCCCGGAAGTCTGCCATGAGCCTTGGCTGTTGGACGATGACGCTGCCCCCGGCGACCACGTCACGGCCCACGGCTCCGCGGCGCCGGAGCTGAGCCACGAGATCCACGAGGTGATGGGCGGCGCGGCTGATGACCGCCAAGGCGCGCGCTGATCCAGCGTCTGCCGCCGCGAACACGAGGGGCGCCCTCGGACCCCAGCTGTCCATGGTCGCTTCGTCGTTGACAACCCGTGCGAGGGCCGGCGGATCGGTCACCGAGAACCCCGCAAGCAGGGCGTCGAGCAGGCCGTCGTCGGGCGCCCCCTCATCATGGGCCAGCAGGACGGCACGGGTCGCATCGCGCACGATCCCCGGTGCGCCCGCTTCGTCACCCAGGATCCAGCCCCAGCCACCGGCGAACAGGGAGCGACCGAGAGCGTCCTGGCCGACCCCGATGGCCCCGGTGCCGGAGATGAGGGCGATGCCCTGGTCGAACCCAGCGGCGGGCAGCAGCAGCATCGCGTCATTGACCACGATGGCGTCCAGGTCGAGGTCTCGAAGCGCCAGACCGAGGTCCGCGCAATGCTCGTTCGAGTCACATCCCTGGGCACCGACCGCCAGGGCCACGACCTCATGGCCGTCGGGCACCGCAGCTGCGATGCGGATCGAGATCCAGCGAGCGGCCTCTGCTACAGGCGTCGCCGACCAGTCCCCTGATGGGAGCTCCAGGTCGACCGATCGCCCAGCATCGAGGCCTCCGACCGTGAGCGCGGTCTTGGTACCACCGATGTCCATCCCCACCACGACCGGGGTCATCCTGCGTCGTGGGCTCCGACCGGGTCTACCTTGGTGTCGGGATTGCTGAACACGAACTCCTCGATCGGCACCTGCCGCTGCCGGGCGATCTCTACCACCAGGCTCTGCATCACGAGCGCCTCAAGGATCGCCCGCGGCGCCGGGGGTAGTGCCGGGATGCGGATGACCCGCAACTCCCCTGATTCGTCCACCCGGCCGCTCGTCACCAGGATCACCGGATGACCCGCCCGGGCGAGGGTCCGGCCGAGCTCCAGCTCCCGCTCCTCACCCAGCACGATGTGGACCCCGCCACCGGCTCGATTCCATCGAGCCGTGCAGGTACTGGCGGGTGCTCATCGCATTGGAGGGCAGGCGGGCCACCTCGCGGAGCAGCAGGGCGCCGCCCTCCGCCGAGCCGACCGAGGGACCGGCTGCTACGAAATCGGTCATCCCGGCACCCTGGAATGCGGCCGCAAGCTCACCAGCACGCGCGTCGACCATCGCCTCGGTCTCACGGAACAAGCCCGGCAGCAGGATCCAGGAATCATCGATGGATCCGCCATCCCACACGTCCGCGATCATGCCCAGGCCCATCACCGTCGCGGTGAACCCCACGGTCGAGGCGTAACTGTCCGGGATGTTTCCGAGCGATAGCCGCGCATCGGCGATCTCGGTCAGGGGAGAAGGGCAGATGTTCGTCACCACATACCGGAGCCGCTGGTCCACTGACCGCAGGACGGCGATGGTCTCCGGGCTGCGCCCGCTCTGCGATGCCCCGATGACCGGATGGCTCGATCTGGGCCAAGGCAACGGGTGGTCGCCGGCACCCAGGCGCACAGCGGCGATGCCGCGAGACCGCATCGCCCAGACCGGCGCGCACGCTGCCGCCAGGCTCGCACCGATGCCCGTCAGGATGGGTCCGGGTCCGCGGAAGCCGCCTGCGCCTGCCTGCGCCCGGACCTGTTCGGCGATGCGGGGGACGGCTCGTTCCAGCGCGTCCGCCTGCTCGCGACGTGCTTGGGTGAAGGTCACCTGCCCCAGGGTCACGGCAAGCCGTGCCCGGCGTGATCCCCGCCCATCGTGCCGGGATGGCCCGGATCGGCGGTCGAAAGGGACGGCATGGGTGCTCCTGCGGAGGCGAGCTCAGTGCCTCGAATGTACCACAACAGACCAATAGCATGCCACTTTGCTACCGGTTGGTCGAATCGGAGTTCACGAGGTTGGGCGTGCCCGTCGGGATCCGGGCACCGCCGTCGCACGGGAGAAGTAGGTGCGCAGGCGATATCGATCGCCCCGGTACTGGATCGTGGACGCGAACACGGGCCGCTCGGCCACATCGACCACGATCTGGGAGAGCGCGAGGATCGGCCGCCCGACCTCCAGTTCGAGGTGGTGGGCCACATGCTCGTCCGCGGGCCGCGCCTCGATGACCGAGTTGGCGCCGGAGAACCCCAGGCCCGCCTCAGTGAGCTGGTCGTACAACGATGCGGTCGTGAAGTCGGCAACCCTGAGGCCCGGCGCGAGGGCGACGGGGATGTGGGTGAGATCGATGGCGATGGGCAGGCCATCGAGCAGTCGCACCCGCTCCAGGACGAACAAGGGGGTGCCGGGAGCGATCGACAGGTCATCCGCATGATCGAGGCTGGCCGGCGTGACCGTCGCCTGGAGCACCCGGGCCGTGGGCACCAGGCCCAAGCGGGCGGCGGTCTCGGAGAACGACTCGAGGCTGTTGGGCCATTCATTACTGGAGCTCGCCAGGGCGACATACCAGCCACGCCCGTGAGAGGCGCTGAGCACCCCGTCGGCGACCAGCTGGCTGAGTGCCTTGCGCAGGGTCACCCGGCTGATCCGAAGCTCCTGGCATAGCTGACGTTCCGGCGGGATGCGCATGCCGGGACGGAGGGTGCCACTGACGATCTCCGCGTTGATCAGGTCACGCGCCTGGATCCACAGTGGCTCCGGGTAGTCGGCGCGGATGGTCGGGGGCGTGCTCGTCGTATCCCTCATCCCCCACGCTCCCCCTGGTCATGGTCGATGCTGACCCTGAACCGATCGTCGTGGCGCTCGACGCGTGCGGTCAGCGCCGTACGTCCGCAGTGGGTGAGATGGATCAGCCGCTCCGGTGGCCGGCCCATCATGCCCGGACCACCTTCGGGTCGATGAGGACGGCTTCCCAGGCACGGCTGCGCATCGAGCGATAGGCGGCATCGATGATGCAGTTCACCACGTAGCCGTCCTCGAACGTCTCCGACGGGACAGTACCAGCAGCGAAGTGATCGATGAAGTGCCGGAACTGCTGCGAGAAGCCATATGCCCTGGCCTCCTCCGGTACCGGATACACCCAGCCGGTCTGCGAGTCCGCCTTTTCCACCAGGTAGCCTGCCGGGCGCTCGATGAAGCCCCAGACCGGCGTGGAGGAGGAATCCGTGACCAGTCGCCCAGCGGTGCCGACCAGCTCGTGACGTAGTTGCATGCCGCCCTTCTCCGCCCAGGAGGCCTCCAGGGTGGCCAGCTGGCCGCCCTCGAACTGGAGCAGCGCGACGGCCGTGTCCTCGCCAGTGGTCCTGTCGCCATGGACCATGGTGGCGCCCCAGGCGAACACCTCGGTCACCCGGTTGTCCTTGCCGAAGAACGCGCGCGCGGACTCGACGGTGTGGCAGCCCATATCGAGGAACGCGCCACCACCGGCCGTCTCGGCATCCCAGAAATGCGGTGCGTGGGGTCCCGAGTGGGCTTCGCGAGCGCGCATGGTGAGCAGGGTACCGATCGCACCCGCCTCCACCATCTGATGTGCCTTGGCAACATTGGGCGAGAAGACGGAACTCTCGGCGTAGCCATGCCAGACGCCTGCCGCACGTACCACCGCCAGTATCTCGGCGGCCTCGGCGGCGGTGCGCGCCAGGGGCTTGGTGCAGATGATGCCCTTGCCGGACGCGGCCGCGATGCGCACAGCGTCGAGATGCACCTCGTTGGGCAGCGCGATGACGACCACGTCGACCGCCGGATCGGCGCACAGGGCGGTCATCTCCCGGTACTGGTTGCGGATCGGCCCCCAGCGCCGCGCGAATCCCGCAGCACGCGCGTCGCTGCGCGAGAAGGTGGCCACGATCTGGGCGTTCCGGACATCCTGGAGCGCTTCCGCGTACGCATCGCTGATGAACCCCGAGCCGAGGATGCCGACTCCGATCACAGGTCCTCCTCCCCGGCGAACGCTGGCCGCATCCCCGGTCTCATGCGTTGAGGGCATGCCACATATCACCATGTGCATACCTCTTGCTACCGAATGTATGCTACCGGATACAACGGGGGAGCCGCCCATGTCGGCAGCACCACGACACGACACGTCGAGAGGAGACACTGTGCGCTGGAGATATGCACCCGTCGCTGCGGTCATCGCAGCCCTGAGCGTGGGCGCCCTTGGAGGCGCCGCGGCGAGCGCCCAGGACCCGGTCAAGCTCACCCTCGGGAGTTGGCGGACCGAGGACCTGGCCATGTGGGAGGACGAGATCCTGCCCGCCTTCGAGGCGGCACATCCGGACATCCAGGTCGAGTTCAGCCCCATCAACACCAACGAGTACAACGCGGCCATCCAGTCACAGGTCGAGGGCGGCACTGGGCCCGACCTCATCACCTGCCGACCGTTCGATGTCAACCGCAGTTGGATCGAGAAGGGCTACCTGGAGAAGCTTGACGGTCTGGCCGCCCTCGACGCCTTCGACGCGGGCGCCCTGACGGCGTGGAACGATGACGCCGGCAGCCACTACTGCGTGCCCGTCGCGGCGGTCCTGGCGGGCTTCTTCTACAACAAGGACATCTTCTCGGAGCTCGGTCTCCAGGTCCCGACCACACAGGCCGAGTTCCTGGCGGTCCTCCAGGCGGTGAAGGACTCCGGCAAGTACGAGCCCCTGGCGCTCGGGTCGGCCGAGTCGTGGCAGCTGGGCTACAACGGCCTGGCCAACATCGGCCCGAACTACTGGCATGGCGAGGAAGGCCGACTCGGCCTCATCGACGGCACCAAGAAGCTGACAGACCCGGAGTTCGTGGCAGCGATCAAGGCATTCGACGACTGGAAGCCGTTCTTGCCGGCAGGCCAGGAAAGCCTGAAGTACGCGGACATGGTCCAGCTGTTCGCGCTGGGCAAGGCCGCGATCCTGCCCGACGGCTCCTGGGATATCAACCAGGTCACCGCCAATGGCATCAACACTGGCGTGTTCGGACCGCCGGTCGCGGCCGCGGGTGATCAGCGGTATCTCCAGGAGATGCCTGACATGGCCATCGGCATCAACGCCTCGAGCACCAACAAGGAAGCCGCCAAGACGTTCCTCGACTGGGTCGCCAGCCCTGAGTTCCTGGACCTGTACGTCAACAAGGTGCCCGGGTTCTTCGCTATGACCAAGGAACCCGTCACGTACACCAACCCACTGGCCCAGGAGTTCGCGGACCTCAAGGTGGGCGCCGAGCTCACCCCGCGACTCGCCCTCGACCGCCTGAGCTCCGGCACGCCGCCGCTCGACGACGAGATCTGGCGTCTGTTGCAGGTCATGTACACGACCGACTCCATGACCCCTGAGCAGGTCGCCCAGGAACTCCAGACCGGGCTCGAGTCCTGGTACGTCCCCCAGCAGAAGTAGCGCACGGGAGGCTGGGTCGTGTGCCAGGCAGCGCGGCTTGACGCACGGCCCCCGATCCGTCGTCCGGCGTCCGCATGGGCGCCGGACGTTCCTCATGGCCCGACGACGGAGCATCATCCGCGATGATGTCGGCGCGCCGGAACGTCTACCTCGTGCTGCTGACGCTGCCCGCGCTGGCGATATTCGTGCTCTTCTCGCTGCTGCCGCTCGTGAACTCGTTCATCGGCAGCTTCGTGGACACCGACGACCCTGCAGGCGATCGCTTCGCGGGTCTTGAGAACTACGTCTACCTGTTCACCAACCCGACGGTCAGCTCCAGGTTCTGGAACGCGTTCGCCAACAACATCGAGTACTTCCTCATCCACCTGCTGGTCGAAGTACCGGTCGCATTGCTCCTGGCGGCGCTGCTGACCTCCGGCTCCGTGCGTCGCACCACGGGCGCCTACCGGACGCTCCTGTTCATCCCGGCCACGCTGTCAGTGGTCATCGTCGGGTTCCTGTGGCGGCTCATCATCAATCCTCTGTGGGGCCTCGTGGATGCCCCACTGCTGGGCAACCAGACGACCGCGCTGCCGACCATCGCCCTGATGTCCGTGTGGCAGTACGTGGGCATCCCGATGATCTTCCTGTACGCGGCGTTGCTGGCCATCCCAGACGACCTCATGGAGGCGTCCCGACTGGATGGCGCGTCCCGCTGGAAGCAGTTCTGGAGCATCAAGTTCCCGCTCATCGCGCCCGCCTTCGGGCTCATCGCGATCCTGACCTACATCTGGACGTTCAACGGGTTCGACCTCGTGTTCGCGCTGAACGGCGCGGCACCGGGGCCGAACTACAGCACCGACATCTTCGGCACGTTCTTCTATCGGACGTTCTTTGGGGAGAGCGGCCAGCTCGCCGACCTGGACCTCGGCGCCACGGTCGCGACGGTCATCTTCGTCATCATCCTCGCGGCCACGGCGGTCTACTTCCTGCTGCTGCAGCGGCGTCTCAAGTCATACGAGATGTAGGGGACGACGATGAGCGTGGCAGGTCAGCAGGCGGCATCGGGCGCCAGCGGGGAGGGCCGTCGCCCGGTACGCCGCAGACCCCGGATGAGCGGTTCGGATGCGATGGTGCACGCCCTGCTGCTGGTGTTCGTGGTCATCGCCATCGCGCCCATCCTGGTGGTCATCATGAACTCCTTCAAGACGACCCCGGCCATCTTCGATGGCCCGTTCCGGCTGCCCGACGCGGACACCTTCAGCCTCGAAGGCTACCGGCGCGTGTTCACGCGCGGCAACTTCGTCCTCAACTACCAGAACAGCCTCATCGTCACGCTCTCGACCACGATCCTGACGCTGGTCTGCTCCACGCTGGCGGCGTTCGCCATCACGGAGTACAAGGTCCGGCTGGCGCCGTGGCTGGCCGGGCTGTTCATCCTGGGCATCATGCTGCCCATCCGCCTGGGCACGGTGCCCATCCTGCGCACGATGGTCTCGTGGCATCTCATCGACACCCTCGCCGCGCTCATCCTGGTCTACACCGCGATGAGCATCCCGATCGCCGTCGCCCTCATGGTCACCTACTTCAGGTCGGTGCCCACGGAGCTCAAGGAGGCAGCTCGGATCGATGGATCGGGGAGCTGCGGACCCTCTCGATCGTGCTGCCCCTGGTACGGCCGGGCCTCGCCGCGGTCGCCGCCATCACCATGCTCCCGGTCTGGAACGACCTCTGGTTCCCCCTCATCCTGGCGCCCAGTCGCGGCAACCAGACGGTGACCCTTGGCGTCCAGCAGTTCGTGGGTCAGTTCCTGAACGACTACCCGTCGCTGCTGGCCGCGCTGACCCTGGGCGCATTGCCGCTCATCATCCTGTTCGCGGTCTTCTCCCGGCAGTTCATCCGGGGCCTCAGCGAGGGGTACAGCCGCTAAAGTGGGGACATGAGGATCTACGACGGACGACCACGCCAGGACTACGAGGAGGTCTTCCGGTCCCTCGGCGGGTTCATCGACCAGCGCGGCATGCGCAGCATCCTCATCCTCGAGGCACCCGACGGCTTCGTGGTCCAGGGCATCGCGCTCACCACCAACGAATCTACGGCACACATGGAGGATGTCACCGGGCACATCGGCAAGGAGACATACACGTTCCTCGACGACGATATCGCCCGGTTCATGGATGAGGCACGCGCGCGTCGGGGGACCAAGACGGACGGAGCCCCCGCGGTCGCCGGCACCTACGAACGTGCGCTGCGTGTCCTGGGTCGCTACCTGGACCAGCAACAGCCACGGGATGTCTTCCTGTTCGAGCAGGACGGCGCATATCTCGTGCGTCTGCTCATGGGGGCCCGGACGGGCGTCCACCATGTGCTCGCGGAGTTCACGCCCGAGGAGATCGACATCATGGTCCAGCAGGGCCCGGCTTGGCGACTCCGGTCGGAGCGCTGATGGGGTCGCAGGCCCCCCCGTGACGGAACGTCCTACACTGGACCACTACGAGCACGACACGTGGAGGTCGACACGACGATGGGGATCCTGAAATTCCTGGGCGCGGTCATCGGACTGTTGATCGCGGCCGCGATCCTGGTGCCGCTGGCCTTGCTTGCCGGCCTGTTCGTGTGGCTGAAGCTCACCGAGGATGCGGACGAGGACCTGCTCGAGCTGGAGCAGGAGACAGCCGTCTGACACTGGGCGGTCCGACCGCCCTGGAACGCAGCAACGACGAGGCCCCGGTCGACTGACCGGGGCCTCGGTGCGTGGTCTGGGCCGGCGCTTGGCCGGCTCAGGGACCTTACTTGGTGTCGGAGGCGGCCTTCTCGATGGCGGCGGCGGTCGTGTCATCCACGGGGATCGTCTTGACCTCCTGGGCCTGGGGCATCGTCTCCTTGACGGCCGGCAGGTCCTCGAGGGTGATGAGCGCCAGGATGCCGGAGGTGCCCGGCGTCAGGACGTCCGCGACCTCCTTCTCGACCTTGGCCTTCTGGCGGACGTTGCCGATCTTGCCGGCCGCCGCACCCGCGGTACCGAGCACCGCGGCGCTCGCGAGGATGCTGGGCGGGAAGACGATGCCTGCCACGACACCCGCCACGATGCCCCACTTGAGGCCGCGCCGGGTGTGATGGTCGGTCAGCTTCTCGATGGTGATGTTGCCGCCCTGGTCGGACTTGGCCACCAGCACGCCGTCGATGTGGAACTTGCCGGCGACCTCGCCATTGAGCAGGTCGTCATAGACGGCGGCTGCCACCGTCGGATCCGCGAAGCGGGCGACCAGCAGCAGATGGTCACCCTGGATGGCGACGCCACCCTCGGCGATGACACCCTTGTCATCCGCGACTTCCGCGGTGATGACCACGGTCTCGTCGGCGGCCGCTGTCGTCTTGTCGTCGGTCATAGGTCCTCGCTCCTTCGTGGCCATCGTGGGCCATGGGCTGTCCGGGCGTGACCATCCATCGGGTCACCCGACCGGGATGTGCGGGCCGCGGGTCATGCGGCCGGCATGTGTAGGGTACGTGCCCACTGGCGATGATGCCAGCCGGCCAGTCGGGGTCGGGCCCGGCTACGGTCGGGCGAACGACACCTGGAGCGCGTCGCCGTCGTCCCGCAGCTCGAGCGAGCCATCCTGGATGGCCCAGACGGTCGCGTTCTGGAGCGCGGCGAGGTACTGCTGCTCGAGCGTGTTGGTGGCGTCGTCGCAGGCCATCATGGTCGACATCAGGGGCCCGATATGGATGCTGTCCGCGGTGTAGCTGTAGCCACCACTGAAGGTGTTGCAGCCGCCGTTGCCGGAGACCGTCCCGTCAGGGGAGAAGTCGGCCGTCAGGCCGGCGCCGTCGGGTGGGGTCTCGACTCCCTGCTTGCCATTGTTGTAGCCCGTCACCACCCATGCCCCTTCGACGGTGGCGGCCGGCGCGGCGTCGAACACCAGGACGGCGGCACCGCTGGCATCGGACAGGGTCAGCGTCTGACCGGCGATGCTGTACGTGGCGACGGTGCCCAACGCGGTGAAGTACTGCTGCTCGAACGACCCCTGGGGGTCGGGGCACGCCATCATGGTGCTCGCCGCAGGCCCGAACGTGAGGGCCGTGTCCGTGATGGTGACGGGCGCCATGTACCGGTTGCAGCCACCGCTCCCACCAGCGAGCGCGCCACCCGGGGCATCATCGATCTGGAGCGAGACGCTCACCCCGGTCGGGACGGGGGTCTGGGTGCCACCTGCACCGGTGGACGCGAGCACCCACTCGGTGCCGGCCAGGGTGGGGGCGCCAGGGCTGGCCGCGGGCGACTGTGCGGCCGCGACACCGGCTGTGCTGAGCATGAGGGCCGCCGCGAGTGTGACCCGCGCGATCCCATGGAGCTGACGCATCCTGAACCTCGTGCTGCTGGGGTGCCTGATCCTCTCGTGCCGATCGTAGCGCCCGGCCGCCCGAGCCGCTCCGATGCCCTCCGCCGCCGGCGGGGGATGACCTCCGGGCCCGGTTTCGGTACCGTGTGCGGATGTCGACCAATCACGTGATCCTGGTGGGCACCCGCAAGGGTGCATTCGTGGTCGAGCCCGATGCCGCTGGCGCGCGCATCCAGGGCCCGTTCTGCGGCACGATGCCCGTGCAGCACGTCGCATGGGACCCCGCGAGTCGGTCCCTGCTCGCAGGAGCCGGCAGCCCCTGGTACGGGCCGACGGTCTGGCGCAGCACGGACCTGGGCGTGACCTGGACCCAGTCGAGCGAAGGCCTCAGCTACGGCGACGGCGAGCCGGCGGTCACCCGGGTGTGGAACGTCACGCCCGCCCATGGAGCGCTGTACGCCGGGGTCGAACCGGCGGGTCTCTTCCGCAGCCGCGATGGGGGTGTCACCTGGGAGCATGTCGCAGGCCTCCGTGCGCATCCATCGAGACCCGACTGGCAACCCGGCAACGGCGGCCTCATCCTCCACTCGATCGTGCCCCACCCCACCGACCCGGACCAGATGTGGGTCGGCATCTCGGCCGTGGGCACGTTCCACACGAGCGACGGGGGCACGACCTGGGTGGCCCAGAACCAGGGGGTCCGGGCTGGCTTCCTGCCGGACCCGCACCCCGAGACCGGCCAGTGCGTGCACAAGTTGGCGCGCCACCCGTCGCGACCGGAGGTGCTGTTCCAGCAGAACCATTGCGGTGTCTATCGCTCGGATGATGGTGGCGGCACCTGGGCCGAGATCACCGCCGGCCTGCCCTCGGAGTTCGGCTTCCCGATGGTCGTCCACCCGACCCGACCGAGCACGGCCTATGTCATCCCGCTCAACGGCGACGACCGGGGGCGCTATGTGCCCGATGCCAGCCTCGCGGTCTGGCGGACCCAGGACGACGGGGCGAGCTGGCAGCGGCTGTCGTCGGGCCTGCCGCCGCGCGATGCCTACGTGGGCATCCTGCGCGAGGCGATGGCCACCGACCAGGGTGACCCGGCGAGCATCTACTTCGGTACCAGCACGGGCCAGCTCTATGGCAGCGCCGACGACGGCGAGACATGGCGCCTCATCGCATCGCATCTGCCGGGCATCTCGTCCGTGGAGACCGCGGTCATCGGCGCCTGAGGCCTGCCGCATGGCGACGGTGCTCTTGCCGCGGTCGCTCGTGGAGATGTTCCCGGGCGCTCCCCGACGGCTGGACCTGGAGGCAGACACGGTCGCAGGTGTCATCGACGTGCTCGACGCACGCTGGCCGGGCATGTCGGACCGCCTCTGCGAACTGGCTCCGCGGATCCGGCCGTTCATCAACATCTTCGTGGACGGGCAGCGGGCGGAGCTGGCGACCGTCGTCGCCCCTGGCTCGATGGTGCATATCATCCCCGCCGTCGCCGGTGGCTGCGCTACGCTGCGCTGATGGTCGCCGACCCTCGATGTCGTTCGTGAAGCTCCTGCCCCGATCATGACCTGCCCTGCCTGCGGGACCGCGAACGAGCCGGGTCGGAAGTTCTGTCTGTCGTGCGGCGCCAGGCTGCAGGTCATCTGCCCCAGGTGCTCCACGCCCAACGACCCCGTGGCGCGGTTCTGCGGCGAATGCGGCAGCGCGCTGAGTTTGGCCAGCGTCGATGCGCTCGTCGCTCCGGATGCCGCGGCTCGGCCCGCATCGGCGGTCGCGGAGCGGCGCCTGGTCTCGGTCCTGTTCGCGGATCTGGTCGGTTTCACAGGCCTTGCAGAGGACCGCGACCCGGAAGCCGTGCGCGAGCTCCTGACGCGCTACTTCGACCTGGCGCGCGAGGTCATCGACCGGTATGGCGGCACCGTCGAGAAGTTCATCGGCGACGCCGTGATGGCCGTCTGGGGCGCGCCGGTCGCCCGCGAGGACGATGCCGAGCGTGCCGTCCGCGCCGCGCTGGACCTGGTCGACGTGGTGCGAACCCTGGGCGGGAACGAGGCTGGCGACCCGGTGCAGGCGCGCGCGAGCGTGCTGACCGGGGAAGCTGCCGTGACCCTCGGTGCCGTCGGCCAGGGCATCGTGGCGGGCGACCTCGTCAATACCGCCAGCCGGCTCCAGGGTGCGGCGCCGCCCGGTTGCGTGCTCGTGGGCGAGGCGACCTTCCGCGCGACCGCAGAGGGGATCGCATACGAGCCAGCAGGTGAGCACCTGGTCAAGGGCAAGGTCGCGCCGGTGGCGGCGTGGCGGGCGCTGCGCATCGTGGGCAAGCTGGGGGGCATCGGCAGGTCGGAGGGGCTCGAGTCGCCGTTCGTCGGCCGGGACGAGCAGTTCCGGCTGCTCAAGGACCTGCTGTACTCCACGGAGCGGGATGGCCGTCTCCGCTTCGTATCGGTCACCGGCCAGGCCGGCACCGGCAAGTCGCGCCTCACCTGGGAGTTCCAGAAGTACATCGATGGCCTGGTCGGTGATGTCTACTGGCACCAGGGGCGGTCACCCGCATATGGCGAGGGCATCACGTTCTGGGCGCTGGGCGAGATGGTCCGAAAACGTGCCGACCTGGCCGAGGGCGACGACCAGCCCACGACGCGCCGCAAGATCGCGGCAGCGCTGGAGCGCTACGTGCCTGACGCGGGCGAGCGCCGCTGGATCGAACCCAAGCTGCTGGGCCTCCTGGGCATCGAGGAGCTGCGTGCCACCGACCGGGAGGAGCTGTTCGCTGCCTGGCGGACGTTCTTCGAGCGGGTGAGCGAGCTGGGCACCACGGTGATGGTGTTCGAGGACATCCACTGGGCCGACCAGGGGTTGGTGGACTTCATCGATCATATGGCGGAGTGGTCCGTCAATCACCGGATCCTGATGCTCACGCTCGCCCGGCCCGAGTTCCTCGACCGGCATCGCGACTGGGGCGCGGGCCGCCGCAACTTCGTGGCACTGTCGCTGGATCCGCTGACCGACCCGGCCATGGACGACCTGCTGTCGGGTCTCGTGCCGGGTCTTCCCGACGCCGCTCGGCAATCGATCCTCATCCGTGCGGATGGCATCCCGCTGTATGCGGTCGAGACCGTCCGCAAGCTGCTGCTCGATGGCCGGCTGGAGCGCATCGACGATACCTATCGACCCGTCGGGGACCTGTCCCACCTCGACGTCCCGGACACCCTCCATGCACTCATCGCGGCTCGACTGGATGCGCTGGGCACTGCCGAGCGTTCGCTGCTCCAGGACGCCGCCATCCTGGGCCAGACGTTCACCGTGGCGTCCCTCGCGGCGGTCACTGGCGACCCGGACCCCAACCTGGAGGCACGGCTCCGGGACCTGGTCCGTCGCGACGTGCTGGTCCACAACCGCGACCCGCGATCCCCGGAGCGTGGCCAGTACGGCTTCGTGCAGGCGCTCATCCGGGAGGTCGCATACGGCACAATGGCGCGCCGCGATCGGCGGACCCGCCATCTTGCCGCGGCACGCTACTTCGAGTCCCTCGGTGACGACGAGCTCGCAAGCGTCCTCGCGACCCATTACCTCGACGCGTACCGGGTCTCCGATCCCGGGCCGGAGGCGGATGCCGTGGGCGCCCAGGCGCGCATCGCCCTTCGGGCCGCGGCCGAACGGGCGGCGGCCCTCCATTCGCCGGAGCAGGCGCTCGCGTACCTGGAGCCTGCCCTCGAGGTGACCCGCGACGCCCGTGAGCGAGCCGTCCTCATGGAGATGAGTGGCGATGCCGCTCGCGCTGCATCGCGCTACGAGGACGCGCATCGGTACCTGCGCGACGCCGTCGAGGTCTTCACGGCCATCGGTGACCGCCTCGCCGTCGCTCGGGTGACCGCGGGTATCGGGCTGATGCTCATGTCCCACGGTCAGGCGCTCGACGGTATCGCCATCATCGAGCCCGCACTCGCCGCGGTGAGCGACCTGGGGGACCAGCCGGAGGTCATCGCATTGCGGGCCGCGCTAGCCCGGTCCTACCTGTTCGCCGACGATTACAGCCGCGCCTTGGCGCTCATCGATGAGGTCCTCCAGGCAGCCGAACAGATCGAGGACATGTCGATCATCACGGACGCGGTGCTGACGAAGGGGACGACGCTGCTGTACTCCGGCCGGTACCGGGAGGGGTTCGTGCTCCTGACCGGTGGCCTGCAGTTGGCCGAGACCCACGGGCTGGTGACGTCACAGCTCCGGGCGCGGCTCAACATCAGCTTCCTCGAGATGACCGATGACCCGCTCCGGGCGGTCCGCACGGCTTTGGTGGGGCTGGAGCAGGCGCGTCGCCTGGGCAACCGGCCCTGGACTCGGCTCATGGCCGGCAATGCCACCGAGGCGATGTTCCTGGTCGGGGAGTGGGACCAGGCCATCGCCGAGTTCGACCACCTCTCGGGCATGCTCCTCGAGTACGACCCGGACGTGAGCGACCTCGTAGGGACCCAGCTCGCCATCCGTGCGCTGCGTGGTGAGGGGGAGCGGCTCGCCACGGACGTCGCCCGCTTCGAAGATGCGATGGCAGGGGCCTCCGCGAGCCAGGAACGCACCGTGGTGCTCAAGGTCCGGATGTGGCTGGCCCTCGCCGGCGGTCGCTTACGCGAGCTCCTGACCTGGAGCCTGGAGGGTGTGGAGCCCGGCAACGGCTTCGCCTGTGGGCTCATCGCCGGCCATGCTGCCCTCTGGGAGCGCGACCTGGCCCGCGCCAGGGCAGCGCTCGCGAGCATGGTCGATACGGGTGTCCACGGCCGCTGGGTGTCGGGCGTCCGCGGCAACCTGGAGGCCGGCATCGCCGCGCTCGAGGGCCGCAACGATGTCGCGGCGACGGGCTGGAAGGAAGCACAGGCCGTGCATCGAGAGCTGGGCGCCCGGTTCAATCTCGCGCTGTCGCTCATGGACCGTGCCCTGCTCAGCCCGGATCCCAGGGATGCCGAGACCGCGGCCGAAGAGGCACGAGCGCTCCTGGAGGGTCTGGGTGCCAGCACGCTCCCCGGTCACCTGGCAGGGGCGGTCGGACGGAGGTCGGTGGCAGCCCCCGCTCCGTCACCGGCTGAGACGCACGAGGGCATCTCCGTCTCCGGTTGACCACTTGGGCTCGGAGGGCGGCAGCGTTTGCTCCGGGACCGGCTTTCCGGTAGCATCGGAAAAACCCCCGGGGAGGACCTGATCCGTGGCGAAGTATGTCTTCGTGACTGGCGGCGTGACATCGTCGCTGGGCAAGGGCATCACGGCTGCAAGCATCGGCCGGCTGCTCAAGAGTCGGGGTCTCTCCGTCTCCATCCTCAAGCTCGACCCGTATATCAACGTCGACCCCGGCACCATGTCGCCGTACCAGCACGGCGAGGTCTTCGTGACCGACGACGGCGCGGAGACGGACCTGGACCTGGGGCACTACGAGCGGTTCATCGACGAGAACCTCACCCAGTCGAGCAACGTCACGACCGGCCGCATCTACCAGGCGGTCATCGCCAAGGAGCGCCGCGGGGACTACCTCGGCGGCACGGTCCAGGTCATCCCCCACATCACCAACGAGATCAAGGAACGCATCGGGCGGGTCGCCCGTGACGGCCGATCGGACGTGGTCATCGTGGAGGTCGGCGGCACGGTCGGCGACATCGAGTCGCTGCCGTTCCTGGAAGCCATCCGCCAGATGCGCAAGGACGTCGGGCGCGGCAACGTGCTGTATGTCCACGTGACCCTGCTGCCGGCCCTGGCCGCGACCGGGGAGCTCAAGACCAAGCCCACCCAGCACTCGGTCAAGGAGCTCCGAAGCATCGGCATCCAGCCGGATGTCATCGTCGCCCGCAGCGACAACCCGCTCGACGACGACCTGCGGGACAAGATCGCCCTGTTCTGCGACGTCTCCCGCGATGCGGTCATCCCGTGCGCGACGGTGGAGACCATCTACGAAGTGCCGCTGCTGTTCGAGTCCTTCGGGCTGGGCGACCTGGTGGTCCGCGAGCTGGGTCTCACGGAGACCGCCGGGCCCGCCGACCTGGCCTCATGGACAGCGCTCGTCGAGCGCATCAAGCGGCCCAAGCCGGAGGTCCGGATCGCGCTCGTGGGCAAGTACATCGAGCTGCCCGACGCGTACCTCTCGGTGACCGAAGCGCTCCGTCACGCGGGCTGGGCGGAGGAGCGGGCCATCAGCATCCGCTGGGTCGACTCGGAGCGATTGACCGCAGACGATGTCGCCGAGCAGCTCGATGGTGCCGCGGGGGTCCTGGTGCCGGGAGGATTCGGGCACCGGGGCATCGAGGGCAAGGTCCTTGCCGCGCGCTATGCGCGCGAGCGGCAGGTGCCCTATCTCGGTCTCTGCCTGGGACTCCAGTGCGGGGTCATCGAGTTCGCCCGTGACGTCGTCGGCGAGCACGACGCCAACTCCACCGAGTTCGACCTGTTCACCGACGCGCCGGTCATCGACCTGATGCCCGACCAGCGCGAGGTGGAAGACAAGGGCGGCAGCATGCGTCTGGGGCTCTACCCGGCGCGCCTGACGCACGGCTCCCGGGCCGAGGCCGCATATGGCACGGAGATCATCTACGAGCGGCACCGCCACCGGTTCGAGGTCAACAACCAGTACCGCGAGGCGCTGGAGACCGCAGGGATGCTCATCTCGGGCCAGTCACCCGATGGTCGGCTGGTGGAGATCGTGGAGCTGCGGGACCATCCCTGGTTCGTGGCCAGCCAGTTCCATCCCGAGTTCAAGAGCCGGCCTGACCGACCGCATCCGCTGTTCCGCGCCTTCGTGCGTGCCGCCATGGCCGGTCCGGGCAAGCCCGCGGCCATCGGGGTCAGCCCGGACGACACCGCTGCGACCCGGCAGCCGGTCCAGGTCGTGACGGTCGAGCCAGCGCGCTGAACCGGGCCGCTCGCAGGGCGGCGGTCGCCGCCGCTGCGCTCGCGGTCGCCTTCTGCATCCCGGCGCTCTCGTGGACGGCGCGCGCCGCCGCGCCTGCTGGGAGCCCGCCACCGGTCGTGAGCGGCCGGACGTTCCACGTCGACTGCGACGCCGGCCAGGACGCCGCGAATGGCCGACGACCGGACACCGCATGGCGCTCGCTCGAGCGCGCCAACCGGGCCGCGCTGCGACCGGGTGACAGCCTGCTGTTGCTGCGTGGCTGTCGGTGGCCGGGCCCGCTCGATGTCCGCTGGTCGGGCACCCGCGACGCGCCCATCACCATCGGCGCTTATGGTGATGGCCCCCGGCCCATCATCGAGGACGCGTTCCAGGATGTGCTGGTCACCGGCGACTGGTTCGTCATCCAGGACATCCACGTCCGGGCCGATCCGCCCACGCACGACGCACGCTGCAACGACCAGCCGGCAGGTCTCCGCTACGGCATCTTCGTCGACAGGGGCAGTCAGCACGGCATCATCCAGCGCATCCTCGCCACGGAGCTGTTCACGGGTGTCCGCATCGCGCGCGGTGCCAGCGATCACCGGATCCTCGACAGCGACTTCCGGGACAACGACATGAAGAGCAACGACCCCGGATCGGATTCGGGCGCCGTGGGCATCGACCTCCAGGGGGATGACAACGTCGTGGCGGGCAACCGCATCTCCGGCAGCGTCGCGTGCTCCCGCTTCTTCGGCGGTCGCGACGGCTCAGCGATCTCCGTCTACGGCGGTCGCCGCAACGTCATCCATCACAACGTGTCCAGCCAGAACCACGACTTCATCGAGCTGGGTGACCCGCGCACGAGCGACACGCTCATCGCCTACAACGCCGACCACTCCAGCCTCCAGCTGGCGAACTTCGCCGTCGTGCACGGTCTCGGCTCGCGCTACGGGCCGGTCACGGGCACCCGCATCATGCACAACACGAGCGTGCTCACGGGCAAGGGTTCTGTCGCCCTCAACTGCGCCCACGAGCTCACGGGTGACGAGCTCCAGGTCCTCGGCAACATCCTGTGGGGCGAGGAGGCCGCGGCGACCTGCACCGACGGCTTCGTCGAGGCCGACAACATCTACTGGGCGTCTGACGGTCGGCCGTCCGTGACCTACGACCTCGCGCCGACCTCGCGCATGGTCGACCCCCGACTCGTCGACGCACGCGCGGGTGACCTCCACCTGCGGTCCGACAGCCCCGCCATCGACGCCATCCGGCCCACGGACCTGGGGCCGATCGGCACCATCGACGTCGATGGCGTGCCGGTGCCCCAGGGGTATGCGCCGGACATCGGTGCCTACGAATACACCACGGTGCCGCCGCCCTCGCCGACCCCGGTCTCGTCGGGCGATGCGGCGCCCGCGTCGGCCGGTACCATCATCGACGGACGCCAGCCGCGTCCTACGGCCCGTCCATCACCCCGCCACCGACCCCCGCTCCGCGGGTGACACCGACCCCTGAGCCGCGCCCATCTTCGGGTGCCACGGCTGTCCCGCCGCCAACGGGTGGCCCGGGCGCCCTGGACGAGCTCCTCGTGGTGGGGGCCGCGATCGGCGCTGGAGGGCTGCTCGTCGCCGTCTTCCTGGCGCGTCGACCATCGCGCTGACGGTAGCCGGGGCCGCTTCCGCGGACTGGCGGGGAGGGGGTCAGTTCCCGGCGTCGGAGCAGCTCGGAGGTACACTCTCGCGGACCCGCATCCGTGCCGACCGAGGGGGCGACCGACCCATGAAGCTGTTCCTTGACACCGCCGACATCGAGGAGATCCGCATCGCCGCGCGCTGGGGCGTGCTGGACGGCGTGACCACGAATCCCTCGCTGTACGCCAAGGTCGGAGGGTCATACGAGGACGTGCTGGTGCAGATCTGCGGCATCACGCCCGGCCCGGTGAGCGCCGAGGTCGTGGCCGAGGATGTCGAGGGGATGCTCCGGGAGGGTCGGGCGTTCGCCAAGCTCGCCCCCAACATCGTGGTCAAGGTGCCCATGAGCGAGGAGGGCCTGGAAGCCATCTCGCGCTTCGCGGAAGAGGGCATCAAGACCAACTGCACGCTCATCTTCTCGGCCAACCAGGGGCTGCTGGCGGCGAAGGCGGGAGCGTCGCTGCTGTCGCCGTTCGTGGGCCGGCTCGATGACATCAACCAGGACGGCATGGACGTCATCCGGGAGCTGGTGTCCATCGTCGAGATGCACGGCCTCGAGACCGAGGTGCTGACGGCGTCCATCCGCGGTCCGCGCCACGTCACTGACGCGGCGCTCGCCGGCTCGCACGTGGCGACGCTGCCGTTCAAGGTCCTCAAGCAGATGGTCCATCACCCGCTCACCGACGCGGGCATCGTCCAGTTCCAGAAGGACTGGGCGTCGGCTCGCGCCGCGGCGGCCGCCAAGGGCTGAGTGTCGGGCGACCGGCCGCGAGGCACGGCCGGATCGCCGAGGAAGCCAGGGCCGGCAAGTCGCCTGGCGCATGATCAGGCCGATCGGGACCGTGGTGTGACCTCCCGTCGGATGCCTGGGTCGGTTGGCGCATGAGGGGGCCGATCACCGGCCGATCGAGTCGCTCCGCGTGTCGCACGGCTGCCCATCCATGGCCCCAGGCCCAGGATCGGCCTGATCGGTCGCTGTCCGCATCAAGAGCCCACAGGTCGAGGGCGGAGGATCCATGGCAGCCGCAGTGCGACGGATCCGCTCGGCAGGCCAGGGCCACGGATTGCGGCCGCTTACCATCCGCGAGGATGAGCGCGTCCGCATCGTGGGCCGTGACCACGCCCCGTGTCGTCGTGTGACTTCTCAGGGAATCCGCCCACGACGGTATCGACGAGCCCTGTTGGTGATGCCGCTCGCGTCCAACATCAACGAGTGGAGCGGGCGCGGGTATCACCTGGTCGGCCACCCCACCAACGCGAACATCGGGCACTGGGTGGCCGTCCACGGCTACAAGGACAGCGGCGACACGTCCTACTACGAGGACTCGGTCCGCGGCACGACCTTCTGGAGCTGGTCGGACGATGTTCCGGCTCACAGCTACATCAGCAACGCGCATCTCGAGTGGCTGATGAGCAACTGCGGCAAGGGATACGTCTGGTGAGTCGGGACAGTCACGCATGAACACACGAAGGCGGATCGGCCTCATCGGCGCGGTCATCGCACTCACCGTCATCGCCGGTCCGCCTTCGGCATCCGTGGCCGACGCGCCATCCATGTCGGCATCGCCGATGCCCGGGGGGTCTGCTCGACCCGCGATCGCGAAGACCAGCGGATCGACATCGCCGGGGCCCTGCACAGCCGCCGCTGCCGTCGCCGCCAGCCCGGCGCCCTCGCAGGCGCCCGATACATCACCGACACCGCTGACCTTCACGCCGCGGGTCATCCCGATGGCGGAGGCGTGGGGCGATGTGCCGGTCCACTCGATCGCCACCGACCTGGGCCACGACCGGCGTTTCAACTTGGCGGGCGCGGCGACCTCGGACGGCGAGTGGCTCATCGGCGCCAGCCAGCCCAAGGAGTTCTCTATCGAGGGGAAGGTGACCTGGGGCCGGAGCGACGCGGTCCTCGTGCGCGTCGCGGACGGCACGGTCCAGAAGATGGCGAAGCTCACCTCGCCCCTGAGCCAGCTCGTCTTCGCGGCGAGCGATGGTCCCTGGGTGGTGTGGATGGAGTCCGACGACAACCCCTACGGGTATGACTGGCACCTGCGGCTCTACGACCGCGACACGGGCACGACCCGGGAGCTCGCCCACGCGCCCCACAAGGACGGCGCCGTGGTCGAGGGGCCCTGGCCGGTGCCATCGGTGAGTGGCGACCTGGTCGTCTGGGGGCAGGCCATCGGGCCGCTCGCCGGCGGCGACCCGCTCCGCAACGCCGTCGTCCGGCAGGAGGACCTGCGCACCGGGAAGCGCACGACCCTCGCCCATCATGCCGGCCTGCCGGCCATCTCGTGGCCCTGGATGGCATGGGGCGTGGACGAAGACGGGGAGACGTACACCCTCGTGACCAACGTCGAGACGGGCCAGCAGGCAAGGCTCGACACGACCTTCGCCACCCTGGTGCTCGACGGTGCTTCGGCGGCCTGGAACACGATGGACTATCACGTGCTGTGCCTCGTCGAGGACCTCGCGTCCGGGACCGTCGGTCGCCCCATCCTGGCCGACTCGGATACCACCTTCGAGTGGCTCACCCTCAACGACCGGGCGATCGGGTTCTGTCAGCAGTCGCTCGACCCCGACGTCGGGCTCGGCGAGGAACCGACGCAGGTCTACGACCGCCGACTGGACGCCCTGGTCGATCTCCCGATGGTCTTGGGCTTCAGCGAGACATTCGCCGTCGGTCCGCTCGTCGTCTGGCAAACGCCGACGAAACGCTGGGACGACTATCCCGACTTCATCCGCGTCGTCGATACCCGCGACATCACTCAGTAGCCGCTCAGACCAGACCGGCTGGGAGCCCGCGTTGGCCACCCGGCGCGTGGAGCCCTGCGGCCGATGGAGTCCTGGCCAAAGCCTGGCTGAGAACAGGCGTTGAGGGCCCTGCAGGCAGAATCCCCGAGAAGTCACACGTCGGCGTTCGAGCGATGGCGGAGCGGTGCACTTGACCTTCGTGCGCCGGGTGCTATCATCGACCCGTTCCCCGGACCCATTCCCAAGCCGTGACCTTCCGGCTCGGTCCGCAGGACATCCCAGCACGTGGACCCACCGGATGCCGTGGTGCATCGGCGAGTATGGCCGTGCCTCCTCACATCCCGGGTCGCCCCCGCGCACCCCAACCCGTTCCATTACCGAGGACCCTGCTGGTGCCCATGAACGTCAATGAGCTGAAGAGCAAGAACATCCGCGAGCTGGTCGAGATCGGTGGCGATCTGGACGTCGCGGGCGCCGACGGCATGGGCAAGGACGCCCTCGTCGAGCGGATCCTCCAGCGCCAGGTGGAGCGCGGCGGCCAGCAGTTCGCCGCCGGCATCCTGGACGTGGTCGAGGACGGCTTCGGCTTCATGAGGCGGCGGGGCCTCATGCCCAGCCCGGACGACATCTACGTCAGCTCCAGCCAGGTCCGACGATTCGGGCTGCGTGCCGGTGACCGGGTGTCGGGTGTCGGGCGCGCGCCCAAGGAAGGCGAGAAGTACTGGGGCCTGCTGCGGGTCGAGTCGGTCAATGGCGTCGATCCCGAGACCGCCAAGCGCCGGCCGCACTTCGATGCCCTGACGCCCATCCATCCCATCGAGCTCATCAACCTCGAGTCCGATCCCAAGAGCCTCAGCCAGCGGCTCGTGAACCTGGTCAACCCCATCGGCAAGGGCCAGCGCGCGCTCATCGTCAGCCCGCCGAAGGCCGGCAAGACGATGCTGCTCAAGAGCATCGCCAACGGCATCACCTCCAACTATCCCGACATCCTGCTCATGGTCGCGCTCATCGGCGAGCGCCCGGAGGAGGTCACGGACATGCGCCGGTCGGTGAAGGGCGAGGTCATCAGCTCCACCTTCGACGAGCCGACCGAGAACCACACCCGGGTCGCCGAGATGGCGCTCGAGATCGCCAAGCGCCAGGTCGAGACGGGTCGCGACGTGGTCATCCTCCTGGACTCCATCACGCGTCTCTCGCGGGCATACAACCTCGCGCTGCCGTCGTCCGGCCGGACGCTGACCGGTGGTATCGACCCCATCGCGCTGTATCCCCCGAAGCGGTTCTTCGGTGCGGCCCGCAAGCTGGAGGAAGCCGGCTCGCTGACCATCATCGCGACCTGCCTCGTGGACACTGGCTCGCGCATGGATGACGTCATCTACGAGGAGTTCAAGGGCACCGGCAACTCAGAGCTCATCCTTGACCGGAAGCTGGCCGAGAAGCGCATCTTCCCGGCCATCGACATCCAGCGCTCGGGCACCCGGCGCGAGGAGCTGCTGCTCGACGAGGCGACGCTCAAGATGGTCTGGACCATGCGCCGGATGCTCGGCGCCGTGGGCACCAACGAAGGCATCGAGCTGCTCCTCAACCGACTCGCCAAGACCGAGACCAACGCCCAGTTCCTGGCCAGCCTCACCCGACAGGCGGTCGAGTCCTGACCCCTCGCCGGACGCCGGTCCGCGATGCACTGACCGGCATCCCTGTCGCGCCCCAGTCGATGCACCATGTTCCTTGATCGCGTCACACTGACCCTGGTCGCCGGCAACGGTGGTGATGGCGCGGCGTCGTTCCGGCGCGAGGCACATGTGCCGGAGGGTGGTCCCGACGGCGGCGACGGCGGTCGCGGTGGCTCCATCTACCTGGTCGTGGATGCGGGACAGACGACGTTCGGTGACTACCGGTTCAAGCACCATTTCAAGGCCCCGAGCGGCACCCCGGGCGCCGGGTCTCGACGTCACGGCAAGGCCGGCAACGACCTGGACCTGACCATCCCGCCGGGCACGGTCGTGCTGGATGGGGCCACCGGGGACCTCGTGGCCGACCTCGTGGCACCCGGCCAGCGCCTCCTGGCGGCGCGCGCCGGCCGGGGCGGCCTGGGCAACACCCACTTCGCGACAGCCACCCACCAGGCGCCCAAGCACGCCCAGAAGGGCGAGCCGGGCGAGAGCCGGACGCTCGTCCTGGAGCTGCGGCTCATCGCCGATGTGGGCCTGGTGGGCCTCCCCAACGCGGGCAAGAGCACGCTCCTCGCGGCCCTCACCGCGGCCACGCCACGCATCGCTGACTACCCGTTCACGACCCTGGAGCCGAACCTCGGTGTCCTTGACCTGGAAGTCCGCGACCCCGCGGATCACCGACGGGTGACACTCGCGGACCTGCCCGGGCTCATCGAGGGTGCCTCCGGTGGCGCCGGCCTGGGCCACGCGTTCCTGCGCCACGTGGAGCGGACCCGCGTCCTGGTCCATGTCGTGGATATCGCGGCGGCCAACCCCGAACGGGACTTCGGCATCATCCGCGACGAGCTCGAGGCACGCGATCCACGGCTGCTGGAGAAGACGACCCTGGTCGTCGCCAACAAGCTGGACCTGCCTGGCGCATCGGAAGCGCTCGCCGCATTCGTCCGCGCACGCCAGGCCGACGGGCTCGATGTCGTGGCCATCTCGGCCCAGGACGGGGTGGGCATCACGGAGCTGCTCGGCGAGCTGGCCCGGCTGCTGCCCGACGCCGAGGAGCTGTCACGCCCGGGCGAGCCGGCGGGGGTCGTGGTCCATCGACCGGAAGGTGCCCAGTCGTCCTTCAGCATCGACCACGATACCGATGATGTGCTGCGGGTCCGCGGCCGGCGCATCGAGCGGATGGTCGCCCAGACCGATTTCGAGAACGAGGAGTCGGCCCAGCGGTTCCAGCGCGAGCTGGGCAAGCTGGGCATCGAGAAGGCGCTCGTGCGTGCCGGGGTGAAGACCGGTGACACGGTCCGCATCGGGCCCCACGAGCTGGAGTGGGGTGGCGACACGTGGGGCTGAGCCGATGGCCGGTCACCTTCGACGACGCACGACCGTGGGGCATCCTCGGGGGCACGTTCGATCCGATACATGTAGGGCATCTCGCGGTCGCCGAGCAGACACGTGAGGCGCTCGACCTCGCGGGCGTGCTGTTCGTGCCGGCCGCGCAGTCACCCCACAAGTCCGGGCAGGCCACCAGCCCCGCGACCCTGCGGGTGGCGATGGTCGAGCTGGCCGTGGCCGGCAACGATGCGTTCCGGGTCAGCCGCATCGAGCTCGAGCGGCCAGGTCCCAGCTACACCGTGGATACCCTGGAGGCGCTCCACGCCGAAGGTCGGTTCGCCGGTCCTGGCCTGGCCGATCCGTGGCTCATCCTCTCGGTGGAGACGCTGCGCGGGTTCGCGGACTGGCATCGACCGCAGCGGCTGCTGGAGTTGTGCCGCGTCGCGGTCGTGCCGCGTCTCGGGTACGAGCCGCTCCCCGGGACGTGGCTGCACGACCGCTTCCCGGGCCAGGCGGACCGCTTCCGGATGCTCGACGGGCCCGACCTGGGTCCGTCGGCGACCGATATCCGCGCAAGGGTCGCAGCCGGGCGCTCGATCCGTTACCTGGTGCCGGACGCGGTGGCACGGTGCATCGCGACGAATGGACTGTATGGCGCAGATGGCGACGATGGGGGACGATGACCGCGTGATCGACGAGCAACCAGAGCCCGCGGCGGAGCCGGCAGCGGCCGAGCCGACCGTGGCGGAGATCGCGACGGCTGCGGCGGTCGCCGCACAGCCAGCACCCATCGACCAGGTGTCGCTCACGGAGGCGGCACCCATCCGCAAGCGGGGCGGTCTGCCCGATCGACCCGGACGCCCGCGGCGGGGACGCGACCCGCTCGACCCGTCCACCTTCGATGTCGACGCGGCAGCGCAGATCGACCCGGAGGCGCTCGCCCTGGCGCACCGCATCGTCGACCTGGCCGCGGACAAGAAGGCGTCGGACATCGTGCTCATCGACATCCACACGCTCACGAGCATCGCAGACTACCTCGTCATCTGCTCCGGTGGCTCGGAGCGGCAGCTCGGCGGCATCGCCGGCGGCATCATCGAGGCGCTCAAGGATGAGGGCGTCATGCCCTATGGCCGCGAGGGCGGGCCGTCGGCGCACTGGGCGCTCATCGACTACGGCTCGGTCATCGTCCACGTCCTGGCGACACCGGAGCGCGACTTCTACCAGCTCGAGAAGCTCTGGTCGGACGCACCCCTGCTGCTGCACATCCAGTAGGCGGTGTACGGCGCGCGATCCCTCACCCGACCCGGCATCCGGGGGATGGGGGAGGGTACGAGCGGCCCATTGGGACCGGTGCGGAGCGGGGCATAGGATCGCGTTCCAGACGACCGGATGGACCGGTCGGGGCCCAGAGGAACCTCGCCTGCCATGTCCTGGCTTCGGGACGCTTGTCCGCAGTGCAGCCAACCGCTCATCGACTCGCGGTTCGATGCCACGTTCCGCCTGCCTGACGGCGAGGAGCGGCTGCGATTCGCCATCCCGGCCTCGCTGTGCATGCGCTGCCACCAACTGTACCTGGACCCCGACCTCATCGACCTGCTCGAGATCCCCGATGGCCGTTGCGTCTTCGCCATCGAGTCCGATCGCGAGGTGCGCGAGCGCGTCGCGCAGGCGCCCGGGACCTTCTTCGACTGATCGTCAGCGCCCGGTCGTCGTCCGGGTGGCATGCTCCGCGATCCAGAGCTGGATGCCCAGCGCGTCGATGGCGTCATCCATGCGCACCGTCGACCCATCGAGGCTGATGCCCTTGCTGCGAAGGTCCAGCTCGACGAGGCCGCCCAGTGCCGCCGCGAGCCCGTCCGCGGTCCAGGTCGCCGCTTGCTCCGCGAGCTTCTGGGCGCGGAACGGCTGGAGCCGCATCTGCTTGACGAGCTCCGCCGGCCGGGTGCCCGCGTCGAGGTGCTCACGGACCATGATGAGCTCTCGCAGGCGGCGGTGGACCTGGCTCACGAGCACCGGGAGCGGCGTGCCACCTGCCAGCAGCCGGTCGGCGAGGAGGGCGGCATCCGCGACCCTGCGCGCGGCGAGGGCATCGAGGAACGCCCAGGTCGAGCCGGGGATCGCCTCCGGGACCAGCTCCTCGACGTCCGCACGGCTGATGTCCCCGCCCGGTCGGTAGAGCGCCAGCTTCTCCAGCTCACCGTTGGCGAGCTCGGACTGCCGGCGCCGATCGACGTCGCCCTCGCGGACATATGCGCCCACCCGCTGCGCGAGCGCCTGGGCGGCGCCCGGGCCGAGGCGAACGTCCAGCTCCCTGGCTCGCCCGGCCAGCCATGACTCCATCCGATCCCGGGTGAGGGCAGGCAGCTCCCGCACGAGCCCTCCCGCCGCCGCGACCGCATCGCGCAGGATGCCCGAGGCAGCCGGGCCCTTGGCGTCCTGGCCGACGAGATCGACGAAGCAGAGGCCGTTGCCGGGTGCGACCGTCCCGATCAGGGCGGTCGTTCGCTCACGCGCCGCGGTCTCGCGGAGCAGGCTGCCCGGCTGACGCACGACCACGAGCGTGCCACCGCCGAACATCGTGGCGGTCGCCAGGCGGACCTCGATCTCGTCCAGCAGCCGCGCCCGGCGCTTGCCGCTGCTGCCCGTATCCGCTCCCGCGTCGTCGTCGAGCGACGTCCGCCATGTCTCGAGCGGCGTGCCGTCGTCGCCGGCCCAATCGCGAGCCAGGTCCCGCGCGGCGCGCTCGATGCCCCAGGCATCCTCGCCCCAGATGTATGCGACGGGGATCACGCCCGATCGCTCGCCGACCGGGATGGGTCGGCGCGGGACGCTGCGTTCCGGAACGCCGCCGCCGACCATGGCCTGCGTCGGACCCCGTCCGGTGAGACGCCGGCAAGGCCACAGATCTCCAGCTCCAGCTGGGTCGCATTGCGGCGCGCTGTCGTGAGCCACTCGCCCTGGTCGGGGTGCCGTCGCTCCCATCGCGCGAACCGAGCGTCAAGGGACACGACCCGTCGCTGGGCGCGCTTGTCCGCGTACGCCACGATGCGTTGCTCCAGGGTCGTGGTGCGTGCCCACTCGTCGTACGAGCCGACACTCAGGCGCCCGACCGGGTGGCTGTCGACCGCGGGCGCCAGCTCCTCGTAGCCGTGATCGATGAGCCACCGGGCACCGGCGTGGCCGTGCCCGAGGGCTCGCATCGGGTGATCCGGCGGCAGCGCCTTGTCCAGGTCATGGAGCAGGGCCGCCGTCTCCACGAGCGACCGGTCGACGACGTGCCCGTCGTGCTGCACGCCAACGGCCAGGAACGAGGCCACGTCGGCGACGGCCGCGGCGTGTCGTTGCAGCCACATCGAAGGCGACAGCGACAGGAAGAGAGCGGCCGCGGCCGCGCGAGTGGGCACCATGATCAAGGTCGATCGTAGCAAGCGCGCGACCAGATGCTCGCGAGGGACGCGTGGGGGTGGATCGGCGGCGGTGCTGACGGTGCCGGGACCATCAGCCATCCACGTGCCGGGTGCGGGCCGGTGCCCGACGTGACGCGTGCGAGTCGGATGGTCGGCAACGGGATGGCGCAGAGGAACCCGGGGGCGATCCGGCCGGACGGCGTGGCCCACCGCGATGCCTCGATGGCGCGGCTCAGGGGTCCTGCCGCGACCGGACGGCCGCCGCTCGTGCCGGTCCGCAGGTCATCACCGTCCGTGCTGACCTGGAGGTCGCCGTCGAGGTCCGTGCGGAGCACCTGCGCACCGTGGGCTCGAAGTCGCGCGATGGTCTCAGGTGCGGGGTGTCCGTAGGGATTGCCGGTACCCGCGCTGACCATCGCGACACGCGGTCGGAGCGCGTCGAGCCAGGCCTCCGACGTCGCCGTCCGGCTGCCGTGATGCGCGACCTTCAGCACGTCGAGCTGCTGCCCGTTCCCGATGCCGCTCGCGAGGAGGCGGGGGTCGACGTCATCCTCGATATCGCCGGTGAGCAGCATGCGTCGGTGGCCGTAGCGCAGGTCGAGCACGATGGAGGTGTCGTTGATGGCGCGCCCGACGCTCGGCGACCGGGCCGGCACCTCGCCCCGGATCGGCCAGCGGACCGCGATGGGTAGGTCATCGAGCGACAGCCGGTCACCGGCCGCCAGTCGCTGGGTGCTGACCCGCGCACCGCGCAGCCAGCTGCGGAAGGCTGCGTCGCCAGGTCCGGCACCCAGCATCCCGTTCTCGGCGATCGCCGCGACCCGGTAACGCTGCACAAGCATCGCGAGTCCTGCGACATGGTCCTCGTGGGGATGGGTGAGGATGACCAGGTCGAGCCGCCGATCCCATGCCGGGATGTGCCGGTCGAGCACGGTCAGCAGCCGGTCGGGGTCGGGACCGCTGTCGAGCAGCATCCGCCCGCCCCGCGGGCCCTCCACGAGGATGGCATCGCCCTGGCCGACGTCGAGCACGGTGACGGTCAGGCGCCCGGGACCGGAGCGTGCCCCGAGGGTGGCCCCCAGGCTCGCCATCGCCAGCAGGACGGCGACACCAGCGACCACGAGGCGGGCTCGCCGCGGCGCCCCACGCCATGTGGTCCTGCCGGATGCGGTGCCCTGTGGGGCCGCATTGGCGCCCTGCCGTTGGCGCACGGCATCCGTACGCGTGCCAGGGCCTGGGTCGTCGTGCCCGCCCGAGGCCGACCCCCGGCTACCCCACGCCACGGCCCCCACCGCGACCGCGACCCCGAGGGCCAGGACGGTCGCCCAGGTCGGTGGCAGCTCCAGGCTCGCGAAGGGGACGCCAGCAAGCACGCCCGACACCCCGACCATGGCACCCAGCACCAGCCATCCGAGGAACGCGAACGGCGCACCGACCACGAACGGCAGCCCCGTCCCGACAAGGAGCCCGGCGATGAGTGCGACCGCACCCACGAGCATCGCCGGGGCGACCAGCGGTGCGATGACCAGGTTCGCGATGGGTGAGACGAGCGAGAGTCGCCCGAAGTGGAAGAGGACGAGCGGCAGGGTGGCTGCCTGCGCCGCGAGCGACACGCCCATCGACTCGGCGAGCCAGCGTCGCGGCCGTCCCGGGCCTTGGCCAGCGAGGCGGTGGGTGAGTCGAGAGCCCCAGGCGAGCAGACCAGCGGTCGCGGTGACCGACAGCTGGAAGCCGACGTCCTCGACCATCGTCGGGTCGAGCGCCAACAGCAGCCAGACCGCGAGCCCGAGAGCGGCAGCAGCGCTGCCGGGTCGTCCCGTCTCGCGTGCCACGAGCGCGACGCCACCCATGAGCGCGGCTCGGATGACGCTCGCCCCACCGCCGGCCAGCAGCGTGAAGCCGATGAGCGCGATCACGATGGCGATCGTGCGGCCGCGACGCGACCAGCCCATGGCGCCCAGCAGCCCACCGATGACCGCGGCGACCAGGCAGATGTTCCAGCCGCTGATGGCCACGACGTGGCTGAGCCCGGTGATGGTGAAGCTGTCGGTCACCTCACGCGACACGCGGTCGCGGCGACCCACCAGGATGCCCGATGCGAGCCCCGCCATCGGTTCTGGGAGCACCCGCGCCAGGGCGGCATCCGCGGCACTCCGGACCCGCTCGGCCACCCCGAACGCATCCATCGGCGCGGATGTCACCCGCAGTGCACCGATGCGTACCGTGGCCACGACGTCGATGCTCGCCAGGTAGGTGGCGAACTCGCTGCCGTCCGCACGGAGCGGCTCGACGGTCTCTTCGAACTCGATGCGATCGGTGGGGATGACCGCTGGATACCGTGGCAGCCAGGCGTACGTCCGCCACGGACCCACGCGCGGCTCGGCTGAGGTGCTCGGGGTGGGTGATGCCGCGGGCCGGACCAGGAGCGTGGCACGCTGCTTGCCGTCTGCGGTCGAACCCAGCGTCAGCACTTGGGCCGTCCACGAGCCAGCGATGGAGGTATCCGGCGGTCTCGGCGCGGCCGGGGCGGTGGCGGTGCCCGAGACGAACCGGAGCACGATGGTCAGGGCGCCGAGGAGCAGGGTCGCCGCCACCGGACGATGACGCATCGCAAGCAGCACCGCGACGGGCGCGGACACGATCACGAGCAGGGGCCCGATGAGCGAGCCCGGTCCGGCGATGCCGGACACCAGGGCGGCGCCGACCGCGCCGAGTCCGAGCCAGGCGCCGCGAGGCATCGTTGCCGTGGCCTAGCGCCCGACCGTCACGAGCTTGGCGAGCTTGGCGAACACGGCCTCGCCCACGATCTCCCGCGTGCGCAGATCCCGTGAATCCTGGAATGGCGATGCCTGTCGTGCCGCGATGATCTTCGCGATGGTCGCCGGGCCGACGCCCGGCAGCGCATCGAGCTCCGACTCCGTGGCGTGGTTGAGGTCGACCAGCCCACCGACGCTCGCCGACCCGACCCCCACGATCGCGCCGTCGCCCGGGCGGGAGTCGCCCGGACCGCTGTCGGCCGCCGCGTCACCAAGGGCCGGCACCACGACCTTGAGCCCGTCCGTGACCTGCTGGGCCAGGTTGAGCTCCGCCGCGGTCCGCGACAGGTCGGCATCAGCCGCGAAGCCACCAGCCCGCGTCAGCGCATCGCCCACCCGTCCGCCTGCCGGCACGTGGACCAATCCTGGACGCGCGACGGCCCCTTCGACATCCACCACGAGGTCGGCTGGTGGCGAGGCGGTCGATGCCAGCAGCGCATCGATGGGCACCTCGTCAGCCGCGCCCATGGGCAGGGCGGACACGTCCCCACCGATGACCACACCGCCCCCGGTCGGCACCAACGCGAGCGCGATGGCCGCGCCCGTGAGAGCCGTGGCGACGAGCACGCCCGCGATCCACGCCACGGACCTGGAGCTGAGCGGGATATTGCGCGCTGCAGGCGTGCCGGGCGTGCCGGGCGTGCCCGCGGGTCCCTGCGCGGTCGGCGGGGTACCCACGGTCCGCCAGTCGGGCGCGAGCGGTTCCATATGGACCTCCATCCGGCGGGTGGAGGCGGGAGCTGAGACGGCGGGCTATTCGGCGGGCCGGCGGTGGCGGGGGCGGCGGTCCGATGTCGAACGGGACGACCGAGCCCGATCGATGACGGACGACCCAGCGTCATCCGCCCCGTCAAGTTCGATCTGTGGACAGCCTAGCGATCGAGACTTACGGCGGGCTTATGACCGCTGACGCTTCGACACGTAAGCCCGCGATAAGGGTCGCCGCGTACAGTCCGCAATGACCGGCGATCGACCGACGTGCCCCGGGACGTCGCCCAGGTCGAAGCGCTGCCGGACGGGGGTACGCCTTCGTTCGGCAGCGTCAATGATCGCGGACGGCGATGGCCTCCAGCTTCGGCCGAACCTCGGTGGCGAGGCGGGTCATCGTCTCCTCATCGTAGGGAGCGGGAAAGCCGCAGATGATGTGACGGTAGCCCATCTCGACCAGTGGCGACAGCATCTCCACGAGGTCCTCCGGCGTGCCCACGAGCTGCTCCTGCCAGACGGGTGCGTCCCCGTTGTGTCGGAAGAGCGCCGCATGAACGCGCTCCGCCTCGGCACGCGAGTCGCGGATCGATGGCACGCCGATGCCGAAGGTCCGCTCGATCTCGCGCTCGTCGCGTCCGACGGTCGCGCAATGCTCGAGCAAGGCCGCCTCCTTCTCGGGCAGGGATGCCACGGTGCCGCCCAGGTTGCAGGCATCGCCGTAGCGCGCGACGAGCTTGAGCGTCACCTGGCGGCCGCTCCCCCCGATGAGGATCGGGCAGGTGTCGCTGGACCGGCGGCGGGTCGTTGCGCACGGCATGGGTCCGATAGATGCCCTCGGTCACGGTCGGCTCGCTGCCATCGAGCATGCCGCGCATGATGGGCAGCGCCTGGGCCAGCCAGCGCAGCCGCTCCGGCGGTCCGTCCCCGAACGGGATGCCGAAGCCGGTGTGCTCCGTCTCGAACCACGCGGCGCCGATGCCCAGGATGGCCCGGCCGCCGCTGATGTTGTCGATGGTGGTCATCATCTTGGTCGTGAGCGCCGGATTGCGCATCGTATTGGCGCCCACCATCAGGCCCACCGTCGCGCGTTCCGTCGTCGCGGCCAGCGCGCTGATGGCCGTGTACGCCTCGAGGATGGGGCCCTGCCACGAACCGACGATGGGGTAGAGGTGATCCCAGGTCCAGAGCGAGTCGTAGCCGAGTCGCTCCGCGCGGTGCTGCGCCGACAGCCACGAGGCCCAGTCGGTGTACTGGTTCCAGCAGTTGGCGCCCAGCTTGATGGGCGCGGACATATCGGGCATCAGGCACGCTCCGGGTGATGGCGACTGGTTCGGTCCAAGGCTAGTCGGATCTGGCTGCGGATGACGAGAAAGCCGACCCGACAGGGCCGGCTGTCTGATGTCGATCTGGAGGCCCGGTCACGGGCGCGAGCGCTGGACCGGGTCGCGACGCTGGCCGCGTCAGCGGGTCTGGGCCGCCTGCTGCGTCGCCCGTCCTGCGCGCCGCGCGGTGCGCCAGCGACGGATCCGTGAGCCGCCGTCTGCGCGACGGCGCGTCGCCTCGCGTGCGTCCGACTGCCGACGCTCGTTCGCGAGATACAGGTATACCTGCCACATGATCAGAGATCTCCCCGGAAGGTGCCACGCGGTCGTCCGTCCTCGGCATCCCGGCCATCTGCGCCGATGATGTTCGCGAGGGCTCCCAACGCGACCAGGATCACGATGACCCCGACGGGGAGCAGGCCTTCCACGACACCCTCACTTCCTGTTGCGTCCTTGTGTAACGTCACAAGGCGTTTGGTATGGTTACTACCGACGGAGCCCAGCATAGACCCGGATCCGTAACCTGTCAAACCGAGGAGAATGGTTACATGACCCAGCGCATGGATCGATGACCGAGGTCGAAGCGAGTCCGGTCGCACACGCCCCGGCGGCCCATCACGCACCACACGGCCACCAGGCGTCACTCAAGGATGGCCTCGCGTTCGTCAACACCCTGGAGTTCGACCGGGGCAAGGTCATCGAGCATCTGCCCACGCCGGCCACCTGCCTCACATGGCTCTACGACCACGGCCTGTTGCATGCGGAGGCACTCGCTGCCCAGTCCGCGCGTTTCGCTGCCGACGGTGTCCTGGGCGAGCGTGCCCTGCGCCGTGTGCATCGCGTCCGCGCCGCCATCCGGGAGCTGCTCGTGGCCACCGTCGAGGGTCGGCCACCGGGTGCGAGGGAGCTGGCCGAGATGAACCGCGCGCTGCGTGTCCATTACGTCACATACCTGGTGCCCGCCCGCGATGGCGTCTCGCTCGATCACAAGCACGAGGGCGACCCCGTCGAGGGTGCGCTGGCGCGGCTCGCAGAGTCGGTCGCGCGAGAGCTCACCCAGGGTCGACCCGAGCGACTGCGTGTCTGCGAGAACGAGGAGTGTCGCTGGGTCTTCCTCGACACCTCGCATTCGGGCAAGCGCAAGTGGTGCGACATGCGCACCTGTGGCAACCGGGTGAAGGTCGCCCGCCATCGCCAACGACGTCGTGACGAAGGCCAGCTGACCGTAGCCGATGCCGCGCCAACTCCCGACGCGATCGCGGGCTGACGGGATGAGCGGCAACCCATCAGCCCATCATCGTGACCGTCGAGGCCGTCGACCGGAAGGTCTTCGCGAGCGCCCTCGAATGGCCCGGCTGGAGCCGCTCCGGCAAGAGCGAGACGCTCGCGCTCGGGACGCTTGCCGCATACGGCGACCGATACGCGACGGTCGCTCGGCGCGCAGGTCTCTCGTTCCCGGTCTCGACGACGCCGGAGGAGCTCGAGGTCGTCGAGCGAGTCGCGGGCGACACGAGCACCGGCTTCGGCGTGCCCCATCAGGTCACGGACCTCGACCTGCGGCCGGTGACATCGGCCGGTGCGAACCGGCTCGCGGACCTGGTCCAGGCTGCGTGGGACACGCTCGCGGATGTGGTCGCGAACGCCCCGGCCGAGCTCCGCAAGGGTCCGCGCGGAGGCGGTCGCGACAGGGACACGATGGTCGCTCACGTCGAGGACGCCGAGCGCGCCTATGTGCGCAAGATCGGACTCCGACCGGCGGCTGACGCGCCCATCGCTGAGGTCCGTGCCCAGATCATGGAGGTGTTCCGGTTGGGCACCGATGGCTCGCCGCTGCCGGGTGGCACGTGGCCACTCCGCTACGCCGCCCGCCGGGTCGCGTGGCACGTCCTGGACCACGCCTGGGAGATCGAGGACAGGAGCCAGCCCGCCGACTGACCCGTCAGGCGCCGCCGCCCCGCCTGCGGTGAGGCTCGATGCGTCGACCATGCTCCGCGCTGGCCCTCATCGCACGAGACGTGGATCGAACAGCTCCGCTGCGGGCGGTACGGGGTCGGTGCGATCGGGCGCCTGCGTCCCACCGCCAACGATGAGCGCCCGGCCATCGTCAAGCACGGTGACCGACGGTTGCTCGCGACTGGTCGTCAATGGTCCGATCTCGCGGGTCGAGTTGCTCGCCGGGTCGAAGAGGTTGGCCGAGTCCAGCGGACCCCAGAAGCCTCCGACCACGAGGAGTTGATCATCCTGGAGCAAGCCCATCGATCCTTGTTGCTCGATCAGGCGATGCCCCCCGAACGGCGTCGACGCCGAGGGGATGGCGGTGTCGAGCGCACCCGTGGCAGGGTCGTAGACACCGGCGATGTCGAGGCCGATCGAACGAGCGTCCCCGTTCTGCCGTGCGCTTGCCAGGGCGACCCGGCCATCGGTCAGGCGGGTCGCGGTGGCCCAATCACCCTGGATGCCGGCCGAACGGGTGATTCCGGTCGAGGATCGAAGAGCTGCGCTGGCTCGTCCGGCCCGCAGAGGATGAGGAGCTGGCCATCGCCCAGCATGGCGGCGGGTGAGCCAAAGTCCTGGCTCGATCCGCACAGGCCGGTGGACGCTATGGCACGACCGTCAGTCGCATCGACCAGCGTCAGGATCAGGCTCGACGGGGTCGTGTCCGTGCCGGCAATGTAGCGTTCGAGCAGCAGTGTCCCGTCGGTCAGACCCGAGACGGAGGAGGCTCGCCCGCCCTGGAGTGCCGCGACGATCTCCGGCGGGGCAGGCCTGAAGGAGCCCGTCGCCGGGTCGTAGACCTCCGCGCTCACCGCACCCGTTGGATCGCCACCCGCGATGAGCACGCGACCGTCCGGCAGGCGCGTGGCGACGCCCCCGTCACGTGCCACGGTCATCGGACCCGTGGGGCTGAACGTCCCACTGTCAGGGTCGAAGATCTCGGCCGAGGCGAGTGCCAACCCATCAGGACCTGAGCCACCCGCGACCAGGATGCGGCCGTCCGCCAGCAAGGTAGCAGTGTGGCGTGTGCGCTCTGCCGCTCCATCGACGGGACGGAACGCACCGGGGGCCGCCTGCGGCGTGCTGGACGTCGCCGATACGGAAGGCGGAGACGCGGAGCGACCGTTCGGGTCGTAGAGCTCCGAGCCCCACGGAGCGGGGTAGAGGACCTGCCCGTCCGCCAGCAGCGGCGCCACGCGGAAACGATGCCCGCTGGTCGCCTTCCCTCCCTCGATGAAGGTGCCCGTCTGCGGGTCGAACAGCTCGGCGGTCAGTGGTTCGCCGAACAGGTTGTAGCCACCGGCCACCAGGACACGATCGTCCGGCAGCAGGGTCGCGGAGTGCTCGGTGCGCTCCGTGTGGAGCGACCCGGTCGGTCTGATCGGCGCCGGTCCGGGGATCGATGAGCTCCGCGGTGGACGACACCCGGGTCGCGAACCCGTCCGCATCAACGGCCGTGCCGCCGCCGACGATGAGCACGGTCCCGTCGGCGAGGAGCGTCGCCGAATGCCCGGTGTGGGGAGTCGTCATGGTGCCAGCGAGGCTGAACGTCGTCGCCCTCGGGTCGAAGATATCGATGGATGCTGTCGCAGCATTCGTGCCGTCGGCGGCCGCAGCGTAGCCGCCGGCCACGAGCACCGTGCCGTCCGGTAGCAGGGTGGCAGTGTGTCCGACCCGGTCGATGGTCATGGAGCCGACAGTCGTGAAGGTGCCCGTGGCCGGGTCGTACAGCTCCGCCGAGGCGATCGGCTGCGCCACGAATGACTGGCTACCCGGTGCCGATTCACGGTTGACGCTCCCGCCGGCGATCAGGACCCTGCCATCCGGAAGGAGGGTGGCGGTGTGGTCGGCGCGAGCCTCGGCCAACGCCCCCGTGGTGGTGAACGTCCCGGTCGCCGGGTCGAACAGCTCCGCGCTCGACTGGTCAAGACTCGTCGCCGGGTCCATGCCTCCGACCACGAGTACCCGCCCGTCCCGCAGGGTGGTCGCTGTCGCACCCCAGCGCGAGGCGCGCATCGGGCGTGGCCTCCCGTACGTGCCGGTGGCCCGGTCGTACAGCACGGCGGTCTGCATGCCGTCGGTGTTCCCGCCAGCGATCATCACGCGTCCATCCGCCAGCACCGTGAGAGCGGGACGTTGCAGGTCGGAGGCCCCGGGTATCTGTCCCGTGGGCTCGAACAGACCGGTCGGAGCTGCCTCCCGCGGGATCATGGCCAGGAGGCGACTCCCGACCACGACCGCTGCACCGACCGCGAAGATCACGAGCGCCGCCAGCAGGAAGGCGGTCGCGATGCGTCGGGCTGGGGTGGAACGACCGGACGCACCTAGGTCCAGCGGCCCGACACCGAGGAACCGGGACCGCCCCCGACGACGCTGTCGCGTGGCTCGAGAGCCGGCGATGATGGCCTGATACAGAGGTTCGGATGTCTGGGTCTCGGCCACGTCGGTCATCCACGACCGGAGTCCTCGCTCGAGATCGTCGACGGTGTTCATGCGAGCTGCCCGTCCTTCAGCGCGGGTGTCCGTTCGTCGGCAGCGATCGCTGCGCGGAGCGCCTTCAAGGCGTTGTGGAGGCGAGACTTCGTCGTCCCGAGCGGGATGCCCAGCACCTCGGCGGCGTCTGCCATGGAGAGGTCCGCGAAGTAGACGAGGGTCAGGACCGTCCGCTGGTCCTGTGTCAGCCGGAGGAAGGCGCTCGCGATCTGATCACGCTCTGAGAGCAACCCGAGGCCGTCGGGGACAGACCGATCGTGGACGGGCAGGAGCGTGATCTCGGTGATCTCGCGCCTCCGGGTCCGTCTGGCCGAGCGGTAGCAGGCGCGGACCAGAAGCCGATGGAGCCAGGCATCGAGGCGATCCGCCTCGCGCAGGTCCCCGATGTCCCGCCAGGCCTCGATGAGCGCGTCCTGCACGGCGTCCTCTGCACGGTCGGCATCCCGCAGGATGAACCGGGCACTCGCGGTGAGACGTGCCAAGGCGCCGCGGACGATCACGGCGAAGGCGTCATGGTCGCCCGCCTGCGCCCGCCTCACAAGCTCCCGCTGCATCGGCCATTCCCCGGGGTGGCGACTCGTGGCGAGCCGCGTCTATCAGCGATGGGGCATCGACCCTGTTGTTCGGTTCATTCTCCGATCTTCGTGGCCACATGCCGGCCCTGGCCGGCACACGCGCGCCGAGCTAGCGGATGACGATGTTCACCAGCCGACCGCCAACGTGGACGATCTTGACCACCGTGTGGCCCTCGAGGTTCGCCTGCACCTTGGGCCGCTCGAGCACCAGCCGCTCCACCTCCGTCTGGTCGAGGCCCGCGGCCATCGGCACGAGGTCGCGGAGCTTGCCGTTCACCTGCACCGGCAGCTCGATGGTGTCCGAGACCACGAGCGACGGGTCGAACGCCGGCCACGCTTCGGTATGGATGGAACGAGCCGGCTCGCCAGCCGCGGCCAGCCGACGCGACCACAGCTCGTCCGCGATGTGGGGCGCGATCGGCGCCAGCATCAGCAGCAGCAACCGGGACGCCTCGTCCCAGCCGGCCGTGCCCGCGGCGGTCGTCCCCCGGTAGCGCATCAGGGTGTTCGTCAGCTCCATCAGCTTGGCGACCATCGTGTTCCAGCGGAAGCCCGCGTGGTCCTCCGTGACCCCCTGCAGCGCCCGGTGCGCCGCGACCCGCAGCGCGCGCTCACCGTCGGTGTCGGGCACGCCTGCGGACCCGTCCGTATCGGATGCCTCCCGACCATGTGGATCGAGGGTCACGGTCCAGACCCGGCGCAGGAATCGATGGACGCCCTCGATGCCCGTCGGGCTCCACGGGCCGCCCTGGTCCCAGGGTCCCATGAACATCAGGAACAGGCGCACCGAGTCGGCGCCGTAGCGCGACACCAGCTCGTCGGGATCCTGGACGTTGCCCCGGCTCTTGCTCATCCGCTCGCCGTCGCTGCCCAGGATCTGGCCCTGGTTGAACAGCCGCTTGAACGGCTCGCGCTCCGCGACCACGCCCAGGTCGGCGAGCGCCTTGCAGAAGAAGCGGCTGTACAGCAGGTGCATCACGGCGTGCTCGGCGCCACCGGTGTACTGGTCGACCGGGCACCACGCCGCATCCAGCTCCGGGTCGATCGCGGCACAGCTCCTCGTGCGGCGACAGGTAGCGCCACCAGTACCACGACGAGTCCACGAACGTGTCCATGGTGTCCGTCTCGCGACGCGCCGGGCCGCCACATGTAGGGCATGTCGTGCGTAGGAATGACTCCGTGTGCTCGAGCGGATTGCCGCCCTCGGCGCCGGTACTGGAAGTCCTCCGGCAGCAGCACCGGCAGCTGGTCCTCCGGGATGGGCACGATGCCGCAGCCACCCTCGCAGTAGACGACGGGGATGGGTGTCCCCCACGCACGCTGCCGGCTCACCAGCCAGTCGCGGATGCGATACGTGACCGTGGACGAGCCATGGCCCCGGGCGGCGAGGTCGGCCACGATGCGTGCAAAGCCTTCGGGCATCGGCAGGCCCGTGTACGGACCACTGTTGACCAGGCGGTCGGTGACGGCCTTGGACACGTACGCCTCGGGCAGGGGAGCGTCGTCGGCGTCCCCGGGCGCGGCGATGACCCGCCGGATGGGCAGTCCGAACCGCTGCGCGAACGCGAAGTCGCGCTCATCGTGGGCGGGGACGGCCATGATGGCGCCGGTGCCATAGCCGGCCAGCACGTAGTCCGCGATCCAGATCGGGATGCGCTCGCCGTTCACGGGGTTGATGGCGTCAGCCCCGATCGCGACACCGGTCTTCTCCCGGTCGGTGTTGAGGCGCTCGATCTCCGTCCGCCGGCGTGTCTGGGCGATGTATGCGTCCACCTCGGCGGCCCGATCGGGTGCCGTCAGGGAAGCGACCAGCGGGTGCTCGGGTGCGAGGACCATGAACGTGGCCCCGAACAGCGTGTCCGGGCGGGTCGTGAACACCCGCAGCTCGTCGCCACCTGCGTGGTGGTCTGACCGGGCCGTCGTGAACACGACCTCGGCGCCTTCGGATCGGCCGATCCAGTTGGTCTGCATGACACGTACCGGCTCGGGCCAGTCGATGCCCGTGAAGTCCAGCAGCTCATCCGCGTACTTCGTGATGCGGAAGAACCACTGCTCCAGGTCCCGCTTGATGACCTGGGTCCCGCAGCGCCAGCAGACCCGGTCCGGCCCTTCGACCTGCTCGCGGGCCAGAACGACCTGATCCCTGGGGCACCAGTCGACGGCCGCCATCCTGCGATATGCCAGCCCCGCCTTGAGCAGCTGCAGGAAGATCCACTGGTTCCAGCGGTAGTAGTCGGGCAGGCAGGTGACGACCTCGCTGCTCCAGTCGAAGGTCGCGCCCATCGTCCGGAACTGCCGGCGCATGTTCTCGATATTGCGCATCGTCCACTGCGCCGGGTGGACGCCGCTCTTGATGGCCGCGTTCTCTGCCGGCAGCCCGAAGGCATCGAAGCCGATGGGAAAGAAGACGTTGTCGCCGTTCATGCGGTGGAAGCGTGCGATCGCGTCGGTGGGCGTGCAGATATACCAGTGCCCGATGTGCAGGTCGCCCGACGGATACGGGTACATCGTCAGCAGGTAGAACTTGCGGCGGGAGGTGTCGTCGAGGTCGGTCGCATACAGCCGCGCATCCGCCCAGCGCTGTTGCCAGGCGGGCTCGATGACGGTCGGTTCGTAGCGGGGGACCCGGTCGCGGTCTGGCGCGGTGGGGGTCGTGTCGATGTCGGTCATGGCGCTGCTCTCAGATGCACGGGGGCGAGGGACGACGGACGGCGGGCGTCGGGTCGCGCGGCGTCAGGCGCCGGCGACCCCGGTAAGCTCGAGCGCCTGGGGCGCGAGCCGCTTCGCTGCTGCGGGATCCGTCATCGTGGCCATGGGAACCGTATGGTACCCAAACGCGATCAAGCGTGGCAGGCCGCGCGGGGTCGCGGCGTCCAGCGGCATCGGCGGGCAGCCGCAGACGCAGACCACGATCAGGGAGTGGTGGAGCGACGGGGGCTCGAACCCCGGACCTTCTGCATGCCATGCAGATGCTCTTCCAGCTGAGCTATCGCCCCCCGAGCCGACAGATAGTAGCCCGATCTTCCCGGCCGTACCATCGTGCCCGATGAGCATCGACCTGAACGCGGACGTGGGCGAGGGATACGGCGAGTGGCGGATGGGCGACGACGCCGCGCTGCTGCCACTGGTGACGTCCGCGAACATCGCCTGCGGCGCCCACGCCGGTGACCCACTCCTGATGGACCAGACCGTCCAGCTCGCCCAGGCCCTGGGGGTGGCCATCGGCGCGCACCCCGGATATCCCGACCGGGACGGCTTCGGTCGACGCGACCTGGCCATGGGTCTCGACGAGCTCCGGGCGGCGATCCTGACCCAGGTTGGAGCGCTCGCGGCCATCTGCCGGGGTCGTGGCGCGGAGCTTCGACACGTCAAGCTCCACGGGGCCCTCTACAACCGGGCGGCCGTCGACCACCGCCTGGCCGACTGTGTCGTGCGTGCGGTGCGGGACTTCTCCACGGGGCTGACGCTCGTCGGCCTCGCCGGGTCGGCGCTCCTCGTCGAGGCGCGATCGGCCGGCCTCCGGGTCGCCGCGGAGGCGTTCGCGGACCGGGCGTATACCGCGGATGGGACCCTCCGGTCGCGGAACCTGCCGGGGGCGTTGCTCGAGGATCCGGCAGACGTCGCCCGGCAGGCGATCTCCATCGTTCGCGACGGGCGGGTGCAGGTGGAGGGCGGCACCTGGGTCTCGATCGTGGCCGACACCCTCTGCCTCCACGGGGATGCGCCAGGAGCCGTGGCCAGCGCGAGGGCCGTCCGACGGGCCTTCCAGGCCGCGGGCATCGGCGTCGCGCCGCTCGCGCGCGGATGACGCCTCAGGCCGGCCGGATCGAGGCCTACGGTGATGCCGCGCTCCTCGTGACCCTCGGCGACACGGTCGATGCCGATGTCCTGTCCGCGGTCGGGGCCCTTGCCAGGGACATCCGGGCGCTCCAGGACGGGGGCGTACCGATCGGCGCCCCGGTGCCCGGCCTGACGACGCTCCTGGTGCCCTTCGATCCGCGCGCCGTCAGCCTCGAGGCGTTGTGCGACCGCCTGGCGCCGATGGTCGCGGCGCTCGGCAGGTCGTGGTGGCGATCCGGACGCCGCAGCGTCCGGTACCGTCATCGACATCGCGGTCCACTACGGGGGCGCGGATGGTCTCGACCTGCCGGAGGTGGCCGAGCGGACCGGGCTGACCCCTGCCCAGGTCGTCGAGGCGCATGCCTCGACCATCTATCGGGTGCAGCTGCTGGGCTTCCAGCCCGGGTTCGCGTACCTCGGGGACCTGCCCGATGCGCTCGTGTTGCCGCGGCGTGACACGCCCCGGACCCGGGTCCCGGCCGGGAGCGTCGGGATCGCCGGGCGACGGACCGGGGTCTATCCGTTCGATGGCCCCGGCGGCTGGCAGCTCATCGGTCGCACCGACCAGGTGATGTGGGACGTGACACGTGATCGACCCTCGCTCCTGCGGACCGGCGAGCGCGTCCGCTTCACGCCCCTCGGGCTGGCCCGATGACCCTCGAGGTGCTCGATCAAGGGCTGCTCGCGACCATCCAGGACGGTGGTCGGCCGGACGCGGCGGAGCTGGGTGTGGCTCGCTCCGGGGCCTGCGACCCGCTCGCGCTCACGGCCGCGAACCTGCTCCTGGGCAACGATCCGAGCGTGTCCGCGATCGAGCTGACGCTGGGGACCCCGGAGCTGCTGGTGTTGGCAGATTGCGTGGCTGCCCTGACCGGGGCGGACCTCGGCATCCGCATCCGTCCTGATGGCCGATGGCTGCAGCCGGGCACCTCCGTGCTGCTGCGCACCGGATCGCGTCTCGTCGCGACGGCAGCCCCCACGTCTGGTTGCCGGACCTATCTCGCGCTGGCAGGCGGCGTGGATGTGCCGCGCATCCTGGGCTCGCGCTCGACCATGGCCCGTGGCGGTCCGCCTGGTATCGGCGGTCGGCCGCTGCAGGCCGGCGACCGGTGCGTCCCTGCAGCCGCCGAGCGTCGCACCGGGGCCGGACATCGATGGCCGGGACCCGGACCGTCGTCCGGGGTCACGCCGGGTGGTGTGACCCGCGTCGTGCGGGTGGTCGAGGGACCGCATGCGCGGTCGCTCGGCGCGGACGCGCTGGATGCCCTCCTGGGTGCTGACTGGACCGTGGGGGATGCGAGCGACCGGGTCGGCATCCGCCTCCTGCCGACCGGTCCCGGCGCGACCCCAGCCGCTCCCGACGCGACCTCGACCGTCCGGCATGACCGTGACCTGCCATCGTTCGCGATGGTCTGGGGCGGCGTCGAGGTGCCGCCCGACGGGCTGCCCATCGTGCTCCTGCCGGATGGACCCACCGTCGGCGGGTACCCCGTGCCGTTGGTCGTCATCACCGCCGACCGCCCGCTCGTGGGCCAGCTGCGGCCCGGCGATACGCTCCGATTCGTGTGCCTCGATGTCGCGGGTGCGAACCTCGCGCTGCGCGAGGCGGACGCCGCGTGGCTGGAGGCCGCGTCGCGGCTGCGGGCTGCCCAGGTGGTCTGGTGAGCCCGGGCCAGCGGGTCCCCGACTACAGCGTCCGCCGCTCGACCCGGGCGAGGCATGCACGCCTGACGGTCACGGCGGACGGGGATGCCGTGGTCGTGCTGCCGCAACGTGCCCCGCTGTCGAGCGCCGCGTTGCTCGTCGAGCGGCATGCGGACTGGCTGTGGCGGCACCTCGCCCGGGCAGAGGCCCGACAGGCACACCTCCGATCCCGACCCGAACTGGGCGCCGGGCGGGTCCTCGTCGTCAACGGCATCCCCCATCGGGTGCAGCTGGACGAGCATCCGAGCGTCGTCCGCGCGACCGTCCGACGGACCTTCGACACCGACCCGGTGGGCATCGTCGGGCTCATCGAGGTGCGCCACCCGCCGGGGATGGCGCCGGTCCCCGTCCTCGAACATTGGCTTCGAGCGGAGGCTCGGGCAGTCCTCACGGAGCGGGTCAGCGCGTTGGCGCCGGTCGTGGGCGTCCGACCCACGAGCGTCTCCGTGCGGGACCAGCAGACACGCTGGGGGAGCGCGTCGCGGTCCGGGGCCCTGTCCTTCAGCTGGCGCCTCATCCTCGCGCCCGCATTCGTGCTCGACGCGGTGGTGATCCACGAGCTGGCGCATCTTCTGCACGCTGACCACGGCGCCGCGTTCTGGGCCGTGGCCCGGCACCACGCCCCGCGGACCGACGAGGCCCGACGATGGCTCCGGACGTCCCGCACCGAGCTCCGCTCAGCCCTGGTCGGGACCCCCGACTGACGGCTCGGGCTCGGCGCTGGCATCCGGACTGGTGTCAGGGCTCGACTCGGGTGGTGGGCTGGGCAGCACGAGCGAGTCGCAGCCGACCCAGCGCTGGAAGGTGTCGATGGCCTTGCCCAGCTGGGTCGTCGCCTTGCGCACGTTCGTGGCCGCGATGTCGAGGCGATCGGTGGTCCAGAAGTCCTCCGTCGCGAGCTGCAGGTTGGTGACGGCCAGGCCAAGCGTCCGGAGTCGGGTGCGCATCGTGTAAGGCGCACGACCGAGCAGCGCGTCCTGCCCGGTGAGCACCGACTGGACGGCCCCGTCGAGTCGATTGCGGGCGCCGCGCTTGAGCTTCACCGCCCGCACGCGGGCGACGCCACTCTCCATCATCACGGTCGCGTCACACACCGCGATCGCGGTCTCGTCCAGGCTGGGAGCAGGGGAGGAGCCGGGCTGCCTCGACCCGACGGCGCCCGGACCGGCAGCGCCACAGCCGACGAGGGTGATGGCCAGCGATCGCCACGATCAGCCAGCCGAGGGAGCGCCCGTGCCCGCTCACTCCACCTCCTGCTGACGGCCGCGGACCCGGGCGCGGTGACACCGCGCCGGACGTGGCGGCCCGCCGAGGATAGGCCCTAACCGGACGCGACGCCATCCGCGGTCGGAGGGTCGCTTGCGGCGGGCTGGTACGCTGACGGCTTCCGCCCCGAGTGCCCCTGGGGCGGAGCCGTTGCAGGTGGACGATGACCGTGCCCCACGTCCGCGGCTGCGCCGCGATGTCCGTGTGCCCTCCAGGGTGCGCGCTGAACCTTGCTTCGTGCCGCCTCGACGGCACCGGTCCTGACCCCATCGGACCAGCCCTGATGCGACCTCAGGGCCATGCCCACGAGGCGCCACGGCGGGCATCGTGGCACGCATGAGCAGCCGGACTCGCCCCACCGTGCTTGCTGCCGGGATCCTGTCGTTGCTCCTCGCAGTGACCATCGTCGCTCCAGCCACGGCGGCCGGGAGTGACGACGCCGGCACGACCACCCCCGCCGGCGCCACGGCCGCGAAGTCCGCGTCCGAGGCTGTCAAGCCCGCCTCCGAGGCTGCCAAGCCTGCGGCCGATCCGACGCCGACGCCGACGCCGACACCGGAGCCGAAGTTCCGGTTCACCGGCTACGGCACCGATCACGGGGTCGGATTCAGCCAGCGCGGTGCTGCCGGACGGGCCAAGGCCGGCGAGGACTACGTCCAGATCCTCCAGCACTACTTCTACAAGGTGAGCATCGGGCAGGTTCCCCACGACACGACCATCCGGGCCCTCATCGTCAAGAGCTACCGCGCGGCGAGCACCCAGACCGCCATCCTCCAGGGCGCTGTCACCCGCTGGCGCATCGTCAGTACCGATCCTGCGCTGCGCGGCAAGACGTTCCGGGCGAGCTCCCGACTGGTGCTCGTCGGCCGCGGCGAGACGGGTGCGTGGCACCTCAAGGTGGTCAACAAGGATGGCAGCGTCGCCGCCACCTTCGATGACGCCGATGCCCGGGTGACCGTCGAGCCGGTGCCTGGCACCTCCGTGGGGAGCATCAAGGTCCTCATCCGATCGAGCGCCACCTACGACACCTACGAGGGCCAGATCCGCATCGGACGTGTGGCTGGCCGCCTGCGTATCGTCAACATCGTGCCCATCGAGCCGTTCGTGCGCTCGGTGACGCCCCAGGAGCTCGGACCCGCCAACCTCCAGGACACGCTCAAGTCCCAGGCCGTCGTCGCGCGCAGCTACTTCCTCGCCGGCCTGAGCACCGCCACCGGGTTCCTTGCCTATGACGTGGAGTCGTACCGCGCCAGCCAGTCGTACAAGGGCACCAAGGGCGAGAAGGACGCCACGACCCAGGCCGTGGATGCGACCGCGTACCAGGTGGTCGCGTTCGCGGGCGTTAGCCCCGCGGGCACGCGTCATGTCGATGTCTCGCTGCCAAGTGACGCTGGCGGGTACGCGGTGGACCCCACCCTCTCCGTGGCGCGGACCTTCTATCACGCGGTGGGTGGCGGCGCCACGGAGGCGTCCCAGAACGTGTTCACGGGTAAGACCGGCAAGCCGGGCTCGAAGACGCCCTATCTTCGGGGCGGTCCCGATGTGGACGAGCATGGGGTCCCCTACGACGAGAGCGCCTCGGCGTTCTCCTGGTCGAGCCGCGCGCTGACCCTCACCCAGCTCTCGGCGATCCTGGCCAGGAGTCCGCGCACGAACGTGGGAGCCCTCACGAAGTGGCCCATCGAAGCGGAATCGACCTTCCGGACCATGCGTGCGGCGGCGCTCCTTGCGGGCGGCGACCCGACCCCCGACCCGAGCAACCGGGGTGTCTCCGGGCGCCTCACGTGGGTCGTGCTGCGGGGCACGAAGAACGGCAAGGCTGTCACGAAGAAGGTCGCCGGCTGGCTGTTCAAGAGCGTCTTCAACACCTATCGGGGCTCCGGCGACCCGCTCGGGTCGACGATCGATCTTTCGCACCCCGGTGCCCTGAGCGCTCGGCGCTCCCCCGTTACCCTCTGGGCGGGTGGATGTGCCACGGAGGCGCCGATCTCGGCCTCGGATGTGGCCCTCGCCGGTCTACTCGCCCGCTGGCCGGGTGACCGGACCGCTGGCCGGGCCCCGCGACGTGCATTCGGGCCCCTCGCCGGTCTACTCGCCCGCTGGCCGGGTGACCGGACCGCTGGCCGGGCCCCGCGACGTGCATTCGGGCCCCTCGCCGGTCTACTCGCCCGCTGGCCGGGTGACCGGACCGCTGGCCGGGCCCCTTGACTTCGCGCGCCTGCCTAGCTGGCGAGCGCGAGCGGCTCGACGAACTGGCTGTGGTACAGGTCGGCGTAGAAGCCGTTCGCGGCGAGCAGCGAGTCGTGCGTGCCCTGCTCCACGATGGTGCCCTTGTCGAGGACCAGGATGATGTGCGCATCCCGGATGGTCGACAGGCGGTGGGCGATGACGAACGTCGTGCGGCCGACCATGAGTTTCGACATCGCGCGCTGGATGAGCACCTCGGTGCGGGTGTCGACGGAGCTCGTCGCCTCGTCGAGGATGAGCATCGGTGGGTCGGCCAGGAACGCGCGGGCGATCGTCAGCAGCTGCTTCTCGCCCGCCGAGACGTTGGTCGCGTCATCGTCGATGACCGTGTCGTAGCCATCGGGCAGGGTGCGCACGAAGTGGTCGACGTGGGCGGCCTCCGCGGCGGCGAGCACCTCCTCCGGGGTCGCACCATCACGCCCGTACGCGATGTTGTCGCGGATGGTGCCGTTGAACAGCCAGGTGTCCTGGAGGACCATGCCGAAGGTGCCCCGCAGCTCGTCACGGGTCATCTCCCGGGTGTCGATACCGTCGATCTTGATGCTGCCGCCGTCGATCTCGTAGAAGCGCATGAGCAGGTTGACGAGCGTCGTCTTGCCGGCACCGGTCGGGCCCACGATGGCCACCGTGCTGCCGGGCGCGACGTCCAGGTCCAGGTGCTCGATGAGCGGCGTGTCGTCCTTGTACCGGAACGAGACGTCCGAGAAGGTGACCTCGCCCCGCGCTGTCCCCAGCGAGCGCGGTGCTACCGGGTCGGGGATCTGCTCCGTCTCGTCCATGCAGCTCGAACACCCGCTCCGCGGACGCGATGGCGGACTGGAGCAGGTTGGAGATGCTCGCGGTCTGGATGATGGGGAACGTGAACTGGCGGGCGTACTGGATGAACGCCACGACATCGCCCAGGGACATCGCGCCCGACGACACCTGGAGACCACCGATGACCGCGATGGCGACGTAGTTGAGGTTGGACACGAAGTTGAGCGCCGGCTGGATGATGCCCGAGATGAACTGGGCCTTGCGGCTGGCCTCGTAAAGCCGCTCGTTCTCGGTCTGGAACTTGTCGATGGCCTGCTGCTGCCGCCCGAAGACCTTGACGATGGTATGACCGGTGTGCATCTCCTCGATGTGCCCGTTGAGGGTCCCCGTGGACGCCCACTGGACCACGAACTGGGGCTGGGACCGCTTCGCGATGAGCGCCGTGAGGAACAGCGACACGGGCACCGCGAGGACGGAGATGCAGGCCAGCAACGGGCTGATGGTGAGCATCATGATGAGCACGCCGATGATGGTCAGGATGGCCGTGATGAGCTGCGTCAGGCTCTGCTGGAGCGTCTGGCCGATGTTGTCGATGTCGTTGGTCACGCGGCTCAGCAGGTCACCCCGAGGCCGCGTGTCGAAGGTCCGCAGGGGCATCCGGCCGAGCTTCCGGTCGACCTCCTGGCGCAGGCGGTAGACGGTCCGCTGGGTCACGCCGGCCATCGTCCACGCCTGCAGCCACGCGAGCAGGGCGCTCAGGGTGTAGACCCCGGCGAGCTTGATGAGGACCCCCGCGAGGGCCTCCATGTCCATCCCGGTCGAGCCGGGGATGATGCCCGCGACGACGACATTGGTCGCCTCGCCCAGCAGCTTGGGACCCAGGATGAGCGAAGAAGACGCTGCCGACCGCGAGCAGGATGACGAGCGCGATGAGGAGGGCCTCCGGGCGCAGCTTGCCCAGCAGCCGCAGGAACGTGGACCGGAAGTCCTTCGCCTTGGCCACGGGCATGCCCATGCCCATGCCCATCATGCCCGGCCCGCCACGGGGTCCGCGCCGGGTCCGCGCGGGATCGGCCCTGGCTCGCGCGTCATGCGGCGGCCTCTTCCGCGGACAGCTGCGAGTAGACGATCTCCTGGTAGGTCTCGTTGGTCGCGAGCAGGCTGGCATGGGTGCCCACGCCCACGACCCGGCCCGCCTCCATGACCACGATCTGGTCGGCGCTCATGATGGTGCCCACCCGCTGGGCGACGATGATGACCGTGGTCCCCGCGAGCTCCGACGAGAGCGCGGCGCGCAGCCGCGCATCGGTCGCGAAGTCGAGCGCCGAGAAGCTGTCGTCGAAGACGAAGATGCCGGCCTTGCGCACGATCGCGCGCGCGATGGCGAGCCGCTGACGCTGGCCCCCGGAGACGTTCGTGCCGCCCTGGGTCATCGAAGCTTCGAGCTGGCCTTCCATGGACGCCACGAAGTCGCGGCCCTGGGCGATGTCCAGGGCACGCCACAGCTCCTCGTCCGAGGCGTCCTCGTCGCCGTAGCGCAGGTTGCTGGCCACCGTGCCGCTGAACAGGAACGACTTCTGGGGCACGAAGCCGAGGCTCGCGCCAGAGCTGCTCCCGGTCCATCTCGCGGACATCGACGCCGTCCACGAGGACCGCGCCGCCGGTGACGTCATAGAGCCTCGGGATGAGGTTGATGAGCGTCGACTTGCCGCTGCCGGTGCTGCCCACGATGGCGGTCGTCTTGCCCGGCGCGGCCCGGAACGAGATGCCGCTCAGCACCGGATCCTCGGCACCCGGATAGCTGAACTCCACGTCCCGGAACTCGATCGTGCCCCGGACGGCGGCGTCGCGCAGCGCGATCGGCTGCTCCGGGTCGTGGATGCTGGGCTCCGTCCCCAGCACCTCCACGATGCGTCCCGAGGAGACTGCGGCGCGGGGCACGAGGATGAACATGAGCACCGCGGTGAGCACGGAGAACATCACCAGCAGCAGGTACTGCAGGAACGCGGTCAGGTTGCCGATGCCCATCGCGCCGTCCTCGACCCGCATCGCGCCGAACCACATCACCGCCACGGTCGAGCACGTTCATGATCAGGGTCAGCACCGGGATGGTCACGGCGAACAGGCGGTTGACCCGGATGGCCGACCCGAACAGGTCCTGGTTGGCGACGTCGAACCGCTCCTCCTCGTGCTCGGTGCGCACGAACGCCCGGATGACCCGGACTCCCGAGAGCGTCTCGCGCATCACCTGGTTGATGCGGTCGACCTTCTTCTGCATCGCCTGGAAGAGGGGGATGGCGCGGCGCATGGTGAGCCCGATGACGAGGCCCATGAGCGGCAGGATGACCAGCAGCAGCAGGGACATCGCCGGGTCCTCCCGGACCGCGAGGATGATGCCGCCGATGATCATCATCGGTGCCAGGGCGATGACCGTGAGGCCCATGAACACGACCGTCTGGACCTGCTGGACGTCGTTGGTGTTGCGGGTGATGAGGGAGGCCGGACCGAACCGGTTGACCTCGACCTGGGAGAAGCTCTCCACCTTGGTGAAGATGGCCGCTCGCACGTCACGTCCGAAGCCCATGGCCACGCGGGCGCCCCAGTACACCGCGAGGATGGCCGCGACCGCGAGGCCCAGGGTCACCACGAGCATCAAGGCCCCCACCTCCAGGATGTACTGGGTGTCGCCGGTGAGGATGCCGTTGTCGATGATGTCCGCGTTCAGGTTCGGCAGGTAGAGCGTGCCGATGGCCTGGATGAGCAGCATCACCAGGACCAGGCCGATCTCGCGCCGGTACGGGCGAAGGTAGGCGCGCAGCAGGCCGATCATGCGCGTGCCTCGCCGTGCAGCCGCTCGCGCGCCGCGCGCAGGGCGCGCAGGCCGACGAGGAAGCCCTCGAGCTCCGACTCGGACAGCTGGTCAAGGAGCTTCCGGAGCTGCTCGCGGCGTGTCTGCTCGAGCGTCCGGAACAGCTCCGCCGCGCCCTCGGCGGCATGCACGATGACCAGCCGCCGATCGCCGACGTCGTGGCGGCGCACCACCAGTCCCCGGTCCTCCATCCGACCCACGACGCCCGTCGCGCTCGCGACCGAGATGCCGAGCGCTTCCGCGAGCCGACCCATGGGCATCGGCCCCTCGACGGTCAGCAGGTTGGCCGCGCTCAGCTGGACGATGCTCACGCCCTCCTGGTGCCAGGCGTGGAACATGCGCATCCGGTCGCGCGGCTTCATCGCCGTCAGCTCATCCAGCAGCTCGTCGGCGAGGCGACGCTGGGTGGCGCCATCCGGCTCGCCATGCTCAGCATTGATAGTCAACGTCACATAGACAATCTACCTCGCTCGAAGCGATCGTGCAGGGATGTCGGACCGAGGCCATCCGCGTGACCTTTGGCGCCCGAGTGGTGCCCATCGGCACGGGCACGCCAGGTCCCGGGCGGTCACCATGGCCGGGATACCGTCGTCAGCGGAGCGCGTGGGAGTCGTCCATGTCCATCCCCGGCACCACAGCCGCGGACCCACCGGGACAGGTGTCCATCCGTCGCGTGGCGGCCGGGGACGCCCATGGGCTCGATGCGTTCTACGCCGGTCTCTCTGCGCGCAGCCAGCGGCAGCGATTCCTGGGCTATGTGCCCGCGGTCGGTGTCTCGAACACACGCTCCTTCTGCATGCCCGACCACGAGCACTCCGAAGGGTTCGTGGCGGTCGCGTCCGGCGATGGTCGGATCGTCGGCCACATCTGCCTCGTGACGGACGCCCGCGGGACGACCGAGCTCGCCATCGCGGTGGAGGACGACGCCCAGCGACAGGGCATCGGACGCCGACTCTTCCGGGCGGCCCTGGCGTGGGGCCAGGAGCATCAGCTCGAGCGGTTCACGGCGACGGCCTTCGCGGACAACGCCGGGATGCAGCACCTCGCGGACAGCGGGCCGCACCCAGCGACGCGCAAGGCGCTGGGCGGCGGGGTCATCCGCATCGACATCCCGCTCCGAGCGGACTGACCCGGCCCCGGGATCACGCCGTCAGCAGGCCCGGCGCCACGCTCCCAGTGAGAGGCGCTTCCGGCTGGCGCTGATGCCCTGCCGTCGGGCGACGGCGCAGAACTTGTCGCGCGTGAGGCGGTACTCCACGTCGAAATGGGCCTTGCCGGCGTCGCGGAACGGCTTGTACAGCGAGCACTCGTGGTACTGGAAGCACTCCTCGGTGACCACGAAGTCGAAGCGATCGACGAGCGCCCGCACGAGGCCGCCGGAGTTCTTGAGGCCGACCGAGAGCCCCCGGTCGTGGGCGAGCCATGCCAGCCAGCGATCGAACGCGAGCTGGTCCGCGCGCGTGATGGGGAAGCCGGTGTCCTGGACGTAGCTGTCGGTCCAGTCGTACTCGACGCCGTCGAACCCCTTGCCGGCGCACCGGTCGACCCGGTCCCGGATGATCGGCTTGAGCACGGCCAGCTGCCGGATGTCGACCCAGCGCTCGTCCGGCCAGCCATCCACAACCTTGCCCAGCAGCTCAGCGGGGTACGTGGCCGCATCCGGCCGGTAGGACTCCCACGACCCGGCATCGACGTAGCAGATCGCGTGGCGACCACTGGCATGGATCTTGTGCACCGTGCTCGCGGACGTGTCGAACGCGTCGATGTCGAACGCGTCGGCGTCGACCGTACGGTCGATGGTCCCCGACAGCTGGTACTGGAATGTGGCGGTCGGGCGCGGTACCCAGCGCCTGGGCGTGGCGGCCGAACCGGGCCCGGCCGCCGTGCCGGGGGCAGCCATGACCGCGAAGAGCATCGTCATCGCGACCGCGATCCGTGCGGCTGCCCGTCGGGATCGCTGGCACCTGGCTGTCATGAGCCGGATGGTAGGCAGGCGTCACACGCCCGGGCACTCGCCGATGGTCGCCCCCGACGTGGGACGAACCGGGCCCGGGTCCAGGGATGCAACGTCAGGGACCCCCGGCAGCGTGCATGCGAGCCAATCGGTCATGAGCGTCCAGGTGGTCGCGAGCTGGACCGAGCGGTCGATGGTGCCGGTATCGCAGACCGCGGCAATGAGCCCGCCGACGATCCCCGATGGCGGGTCGATGAACCCGCAGTGGGACCCACCGGGGATGATCTCCAGGCGAGCGGGTGCACCCTGGAGTGCCTCGAACATCGGTCGCTGGTTCGTGTCCACGGGTGCGATGGCGTCCAGCTCGCCGGCGATGAACAGGCTGGGGACCCGGATTCGCGCCGCCGCGTCGATGGCGCTGGGTCGGGTCTCGGCTGCCGCCAGCGTCACCACGGATGCGAAGGCCGGTCCTGCTGCCGCCGCGAGGACCGCTGCACCGCCACCCATCGAATGGCCCGCGACGGCGATGGCATCGACAGCGATGCGACCCTCCAGCGGCCCGCCGGTGAGCACGTCCTGGACAGCCAGCCAGGGCACGACCAGCGCCAGGTCCCGCGCGAACGCGGCATGATCGGGGAACGGCTCGCCCCCGGAGCGGGGCGCGACCACCACGTAGCCGGTGGATGCGAGGTGGTCGAAGGTGGAGCGGTAGGACTCGACCGGCGACAGGTAGCCGTGACCGAAGACCACGACCGGGTGGCGCCCTGATGCGACCGGGGCGCCAGGCTCGGGGGACGACGCCGGATACGTGAGCAGCGCGTCGAAGGTCCGGCCCCCCGACTCGATGACGATGTCGCGGTGGCCGACCGGCCCGGTGCCATCCTCGGCGACCGCCGACGGGACGAACCCGACCAGGAGGAGCGCCAGGACGACGCAGGGACCCAGGATCCGACGTGACATACGACCGATGGTAGCCGGGCAGGACTGCCACGAGGGACACACTGGCTCGGCGACTCGACTGGACCTCGGCGAGGTTGGTGGAGATGAGGGGACTCGAACCCCTGACCCCTGCGATGCGAACGCAGTGCTCTTCCAGCTGAGCTACATCCCCAGGAACGGCGACCGTTCGCGCGCGACCGCGGAGGGTCGCCTCGGCCCGGCAGTATACCGCGGGGAGCTGTCGGACCCGGTCGCTGGCTCCTCCCAGCGTGGATCGGACGAGTGGGGCAGGATGGGCCGATGCCCACCGTCGTCCGTCGTGAGCCTCGACTGCTGCTCCTGCTCGTGGCCGGCCTGGTGGGCATGCTTCCGGCGGCGGTGCTGGCCCAGGATCCGAGCGCCTCGCCGGTGCCTCCCCCGGTCATCGACACGAGCACCTGGGTCGAGCAGACGATGCCCTTCCTGGGCTACACCATCCTGCTGCCGCCCGGCTTCGAGCGGGTCACCGGTGACACGACGGCACCCGTCCCATCGAGCGCGAGCATCGTCGACCGCGACCCGCAGACGGGTGAGGCGCTCTCCGCGGCGGCGCAGCGTATCCACGACAACGGGGGCCTGTTCGACGGCATGGGTCTCTGGTCCATCGACCCCGGCTCCCTGCTCCAGCTCGGGGTCCTCGCGGGGGAGCCGTATCGCGTCGGCGCGGGTGACCTCCGGGGCATCGTCGAGCAGACGGTGGTGGAGCGTGCGTCGGATCTCAGCGACCCGGTCGTCCAGGCCATCAGCGTCCCGGCCGGGAGCGGATTCCTCGCCGACTACCTGGATGCGACCGACCTGGCCCAGCATCGCGAGATCCATCTCCGGACGCCGACCGGCCGCTACCTCATCCTGGCCACGAGCTACCCTGGCATCGCCGACACGTCGCTGGGGGCAACGGTGCTGGCCATCGCCGACTCGCTCCGGCCCATCACGGGATCCGCCGCAGACCTTCCCGATCCGGGCACGCCCACCACCGGGCCGGCCGACGCCGCGCTCGAGGCGACGCTGCCGGACCACATCGCGGGAGTGCCCCTCACGCGTCGGTCGCTGGCCGGAGAGTCGCTCGTCTCGTCCACGGACACGGTCACCGGTTCCATCGTCGGCGAGTTCGGGCGGGTGGTGCCGGCGCCCGGTGACGTGACGCTCGCCCTCGCTGTGCCGACGGATGGCGCCGCGCCGCTGCTCATCGCCGGCTACCGGCTCGCCGGCGTCTCGGTCATGGATGCCCAGGCGTTCATCGACTCGTTCCCCGACGACGTCTGGTCAGACGCCCGGGTCGCCGGTCACGACGTACGCGTCAGCGTCGTGGGTGAGGGCGGTGCCCGGACGTGGCTCCACGTGGCCAGCGGACCGGACGGCGACGCGGTGCTCTACCAGGTCGACTCCAGCAAGCCGGCGTTGGGGCTCGCCGCGGTCGCTGCCCTGCCGTAACAGCTCGCAACCGTGCGGTGGTGCGTCCGCCGCCGGGCGACCCCCCGCTACTGGAGCGCGGGAGGACCACCGGGCGGGATCGCCCAGATGACGAGCACGAGCATCAGGAACACCAGCACGCCCACGAGGGCGGCGGCGCCGAGGATGTTGCTGCGTGTGGGACCCATGGCCGCTCAGGATAGCGACCCGGCGGTCGATCGCACGCTACTTCCCGAACAGCGTCCCGAACACCGAGCGGATGATCTGGGTCGTCGGATCGGACGCTGACGACGAGCGCCGCCGTCCCGATGCGCTGCGGGTCATGGCGCGCTGTGCACGCTCCCGGGCGGCCTGCTCCTCCCGCGCCATCTTCTGCTGCTCGCGCAGCATCTCCCGCTGGGCCTGCTCCATCGCCTTCTGTTGCGCGGCCTGCTGCCGCTCCTGGGCCTTGATGGCCTCACGCTGGGCGCGCTCGGCGGCCTTCTGGGCCTCACGATCCGCGGCGAGCTGCGCCTGGAGCGCGGCACGCTCGGCACGTGCCTGCTCCGTCGCCCTCTGCTTCTGGGCGGCCTTGAGCTCCGCGTCGGTCATGGTCGCCGCGACGGTGGGATCGACCCCGGCGGCCACCGCGGCTGCGGACTTGGCCGCGTCCAGCTGGCGGCTGATGATCTCGTGGGCGCTCTCGCGATCGATGGTCGTGCCGTACTTGGCGCCCAGCATCCCGGAGGCGACCTTGGCTGCGAACTGGTCCGGGGGCAACGCCGCCATGAGCGAGTCTGGCGGCAGCAGCCGGGTCGCGGCAAGTGGCGTTGGCACGCCTCGGGGGGACAGCACCGTGACGAGCGCCTCGCCCGTGCCCAACGAGGTGATGGTCTGCTCCACGTCGTAGTGGGTCGACATCGGGAAGGTGCGGGCGGTCTTGCGCAGCGCGTCAGCGTCCTCGGGCGTGAACGCCCGCAGCGCGTGCTGCACCCGGTTGCCCAGCTGGGCGAGGACCGATGAGGGCACATCCGTGGGCGACTGGGTCACGAAGTAGACGCCGACACCCTTGGAGCGGATGAGTCGGACGGTCAGCTCGACCTGGTCCATGAGCGCCTTGGAGGCGTCGTCGAACAGCAGGTGCGCCTCGTCGAAGAAGAAGGCGAGCTTAGGCTGGGGCAGGTCACCCGCCTCCGGCAGCGCCTGGTAGAGCTGGGCGAGCAGCCAGAGCATGAAGGTGCTGAACAGGCGGGGCTTGGCCATCACGTCGGACAGCTCCAGCACGCTGATGACCCCCTTGCCCTCGGGCGTGATGCGCATCAGGTCGGCGACATCGAACGACGGCTCACCGAAGAAGACGTCCGCGCCCTCCTGCTCCATGACCACGAGCGACCGAAGGAGCACGCCCACGGACGCCTTGGACATGCCGCCGTACTCATCGAGGATGGGCTTGCCGTCGTCCGAGGAGAGGAAACGGAGGGTCGTCGCGAGGTCGGCCAGGTCCAGCAGCGGCAGCGCCTTGTCGTCGCAGTACTTGAACACCAGCGACAGGATGGAGATCTGGGTCGGATTGAGGTCCAGGACCTTGCCCAGGAGCAGGGGACCGAAGGAATGGACGCTCGCGCGCACCTGTGCACCGAGCTTGCCCGAGAGCGACAGGAACTCGACCGGATGGCCGCTGGGCGTGAAGGTCCAGGCCAACGAGGCAGCCCGGTCGATGACCGCCTGATTGGTGCCGTCCCCAGCAGCCGCCAGCCCGGTCAGATCGCCCTTGATGTCCGCGACGAAGACCGGGATGCCGGCCGCGGAGAGCTCGCCCGCCAGCAGCTGGAGGGTCTTGGTCTTGCCCGTTCCGGTGGCGCCGGCGATGAGCCCGTGGCGGTTGAGCATGGAGGTCGCGACCTGGACGCGGACCTCCGGCAGGAGCTCACCCCCGAGCATCGGGCTGCCGAGTGGCACGCCCGGCTGGGTGAGCGCATACCCCTGGGTCATCTCGGTCCGGAATGCGTCGTCCACGAAGTCCTCCTGTGCGGCTCGCTCAGTCTAGGGGTGGACGATGGCGACAGCTGTGGCCGTCCCCGAGGCCCGGGCCGCCTGTGGCCGTCCGCGAGTCGCCCAACGAGCCCGTGTAGTGCTCGTTGCTGGCGTGAGCGCCCGTGAGCCGCCCTGTGGCCGTCCGCGAGCCGCCCAACGAGCCCGTGTAGTGCTCGTTGCTGGCGTGAGCGCCCGAGGTCCCAGTGGAAGCCACGAGGACGGCGGCGGCTCCACGCTCGGCGGGGCGCGCCGTAGGCGATGCGTCCGGCCCGACGGGCCTCAGGCAGGACGCCAAGCGCGCTTCAGCCCCGGCTAACTTCGCGGATTAGCACTTCACCGGCTCGCCGCCTCGCCGGAGCGCGACACTGGCTAACGACGCACGACCCCGCGCTGTCGACCACCGGGCTTGCCGAGGACTAGCGCGGCGGCCGGAGGCTCGGCGGCAGCTTGGGGGGACGCAGGCCAGGCACGAAGCGGCCGGCTCGCTTGCCTTTGAGGCTCAGTACCCGCAACGGGTCGACGCGCTGCCGCTCCCACATCGGATACCCATATTCCTTCACGAGCGGGTTCGCGATGCGCATCCAGGGGCCGTCCATGCGCACCAGCTCGTAGTGGACGTGGCAGCCGCTGGCGTTGCCGGTGTCGCCTTCGAGGCCGATGACCGTGCTGTGCTTGACATGGTCACCGACCTTGACCAGGGCCTCCGACAGGTGGACGTACATGCTCCGGTAGCCGTTGCCGTCATCGACCACGACCACGATGGGTTGGAGCCCCATCGAGTGCCGTCGCTGGATCTTGGCGTAGAACGTGTCCAGCGGGTCGGAGTAGCCCACCGCCTCACCGAATCGCCGACCAGCCGCCACGACGACACCCGTGTGTGCCGCCCGCACCTGGTCCCCGCAGAAGGTCGTGATGTCCAGCCCCGGATGGATGCGCTGGCCGTCCACGACCAGGAACCCGGTGTACGCCGCGCCGAAGAAGGTCATCATCCGGCCGCGGTACAAGGGCCAGTTATAGCCCCGCAGCTGCTCGGGCTCGACCGAGGTCGGAGGCGCCGTGGCCGGTCTGTCACCTGGCCGCTGGCTTGCAGAAGGACTCGGGGCAGGGCTGGGACCGGGTGCGCTGGAGGCAGCCGCGGAGGGCTGCGCCGTGCCCACCGAGGGTGGCGGCGACCCGGCTGCGGTCGATGGACCAGACGAGGCCGGCACGCCCGTGTCGCCGAGCACGGCCTGCGACGCGACCGGAAGGGCGCTCGGTGAGGCGATGGCCAGCAACCCGGCGGGGGAGTGTCGCCCGGACATCAAGAGCGCTGCCGCGCCCGCCGTCCAGTGCGAGGTCAGGGAGGCTGGGTAGGTCGCGGACGCGGGGATCGGCGTCTGGTCCACGAGCCCGCCGGCACCCAGGGTCGGTTCGCCGCCATGCGGCGCCAGGAGCAGCGCCCCGGCCACCACGATGATCGAGGCCAGGCCAGCGGCGCCGGCAGCAAAGGAGCGCGACCGTCGATCGCGCTGGCGACTCGTATCCGGGCCCAGGGCCTGCTGGTACGGTCGACGTTTGACCACGGGCGCTATGGAACCACGGATCCCGGTTGGCTGCTGGGTCGGATCGCGATCGGTCGCCAGCCCGGGCGGGCGGCCAGCAAGCGACCAGTGGGCGGCCTGCGATCGACCCGCAGGCGGCCCGCAACCGACCAGTGGGAGCTCTGCAGGCCGTCCGGGGCCGTCCGGGTGTCTGTCGGGTGTCCTCCTGGCCACGATTCCGGTGACCTTCAGCGGCAGCATCGGCGTATCGAGGCATACTCGGCCGGATGACCGTGACGCGCATGGGCCGCGTGGTGTCGTTCGGCCGGGGGTCCCTGTGGCAGGCGCTCGTGCCGTATCTCGCGACGCGCCTGCCGCTCGTGTTCGTTGGCACCATGTCGGTGGCCCTGCTGCCGCTGTCGCGATACGTGCCTGGCTACTGGATCATCCCCGGGCTGGACCGCGTCTTCGATGCGTTCAGCCGCTGGGACGCCTGGCACTACACCCGCATCGCCGAGTACGGCTACATCCCCAGCGATCCATCGCGCACCGCGTTCTTCCCGCTGTTCCCGGCCCTGACCCGGATGGTGGCCGAGCTCCAGGGCCGGACGGACCGGCCGGGCGAGTTCCTGGCCGCGATCATCGTCGCCAACGTCTGCCTGGTCATCGCGACGATGCTGCTAGCTGCCGTGGTCCGCCTCGACCTGTCGCCCGACGACGCACGCCGGAGCCTCTGGTACCTGCTCGCGTTCCCCACCAGCCTGTTCCTGACCGCGGGCTACTCGGAGGCGCTGTTCCTGGCGCTCACCCTGGGTGCCATCCTTGCCTGTCGACGCGACCGCTGGTTGTGGGCGGCGGTGCTCGGGTGCCTGGCCGCCCTCACCCGGCCCGTGGGCGTCGTCGTCGCCCTACCGCTGGCCGTGGAGGCGTTCATGGCCTGGCGAGCGGACCGACGCTGGCGCTGGCGGCCGGCGCTGGCTGTCATCGCACCCTTCCTGGGCCTGGGCGCATGGATGGCATTCCTGGGCGTCACGTTCCATGACCCGCTCGCGTTCGTGCACGCCCAGAAGGGCTGGGACCGGTCGCTGGAGCTGCCCTGGGACACGTTCCTCCAGTTCTTCGACGGCAGGCTGACGCTGTCGACGGGACTCCACTCGCTCACCGACCTCGCATTCACCCTCCTCGGCATCGGTGTCGCGGTGCTCGCGTGGCGCTGGCTGCGACCCTCGTATGCGCTGTACATGGCGGCGTTGCTGCTCGTGCCCCTGACGACCGGCACGTTGCTGTCCATGCCCCGCTTCGTGCTCGTCATGTTCCCGATGTACCTGGTGCTCGCCATCATCGGTCGGCGTCAGGCAGCCCACGAGACGATGCTGGTCGTCGGGATGTGCCTGAGCGGCCTGTTCATGGCCCTCTACGCACAGTGGTACTGGGTGTCCTGACGGCGCTGACCCTGGGTGCGTGGTCCGTGGGCGCGCCGCGGCAGGTATGGCCGCCGCGCACCGGAGCGGCAGTCTCACTACACTGCGCGGGATGCCCCGCGGGCGAGGTTGACCCAACGACCCGCGTGACCGGAGGCGACCGCCTGTGCCGCCGGCCATGGAGCCATTGGGGAGGAACCCGGTCTGACCGCACGCCCGACCCGCATCAGCGCGCGGCCGGATCGCGCGACGGTGCTGGACGTCCTCGCCGCCTTCCTGGTGACCCGGTTGACGCTCATCATCGTCGCCGGCGTCGCCGTCTCTGCCCTGCCCATCTCGAACGCCATCCCGCTCGAGTGGCTGCGGCCGGGGCTCAATCCCATCTTCGAGTCGTTCAGCCGCTGGGACTCGCTGCACTACCTGGACATCGCCTGGTCGGGCTACCGGACCACCGACCCATCGAGCCCCGCGTTCTTCCCGCTGTTCCCGATGGCGGTGCGCCTGGTGGGCGAGATCACTCGGTTCGCCGACCCGCCTGGGCTGTACGCGATGGCGGTCATCATCGCCAACGTCGCCCTGTTCGTGGCGGCCGTGGAGCTGTTGCAGCTGGCCCGGCTCGACTTCGACGATGCGACCGCGTCCCGGGCCGCGTGGTACCTGCTGGTCTTCCCGACCAGCTTCTTCCTCTCGGCGGCATATGGCGAGTCGCTGTTCCTCGCGTTGTCCCTGGGATCGATCCTGGCGTGTCGACGGGGGGCGTGGTGGCAGGCCGGGATCCTGGGTGGCCTGGCGGCCCTGACCCGGCCATTCGGCGTGCTGGTCGTGCTACCGCTGGCCATCGAGGCGTGGCAGCAACGGGCGGAGCGACCGCTCTGGCGATCGGGACTCGCGATGGTGCCCATCCCCCTGGCGCTCCTGGGATACATGGCCTACCTGGCGTACCAGTTCGGTGACCCGCTCGCGTTCCTCAATGCGCAGTCCGACTGGAACCGCTCGCTCATGGCCCCATGGGACACCATCGGACGCTTCCTCGAGGGACCGTTCGAACTCAACAGCGGTCCCCACTCACTCGTCGACTTCGCCTTCATGCTCCTGGCGCTCGTGCTCGCGGTCGCGTCCTGGAAGGTGCTCCGGCGGAGCTACGCCGTGTACATCACCGCGCTCGTCCTGTTCCCGCTGCTCACGGGCTCGCTCGTGTCCTATCCCCGCTTCGTGCTCACGTACTTCCCGATGTTCCTCGTGATGGCGCTCGTGGGGCGCCGGCCGACGCTCGACAAGGCGATGCTCATCGCGGGCATGGGCATCGGTGCGGTGTTCATGGCGCTCTACGCGCGCTGGTACTGGGTCGCCTGAAGCGACGGTGGGGCGTCAGGCGAGGACGCTGTCCACGACCTCGCCGATGATCCGGCGCGCCTCGGCACCGTCGTAGCGGAGCGACACATCGGGGTCGAGCATCCGCTCCATGGTCGCGGCACCTCGCCGGGCATAGAGCACCGGGTAGATGGCGCCTGACCCGTCCGCCTCGAGGGTCACGGACAGCGACACGGAGGTCGGCGCGTCGAGGGCCCAGGCGAGTGGTTGGGTGCCGGCATCGACGAGGCCGCCCGAACCATCGGGCATGAGCACCCGGGCAAGGTAGCCGCGCTGGTGGAACAGCTCCGGGGAGCGGCTGAGCTGCCGCGCGATGTGATCGACGGCGGCCTCCCGGGAGTAGACCGGGCGCTCGGTCGCGACACCGAACCGGGTGCTGGCGAGGTGCCGGGCGAGCAGACGCGCGTTATAGCGGGCGCCGTGGACAGCTCCCGAGTTGGAGGGCACGCCGTGCCGACGCAGGCCCCGGGCGCCCTGGGTGATAGTGCCCGCGAAGTAGACGCCCGGCAGCGTCGTGCTCTCCCACCAGGGCGTCTGGACCGGGAGGCGGCTCTGGCCCGCCACCGCGCAGCCAAGGGTGGGCAGGTCCTGGAGCGGGGTGGTGAAGCCGGTCGCCGCGATGACCTCGTCGACCTCCAGCACCAGCGTCTCGTCACGGTCCGTGCGATGGACGCGGACGTTCAGGGCGCCATCGGCGGTCCGCTCGACGCGGTCGATGGCGGCGTCGAGGATGGTCACCCCGCCACCGAGCATCGCGTCCTCGTACGGCTGGAGGTACCGGGCGCGGACGCCGACGAGCGTCCGGGTGACGACGGAGAGGGTCGTCGCTGACGGCGACGCCAGGACCAGCTGACGGGCCCACGGCAGGAGGCCGGTGGCGAGCTCGAAGCCCGAGTTCTGCTTGCCGATGATGAACACCCGCTTGTCCGCGTACGTCTCCGCCGGCCGCACCTGGCCGTAGTGATGGACCAGCTCCATACCGGGCATGGTGGGCATCCACGGCTCGGCGACACCCACCGCAACGACCAGCACCGCGCATCGGAGCTCGCCATCCGTGGTCTGGAGCACGAACCGCGTCCCGTCCGCCTCGTCCACCAGGCGCGTCGACTGCCAGGTGCAGCCGGTGCGTACCTCGATGCCCGCGCGATCAGCGAACGCCATCAGGTTCGCTTCCATCTCGGCCCGCGTCGGGAACGAGGAGGTGCCATCCATGAGGCCTCGCTGGAGGCCCTGCGACACCGGGTCCTCGGACAGCAGGCTGTTCCAGTCGGATCGCTCGTAGGCGGGAGTGCCAGGCTCCGCAAGCGCGTATGGCTTGGTCCAGGAGAGCAGGCGTTGGAAGAACGGCCAGTGCCGGAACATGCCGCCGGGTGACGGATCGGCCGAGATGACCGCGTGGCGGATGCCCAGCTCCGAGAGCGACCTGGACGTCTGCAGGCCGCCGGGACCACTGCCGATGACGATGACGGGGTAGCTGCCGGGTGCCTGCATGGTCACGATATCCGGGTCATATGCGGCGTGGACGGGGCTAGCCAGTGAACCGGTTCGCCGCCCGCAGGCGGCGAGCCATCGCCTGGAGCATCCGGTAGGCGATGCGCGGGTTGCTGACCAGGAACACCTCCGTGTCGGGAGCCGCCAGCACCAGCGCCCGGAGGTCCCGGGTGGCCACGATGTCGGCCACGGGCAGGATGCCCAGGAGGACCGAGATCTCGCCGAAGAACTCGCCCGGTCCGAACCGGGCGCGCTCGGAACCGTCCACGATCACCGCCGCCTCACCCTCCAGGATGATGTGCAGCCCCGATCCCCGGATGCCCTCGCGGATGACGCGCGTGCCTGCGGGGAAGACCGCCTCCTCCGCGGTATGGACCACGCGCTCCAGCGCGGGTCGCTCGAGGTCGGCGAACAGCGCGAACCCCGCGAGCGTATCCACGAACTGCTCGTTCCCGGCCATCGTCCCGTCCTCGTCGCTCGATCGTTGCGTCGGATCGGGATCGTACACTCCCGAGGCGTCGGGAGTCTGCTCAGTCCTGGTCGATACCCACGCCCGCGAGCGCGGGGCCCGACTTCAGGCTCGCGTCCCGCCGCTCCTCGAAGCGGCGCGCATTGGCATCCAGATCCCGGAGGAACGTGGCGAGGTGCTGGCGGGCAGCCTCAGCCTCGGGGCTCAGCCCTTCGAGCTCGAAGACGCGCCAATGGCGCAGGATCGGCATCAGGACCTCGTCGTGGAAGATGCGCAGGTCGAACACCCCGGCGCGGGCCAGCTGCATCGCCTTCCGGAGGTAGCCCGGGATGCTCGCGCCGGGCATGTCGAAGTTCTCCACCTCGTGGGCGATCGCGATGACCGCCTCCGATGGGCGGATGGCGATGGCCGCGCTCAGGATGTCGCGGTAGAACACGGAATGGAGGTTCTCGTCTGCCGCGATGCGAACCATCGATCCTGTCCGCGACCGGATCCTGCGAATAGCGCCCGGTGTTCCGGTGCGCGATGCGCGTCGCGAGCTCCTGGAATGCCACGTAGGCGAGTCCGCGGAGCGGGTCGATCGACTCGCGGTCGTAGCCCTTCTGGAGCTGGCCCATGCGTCCCCGCTCGAGCAGCGTGGGATCGAAGTTGCGGGTGACGGTCAGGTAGTCGCGCAGGACGATGGCGTGTCGGCCTTCCTCCGCGGTCCAGCGGCCGATCCAGTTGATCCAGGCACCATCGCCCCGGCCGAACATGCCGTGGATGAGCCGGTGGTAGCTGGGCAGGTTGTCCTCGGTGAGCAACCCCACCTCGAACGCGATCTGGGCCACGCCCGTGAGCCGCGCCTGGTCGGGCGTCCAGGGGTCCTTGTCGAAGTCTCGCCCCAGGCGATAGGGGATGAACTCGTGGGGGAACCATTCCTGCGCGACCTTGTCGTGCCGGTCGTAGAGGCGCGCTGCCTCGGGCTCGAGCTCCGCGAGCAATGCCGCGGGATCGTATATCGTCAAATCCGTCAGTCCTCAGAACACTGCTCGGCGGGCCGAGCAGGCGCCACATCGGCGACCTCGAGAACGACCGGGAGGCCACAAGGGTACGCCGGAACGACCGGCACCGTACCCGGGGACCTCGGTCCGAGCTCGCAAGGTAGCTTGCGCGCGGGGCGTGCGCGCTGCGGCGAGCGCGGCGGCCGCAGGGTCATCCCTCGCTACCGCTCCACCGGGACGGCATCGCGATCGCAGATGGTAGGCTGTCCTTCTGCCTCCCCAGGGTCGACGACACAGGTGCCTCCGGGTGGACACGAACGAGGCGCGAGCGATGCGACCGGGTAAGGGTTCTCCGTGGGCTCGTCAGGAGGTCCGGCCGATGCGGCTGGAGGACTTCGCTGACCGTCTGGGCGACCGCGTCGAGAGCATCCGGGCCAGCCTCGAGGGCAACGAGGATGTCGCCGTGGTCGATGCCCGCGATGCGAGCGGCCGAATCGACGCGCTGCTCATCGCGACCCGCCGCGGGCTGCTGGTCACGTACCCCTGGTCGTCGGCCGACGAGATCGGCGCGACCGCCACGACCGCGGGCTGGGTGGCCTGGGGTGACGTGCGGGCCTCCACTGTCCAGACGAGCGCGCCGGTGGGCGCCCCAGCGCCGGCCGCATCCAGCGCCCGAGTCACTGGTGCGACATCGACCGCGACCATGGGTGCGAGCGAGCATTCCTGCACCATCCTGCTTCGCGGTGCCCGGCTGACCGCCCACGGCGACGGCGATCTGGGCCGTCGCGCGGTCGATGCCTTCCACGACGAAGTGGTCCGCCGCGGGACGCCCTGGCACTACCCGTCCTAGGCGACCCTCGGGGTGGTCGTCCCCGTGGTCGTGCTACGCACCGCGCGACTGGGACGCACCGCGCGACTGGGACTCGCCGCGCGACTGGGACTCGCCGATTCCGCTCCGTTCTGCCAAGACCGCGACTACCAGTCGCGCGGCCCGTCCGGGGACGTGAGGGCCGTGGTCCCTCGTGGCTCGGACGTGTCATCTCGCGAGTACCAGTCGCGCGGCGCCTGCCGTGCCACGCGCCCGGACCACGCCAACTCGCAGTCGCACGCCCATACACTCTGGCGAACGAGACGCCTGAAGGCGAGCCAGGGTGGGCGATACCGCGACGGTCGTGCTGGGTGCGCTGCTCATCGGCGTGCCCATCGCATTCAAGGTTCTGTTCATGGCCCTGGCACGCCAATACGAGTACCCCGACATCCTGCGCCACGATGCCGCCGAGGTCCTGACCCGGTTCACCGCCGGTGGCATACGACTGCTGACGACCTGGTGGCTGTTCATGCTCTCGGCGCTGCTGCTGGTGCCCATCGCGGCGCTGCTCGCGGTCGAGCTCGCGCCCGCCGGTGGTGCGCTCGCGGAGCTGACCCTCGCCGTCGGCGACGTGGCGGGCTCGTCCAGGCCATCGGACTGGCACGTTGGCCGTTCCTGGTGCCGCTGCTCGCACGTCGACACGCCGCCGCCACGAGCGACGCACAGCGGGACACCGTGGTCATCGTGTTCGAGGCCGCGCACCGGTTCCTGGGCGTCGCGGTCGGGGAGCACCTGGGCTACCTCGCGACGGGAGCCTGGACGGCGCTCGTTGGCGTGGCCCTGGTGGTCTCACCAGAGGGCCTCGACCTCCTTGGCTGGCTGGGCGCCGCGCTGGGCGTGCTGCTGATGGCGGGATCGCTGGAGTTCGTGGGCCGACCCGGCGACCGGGGCTGGGCGTTCGCCGAGCGGCTGGTGCCGCTGGCCTACCTCGGCTGGTCGATCTGGCTCATCGCGCTGGGCGTCGCCATCCTGGCCGACTGGCACTGAGGCCGGAGCGGCCACTCAGCGCCCCCGTGGCCGCTCAACGTGGCGGCCACGCCGCGCCCATGGCCGCTCGACGGCCGCGGCCACTCAGCGTCCCTGGCCGGGCGGTTGACCCCATCCCGGCGGCGGCCCCGCGGGCGGTTGCCCGGCGGGCGGCTGGCCCCATTGCTGGGTGCCAGGAGTCGCACTGCCAGGTGTTCCCCATCCGGTCGGCGGCGTGCTGGTGGTCGGCGGCTGGCCCCATCCCTGGGGAGCCTGTGGCGGTTGGGGAACCTGCGGCGGCTGTGGAGGCCAGCCTGCCGGACCGGTGGGCGCTGCAGCCCACGTGGGAGGCAGCCCCGCCCACGTGGGCTCCCCGGGGCCTGCGGCGGCTGACCCGCCGCGGCCGACGAGCGCCCGCCACGCGTTGAGCGTCACCGTGCCGAGGCCGAACCAACCGACGAAGAATGAGACGAGCGGGATGACGCTGACGATGAGCAGCAGGAACACGCCCAGGAGCGCCGAGCCGATGGGCCGGCCGTCGGCCGTTGACCGTCCCCGACGGAGGAGCAGGTCACCGAGCCAGATGCCCATGACGATGTAGCCCAGGAACGCGGCGAGACCGAGCGCCATGAGCACCAGCACCCCGAGCGGGATGCCGATGACCGTCACGAACAGGATCAGGCCCACGATGAGCGGCACGAGGAAGCCGAGCACGCCGGCGCCGAGCACCTTGAGCGGTTCGCTCGCGACGCTCCGGGCCATGCGGCGGGTCTGGCTGGGCGCTATCGCGGCGATGAAGACGCCGGCGATGAGCACCGCGACAGCCCAGCCGAGGTAGAGCAGCAGCAGGAAGGTCCCCAGGATGCCGACGAGCACGAACATCGAACCCTGGAGGTCCTCGATGCCGTTCTGGACCGTGGCCGTCGGGTCCTGGGTGATGGTCGAGTCGAGGGCGCGGATGGTACCCACGGTGGTCCCGGGACCAAGGGTGACATGGGCACGGACCGCGACCAGCGTGTCGACCGAGGCGGTGGTGCCGGTGAGGATGACGTCGCCGTCGACCATGACCAGCAGCCGGGCGTGACCCGACACCGTGACCTGGCCCTGGACGCCGACCACGACGGAGGCCGATGACCCCGCGTCGAGCGTCAACCCCTCCCGGACCCCGACGAGGACACCTCGCTCATCGCCAGGACCCTGCGCCGATGCCACGGCCGGGAACGCCAACAGGGACACCAGGAACAGGATCGGCACCCACGACAGGAGTCGAGTCACGACACCACCTCCAGCGCCAGCGTAGCGCGTGGCGCGGACGATGGCGATCCCTGCCGTGTCAACGCCCGCGACGGGCCACCTGCCGGGCGCCGGAGGACGATACTGGTGCGGGACCGGTCACTAGCGTGCCGGCCCGCCGGCTGATGCCGTGGCGGATCCGCCACTCGGGTGGGCCACCGTCGGCGTGTCCGCGTGGACGACCCATCAAAGCCAACCCATCGAGAAGGAGCCACAAGGTGAGCGAGCCGTTCTTCCCAGGCGTCCAGGGGCGCATCCCCTTCGGAGGGCTCGACTCGGCCGACCCCCTGGCCTTCAAGGTCTACCAGCCCGACCGGATGGTGCTGGGCAAGCGGATGGAGGACCACCTCCGCATCGGGGTCTGCCTGTGGCATTCGTTCGCCTGGGCGGGCACGGACATGTTCGGCCTTGGCTCGCTCGACCGGCCGTGGCTCGCACCGGGCGTCGAACCGATGGCCGGTGCCCGCCAGAAGCTCGAGGTCGCGTTCGAGTTCCTGGCCAAGCTGGGCATGCCCTATTACTGCTTCCACGACCGTGACGTCGCCCCTGACGGCGCCACGTTCGCGGAGACGCTCGCGAACCTGAACGTCATCGCGGACGAGGCCGCCGGCTACCAGGAGCGGACGGGCGTCCAGCTGCTGTGGGGGACCGCCAACATGTTCAGCCACCCGCGGTTCCTCGCGGGCGCGGCCACGAATCCCGATCCCGAGGTGTTCGCGTTCGCAGCGGCGCAGGTGCGCGCGATGATGGGTATCACCCAGCGGTTGGGTGGCACCAACTACGTCCTCTGGGGCGGACGCGAGGGCTACGACACGCTGCTCAACACTGATCTCCGACGTGAGGGCGCCCAGCTGGCTCGCTTCCTCCACCTGGTCGCAGAGAACAAGCACAAGATCGGCTTCCAGGGCCAGCTGCTCATCGAACCCAAGCCGATGGAGCCCACCAAGCACCAGTACGACTTCGATACCGCCACCGTCCACGGCTTCCTGGCACGCAACGGCCTCGATGGGGAGTTCGGGGTCAACATCGAAGCGAACCACGCCACGCTCGCCGGCCACTCGTTCCACCACGAGGTGGCTTATGCCGTGGCCAACGGCATCCTGGGCAGCATCGATGCCAACCGCGGTGATCCCCAGAATGGCTGGGACACGGACCAGTTCCCGAACTCCGTGGAAGACCTCGCGATGCCGCTCTACGAGATCCTCAAGGCCGGTGGCCTCGGTCTGGGCGGCTTCAACTTCGACGCCAAGATGCGTCGCCAGAGCATCGATCGGAACGACCTCTTCCACGCCCACATCGGTGGCATCGACACGCTCGCCCGGGCGCTCCTCGTCGCCGCCGACATGGTCGAGTCGGGCACGCTCGCCTCGATGGTGGAGGCGCGCTATGCCGGCTGGTCCGGCTCCCTCGGGTCGGCGATCCTCGCCGGTGACCTGTCGCTCGCAGAGCTCGCGGACCGGGTCGAGTCGGGCGTCATCGACCCGACCCCCGTCAGCGGCCAGCAGGAGCACTACGAGAACGTCGTGAACCGCCACATCTGGCGTGCCAGCTGACGCGCCTCAGCGGAGGCTGAGCGCGGAGTAGATCGAGCCCAGGAAGCGGCTGGGCACGGCTCCCAGCTTGCGTGTGCCGCGGAAGCCGGCCTGCGCGGCGAGCGCCGCCCACGTGGGGTACGACATGGGATACGGCACCCAGGTGTTGCCGTGGTCCGTGTCGTACTCCACGATCACCAATCGACCGGGCGGTCGGAGGTAGCCGCCCACGAGCCGAAGGACGGTGAGTGGGTCGCGCTCGAAATGCAGCGAGTTGGCCATGACGATGCCATCGAGCGGCGGCAGGTCGACGGGCGCCGAGAAGTCCGCCACGTGGAGCGTCAGGGTGACCTGTGGGAACGACGCACCCATCCGACGTGACTGCACCTCCAGGGCTCGACCGTCCCGGTCGACGCTGTCGATCGAGCCGCCGGCACCCAGCAGCTCCGCGAGCGCCAGGGTGAAGGCGCCGTCGCCCGATCCCAGGTCGGCCCAGTGCGGCCCGCCGCCTATCACACCGTCCCGGATGAGCCTCACGTGATCGCGGTGGTCCATGCATGCCCATGGTCGCGCACGAGGCGAGGGGACGTGCATACTCGTCGACCACCCACGGCGGCGGGATGACCGACCGTCATCGCCACGTGACCGCTGTCAGCGCGAGAACAGGACCATCAGGGAAGCCGACCGATGCAGTTCTCCGTCCCGGCCGATTCGTATGACCGGTTCATGGGCCGCTACTCCACCCGGCTCGCGGCGCCGTTCGCGACATTCGCCGGGGTAGCGCCGGGGCAGCTGGTGCTCGATGTGGGCTGCGGCCCGGGTGCGCTCACGAGCGAGCTCGTCGAGCGGCTGGGTGCTGCGTCGGTCACGGCCGTCGATCCCTCGGAACCGTTCGTGGCCGTGGTGCGCGACCGGCTTCCCGGGGTGCGCGTGGAGCAGGCACCGGCGGAGCACCTGCCATTCCCCTACGAGGCATTCGACGCCGCGTTAGCGCAGCTCGTCGTGCATTTCATGGCGGATCCGGTGGCCGGGTTGCGGGAGATGGCCCGTGTCACCCGAGCGCAGGGCCTGGTCGCGGCATGCGTCTGGGATCATGGCAGCAGCCGCGGGCCGCTCGGCGTCTTCTGGCATGCAGCGCGCGAGCTCGACCCGACCATCGATGACGAGTCCGAGCGTGCCGGCACCCACGACGGCCAGCTGGCGGAGCTGTTGCGTGCGGCGGGCCTCCACGGTATCGAGGCCGCGACCCTCACCGTGAGCGTCGAGCATCCGACCTTCGAGGAGTGGTGGGAGCCCTTCACGCTCGGCGTCGGTCCGGCGGGCAGCTACACCGTGAGCCTGGGCCCGGACCAGCGGGCGGCGCTCCGGGAACGCTGTCGGGCGGCGCTCCGAGACGAGCCGTTCGTGATCACCGCGAGTGCCTGGGCAGCCAAGGGTCACGCATGAGCGCCGTCCCCGAGATCTTCCGCCCGGAGGTCTTGACGATCTACGGCGTCGATTGGTGTGAGGACACCACCCGGGCGCGACGTCATCTCTACGCGGCGGACGTTCGCCATCGATACGTTCGGCTCGATGCGGCCGACGATGTCCGGGCCGAGTTCCACGGCGCCGGGTACCGCGCGACGCCCGTCGTCGTCACCCCCGCTGGCCATCGGTTCGTGGAGCCGACGGACGAGCAGCTGGACGAGATCATCGGCCTGGTCGCCGGCGCTCAGCTCGAGCACGACTGATCGAGCCGGCCCAGTCCGGGCCGGCTCGAGTCCGAAGACGGAGAAGGGCCGCCTACGCGGCGGGTGGTGTCAGCACCGCCTCAACGACGTGGATGATGCCGTTGCTCGCACGGATGTTGGGGAAGATGACCTTGGCGCCATCGATCCGGAAGCTGAAGCCGCGGGCCTCGATGGACGCCGGCTTGCCATTCAGCATGGTCACGGAGTCCGTGGTCCGAGCGGCTGCCAGCGCCTGCCAGTAGCTGACCCGTGCCGGCAGGACGTGGTACGTCAGGACGTCCGCGAGGAACGCGGTGTCGACCGTGCAGATGTTCGCCGGTGTGAGACCTCCAGGGACGATGCCGAGCGCGCGGCCGAGCTTGCGGAACGCCTTGTCCGTGGGAGCGAAGAGCGTGATGTCCTGGGTCGTGGCCAGTGCGTTCACGATCGCACCACCGAACTTGTCACAGGTCGCCGCGGCGAGGAGCGTGTCGAACTTCTCGGTCCTGTCGTTGATCGCCACCAGGCGCTCGACGATGTTCTTGCCAGCCTGATCGCCGCCATGTGCGCCGGCGATGGCCGGGACTGCCGCCGTGATGGCCACGGTGGCCAGCAGGAGGCCGGCGAGGATGTTCTTGAGCTTCACGGTGAGGTCCTCCCGAGGGTCGGCCGGACGGGCCGGGCTGTGTCGATGGTCGCGGGATGGGATGGCAGCCCAGACGCCCGGGTCAGATCGGGATATCTGGGCTCGCGGATCACTTGGCCGAGGCGTCCTCGGCGAGGATGACCGTGAAGGAGCCGTCGCCCAGCTGGCCGATGGCCAGGGCGCTGTAACTCTTGCCGGCCTCGAGGGTGACAGGCGGGATGTCGAAGGCGGCCTTCTTCTTGCCGGCGGGGCGGACCTCGAGGTCATACTCGCCTGCAGGGACGGTCGCGTACTTGGTGGTCTTGCCGTACTTGAGGTTCTTGAAGATGGCGTCGCCCTTGGCACTGCCGTCGGCGGCGATGTCGACCTTGGGCGCGTCAGCGCTGAGGTGGACGACCCGGATCTGGGCCTGGTCAGCGACCGGTGCCGGGGCGTCCGCGATGACCTTGGGGGTGATGTCTGCCAGGACGTTGGTGGCGGCCACGGTCGTGAGCGTGCCGTCCGCAAGGGTGATCGGGGCATCGATCACGACCGGACCCTCGGCGATCGTCTTGCCGGCGGGCACGACCTGGATCTGGTAGGTGCCGGCGGGCACGTACAGGTAGTCGGAGATGGCGCCGAACGGCACGTTGGTCAGGATGGCATTGCCGTTGGCATAGACATCGACCGAAGGGGCGTCAGCAGAGCCGTGCAGGACACGGACGCCAGCGAGCGCTGCGTCCACTGCCGGGACGACCTTGAAGGAACCGTCGGCGAGGCTGCCGACCGCGAAGGCTGTGTAGCTGGTGCCGGCGTCCAGGGTCAGCGGGTCGATGTCGAATGCGACGGTGGTCGTACCCGTCGGGCGGACCTCGAGGTCGTACATACCCGCAGGCACGTCGAGATACGTACTGGCGACGGGGTAGGCAAGGTCCGATACCACGACGTCACCGCCGTCGACCGCGATGTCCACGGCCGGAGCGTCGTAGCTCAGGTGGGCGACCCTCACCTGGGTGCCATCGGCCTTGGGTTCGGGAGCGTCGGCGATGACCTGGGGCACGATGCCCGTGGCCAGGCTGCCGGTGGCAGCGACCGTGGTCCTGGTGCCCGCGTCGAAGGTGACGGGGGCATCGATGACAACGGGGCCCTCGGCGATGGTCTTGCCGGTCGGGACGACCTGGATCTGGTGGGAGCCCGCGGGCACGGTCAGGTACGGGGTGATGACCCCGTAGGCGAGTCCCTGCTCGATCAGCCCGCCGTCAGCGTAGACGTCGACCGCCGGGGCATCTCCCGAGCCGTGGAGCACGCGGACTTGAGCGGTCTCGCCCTGGGCCAGCGCCGCGCCCGGGAGCCCCATCAGCGCGGCGAGGGTGGCTGCAGCGCCGAGCGCTACAACCTTGTTTCGGATGTCCCTGGTGACCTGTTGCATCGTGTTCCGGGTCCTTTCCGAGCCGGCTCTGGTAGCCGCCTGTACATGGTTTGTTGACGTTGGCTGGGGAACCATAACAGGATTGTAGAGGGTTTGTCCAGTACCTTGTGGCTGGTTGGGCCTAGTTGGCCAGATATCATGAACAAACCATGTACATGGTCGCGCGGCGCCTGGGCCGGACTGGGGGTCGAGCCGCCTGGATATCGCGGTCGAGCACCGGGCCAACGGTACCGACGCAACATCGCTCGCAGTCCAGCAGGAGGCCGTCCGCGGGCCTGATGGCTTCCAGGGGTGGCGTCGGCCCGCATGCGGTCCGGGGAAAGCGGGTTCGCGACTTCAGCGGCCCGTCGTCGACGTCTCGGTGTCGGCGCCGCCTCAGGCGGAAACCGGGGCGCCGGGGAGTGCGCCGAGCGCGGAAGGCTCCTCGAGGCCCGTGATGACGTCCTCGACATGCTCGATGGTCGTGGTCCGCGGATCGATGTCGTCGGCGACCACCCTCCCGGCGCGCAGGACCACGATGCGATCCACGACTCGGAACACGTGGTGGATGTTGTGCGCGATGAAGACGCAGGAGTGACCCGAATCGCGGGCGTTGCGTACGAAGCTGAGCACGCCCTGCGTCTCGGCGACGCCAAGGTTGTTGGTGGGCTCGTCGAGGACGATGAGGTCGCTGTCGAAATGCATCGCACGGGCGATCGCGACCGCCTGGCGCTCGCCACCTGACAGGGCGCTGATGGGCGTCGTCGGGGGGATGTCCTTGGTGATGCCGACCTGCTTGAGCAGCGTGCGAGCGACCGAGGCCATGGCAGCCTGGTCCATCCTGTTCAGGACCCGGGGGCCTTTGATGAGCTCACGGCCCAGGAACAGGTTGCGCGCGATCGAGAGCTGGGTCACGAGCGCCGAGTCCTGGTAGATGGTCTCGATGCCGTGGGCGATGGCATCGGTGGTGCTGCGGATGTCCACCCGCTCGCCCCGGAGGAAGATGCTGCCGCGCGTCAAGGGCACGGCACCGGAGAGCACCTTGATGAGCGTCGACTTGCCCGCGCCGTTGTCGCCCAGGAGGCCGACGATCTCCCGCTCGCCGACGCTGAATGTCACGTCATGGAGCGCCACGATGCGGCCGTAGGACTTGTGGATGTGCTCCATGCGCACGAGATCGGTAGCCAACGTCAGGTCCCCGCGTGGTGGCGGCGTTCGAGCCACGAGTGGAGCGCCATCATGCCCAGGATGATGGCCCCGATGAAGATGTTGTAGGCAAGGCCGGGAACGCCGATGAGGACGATGCCGTTGCGCATGACCCGCAGGATGAGGACGCCCAGCACTGTGCCGATGATGGTGCCCCGCCCGCCCGTCAGGGCCGTGCCGCCGATGACCACCATCGCGATGACTTCGAGCTCATAGCCTGTGCCACTGTTGGGGTTGGCGGCGGAGGTCCTGATGGAGCTGATGGCACCCGCCAGCGCCGCCATCGCGGCGGTCAGCATGAACAGTGCGACCTTGGTCCGGTTCACCGGGACGCCGCGCGCCCGGGCGGAGCCGGCATTGCCGCCCGATGCCTGGATCCAGTTGCCAAACCGGGTCAAGGTCAGGATGTAGCCGAGGATGACGGCAGCCAGCAGGAACCAGAACAGCGACATGTAGATGCGGAAGTCGCCAACGTAGAAGTCGCCGACGAGGAGATCGGCGAGCCAGCTGCCCTTGGCGCTCCAGGTCCGCTGGGGAAAGCCGTCCGTGATATACAGGGCGATGCCGCGTACCACCAGCAGCATGCCCAGGGTCACCAGGAAGGACGGGATCCGCAGCCGGGTCACGAACAAGCCGTTCACCAGGCCGATGACCAGCGCTGTGAGCACCGCGATGAGGAAGCCCACTTCGAGCGAGGTCGTGCCGCTGTTGTACAGCGTCCACATGACCACCGCGCTGAACCCGAACACCGAGCCCACCGACAGGTCGAACTCACCCGATGTCATCAGAAGGGTCATCGCCAGGGCGATGAGCCCGAGCTCGACCGAGAAGGTCAGGATGTTGCTGACATTCAGCGGCGAGAGGAAATCCGGGTTGATGGCCCAGAAGATGACGATCTCGGCCACCAGCAGTACGAACGGGCCGAACTCCGGCCGCGCCACGAACCGGCGGAGATACCCCTGGCCGGGATCGCCCGGTGCTGCCTCAGCCTTGCCCGCGGCTGCGGTCGAGGAGGTCATCGTGATCGTAAGCGGTGCATCAGGTGTCCCATACGATGACCACGGGACAGGCGAGCGCCAGTCCCGTGGTCCCGTGGGCGAACGAAACGGTCACCGTTCGCGTGATGCGCCCGTCGCCCGGTCGCGTTCGGCTACTTCGCCGTCATGACGTCCTGGTAGAACTGCGCCTGGTCCTTCTCGTAGAGCGTTCCCACGAGGATGTCGAAGCCGGGCGGGATACCACTGGAAGCGGCATCCGCAAGGCTCAGCCCAAGATAGCTGGTCATCTGCGGGTCCTGCCACATGCCGGCAAGCACGTAGCCATCCGTGATCTCCTGGGTCGTGTCGGGCGAGTTGCCCCAGCCGACGACCGGGATGTCGCCAGCCTTGACGCCGACCTGGTCCCAGACCCGGGCGACGCTACCGGTGACCAGGTCACCGAGGCCGATCATGGCCGCGATCTTGCCCTTGTTGGCGGTCAGGTAGTCGCTCATGGTCGAGATGATCTGGGCCTGGTCCAGACCGGTCTCGATGGGGTCGATGGTGATGCCGAGCGGATCGAAGACACTCATGATGCCTTGCTTCTCCTGCTCGCCGTATGTGGCACCGGCCACCTCGACGGGTGTCCACACCTTGTCGCCGGCCTTCACGTAGCCGCCGTCGACAAGGTACTGGGCCCAGCGTCGACCGACCTCGACGTTGTTGGTCCCGACGTAGGCGTCGAAGCCGGCGTTGGGATCGGGCGTGTTGATGTTGATGACCGGGATGCCGGCCGCATGCGCTTCCTTGACCACGTCCGTCAGGCTGCCCTCGCTCGGGCTGCTGGTGACGATGCCCGCGGCACCGGCGGCGATGGCGGCTCGGATGGCATCCTGCTGGGAGGGAACGTCACCGCTGTGGAAGGACGTATTGACCTTGTTGCCCGTGTCCTTCTCCCACTGGGTGGCGCCTGCCAGGAAGTAGGTCCACACCGGGTCCGTGGGCGAGCCATGCGAGACCCAATAGAAGGTCTTCGAGTCCTGCGCCAGCGCTGGCGCAGCGACTGACAGTGCCAGCAAGACACCGGTCGTCAGGACGAGTAGTCGCTTCATCATTCGTCGATTCCTCCTCCGCACACAGCGGACCGTTTGCGGCTCGAGCCCAGGCGGGCCAGAGCGGGAGCGATGATCGGGGTCGGCCTCCTTCATGGCTACGGTCGCCGCCTGCGACAGGTCCTGCCACGCATCGCGCGGGTTACCGGGGAGCAGTCGCGCTCGCCAGCATGCTGCTGTGGGCGACCTCAGCGCACAAGGGCCTGACGACTCTTGACGGAAGTGCTCCTCGGTGCAGTCTAGGTGTAGTTCCCACACACGTCGTTGACAGCCGAGAGCCTGGCGCGCGGCGCGGCTACCCATCCCATGAATGGGTCCGACAGGTCCTCGGGCGAACGGGACCGGACCACTCACCACGGGCATCGGGTGTGACGTTCGGTCCACGGGGTGGGTAGGCCGTGCATCTGGGCGGTCGAGACCGTCGGACTCACCCACCCGGTGGGTCGTGGACCGGTAGGACGGACCCGGTCCCGGTGATGCGAGGCACGCCTGCCCGGACCTTCGCGGACGTTCAAGTCAACAAGGTCCGAGGGGATCACAGCTAGGTGGGGTCACCGTGGGTTGTTGACGCAGTGTCGTTGTCGACGCAGGGCGTCGATGGGGTCGTCATGCCAAGCGCGCTGCGTGGATCGGGCAGCTGGCGCCATCGCGCCTCAGCGCAGCCGGTCCCGCATCAGCTTGCCGACCGAGTTGCGCGGTAGACGCTCGACGAACGACACCGATCCAGGCACCGCCCAGGTCGGCAGTCGGGCCGCTGCGAACGCCAGGAGCTCCTGTCCGGTGGTGGCGACTCCCGGGGTCAGCACGATCGATGCCGAGCCGACCACGGTCCGTTCGGAAGTCGGCACTGGCACCACCGCAGCGTCGGCAACCGCCGGATGCTCCAGGAGCACGCGTTCCACTTCGCCCGGGTAGACCGTATGACCCCCGGCGACGAACCGGGCGCTGACACGGTCGACGATCCAGACGAACCCCTCGTCGTCCATGCGTGCCGCATCGCCGGTCCGCAACCAGCCATCGCTGGTGATGATCTCATGGGTCTCGACCGGCCGTCGCCAGTACCCGGCCATCACGTTCGGGCCGCGCACCAGCAGCTCGCCCGTGTCACCGGTCGACACGGGGCCGCCGTCCTCGCCGATGACCCGAAGGTCGACCAGGAGTGGCGGCTTCCCCGCCGATCCGATCTTGCGGAGGGCGTCGGCCGTGTCGAGCAGCAGGACGAACGGGGCAGCCTCGGAGAGACCGTAGCCCTGCTGCAGGGGGATGCCCCGGTCGAGGTAGCTGCGGATGAGACGTTCGGGGACCGGGGCGCCGCCGGTGACGATGAAACGGAGGCTCGAGAGGTCGGCGGTCGACCACGCTGGAGCACGCGCGATGGCGTCCAGGAGGTCCGGGTTCCCGAAGCCCACGCTGACACGGTGTCGCTCCATCGTCGCGAGGATGGCGTCGGAGGCGGGGTCGTCGGGTACGACGACGGTGCCTCCCAGGAACAGGACCGGCAGGACGTTGACACCCGTCCCTCCGACCCGGAAGAACGGTGCGATCGCGATGGTGACGTCGGAGCCCCGGAAGTCGGCGCAGCTCAGGAGGTTCACGACGTTCCAGGTCACGTTCGCATGCGTCAGCATCACGCCCTTGGGCCGTCCGGATGTGCCCGACGTATGCGGCAGCAGGACGACATCATCCGCGGCGACGGGGACGTTGACGGGGCTGTCCGGTGAGCTGTCGATGATCCCTTCATATGGCATCGCACCGTCGATCGGGGCGCCGACGCTGACGTGGTGGCGGAGCGACGCGGGGACGCGGACCGGCGTCGTGGCGTGGTGGTCCACGAGGATGGTGGCCTCGGTATCCGCGAGCACCTCGGCTACGGCATCAGGTTCGAGCCGATGGTTGATGGGCGCCAGGATGCCGCCGAGCGATGCTGTCGCGAAGAACAGCTCCAGGAACGCTGAGTGGTTGTCGCCCAACCAGGCGACCCGATCTCCGGATGCGAGTCCGAGGGCCTGGAGGCCATTGGCCAGTCGCCGGACGCGAACCGCAAGCTCGGCGTATGTGAGGGATCGCGAACCCGCGATGAGCGCGACGTGGTCTGGCGCCATGCGCGCCCGGCGCTCGATCCACGAACCGACCCCGACGTCGGACTCCCATGGCCACGATCCCATGGCCTGAGGATGCCAGAGGGCATGCGGCCGGGCAACGTGGTGGCGGGTCGCAGTGACGGCGTCGCAGGGATATGGCCGCGGCTATGCTGCGAGCCGAACGCGCCATCCATGGCTCGCGTGGCTTGCGGGAGTCGCTCGTGAAGGTCGGATACGTCGTGCTGTACGTGGATGACGCGGAAGCCTGCCGACGGTTCTGGGTGGAACAGATCGGCATGGTCGAGAAGCGGCGGACCGAGGCAGGCGACGTCACGATCGCTCAGGTCGGGTTCGCCGACCAGCCGTTCGCGTTCGAGGTCGTGCCGCTCGCGATGATGAAGGACAACCCGGACCACCTCGACCTGGCGACGCCCTCGATCTGCTTCAGCGTCGTCGACCTCGAGGCCACCCACGCCGCGCTCATCGGACGAGGGGTGCAGGCTTCGGATGTGGCGGAACACAACGGCACGCGGAGCTTCGCGTTCTCGGATCCCGAGGGACATTGGTTCGCGGTCACGCAGTAGTGCGGTCTACCCTCCCAGCCTGCGCAGTGCGCTGGGCCGGGCGTGCTGCCCATCGACACACATAGGTCTATCCCGGGCGCCTAGGCCAGACCTCTGCAGATCGAGCCTGGGGTCGACCCGATCCGAGTGATCGCGACGATCCTGCGGGTCGAGTCGCTGGTCCTTGACAGCCATCGCTTGCGTCGCACACCTTCGATCTCTCCGGCGCAGAGGCGTCCGTGGCCGTGGCACGTCGCACCGGGACTCTCCGGTCCGACGAAGACGGACGTGGGCCTGGGGCGAGGTTGCTGGTTGACGCGGGGATCGGCGGACGATAAGCGCGAATGCGGTCTCGTAGGTTCGCCCTCGGAGAGGAGGCCGTGGACCTGGTTGCGGCGGAGGCCCGGCGATCGGCGGCGTCCCGGGTAGCTGGCTCGGAGGCGACCGCCCAAGGTCAGGTGGAACCTCGGCATGCGTCTCATCTGCTATACGGGTGGGATGGGCGCGGGCTCGTGCAGAGGGCGTGGCTGGCTGGGGTCGATGGCATCGCTCGTCCGGCACCTGGAGCCGGGCGGAGAATCTGCGGGCGCTGGAACAGGTCGCGCTCAGGGAGCGCCGTCGCCTACCAGGCTCGCGGCGAGGGCGAGCAGGTGCTCACCCACCGACACCAGCTCCTCGACGATGGCGGCCTCCGCAGGGTCGCGGCCGGGCGGCGGGCTGGGTGTCGTTCCGCGTGTGGGATCACCGCTCCGGTCGGCCAGCGTGCAGTCCACATCCGCCTCGACCCCCGGATCGCGGGCGAGCAGCCCCGGCACGGTCACGAACCGGTAGCCGGCGCAGGCGTAGTGGCGGATGACCCCGGGCAGGATGTCGGGCGTGACGGCGGGGCCGCAGTGGAGGAGCACGATGGAGCCCGGCAGCCTCCGGCTGGCCGCCCGGATGCCGCCCCGCACCGTGGTCCGGGGCGAGCTGTCCGCGTCGGTCGTGTCCCACAGCACGATGGTGTCGTAGCCGAGCTCCCGGGCCACGCGGCGGACGCGGTGGTCGAGGGCGCCGAACGGCGGCCGCAGGAGCATCGCCATCGGCTGCCCGGTGATGCCCTCGATGACCCGCTGGTCGCGCACCAGCTGGTCACGCACCCGGCTGCTCGAGAGCCGGGTCAGGTCGGGGTGGGAGTAGCTGTGGTTGCCGATGGGGAAGTCCCGGGCGATCCTGCGCCAGAGAGCCGGGTGTCGCCTGACGTAGATGGCGTTCGGGAACCAGGTGGCCGGCACACCGGCGGCCAGAAGGGTCTCGCGCATCTGCTCGCAGCGCACCGGGTCCCAGCCATCGTCGATGGTGAGCGCCACCGTCCGGACGCCGCGCGGCCCGTGGCGGACCACCCGCGGGCCGGAGGCCTCGCCGACGGGCTCGAGCAAGAGGAGGAGAACGATGGCGAGCGCGGCGATACGGCGCAGCGACATTCCGGGGGACCTCGCATCGGGGCAGCCTGTCGTCGCCCGATGCGACGGCGGTATGTGATCAGCAAGCCCGGACGCGGCCACCAAGGCCATTGAAGCACCGTTGGCCGGATCGGGTCATCCGTGGGATGACGGAGCCGCCTACCCCATCACGACCGGGTGGTCGGTGGCCCGTGCCCGTACGATGCCCATGGCCCGGCCGCCCTGGACGCTGGTCGGGCCTCCTGATGTAGCGCGGCATCGCCGGCTGGCACGTCGACCAGCACGACGCCGAGGTCGTCGGCGCCGGACGATCGACCGATCCCAAGTCGACCTAGACCCGGGACAGAGTACGTCAGCGGATCGGGCCACTCGCGAGCCCACTCCTGCGCCGACCGATCGGTTTGCCTGCCCGGGTATCCTCGTATCGGCGGCCATGACCCTGACCGCGACGCGCTCCCCAGGATGTCCCTCTCCGTCCCCGGGCCCGTGGCGACCACGATGCGACCGCCGGCACGTCGCGATCGGTCGAGCCCAGGCGACCGGTCGGGCGGTCCGCACGGAGGATGGCGCATGTTCCAGGTCAGCGCCCAGGCAGCCAGTCATGTCCAGCGCATCCGCGACGCGAAGGGGGTCGACCCGGCGTGGGTCACGAGGATCGCCGCGACAGGGGACGGATTGACCCTCCGGTTCGCGGCGGCCCCGCGCCCCGACGACGAGCAGGTCAGCACCGATGCGTTCACGCTGTACCTGGCTGCGGGCACCGCCGCCGCTCTCGCCGACCGGGTCCTCGACAGCGGATTCCTCGAGGGCAGGCCGAGACTCGTCCTGCGTGCCCATCGGTCACCGCAGCCGGAATCCACGGCGTGACTTGCCCAGCGGCCACATCCGACCGGAGCGCCGCCGCTCTCGGATCGGCATGGTCGCGCCGCCGCCGCTGCCCGTCCCGCCCGTGCGGTGCGCGGGCACGGAACGGCGGCGCGGTCGGCATCGAGTGAGGGCCAGTGGTCAGCTTGGCGTCCGGTGTCAGCTTTCCGACCACGCCTGCCAGCCACGGCGGAGGCACGCGGTGGTACTTGGTGGACGGTGGCGTGGCTGCGGGCTGGTCTCATGACGTGGTGGGCCCAGCCTGCATCGGCCCCCTCGGCCCGCGCCCCTGGGACTCCCGACCGCGCGCCTCGAACCTGGCCGCCAGCACCACGAGCGCTCGTTCGACCTCGGGCGCGACGATGACGTCCCGGGTGATGTCCGCGATCTGCTGACGACGCCAGTCGAGGACGGCCTGGCGGAGGCGCCGACCCTCCTCGGTCAGTCGGGCCCGCGTCGCGCGACGGTCCTGCGGGTCCCGTTCGAGCGTCAGGAGGCCGCGATCCTCCAGGCGCCGGAGCAGCCGGCTCGCGGCCGATAGCGCACCCATGAGCAGCTGCGCGACCTCGCCGACGCGGCACCCTTCGGCGGATTCACCGACGAATCGGATCGCCCTCCACTGGGTGAAGGTCGATCTCCTGCCCGCCTGTCGCCCGCTCGAGTGCGGCCGCGGTCATGGCGACCCCTCCGAAGACGATCCAGCCGAGCGAATCGACCACGACGTCCGAACTCATGCACATCCCCCTGGACTCCGGCGTTTGACACCGATGAATGATTGCCGATAGACTATGGTTGCTGGTAGGACTTAAATAGTAGCGAATCGTCGCGCCGACGGAGGCGACCGGATCAACGGCGTCACGACTGGCGATCGCGGCCCGCGGAGTGCAGCGGCATGCCACCCGCCGGCACCATCGAAGGAGGTCCCGATCATGACGAATGAGATGAAGGCTGTGGTCCAGCGCCGATACGGTCCGCCCGACGTGCTCGCCGTGCAGCAGGTCGCCACGCCGACGCCGGCACCCGGCGAGGTCCTGGTGCGGGTCCGGGCCTCCACGGTCTCCACCGCGCAGATGGCCCTTCGAAAGGGCCGACCGCTGTTCGCGCGCCTGGTGACCGGTGTGCGGCGGCCCAAGGAAGCGATCCCCGGCAGCGAGGTCGCCGGCGAGGTCGTCGCCACGGGCTCGGGGGTCACCAGCGTCCAGGTCGGTGAGCGGGTCGTCGCTGCCACCGGAGCGGGGTTCGGTGCCCATGCCGAGTTCGCGCGCGTCCCGGCTGACGCGCTCGCGACGATCCCCACGGACGTGAGCCCCGATGATGCCGTGGCCATCGCTGAAGGTGGCTTGACGGCGCTCCCGTTCCTTCGCGACACGGCGGGCGTGCACGAGGGCCAGAGGGTGCTCATCAACGGCGCCGCCGGGTCCGTGGGCTCGGCGGCGGTCCAGCTCGCCAAGCACCTCGGAGCCGAGGTGACCGCGGTCTGCAGCGCGAGGAGCGCGGACCTGGTCAGGTCCCTCGGCGCCGACCGTGTCATCGACTACAACGTGGACGACTTCACCCATTCGAACGAGACGTACGACGTCGTGTTCGACGCGGTGGGCAAGAGCTCGTTCGGGCGAGCCGGCGCGGTGCTGCGTGAGGGCGGCATCTACATGACCACGGTCATCGGCGCGCGCATCGTGCCGCAGATGCTGTGGACATCGAGGTTCGGCAGCAAGCGGGCCGCGATCGCCTTCACCGGGCTCCGGAAGGCGAGCGACAAGGGCAGGGACCTGCGCCTCCTGATGGAGCTCGCGCAGGCCGGTGCGATCCGACCGGTCATCGATCGTCGGTTCCCGCTCGACGAGTCCATCGAGGCGCATCGCTACGTCGAGCGGGGCCACAAGCAGGGCGTCGTCGTCCTGAGCGTGTGACGCGGCCCAGCATCCCGCCCTGGTGGCCGAACGCACCCGGGCAGTCATAAGGAGGTCCCCATGTCCAGCGATCAGAGCAAGACCATCGTCCGCCGGTTCATCGACGGCTACAACGACCGGCGACTCGAGGTGTTCGACCAGCTCGTGGCGGAGGACTACGTCGACCACGTCCACGGCCAGCGCGGCCGCGAGAACCTGAGGCAGCTGTTCACCAAGGCCTTCGAGGCGTTCCCCGACTGGCACGAGGCGATCGAGGACATCATCGCCGAGGGTGACAGGGTATGGCTCCGTATCAGGGCGACGGGCACCCATGCCGGTGACTGGGACCTGTTCGGGGCTCGGTTCCCCGCGACCGGCAGGTCGGTCTCGATGGACATGGTGTTCATCTGGCGCATCGTGGACGGTCGGATCGCGGAGGGCTGGGAGGTCGACGACAACCTCGAGTTCCTGCGGGCCCTCGGTGCGGTGGAGTACACGGAGGCAGGCAGGCCGCTCGAGCAGGTCTTCGCGTGAGCGACGCCGAAGCAGGATCTTCCCCTCGGCTGGCCAAGCGGGGTGCCGGCCTGGCCGTCGGCCTGGCGCTGGGTCTCCTGATGGGTGTCGGTCTCGGCAACCCTGGAGCCGGCCTTGCAATCGGCGTCGCGCTCGGCGCGGCGCTGGAGGTCGATGGGCGGAAGCGGCGGGACCGAGCCGGACGACGTAGCAGCGAGGACGGCCGATGACGTCCAGGGCCTTGCGGCCTCACGGCGTCACGGTCGCGGCCATCGCGGTCATCCTCAGCGGGATCATGCTCGTCAGCACCGCGCTTGGCATGCTCGGCTTCCTGGGAACCGTGGTCGTTCCCGCGAATGGTGGCCCCCGGATCGACCGGATGGAGCGCCCTCATCGTGGGGGCCATCAGCCTGGCGGTCGGCGTGGGGCTGTTCACGCTCGAGCGGTGGGCCTGGACCCTCGCCATCGTCGCGACGGGCTGGCCATCGGGGCCGCCGCGTGGGCACTCATCCGCCGCGGCTTCGAGGGCATCGTGGCGGTCTCCGTGCTGAGCGGCGCGGTGGCGTCCATCGTCCTGGCGTACCTGCTCCAAGGCAACGTGAAAGCCGCCTTCGAGGCCTAGCCTCGATGGCGAGAGGAGGAAGCAGATGACCCGGATCCTTCGTGCGTCCGTGAGCCTGGCGCTCATGCTCGCGTTCGTCGTACCGCTGAGCGTCGCGGCCCAGGGACCGACGGTGGAGGTGGTGGCCGAAGGGCTCCATGCACCGAGAGGGCTGGCCATCGCATCGGACGGCAGCCTGCTCGTGGCCGAGGCCGGGCAGGCGGGCGACCTCTGTCCCGAGGGCGGCGGCGGCTTCTGTCTCGGCACCACCGGCTCGGTCGCTCGGGTCAGCGACGGGACGGTCGAGCGGATCGTCGAGGGCCTGCCGTCGGCCGGCGGGGGCACCCAACTCGTCGGCGTCTCCGATATCGCGATCATCGACGATGGGCACTTCTACCTGATCGTCAACGCTGGGGGCGACCCGGCCGGCCGCCAGTTCCTGCCACCCGAGGCTGGCCACGATGGGCTGGCTCATGCGCGGGTCCAGCGACGGCACCGTCGAGCCCGTCGCCGACGTGGCCGGCTTCGAGACGACCGACGATCCCGATGCCGGGTTCTCGGGCGGGGTGCCTGACGCCAACCCGTACTCCGTCGCGGTCTCGGCCGACGGTGGCGTGGTCGTAGCGGATGCGGCCATGAATGCGCTCGTGTCCGTCGACGATGCCGGCACGGTCTCGCTCGTGGCCGTCTTTCCTCCGCGTGAGCACCCGTTCCCCGCCGAGCTGCTGGCGGCCACGGATCCACCGGCCGAGGGCGCGCCGGCCGGGATGCCACGCCAGCGGAGACGGAGGAGGTATCGATCCCGGTCCAGTCGGTGCCCACGAGCGTCGTCGTCGGCCCGGATGGTGCCTACTACGTGGGCGAGCTGACCGGCGGCCCGTTCCCCGTCGGTGGCGCCACCGTGTGGCGCGTGGTTCCCGGTCAGGAGCCGACCGAGTACGCCACGGGGTTCACCAACATCATCGATCTCGGCTTCGGCCCCGACGGCACGCTCTATGTGGCCGAGATCGCCCATGAGGGCCTGCTGGAGTTCTACTCGGGTCAGGGCGACGTCGCACCCGCGGGCGCGGTCCTGAGCGTCCCGCCCGGCGGCGGCGAGCCCGAGCTCCTCATCACGGGTGATCCGGTCACGGCCCTGGGCGGCCTGGCCGTCGACCCGGATGGCTCGATCTATGTCAGCGCCAACACCATGGACCGAGAGGGCGGCACGGTCGTGAAGATCACGCCCTAGCGCGGCCACATGTCGACCGATGCGTGTCCAGTCGGCACACCGTCCAGTCGCTGGAGCCCGACATGGCTCCGGTCAACCAGCAGGAAGCAAGGAGAGGCCTATGTCCGCCACGGCGACAGAACAGATCACGATGAAGGCGATCGTCCAGGATCGGTACGGCTCAGCCGATGTCCTGGAGCTGCGCGACATCCCGGCCCCAGCGACACCGTCGGGAGTGGCACTCCGCGCCATCCTGGGCTGGGCTGGGAGCATGCGACTGCCGCCCACCCCCCGCCGTCGTGCCGGCATCCGATCGGTCGCGACGACGCTGTTCGTCCTTCTGACCCTCCTGCTGCCGGGGATCGCACGCGCACAGGACCCCATCCCGCTCGTGCCATATGAGGACCCGAACTTCGGGGTCGTGACGGTGGTGCCCGAGGGATGGGCCCACCTGGGCCAGGGGATCCACGCCAGGCGTCCCAACGCCGCCGACCGCGTGCTCATCGCCATCCAGTCGGCTCCCGTCCCGATGGACGCGCTGTGGACCTCGCTGCTGCCGCAGCTGGCTCTGACGGAGGCGCCGCAGCCGATCGGAGCGCGCGAAACGGACGCCTTGAGCTGGACGCTCTACCAGGTGGACGCGGACGCGTCCGGGGGCATGCTGCGTGTGGACCTCGCCATCGCCGCGAAGGACGGCACCACGTACCTGGTGCTGTTCCAGTCCCCACCGGATGCCTATGACGCGCTCCACGACGCGGTCTTCCTGCCCGCCGTCGACGCCCTCCAGCCGCTCGCCCCGGAGCCCACGCCGGACCCTGCGACGCTGCCGTACAGCGTGGAGGAGGTGGCCTTCCCGGGCGGTGCCGCAGACGTGACACTCGCCGGCACGCTGACCATCCCGCGCACGGACGGCCCGCACCCCGCGATCGTCCTGTTCAGCGGATCGGGCGCCCAGGACCGTGATGAATCGGTCCGGCCGGTGGCCGCCATCAAGCCCTTCGCGTTGCTCGCGGACGCCCTGACGCGGGCCGGTGTGGCCGTGCTGCGCTACGACGACCGGGGCACGGCCGCGTCCACCGGCGACTACGCGGAGGCGCGGCTCGCCGACCTGACCGCCGACGCCGAGGCGGCGTTCGACTACCTCCGGAGCCGGCCCGAGATCGATCCGGCGCGCACCGGCGTGCTGGGCCACAGCGAGGGTGGCGTCTATGTCGCGTCGCTCATCGAGGCCGGGTCGCCCATCGCGTTCGCCGTTGGCATGGCGGCGCCCGCGACCAACGGCGTGGACCTGCTCGTCGCCCAGAACGGTGCCATCCGGCGCTCCACCGGCGGCTCGGATGCGGAGGTGGCCCTTGCCGAGGCGTTCGCCCGGAAGCTCTTCGAGGCGGCACTCGACGGTGACATCGAGGGAGCCACGGCTGTCGCGAGCGAGTACTCCGGCGATTACTGGGATCGCCAGACCGACGAGCTGAAGGCCGCCCTGGGCGAGCGCGACGTCTTCGTGGCCCAGCAGGTCGAGCGCCAGGTCAGCACCGTTTCCAGCCCGTGGTTCACCGATCTGCTGCGCTCGGATGCGGGCACGGGATGGGCGAAGGCGGGTATGCCGGTGCTGGGCGTGTTCGGTGGCAAGGACAGCCAGGTCGTGGCGATGCAGAACGCCCAGCTGATGGAGGCCGCGCTGGGCGACCGGAACCCTGCCAGCCGCGTGGTCACGCTGCCGGACGCGAATCACCTGTTCCAGGCAGCCGAGGCCGGCAGCGTGGCTGAGTACGCTACGCTCGAGCAGACCTTCACGCCCGACTTCCTGCCGCTCGTGGTCGGCTGGGTGGCGGAGCAGGCGGGTCTGCCGGCTCCCGGGGCATCGGCCGCGCCCTGAGGTCGTCGGCCGTCCTCGACCCTGCCGGCCAGCGTCCTCCTGCTCCACCGGCTGGCCCACTCCGGATGCGATCCGGCCTACCATCGTGCGCAATTCAACGACCGACCGGATCGCCCCGCCCTCGACACCATAGGCACCCCGAGCCCGGCTTGATCGACGTGCGCGACCCGGGCTGCAGGGAACCACACGACCCGCTGAGCCGATGCTGCTGCGAGGCGGCAGTGGACGGCGTCCCTGCCGCCCTTGCCAGGTGATGCGGTGCGACCGCATGGATGAGACTGGCAGTTCGCAGGCGCATTCCTCGGCCGCCCGCGCGTGGGGCGATGACGCGAGCGACGTCGGCGTCGCTAGCGACCACCGGCCCTCCGAGACGACGGGCCAGCCTCGACCTGGGTAGCCGCCGTCGCGATCCGGTCGCCTGCCTTCCCGGCGTCGCCTGACACCACGGGAGACCGCGAGGGTGATGGCGCACGAGGCGTATCACCCGCGGCGGTCGGCACACTCCCGTGCGAATGCCAGCAGGCCGATCTCGTCGGAGCCGAGCTTCGTCTCGAGGTCCAGCTCGAGATCGGGCACCTGCACGTGGACGGCGGGCTCGACGTCATCCACGCTCGCGAACAGGATGTCGATGGTGACAGGCCCGAGGTCCCGCCAGCGGGTGAAGGTGTGGGTCGAGAGCGCGCCGACCTCGAGGCTGGCCGGCACGGTCTCCGCGGTCATCCGATGGACGCCCAGCTCCGTCGCGCACCACAGGCGCAAGGTGCCACCGACCAGGCCGCCGACGTTGTACAGCACCGCCACGTCGCGCTCGAAGTCACCCATGATGTGCAGAGCCACCTCTGCCTGCTTCCGGAGCTTGTCATCGAGGGCCGCGTCCGCGAGCCTGACCATCACCGACCTCCCCATGAATCTGCCGCGACGACGTCCCGGCTCCCCGCGAAGATTAAGCTCCGTGGTACGGCCGACGTACGACCGGCGGGAGCTGTCCCGGAATCTGCGTGCCGTCGCGAATCACGGGTGCGTGGCCCCCCCAAGTTCCGTGAGGCGGACATCCACCAGGTGGCAGGGACCGCCGATCGGCGTGCACGCTACGGTGCGAGGTCCATCTGCGACATCCGGGAGCCGGGCCGTCGCCGTCACTCGCTCGTCGACGACGAGTTCGAGGACGGACCCATCGACGACCAGCCGCAGGTGCACGCCGCGCTCGATCCCCTCCGGCAGCACGATGCTGCCGTGGGGATCCCGGCCGGCCACTGCCACCTGACCACTGCGGACGACCGTGAGCGTCCGCGTCCATGGATCAAATCGCAGCTCCGCGGCCACACGCCCGTCAGCGGCGACATCGAAACGGATGGAAGCCGCCCCCGCGGTCACGACAGTCAGATCCAGCGCGAACGCTTGCGCTCCCACGGCACACACCCAGGGCTCGGCTTCCCGGACCGCGTGACTCGTGGTGGGGTGAGCCACGCCCGGCATCCCGTCGACCTCGGCCGCGAAGGTCAGGCGCAGGCTCCCGTCGGGGTCCATGACCAGTTGACGGGGGAGCGTGAACGATCCGGCCCAGGTCCGGACCGATGACCTGACGGGCGGGTCCTCGGGGATCCATCCGAACAGCAGGCAGCGTCCGTCAGGAGCTGCCACCACGGCAGGCGCATAGAAGTCGGGCCCCAGGCCGAGCCGCTCGATGTGCCGCACCACGAAACGGTCGCCGACCATCCTGCCGATGCATGCCACGACATGGGCCGGCCGGACTCGGCGAGAGCGGTCCACGATGGACATGATCAGGACGTCGCCACCGCCGAACCGGACCAGCTGCGGACACTCCCAGCAGGGGCTGTCGATGTCCTCGACCCGGACGTCCGGAGCGGCGGTCACGGCGTCATGCGTGGTCAGGAATGGACCCACGTACCGCCATGCCCGGAGATCGGTCGAGCGGTACAGCAGGACGGTGCCCTGCGACCGGATGGTCCCCGCACCGACGAGCATCGCCCAGCCGGCGTCATCGCGCCAGACGAAAGGGTCCCGGAATCGGTCGCGCCGGATGCCGGTGGGCGGATCGATGATGACCGGCCCGTCAGGGTCCTTCCGCCAGGTGGACAGACCGTCGTCGCTCACGGCAATGCTGATCGAAGCGCGACGCAGGCCCCCCCAGCGAGTGACGCTTGTGTAGCAGGCCACCGCGCGACCGAGGCCATCGTCGACGACGCTGCCCGACCAGCAACCCAGGCTGTCGGGACCAGTGCGACCGGGCTCGAGCGCGACCGGCAGGTGCGTCCACGAGATGAGATCGCGGCTCGTCGCGTGGCCCCAGCGCATCCGGCCCCACCGCGGCATGTCGGGCTCGTACTGGTAGAAGGCGTGCAGTCGACCATCATGGAAGATCAACCCGTTCGGATCGTTCATCCACCCGGCCGGCGGCGTCAGATGGAACCGGGGCCGGTCATCGCCACTCATGGGTCTCCTGCCTCCGGTCTTCCTGATTGCCTATGGGCTATTATCAATGTTCCGTAGCGATGCCCCTTGCGGCGCCCACCCTTGGTGGCGAGCGCCGAGGAAAGGAGGTCAGACTTGCCGCCGAGCCGACCACACCGACGCATCCAGATGATCTCGCTGCACGGCTACGTCTCCGGCGAGGCGGAGATGGGGCGCCCGGACACCGGCGGCCAGGTGGTGTACGTCCTCAAGCTTTCGGAGAGCCTCGCCCGCCTTGGATACCGGGTCGACATCTTCACCCGGCGGTTCGAGGACCAGCCCCAGATCGAAGCCATCAACGAGCGGGTTCGGATCGTGCGCATCCCATGCGGCGGTCCCAAGCTCATCCGCAAGGAGTGGATGTGCGACGTGGTGCCCGAATGGGTCGCCAATGCCGCAGGCTACATCCAGCGGCATCGACTGGCCTACTCCTTCATCGACAGTCACTACTGGGACGCTGGGCTCGCGGGCGACGAGCTTGGCCGGCAGCTCGGTATCCCCCACATCCACACGCCGCATTCCATCGGCTCCTGGAAGCGTGACAACATGGATGGGCCACCGGCCGAGCTGGAGCGCCAGTACAACTTCCGGCGTCGGATCCGCGACGAGCGCGCGGTCTACGACCGCGCCGATGCCCTCGTGGCGACGACGCCCCAGCAACGCGACATCCTGTTGCGCGACTACGACGTCGAGCCGACCAAGGTGTCGGTGATCCCGCCGGGGTTCGACGACACGCGCTTCTTCCCCGTATCGCGCGCGACCCGTGAGGCGATCAAGCGGGACCGCGGCATCAGTGGCCCACGCGTGCTGGCGCTCGGGCGCGTCGCCGCGAACAAGGGCTACGACCTGTTGCTGCGCGCGATGCCGACGGTCCTGGAGCGGATCCCGGACGCGCAGCTGATGCTCGCCATCGGATCGACCAACCCCACGCCCGGCGAGGCCGTCCAGGTGGCAGAGCTGCGGCAGCTTGCGGCGGACCTGGGCATCGCAAGCAGCGTCCTGTTCCACGACTACATCCCGGACGAGGAACTCGCCGACACGTATCGGTCGGCGGATGTGTTCGCGTTGAGCAGTCGGTACGAGCCGTTCGGGATGACCGCGGTCGAGTCGATGGCTTGCGGCACGCCGACCATCGTGACCACCGAGGGCGGGTTGTGGGAGATGGTGGCGTGGGGCACCGAAGCGGTGTACGCGGATTCCCTGGATCCGCCGCTCTTCGGCTTCGCCATCGCGACGGTCCTGCGGTACCCCCGCGTCGCGCAGCAGCTGGCGCGCTTCGGGTCCCATCGGGCGCGCGCGACCTTCACGTGGACGGGCATCGCCCAGCACCTGCTCAACATCGCTCTCGCCACGGACGCCCCGACGCAGCTGCCGGCGGCTGCGAGCCGCGGACCAGCCCGAGCCGATACCGACGCCATGCTGGAAGGGCAAGTCGAGTGGGTCCCGATCGGGTCCTTGTGAGCGACCTCGACGGCACGCTCCTGGGCGACGACAGCGCCCTGGCCCGGTTCCGGCGCTGGGCCTCGGCCACGAGGACCGGCTTCCGGCTCGTCTACGCATCCGGCCGTTGCCACGAGTCAGTCCGGGCAGTCATCACGGAGGCGCGGCTACCGAAGCCAGACGCGGTGATCTCCGGCGTGGGCACAGAGGATCCACGACGCCGCCGGTCGTGCATGGCTCGGCTGGCCGCTGGAACACCCCCGATGGGATGTCCGGCGCGTGCGGGAGGTCCTACTGCAGTTCGAATGGCTCCAACCGCAGGATGCCCCCTGTGCCTCCCGGGTGAAGGTCAGCTACGACGTGGTCGGCCTGGCACTGTCGGCGTCGGATCAGATCCGCCGCGCGCTCCATGCGGCTGGCCAGGATGTGACCCTGGTGTACAGCGAGGGCCTCCACCTGGACGTCTTGCCGCTGCGGACCGGGAAGGGCCGAGCGACCCGATTCATCATCGAGGAGTGGGGGGTCGGACCGGATCAGGTGCTCGCGTTCGGGGATTCCGGCAATGATCTCGAACTGCTGTCCTCCGGGTTTCGGGGGACGATCGTGGCCAACGCCCAACCGGAGCTCCGGTCGGCCATCGGTCCGCGGGTCTACCGCTCACCGATGGCTCACGCCGACGGAGTCATCGACGGCTTCCGCCACTGGACGAGGGCCCCGGTCGCGAGCTGGTGATCGAATGCCCCTCAGAGGGTCTGCCCACACGTTCGGGATGCCTCTCTGAGATGTCGGCGTCATACGCGTGATCCGGGCGGTGAGCCAGAGCTCGATGGGATGAGACCTTTCGAGGTGATGATCGTACGCCGCTGGTCGTCGTCGCGTGCCAAGGGGTCATGAAGCGGGATGGATGGGGCCGTGCCACCAGCCGAACCTCCACTCGCGCGACGGTGCTGCCGCAGCTGCCGCGAGCGTCGCCACCGCCAGTCCGCGCCGTACCCACGCGGTGTCGTCGTCCCGCCACCGTATGCCAGGCACCGACCCTGACGGGAGGCGATGCGCAGGCACCCGGGGCAGGGATGCGCCCTCATCAGCCCCCTCGCGCGCGGTACTCATCTTCGAGGAGACCGTCCACCGTCGCCGGGCTGAACACACCTGTCCGGATGACGACGCCGGCCAGGATGAGCGCGACCGGCCCGAGGATGGCGATCCCGTCGTCGCTGAGGTCGGGGTGGCGCGCGACGATCGCGAGCAGCACCGCCGCGAGAAAGCTCGCGGTGAGGGCGGGCTCCTTCTGGGTCGTGAACGCCAGGGAGCGCTCCACGGTCAGATCCCCTCGATGGCGGTGACGGCGGCTGCCTTGACCCGCTCACGCTCCGCCGCCACCGCCTCGTCGCAGTCGGGTGGGGGGCGGGGGCCGGCCGGATCTTCGAGACCGCCTTCGTGCTGACCCAGGCGGTGCGGCTCCTGCCGTCGAGCTCGGAGCTGATGAGGGCGGCGCGCGCGGCAGTCGGCCAGAAAGGCATCGACCACACGGCCGAGCGGCACCCGGCGGGGGGACTCACGCATGGTCCACCGCACGCAGGGAGCTGGTGACGGGGTCTTGGCACCCTGATCGGGGATCAGGAGCACCCATCTTCGGGCGATCAGGGGATCTTCGGCGCATCAGGGCTCCTTCTCGGAGCCTCCGACGCGGCACGGATCATCGCCGACCAGCTCTCCCGCGACCCCGGCCGGACCGATCAGGGTGTCATCCTGAGAGTGAATTGCGGGCGGGACGGGATGCGTTGGCTGGCGAGGAAGGATTCGAACCTTCGATATCCTGATCCAGAGGGATGCGCGGCTGTTCCACCTATGCCGTGTTCGTGCGGGACCACCTTGGTGTCAATCGCCATGAGGGTCAGGCGATCCAGTGACCGCACCATGATCGGCAGCCGGCGCAGGGGGAGGTGGTTGGGTTCCGAAGGTTCCCTGTGTACCCAAGGGGGCCTGCACCGGGTGGATGGGGGCAACGCCATGTCGCCGGGCGTGGGTGGCCCGCCACCCGGGTGTCGGAACGTCAAAGATCTCGCGCATGCCGAAGCCGACCGCAGCCATTGCCACCGACGCCGCGCGGTCGGGGAGCCGCTCCCGCCGGAGGGAGTCAGGTAAGGGGACATGACTGACGCCCATGCGCGCCGGCCATCGTGTGTGCGCGGTCAATAGCCCATAGGCTATCATCTCCGGTGGGGCGTGATCAGGAGCGCCTTCGGGCGGCTGACCCGCGCCGAACGCCCGCACTGATCGTCGTCGCACTGCTCACCCGGCCGGCGCGGCGGTTCTCAGGGTGCCGGTGATCCGATCTGCTGCTGGAGGTCGATGAGCGGCTGCTGGTTCACCTGGAGGAACCCGTCGCGCGGCCGGTCGAGATCCACCACGAGGGTGATGACCGCGCCCAGGACGACGATCATCACGATCGCCGTGAGTGGGCTGCGCCGCCGGCTCAGGCCCGCGCTATAGCCCAGCATGCCCAGCGTGAGTGCGGATCCGACGATGAGCAGGAGCAGGACCGTCTCGGGCACCCGGGCGTACAGGCCGGCCGTGATCCTGGTCTCGTTGAGGTCGATGGTCTCGTTGAGCGACTCGATGTAGATGGCGAGGAGGTCCGAGTCCGGGGCGGCGCGAGCCAGGTCCTCGGCGGTCGCCCACAGCTCATCCTGGATCTGCACCGACCGGGTGATCCGCGCGCGGACCTCCGCCAGGTCGTTGGTGGTGGTCCGCAGGGACGCGTACTCGCGCAGCAGCTCCTGACTCTCGCTCGCCGCCGGCTCCGGCAGGTAGCCCGCGCGCAGGAACGTCGTGCCGATCGAGTTCGCCTCGGCAAGCACGAGGCCGCGGCGCGCATCGAACCGATCGGAGGCCATGCCCATGGTGATCGCCAACAAGAACGCCATCAGGGCGAACAACGAGCCCACGAGGACGCCCGTGGGACCTTCCTTCTCGTCCGGAGTGCGCTCCTGCCACCAGCGTCCGGCGCGGAAGCCGACCTCGTAGGTGAGGAGGGCGATGATCGCGAAGGTGATGAATACCCCGACGATGGGGAGCGAATCGAGGGACTCCTGGAAGTGCATCGTCCTCAACCTTCCGTGGGAGGCGGGCAGGTCACCCCAATGCGTCGATCAAGCGAGGGCGTCATGCGACGAGCGCGCGACGTCCTCCCGAGGCGCGCCTGCGCAGCCGCGCCAGTCCCACGCAGGGTAATCGGAGATGCCGGGCTTCCCGGACCGAGACGCATGCGATCGTCGGGGCGTGTGTCCGCGAGGGCGGTCGACTCTGCCACCGCGATCCCGACACGACAGCCCCCGACCTCGTCCCGTTCGTACCAGACAAGCTTAGGTGCGCTGACGATGGTCGGACGGGCGCAGTGGCAGTTGCGGTGGAGGCGCCCAAACGAGCGGAAGAGGTGGCGATGCCGGCGGCCCGACTCTTGGTCGGCTGGGTGCGTCCGCTTCCGGACAGGTGCCCGGATCGGCCCTCAAGGGCTACGCCCAGTGGCCTTCCAGCGCGACGATGAGGAGCTGACGGACGTCCTCCAGGTCGCCGGCGGTCATCGTCTCCAGTGGTGAGCGTATCCCGAGTCCTCGTCGCTGGGTGCCCATGAAGTCTCGCCGCGGCGACGCCTTGGACCTCCGCCGCAAGGTCGGCGATCTCCGACACGAGCGCCAGTCGCCTGCCGGCCTGGGGCGTCGCGTGTCCCATGCCCGCGGCCTCCCAGCGCCGGACAGTGCGCGGACTCACGCCCAGCATCCCGGACATCTTCTCTTGGGACACACCCAGCTGCATACGGAGCGCCCGGGTCGACTGGGCCTGGCGTGGGGGTCGCGTGGAACCGCGGATCCGCGGACCATCCGGGTCGCGGGTTGCTCACGCCAGTCCGCTGACGGCCGCGTCAGTACGCCACCCCGTTCGTCGTCCCATGTCCGACCTCCGCCGGCTCCCGAGCCGCGGCGGTCGCACCCGTGAGCCGGAACCCTGCCGTCGCGGTGGCACCCGCGGGGTCCTCGCCGGTCAGGTCATGCTTCGCCACGAGCGCCGAGGCGAACCGCTCGATGGCCGCCCGCTCGGACTCCACGATGACCTCCGCGAAGCTGCTGGAGGCGGAGCGGGAGAAGGGCTGGTCGGGCAGGGAGGGGGAGCGATATGACGGCAAGGCCGCTCCGCTGTTCGTCACTCAGTCCGCACGTGGTGCAGAGCCGTAGCCAGTTCGCCAACCCAGCCGCGCCGGCAACTCGATCCCGGCGCAAGTCTGCCAGTGGCGATGACCTTCTGGATGCGGACCGTCGGACCATGGGCCCAGTCCGCATGGCCCACCGAGGCAGTCATCCCGGCTGTCGCCGTGGTGCCCTCGATTCGCCGGCCTCTCATCGAGGGTCTTGGGTCCCCGACCTGGCCCCGGACCATCGGCCCGTCCCCCAACGTGATGCGGTCCGGTATGGTCCGGTGTCTACGCAATGACGCCCAGACCCCATCGGAGGCACCCATGAAGTTCGCCAAGCGCGTGGCCACGGCTGGCTGCATGCTCGCGGTCGCGATCGCGACGCTGGCCGCACCAGCAGGTGCCGCCGGCACCACGACCCGGTGGGTCGACGACGACGGCCATGCCGGACCGACCGGCTGTGGCGGCTCCAGGGCAGCCGCGACCAGCATCCAGTCGGCGGTCACGGCGAGCGACGCGGACGACGTCGTCATCGTCTGCCCCGGCAGCTATGTCGGGCAGGTACGCATCCGCGGCTCGCGCGACGGCCTGACGCTCCGGTCCGCGACCCCCTTCGGCGCCACGATCAAGGGTCCCTCGCACATCGCCCGGCCGCTCGGCTTCGGCTACCTCGTGCTCGTCGACCACGTCGATGACGTGACCATCCAGGGCTTCAAGGTGCTGACCCGGACGGCAGCCCCCTGCGAGGACACGGACGTCACCATCGGGGTCGTCGGCTCGCACCGCACCTCGATCCGCGGCAACCGGCTGCTGGCGCCCGGCTCCGACGGCAGCGAGGCGTGCAGCCAGGCCATCGGCATCGCGGTCGTCAACGGCATCGAGGGTGGTCAGCCGGGTGGCAGCCCGTCGTTCACCGCCACCGCCACGGTCGCCGCCAACGAGGTCCGGGATGCCCGTTTCGGGGGCATCGTCGCCTTCGCGGTCGATGGCCAGGTGGAGCTCGACGCGTCCCACAACTCGATCCGTGCCTACTTCGGTCAGCCGCCCGCGGGCGGCTCGTCGATGGCTGCCCCCATCGGCGCCGAGTTCGGCATCGGCTTCCTGGGCCGGTCACGGGGCTCCGCCACCCATAACGTCATCCAGGGCTCCACCTCAGCACCCGATAGCGGCGCGACGTTCTTCGCGGGCCTGGCCGTGCTCGCCGACTTCGATGGTCCGACGACCCAACGGAACGGACCCATCCTGGTCGCGGACAACCTCGTGCGCCGGGTCGGGTTCGGCGTCATCGGCCAGAGCGCCCGGACCCTCACGGTGCGCCGCAACCACATCGCCAACGCCTACGGTGGCATCGAGTTCGAGCACACGACCGGCTCGGTCGTGAAGGGCAACTCCATCGCCAGCAAGCAGGTCGGCATCTACCTCGACAGCACGTCCGCGGGCAATACCCTGCGGCACAACTCGGCGACGGGCAACGGTGGCACCTGCGTCGATGGCAGCAGCGGTGGCGGCACGAGTGGCACCGCCAACACCTGGACCAGCGACACCGCGACCCACGGCAGCTCGCCCTCCGGCATCTGCGGTGGGCGATAGGTCGGCCGGGCCGACTGACCACCCCTGGACGTCATCGGGTGGGCGGGCTCGATCCGGGCAACGGTCGACGCACGGACGATCGGTGCGGCTCGCCCGGCGCGCAGCGAGTGCGACAGGGCGGACAGGCGCGAGACCTCCGGGTGGACAGCGGGTCTATGAGGGTCACGGGGTCAGGGTGTGTAGGCACGAGCAGGCGCTGGGCGAACCCGAGCAGGCCCTCGCCCAGCGACACCAGCGCCCGGACGATCGCTCCCTCGGCGGCATCCGTCGCGCTGGCCAGCGTGCAGTCCACATCCGCCTCGACCCCCGGATCGCGGGCGAGCAGCCCCGGCACGGTCACGAACCGGTAGCCCGCGCAGGCGTAGTGGCGGATGACCCCGGGCAGGATGTCGGGCGTGACGGCGGGGCCGCAGTGGAGGAGCACGATGGAGCCCGGCAGCCCCCGGCTGGCCGCCCGGATGCCGCCCCGCACCGTGGTCCGGGGCGAGCTGTCCGCGTCGGTCGTGTCCCACAGCACGATGGTGTCGTAGCCGAGCTCCCGGGCCACGCGGCGGACGCGGTGGTCGAGGGCGCCGAACGGCGGCCGCAGGAGCATCGCCATCGGCTGCCCGGTGATGCCCTCGATGACCCGCTGGTCGCGCACCAGCTGGTCACGCACCCGGCTGCTCGAGAGCCGGGTCAGGTCGGGGTGGGAGTAGCTGTGGTTGCCGATGGGGAAGTGCCGGGCGATCCTGCGCCAGAGAGCCGGGTGTCGCCTGACGTAGATGGCGTTCGGGAACCAGGTGGCCGGCACACCGGCGGCCAGAAGGGTCTCGCGCATCTGCTCGCAGCGCACCGGGTCCCAGCCATCGTCGATGGTGAGCGCCACCGTCCGGACGCCGCGTGGTTCATTGGTCGAGCGCACCCGTGCCGCGGCGGGCGGCTTCGGGTATCAGATGGCAAGGCCGGGCGCCGTGCTTCGCGGGTCACCAGCGACGGGGCGACGGCGAGGACCTGACCATCGTTCGACAAGGTCCGGGCCCGGCCCAGGCAGTCGACATGCCGGGCGCTCGGCCCATAGGGCGATGAGGCCAGTGCACCGATCCTTCCCGCGCGTGCGGGGGTGAACCGACGGACGGACCCGCGAGTTGCGGTGTTTCCTGTTCACGGGATGGGGCAGAGTCCACGCTCAGGTATGATCGAGCCTGCCAGGTGACCCGGTGGATGAGGTCCAACCTGCCGCGCGATAGTCACACGGAGACCTCGCCCTGACCGTGGCGCCCGGCAAGTGGAGGACAGCGATGAGGTCGGACCATCGACCCGCACCGCGAGGTGTCGGCATCGGCATGGGCGCCGGGATCGGTGGCGGCTTCGGGATCATCGCGGCACTCCTGCTCGGTCAGGAGATCGCGCTCGGCGTGGTCTTCGGGGCTGGCGTGGGCGTCATCGTCGGCCTCCTTGGCGAGGCCGCCATCGTCGGGCGTCGCTGAGGTCGGATCTGGTCATCTCGCACCGGTCCCGTTAGGATCCTCCGGTCGCACGCGGCCGCGATACCGGTCGCGGACGCCCAGACCCGGGAGCCCGGAGCGGGCCGGGCGGCAGCTTCGTCGCCCTGCCGCCGGTCGAGGCAGTTCTCGGCCGTCCGCGACGCAGCCAGCCGCCTGTCGACGCTCCCATCCGGCGTGGTCGGTAACGCGGCCGAAGCGGTTGGCGAGCAGCTGCCGGCGTGCGTCCCTGACGTCCGGCCGTACGATGGTGACGTCCAGTGTGACCCTCGCCGTCTGCGGATCGCCGGCTGTGACCGCTGGCGCCTCCGGCGCCGTCCGGAACGCCAGACGTGCCTCACCGCCTCGAGCGCAGCATCGGCCGCCTCGTCGACCACCAGACCCCGTTCCAGCAGGACAACCGAGCCTCCGACAGGACCTCGTGTCAACGGAGGCCGCAGGGGCGGGCAGGTCCGAGGATGTCCACTGCTGATCGAAGGATGTACAGTCGGCGCGTGCTGATCGCCGAACGCCGGAAGCGCATCCTGGTCGCAGTGCGCACGGCCGGGATGGTCTCCATCGAAGATCTCGCGGTGCGCCTCGACACGTCGGACGTGACCATCCGGCGCGACGTCCGTGCCCTGGCCGCGGAAGGCATGTTGCGGCGCACCCGGGGCGGGGCCATGATGGCCGGCACCCTCGCCTACGAGCCGACGTACGCCGAGAAGGCGGGCCTGCTCGAGGACGAGAAGCGGGCGATCGCCGAGCTCGCGCTCGACCTCATCAAGCCCGGTGACTCGGTGGTCCTGGGTCCGGGCACGACGACCTTGAGCCTCGCCCGCCTCCTGCCCAGGGTGGGAGAGCTGACGGTGGTGACGAACTCGCTGCTCGTCGCCGAAGCGCTCGCGAACGCCCCGCAGGTCGAGGTCGTGGTCACCGGCGGCATGATGCGCCGGTCGATCCACGCCCTGGTCGGTCCCGGCACCGAGCAGGCCATGCGTGGGCTGCGCCTGGGTATCGCCTTCATGTCCGGCAACGGGGTCAACGTGGAACGTGGCCTGACGACACCGAACCTGCTGGTCGCGGCCGCGGACCAGGCGATCGCAGCCGCTTCCAGCCAGATCGTCGTACTCGCCGACCATTCGAAGATCGGCTTCGAGACCATGTGCCAGACGGTGCCCACGGAACGGATCGACATCCTCGTGACCGATTCGGGCACTGACCCGCGCGAGATCCGGCGACTGACGGACGCCGGGGTGGACGTCCGATGTGCGCCGGTGGGAGATCGCTGACCGGTCGAGCGAACGATCCTGATCGCAAGCGCAACGAACCTGAGCGCATGCCGCAACTATTTGACAACCGGTGTGATACTGACGATGGCCTCCCGGGGGACGCAGGGGAGGCGCAGCACTGTCGGTCGGGCAGTCGAGGAGAAGGAGAGAGACAGGATGACTCGTATCACCACGCGCCGAATGGGGACACTGGCCTTCGTCGTGGCGGGGACGGCGGTCCTGGCGGCTGGGCCATCTGCCTTCGGACAATCGGCGTCCCCTGGCGGCCAGCAGGTCGTCCAGACCGCGTTGCCGGGCGAGGTCTGCACCTACGACAAGTACAACGGCGGTGTTCCCCAGATCACCGACCTCACAACGGCCACCATCGGCTTCGCCCAGTCCGAGAAGGAAGCCAATCCGTTCCGGATCGCCGAGACCCAGTCGATCAAGGACGAGGCCGCGAAGCTCGGCATCACCCATCTGCTGGTCACCAATGCCCAGTCCGACCTGAACAAGGAGATCTCGGACATCAAGGGCATGATCGACCAGGGTGCACAGGCCCTGATCATCTCGCCGCTCAACTCCGAGGGCCTCGATCCTGCCTTGGACTACGCCAAGGAGAAGCAGGTCCCGGTCATGACCATCGACCGGTTCCTGACCACCAAGACAGCCTGCACCGACTACATCGGCTGGGTCGGTTCCGACTTCGTGGAGCAGGGCCGCCGGGCGGCTGCGGCGATGATCCGAGAGTCCGGTGACAGCTGCAAGCTGGCTGTCCTCCTGGGCGCCGCGGGCGTCAACGTCACCGATGACCGCGAACAGGGGTTCGAGGAAGGCCTCGCGAGCGCGAGCTCGCAAGATCGAGGTCGTGGCCAAGCAGGCCGCGGACTACGAGCGCCAGAAGGGTCAGGACGGTGACCGCCCAGCTCATCACCGCCCATCCCGAGATCAACTGCATCTACGCCCACAACGACGAGATGGCGCTGGGTGCTGTCGCGGCCCTCAAGGCAGCGGGCTACAACCCGGGCGACGTCAAGATCATCACCATCGACGGCACCAAGGGTGCGGTCCAGGGCATCGTCGACGGCTGGGTCTCCGGCGTCATCGAGTCCAACCCGCGCTTCGGCCCGCTGGCCTTCAAGGCCCTCAGCGACTTCTACGGCACTGCCGGCGTGCCCATCAAGACCATCATCTCGGACAAGGAGTACACGAAGGACAACGCCACGAGCGAGTTGCCCAACGCCTACTGACCCCCGGGGTCTCCTTCGGTCAGCCGGGCGCCCTGTCGGTGCCCGGCCACTCATCTACGACCCGCATGCGGCGTCCGTCCCCTCCATGACGGACGCCGCACGCGTGTCCAGCAATCGAGGCACAGGGTGGACCTGACGACGCCGACCACGCTGGACCAGTCGGCCGCCACAGCGGTCCTCGGGGTCCTTGGCATCAGCAAGCGCTTCGGCGGCGTCGTGGCGCTCGACGAGGTGTCCCTGTCGCTCATGCCCGGTGAGGTCCACGCGCTCGTCGGCGAGAACGGTGCCGGCAAGTCCACGCTCATCAAGTGCATGACGGGCGTCTACCAGCCCGACTCGGGCGAGCTGTGGTTCATGGGTGAGATGGCCCATTTCCCCCGGCCGCGCGACGCGCAGCTGGCCGGCATCAGCACCATCTACCAGGAGATCAACCTGGTCCCCCAGCTGAGCGTCGCGCGCAACCTGTTCCTGGGGCGCGAGCCGACCAACCGCCTGGGCTTCGTGGACTTCGACCGGATGCGGGCCGGCGCCACGACCATGATGGCGCGATACGGGGTGAGCGTGGATGTCCGCCGGCCGCTCCGGGACCTGAGCCTCGGGGCCCAGCAGACCGTGGCCATCGCGCGCGCCGTGGCCGAGCGGCATCGCGTGCTCATCATGGATGAGCCGACCTCGTCGCTCGAACCCTCCGAGGTCGATCGCCTGTTCGCCGCGATCGCGATGCTCCGGGCAGAGGGCGTCTCCATCGTCTACGTCTCGCACCGGCTCGACGAGATCTTCCGGATCTGCGACACGGTGACCGTGCTGCGGGATGGCCGCCTCGTCCACACGGGCCCGGTCGCCGCGCTCACCCGCCTGAGCCTGATCGGGCTCATGCTGGGCCGGGAGATCGCGACCACCTCCCGGATCACGGGTTTCCGGAACGAGTCCGGGGCCGATGAGAGCGAGGTCGTGCTCGAGGCGCACGGGCTCGCCCGGCGCCACGTGCTCCAGGACGTGGACGTCATCGTGCACGCCGGCGAGGTCGTGGGCCTCGCGGGCCTGCTCGGGTCCGGCCGCAGCTCGACCGCGAAGGCCATCTACGGGGCGCAGCCCCTCGATGCCGGCAGCGTATCGGTGCGGGGCAGCGTGGTCGCACCCGGTTCGGTGCGCGCCGCGATCGCCGCGGGCATCGCCATGATCCCCGAGGACCGCAAGGCCGAGGGCATCGTGCCGGGCCTCTCGGTCCGGGACAACATCACGCTGGGCATCCTGCCGTCCCTGGCTCGCTTCGGGCTGCTCGCGGGCAAGACCCAGGATGCCATCGCGGACGAGTTCATCGACCGCCTGAAGATCAAGACGTCGAACCGCGACCAGAGCGTCTCGCAGCTGTCCGGTGGCAACCAGCAGAAGGTGCTGCTCGCGAGGATGCTCGCGATGGCCCCCCGGGTGCTCATCCTCGACGATCCGACCCGCGGCATCGATGTGGGCGCGAAGGCAGAGATCCAGGCGCTCGTGAGCGAGCTCGCGGTCGAGGGGCTCTCGGTCATCCTCATCAGCTCCGATCTCGAGGAGGTCGTCGAGGGGTCCGACAGCCTCGTCATCCTGCGTGACGGCGACGTCGTCGGCACGCTCGGTGCCGGTGAGGTGAGTGCCGCGCGCGTCATGGAGCTCATCGCGGAAGCCGCTACGAGCCGTGGCGCCGGTGGCAGCCGAGGGCGCCGCATGACCGCCCTGGCCACCACCCGGGCGAGGCTCCAGACGGTCGACCGGCGCGATTGGCTGCGGGACAACGGCGTCTACGTGGCCATCGTCGCTCCTGGTCATCGTCAACGTGATCCTGTCGCCCACGTTCCTCTCGGAGCGGAGCATCCGCCTCCAGGTGGTCCAGGTCGTGCCGGTGGCCATCGTGTCGCTGGGCATGGCGCTCGTCATCGGCACGCGGGGCATCGACATCTCGGTGGGCTCGGTCATGGCCATCGCCGCCGCGACCTTGCCGCTGTTCCTGGTCTACGGACCGATCCCGGCGGTCATCGCGGCGATCATCGCCGGCGGCAGCATGGGGCTCATCAACGGCAGCCTCGTCGCGTTCGTGGGTATCCAGCCCATCGTCGCGACGCTGGGCATGCTCGTGGCGGGCCGCGGCATCGCCCTGGTCATCGCAGGCGGCAAGCTCACGGAGATCTTCGACCCGATGCTCGCGAGCGTCGGCACCAGCAACTTCCTGGGCATCCCGGTCCAGGTGCTCATCGCCCTCGCCATCGCGGTCGTCATGTTCGTCATCGTGACCCGGACCACGTTCGGCCGGTATGTCCTGGCCACGGGTGGCAATCCGACCGCGAGCGCCCTCTCGGGTGTGCCGGCCAAGCGGACGCTGGTCGCGGTCTACCTCACGAGCGCGGTGCTGGCGTCCATCGCGGGCGTGCTCGCGACGGCCCGCGTGGGCGCCGCCGATCCCTCGTTCCTGGGCAACCTCATCGAGCTGAGCGCCATCACCGCGGTCGTGGTCGGCGGCACGCCCCTCTCGGGTGGTCGGGTGCGCATCGTGGGCACCCTGGCGGGAGCGCTGCTGCTCCAGCTCATCACGGCCACCCTGATTCGCAACAACCTGTCGGACTCGACATCACGCATGGTCGCAGCCTGCATCATCCTCGGCGCCGTTTACCTCCAGCGGGACAAGGACGCATCGTGACGACCCTGGCCGACGGGCACGCGCCGGACCCCGCGCCGACCCTCCCGCCCGCACCCGTGACGATCGGGACCGGGGTCGCCACCACCCGGCGCGGACGGATCGCCGCCCAGATCCAGCGCACAGGCGCCGTGATCGTGCTCATCGTGGTGACGCTGCTCGGAGCCCTGGCATTCGGGCCCAGGTTCGCGAGCGTGGACAACTTCCTGAACATCATCGAGGCCAGCTCGTTCCTGGGCCTGGTGGCCATCGGCATGACGTTCGTCATCATCAGCGGCGGCATCGACCTCTCGGGTGGCTCCCTGCTGGCGCTGGCCGCGGTGCTTGCCGCGTTCGCGGCCCAGAGCGGCGAGAGCCTGGCGGCCCTCGCACTGCCATTGCTGGTAGGTGGCACCATCGGCTTGGTCAACGGGCTGCTCATCTCCCGGGGACGGATGGCGCCCTTCATCGTGACCCTGGCCGCGCTGCTGTTCGCGCGCGGTCTGGCGTTCGCGGTGGCGGACAACGGCAACACGGTCTATCACATCGGCCGACGAGCTCTGGTTCGGGCAGCTGGGCCAGGGCGAGATCCTGGGCATCCGGTGGCCCATCTGGATCGCCGGACTCGCGTTCCTCATCGGCTGGGTCGTGCTCGAGCGCACCCGGTATGGCCTCGCGGTCTCCGCCATCGGCGGCAGCGAGGATGCGTCCAGGCTGATGGGCCTGCCCATCGCCCGGGTCAAGATCGCCGTCTATGTCGTGAGCGCCCTGCTGGCCACGCTCGCCGGCATGTTGGTCGCTGCGCGATCCTCCTCCGGCCTGTCCACCATCGGCGTCGGCCTCGGAGCTGCAGGCGATCGCTGCGGTGGTCATCGGCGGCACGCTGCTCACGGGCGGCTCCGGCTCGATGCTGGGCACGCTGGCCGGCGTGCTGCTGCTCGGTGTCATCGACAACCTCATCAACCAGGTCGGCACGCCTCAGCTCCTATGTGCAGCTCGTGGTCAGCGGCGCCTTCCTGCTGATCGTGGTCGTCGTCCAGACCCTCCTGACGCGCGAGCAGCGGCGCTAGGCTTGTTCACTTTCAGCCCGGGTACCAGACCCGGCGCGGGTCGTCCGGGGCCCGGACATAGCCCCAGGCGGACTCGACCATGCGCTCCAGGTCGTACTCGGGGCGCCAGCCGAGGAGCATCCGTGCCTTGCGGTTGTCGAGCCAGTTCGAGACGTACGGCGTGGTGATGGGCACGGCTTCCAGCCCGCGCGTGCGTGCCAGGTACGCGGCGAGCTCGCCGTAGTCGACCGGCTCGTCCATCGCGATGTTGAACGTCTGCTGGTGGGCGCGGGGGTGTTCGAGCGCGATGAGGATGGCGCTCACAAGGTCCTGGACATGGACGAAGTTGCGCTGCACCGGGACGCCCTGGGGGTCGAGCATCAGCGGGATGGCGCCTGACCGGACATAGCCGTCGGCCCGCTCGGCGCCGACGAGGTCCCGCCAGCGCGGCCCCCCGAAGACGTCCTCGCCGAACGAGAGCGCGAACCGGAAGTCGTCCTTCTCCTGGATCCAGGGCGCACGCAAGCAGCAGCCGGGCAGGTCGTACTGGACGTAGTACTGCTCGAGCATCACCTCCTCGAGCACCTTGGACAGCGCATAGCTGCCGGGGTAGGCGGTGTGACGGTGCTCCTCGGTCACGGGCAGGTCGTGCGGCACCACGAAGTGGCCGACGCCGGCATCGCCACCGATGAGGACGAAGCGCTCCAGGGTGTCACTGCCCCGGGCTGCCTCCAGCATCCAGAAGAGGCCCTTGATGGTCACGTCCATGACCAGGTCCGGCGTCTCCTTGACCGTCGCGAGATGCAGCACGTGCGTGACGCCGTCGATCGCCTGGTCGACCGTCGCGCGATCGGAGATGGAGCCGGTGATGACGTCCATACGGCCACCCGACGCCAGCGGCCGGTCATGGCAGAGCGCGCGGATGGACCAGTCGTCGAACCGCGGGTCACCCAGGAGCCGATCGATGAATGTTCGACCGACCTTGCCGGTCGCGCCCGTGACGAGGATGCGCTTGGGAGTGGGCACGAGATGTCTCCCTGCTGCGAGCGAGTGTCTTCCCCGCGGTGACGAGGTCTGCCCCTGTGTCAGCCTACCAACCCCACGGCGGCAGGGGCAAGCACGGATCGGCCTGGTTCACGTGCCGCGCCACGCCGCTGCCATGGTGGCCGCCTTCACCCGGACCGTCTTCGCGCAGCCGGACGAGGCGTCGGCCCCTGATCGAGAATCAGGCCATCCACACTTCGGGCGATCAGGGTGACATCCGCGCATCAGGTGCTCCTTCCGGAGGCCTCGCATGGGCACGGACAGGATGGGCCGCGGGGTCACAGACGCTCGGGACGAGCGTGGATCAGGGTCCGGACGGTGTGTGTTGGCTGGCGAGGAAGGATTCGAACCTTCGATCTTCCTGATCCAGAGGGATGCGCCGCTGTTCCGCCTATGCCGTGTTCGTGCGGGACCACCTTGGTGTCAATCGCCATGAGGGTCAGGCGATCCAGGAACGCACCGTAGAGGGCTGTCGTCGCGGGCGGAAGGGGTCGGGTTCCATCTGTTCCCAGATTGCCGAAGAGGGGCCCGACGAAGTGCAGGCGATGCGTCCCCGCAGTCATAGGGCCAGGATCGCGTCGTGCACCCGGGATTCGTGCACGAAACGCTGGATGAACTGCTCGGTCAGCAGGCTCGTACGGTTGGGCATCCGCGGTGGCCGGCGTTCCCGCGGCCGGAGCATCTCGAGCCCCGAGCGCAGCACCGGGCCCTGGCCAGCCGTAGTACGTCGAGTGGTGGACCCCAAGGCTGCGGCACGCCTCACGCACGTTGCCCAGCTCGGCCGGGCACACGGTCCACGTGGCCGGTGTTAGCGCATCTGCGCCATCCTGGTCGCGTTCAGGTGTCCTCGTCCGTGGGCCTGATCTCCAGCCACCGGATCACCGTCCCGGCGTCACGACCCTCGATCCTCAGCCAGTGACGGCCGGCGCCGGTGGTGCCCGTCGACCTGGCATACGCCCGTCCGTCTTGGACCGAGACCGCAACGGGCGAACCGTCGAGCAGGAGGCCAGGGGCGAGCCGCCCGGCGTCCCGGACCGAGTACGCGAACTCGATCGCGAGCCGGGCCGGTCCCGGGAGCTCGATCCTGTACTCGACCCAGTCGCCCGCGTCGAGCACGACCTCGAACCGGGGCGTGGGTCGCCCAGGCGCGTCAGATGGCTCGAAGGAGGCATCACCCTCAGCGCCGCCCGCCCGCCGGATGGTCACCCGGTCGTCGCACCGGAACGCGGGCGACGGAAGAGCGACATGTGTCCACCACGACCTTCCCTCGCCCGTGAAGCCGAACGTCTCGGGGGCCAGACGGAGCGGCACGCGGTGGAAGACCGCGGCGACCACGTCCGGGCGTGCCTCGCAGGCGTCGAGCGCCACGGCGTCGAGCAGCCCGGCAAAGGCGGCCCCCGCTTCCCTGGGCGTCGGACGAGGCCCGGCGCCGACCGCGAACGCGACGATCGCATCCCAGCCCGGCGGCGGGACGACGGACATCGGTGAGGTCCAGGTGTCGAGCTTCTTCCAGGGCCACAGGTTCCAGGAGATGCCCAGGTCCTCGTACATGCCGAACGCGGTCGCGAGCCAGTCGACGTCGTTCTCGCCGCCTTCACCCATATAGATGGGGAGCCCAAGCGCCGTGCCGATCTCGATGAACCGCGCGATGCTGGGTCGGTCCGGGGGCGACCAATACTTGTGGAACTGGAGCAGCGAGTCCGGATCCCAGACCTCCTTGAACGCGCTCCAGTCGGTCGCCCAGTGGGTGCCCTCGTAGGAGAGGACATGGTTGCGGGTCCACCGCCCGGATGGCGCGCGGTGAGGTCCCGATAGAGGTCGACCAGGGCATCGGTGTAGCGATCGGCGTGCTCGTTCGGCAGGGGCTCGTTGAGCAGGTCGTACGCGGCGATGACGGGCTCGTCCCGGTAGCGTGCCGCGAGCGCGGTCCAGAGCTCGATCGTCTGCTGCCGGTATGCCCCTCCGACGATGAACAGGTCCGGGAGGCCTCGCGGCGAATCATCGATGTTGGTGCCGGTCTGGCCGCCCGGCGCGCCGTGCAGATCCAGGATGACCCGGATGTCATGGCGCCGACACCACTCCACGAGCCGGTCCACGGGGTCGATGCCATCGGCCCGCAAGGCCCCGCCTTCGTCGAGCAGGAGCCGCGCGTTCATCGGCAGCCGGACATGGTCGAAGCCCTCGGACGCGATCCGGGCGACATCGGCCTCGGTGATGAACTGGTCCCGGTATGCCGTCCAGAACCGGTCGGCCGCCTCCGCGCCCACCAGGTCCGCGACGAACGCCTCGATCTGGCGCGGTGACTGGGGAGCGCCGGTCGGGAAGCGCCACATGTAGCCCTCGGGCAGCAGCCAGCTGCCCAGGCCCACGCCCCGCATCAGCGAGGGGGCGGTCCGGCGCCATCGACGAGGCGCCCGTCCGCCACGTGGACGAAGCCGTACCGCGACGGGTCACCTGGCTACTCGCTCACTTGAGACCGGACAGCGCGAAGCCCTGCACGATGTGCGCTGGAAGACGACGAACACGATGAGGATCGGGATGACCATCAGCGACGCAGCCGGCCATCTGGAGCGGCGGGTCCACCGTGAGCTGCTGGTTGAGCAGCGACAGGCCCACCGAGAGCGTGTAGTTGTCCGAGTCGGTCGCGATGACCAGCGGCCACAGGAAGCTGTTCCAGCCGGTGATGAACGTCAGCACGCCGATGACGGCGAGGATCGGGCGCGACATGGGCAGCACGATCGAGCGCAGAAGATCCGCCACTCGTCCGCGCCATCGAGTCGTCCGGCCTCGATGATCTCGTCGGGGATGGTGGTCATGAACTGGCGGACAGGAAGAGGGTGAAGCCGCTGACGAGCGTCGGCAGCGCGATGCCGACCAGGGTGTTGGTGAGGTGGATGCTGTTGAGGATCAGGAAGGTCGGGATCATGGTGACCTGGATCGGGATCATCATCGTCGTGAGGACGAGCAAGAACATGACGTTCCGCCCCCGGAAGCGGAACTTCGCGAAGCCGTACCCGCCATCGCCATCGAGCAGCAGCCCCACGAACGCAGATGGCGACCACGATGAGGGTGTTCACGAGGTAGCGCGCGAAGTCCAGCTCCGTGAACAGCCGGATGATAGGCATCGAGCGACGGGTTGCGGGGCAGGATGGACGGCGGCTAGGCGACGCGACTCGCTGAGCGGCTTGAGCGACGGACGGACGATCATCCAGCAGGAACGGGAACGACCGTGGCCAGGGCGCCGATGCGACGAGCAGCACGCGCGATGAGCCGAGAGGTCGCGCGGCTCGAGCGCGAGCGGCCTGAGTCAGTCATCTCTGCACCTCCTCGGACGCGCAGCTGGACCAGCGTGATGACGAGCGATGATCGCGAACAGGACGATGGACCCGCGCTCGGCGTAGCCGAACTGGTTGAACCGGAAGCCTTCGAAGTAGATGAACAGGGAGGCCGAGGTGGTCGCATGGCGGGCCGCCTTCGGTGAGCACGAACGGCTCGTCGAAGAACTGCAGCCACGCGATGATGGTGGTGACCGTCACGAAGAAGATCGCGAACCGCAGCAGCGGGACCACGATCGAGACGGGTCTTCCTGCCACTCGCACGCACCGTCGAGACGCGGCCGCTTCGCGGTACTCCTCGGGACGCCCTGCAGGGCGGCGAGGAAGATGATGATGTTCAGGCCGGTGCCGCGCCAGACGGCCACGATGCGCGACCGAGATCCGGGACCATGAACGGGTCGCTCAGCCACAGACCGGCGCGACGCCCACAAGCACAGCAGGTAGTTGAGCAGGCCGAACTGGGTGTTGTAGAGGTAGCCCCAGATGAGCGAGATCGCGACGATCGCGGTGATGGCGGGCAGGAAGTAGAACGAGCGCAGCGCGCGGAAGAGCCGTGACTGCGAGGCGTTGAGGCACAGCGCGACGAGCAGCGAGATGACGACGATCGCTGGCACGCCGATGAGCACGAAGAACGCCGGTGTTGCCCAGCGACTGCCAGAAGTCCGGGTCGGCGAACAGCGTCTGGTAGTTCTCGACGCCGATGAACTCGACACCGACGACAGGTCACCCAGGCCCGCGATGTCCAGGTCGGTCAGGCTCACGAACGCCGCGACGATGATCGGCAGCACGCCGAACGCCATGAGCAGCAGGAAGGCCGGACCCACCAACAGGTACGGCGTCGCCGATCGACTCCCAGTGCCGCGGCCGAGCCGTGGCGGGCCCGGTGCGATCGGTGATGGTCACGGCCATGGGGTCCTCCGGACGCAGGAGGGGCGGGCGCCGACCGGCGTCCGCCCCTCGCTGACGGCACCGAGGCTACTTGATGCCCGCGACGGTCTCGAACAAGGCGGTCCAGGGTGGCCTGCTTGTCCGCGCCCTCGAGGGCGATCTTGTTGAGCGAGGTCAGGAGCCTGCCGGAGCCCGCCTTGTCCCACGTCGGGATGAGGGGCAGGAGCCGTGCGTCCTGGAGCTGCGCGCCGTACACCGCGACGTTGGGGTCGGCGGTGACGAGCCGGATCGGCTGCGAGCGGCGAGGTTGACGGTCGGCAGCTCGCTCGTGGCGGTGAACCAGGCGACCTGGGTGGCCGGGCGCGGCGAGGAAGTCCAGCAGCGCCAGGCTGCCATCGACGTTGTCGGAGCCCTTCCAGATGCCCATGTTGGAACCCGCGAAGAGCGAGGTGCCTGACACGTCCTGTGGGCAGGGTCGTGACGGCCCACTTGCCGTCGAGCTCGGGAGCCTGCTCCTTGACCGCGGCGGCGAGGTAGGGGCCGGAGATGAGCATCGGCGCGGCGCCCGAGATGAAGCCCGGCGGTCTGGTCGAAGTCGGAGGCCGTGGGCACCGACTTCTGCTCGGAGAGGCTGAGGTAGAAGTCGACGGCCTTGCGGAACTCGGGCGTGTCGAGCGTGATGGTGCCGTCGGGCGCGACGACCTCGGCACCGGCCTGCCACGCGAACTCGATGGGCAGCGGTGCGTCCCACTGCGGGATGTAGTAGCCGTAGTCGCCGCTCGCCGCTCGGCGCAGCTTCTTGCCGCGGCCGTGAACTCCGCCCAGGTGGTCGGGCGGTCCGGCGAGGCCGGCCTCCGCGAGGATGTCGGTGCGGTAGAACAGGACGCGCGTATCCGCAACCCAGGGGACGCTGGTGACCATGCCGTCGCTGGTGAGGTTCGCGGACGAGACGGCTGCGGGGAAGTTGGCGTCCGCGAGGGCGGGATGTCCGGCGAGGTATGGCGTCGAGGTCCTCGAGCGCACCTGCGGCATTGAACGTGGGCAGCTGGGAGAGGCCGATCTGGATGACGTCCGGGCCGCTGCCCGAGGCGATGGCGGTCGTGAGCTTGTCGCCGATGGCGTCCCACGGGACCGCCTCGACGTCGACGGTGACGCCCGTCTGCTCCTCGAACGGCTTCACGAGCTCCTTGAACTTGGTCGCGTCCTCCATGGTCCAGACGGTGACGGTCGTGCCGGCGATGGCGGCCCCCGTCGCCGGCGACTGTGCGACAGCCGGCGTGGCTGAGGTGGCGAGGGCCACGAGCGCGACGAGCGCCAACGCGGTCCCGGACGCCTGTGCGTGATTCCCATCATCGGATCCTCCGTATCGGTGATGCGTCCGGCGATACCGGGCGGTGTTGGTCAGCCGGGCGGTCGTGCCTTGCCGGCATCGTCATCAGGCGATCCGGTCGACCCGCGGCTCGATCGATGCGCCGCGATCAGGTCGCGGTACCAGTGCGCGCTGGCCTTGGGGGTCCGGCGCTGCGTCCCGTAGTCCACGTGGACGAGGCCGAACCGACTGCGATAGCCCTCTCCCCATTCGAAGTTGTCCATGAGCGACCAGGCGAAGTAGCCACGCAGGTCGACGCCGGCGGCGATGGCATCCGCCGCGGCGCCGAGATAGCCCTGCAGGTACGCGACGCGCTCGATGTCGCGCACCTCGCCGTTGGGGTCGATGTAGTCGTCGTAGGCGGCGCCGTTCTCCGTGACGTACAGCGGGATCGGCGGGTAGTCGCGGCTGGACGCGCAGCAGCACGTCCCGGAAGGCCTCCGGGATCACCGACCAGCCGAGGGACGTGGTGGCCGGCTCGGCCGGGGTGCCCCGTGCGCCGAGATGGGCATCCGAGGCGTCGGCCGTGACGACGATCGCGCTGGTAGTGGTTGACGGCCAGGAAGTCGATCCGCTGCCCGATGATCGCCTCGTCTCCCGCGCTGACCGCTCCCGCGAGCCCGAGATGGTCGTAGAGCGCGTGTACCGCATCGGGGTATCGCCCGAGCAGGACGGGGTCCAGGAACAGGCGGTTGCTGTTCGTGTCGTAGCGGGCGGTCGCCGCGAGATCCTGGTCGCTCGTGGAGGCAGGCAGGACGTCGGTGACGATGTTGGCGATACCGATGCTGGCGGCCGGGACATGCGCCCGGATGGCGCGGACCGCGAGGCCGTGGGCCAGGTTGAGGTGATGCGCGGCAGCGACGGCGTCCGGGAGATGCCGGCGACCGGGTGCATGGATGCCGCTCTCGTAGCCCAGGAATGCCTGGCACCAAGGTTCGTTGATGGTGATCCAGTCGGCGGCCAGGTCACCCAGAGCGCGTGTCGTCCGCGCGGCGAAGTCCGCGAACCGTTCAGCGGTATCCCGCAGCGGCCAACCCCCCGCATCCTCGAGGACCTGCGGCAGCTCCCAGTGATAGAGCGTCACGAAGGGGCGCACGCCGAGGTCACGGAGCCGCCCGAGGAGCGATCGATAGAAATCGAGCCCCACCGAGTCGAGCGAACCCCGCCCCGTGGGCTGGAGGCGGGGCCAGGAGACCGAGAGCCGATACGCGGTGTGGCCGAGCTCGCCGATGAGGTCCACGTCCTCGCGCCAGCGGTGGTAGTGGTCGCACGCGATGTCGCCCGTGTCGCCGTGGACGGTGCCGCCCGGCGTATGCGAGAAGGTGTCCCAGATCGACGGTGTCCTTCCCCCCTCCGACGCGCCGCCCTCGACCTGGTAGGCGGACGTGGCGGCACCCCACAGGAACCCGGGCGGGAAGCGTGCGGCGAGGACCGATGCCGTGCCGGCGGCCGGGGATGCCACGGGGCTGTCGCTGAGCGTGGTCATGCGGCGTGCTCCGTTCGCGGGGTAAGGTCGCCAGCCCTCGCGAAGGCGAACCCTCGGGCCAGCAGGTCGTCGACGACGATCGTCGCTGCGCCCAGGGCGACCGCGTCGTCGCCCAGCGTGCCCTGCACGATCTCGACCGAGTCGAATGGCTGCCGCAGGGCGTAGCGCCCCGTCGCGCTGCGGATGTCCCGAAGCATCGGTGGGGTGATCCGCAGGCCCACCGACCCCGCCAGGACGATCCGCTGGGGGTTGAACAGGTTGATGAGCGTCGCGAGGCCTGCCGCGAGGTGGCGGACCAGGTCGGCCGTGACGGCTCCCGCCGCGGTGTCGTGCATCGCAGCGCGGAAGAGCTGTTCCAGGCGGATGGTGTCCGGGGCGGGGTCCGGCGCTGTGGCCCCACGTCGGGCGTCCCAGTCGCGCAGGATGGCCAATTCCCCGATGTACGCCTCGAGGCAACCGCGCGAGCCGCACCGACATGGCGCTCCGTCGAGCACGATCGGGGTATGGCCCCACTCGCCCGCGCTACTGCGTGAGCCCCGATAGAGCCGGCCGCCCGTGAAGATGGCGGCGCCGACGCCGATCCCGAGCAGGGCGACCACGGCATCCGCCGCGCCCTTGCCCGCCCCGAACCAGATCTCCGCCTGCCCCATCGTCTTGGCGCCGTTGTCCACGAGGACGATCCCCTCGATGGCGTCCCCGAGCAGGCGACCGATCGGCACCGCGTCCCAGCCGAAGGCAGGCGCGTGGACGTGCGCATCGGCGGTCCGCTCCACGATGCCCGGCACGCTGACCCCGACCCCGAGTACCCGGGCGTCCGGCAGCGCCGCACGATCGATCACGTCCCGCACCGCCCGTGCGACATGCGAGACGACGCGGTCGGGGTCGCTGCTGCGCACATTGAGGTCGACGAACAGGTCCGCCCGCCGACGCCACGCGAGGTCGAATGCCTCCACCCGGAGGCCTCGCTCGCCCAGGTCGACGCCAACCGTGATCGCCCGCTCGGCCGCCATCCGGATGACCGTGCGCGGCCGTCCGCCGCCGGACTCCTGTGAGCCGTCCTCGACGACGAGACCCTCGGCGAGCATCTCGGCGACGAGAGCGCCCACCGTCCCGGAGCTCAGCCTGGTCGTGCCGACCAGCGCCTGGCGGCTGGTCGATCCGGCGAAGAGCAGCTCGCGCAGGATCGACGTCCGGTTCGAGCGACGGAGATCACGGGTGGTGGCCGGGTTCATCACTGTTCCTGTGAGACTTCCTATAAGTCTCACAATAACTACCCTGTCAAGACCGACCCCTTGGTGGCGGTTGCGTGCCCCGTGAGCGACGAATCCGCGTACATGACGGGCGCCGACCTGCCCGATCGTCGTCATCGTCGGGTGTATCGGGGCCATGAACCGCCGACCGTCGGGAGCGGTGGACGATGGTGCCGACGAGCCGGATGACGCCATCACCGGCCGGGCCGACGAGGGAGTGGAGGATGCCGACACCTATCGACCATTCGGGGCATCGACCTCGTCATCGGGGTCATGCTCTTGCCTGACGACGGCACGGCCGCCAGGGGCATCGCGGAGCTGCGGGCGGAGGGCCTGTCGGTGCGCGCCATCAGCGAGCGCACGGACATCCCGCGCAGCACGGTCGCCGACCGACTGGCGGGGCTGCCGGACGCGCCGCCCGCACGGGTCACTGGTCGTGATGGGCGCCGCTACCGAGCTGTGCGCCGGTCGTCGGACGGATCGGAGGCTCCCATGATGCCGACCGGCGACCGCCGTGGCTCCCGTCTCGACGGTGGGCTCGCACGCGCGCTCTTCTTGGACCAGCTCCGCATGGCTCGATGGCTCTCCGCGGACGCGGACCCGCTCACGGACAGGACCGGGCGCGGAACGTTCGGGACCTCCAGGCCATCGCCCGTCGCACCAAGGTGCCGCTCGTCCGGTCGCGATCCTGAAGACGGCCTGCGCCGACGCGATCGGGCGCGTCCCGGACACCTGCGGTTCTGCGGATTCTGGGATAACTCGTCCGCGCGCGCACGCTACCAGCGGCGTCAGCGGGCCTCTGCCCCGTCGGGAGCGTGGGTACCCCACCCGGTGGCGAAGCACTCAGTTCCACCCTGCTGCAAGGGCTGGCAGTGGCGGTGCCATGGCGAGACCGCGAAGGTGGTCTGGGTGTCCAGCATACCCGGGACTGCCGGCGTGACTGCCGGGCGACGGCGGTGTCGCGTCCCAGGTCGGGGCCGCGACGACTGCCTCACAGGCGACCCAGGATCAGCTTCATCAGCTTCTTCGCGGCGGGCAATGATCTGGGCACGAGGACCGCAAGGTACAGCTCGAGGGAACCCTCCCGAACGAAGAGAAGCGTCTCGCCATGGGGCCCGCTCGCGTAGAAGTTGTCGTCGCCAAGTCCCGTCACCTTGCCGCTGGCGAGACCGGAACCCTTCTTGTAGGACCGGAATGTGGCAGCCGCGCCGGCACCAAGGTCGGCGATGTCCAGCCGCACATGCGCAGTCCCAAAGGTCTGGTCGGCGTCCTTGAAGATGCAGGCCAGCGTCGGCACACCGGCCACCGTCGACGACTGCTGGATCCCGGGAAGTACGGGCACTCCCGATGCCGCCTCGGCCTCGTAGTCGTGGATGAGGCTGCAGGGGTCAGGGACACTCCTGTGGGTCGGGGACGGACTGGCGCTGGGCATCGGTGTCGGCTTCGGCTGGTCATGGAACACGAGCGTGGCCGAGCCTCTCCCACGGGCGTCCAGCAGAGCGTCGATGCGCTTCGTGAGGAACTTGGTGAACGGGCTGAAGATCTGTTCGACGAAGCCCCCGATGGCGGCGGCAGGTTGCCCAAGAGCGCGTTCGACAGCTTCTGGCGCAGCGCATCGACCTTTGGCTGATGGACCGTCACCGGCATGTAGTCGATGAAGTTGCGCTGCTCGCCGTCGGCGGTCCCGGTCCGTCGCGGTATAGAAGGTCCAGCGGGCTTCGCCCCTGGCGTCGGTCCCACTGCTCGCGATGAGGCCATAGACGAACGGGTCGCTCGGCCCCTCGAGCGGCCCCCAGTCGAGGGGCACGTCCTTGGCGTGGATGTCGGGCAGGTCCACCGACGCGGTCCGGCGCAGTCCTTGAGCACGTCCGGCCAGTCGGGCAGGTCGCCGGTCGTCACCGTCGCCACGAAGACGCCGTTGAGCGGGGCGTCATGCTGGAGGAAGAAGGTCCCGTTCGGGCCCGACGCCTGCTCGGTGTGCACGCTCACCGCGTAGGGCACCAGCGACGCCACGCTCTCGGCGATGCCCGCGATCCCAGCGGCGATCAACGACGGCCCCGAGTACGGCGCCCTTCACCGTCTTGATGAGCTGGTCGACGACGGCGCGCCCTGGTCCACGAGCCAGTTCCACACCGAGACCAGGACCTTGCCGGGCAGGTTGTCGGGGGTCCCGAGCTTGATGGCGTCGAAGAGAGCCTGGATGGAGCGGTCGACGAACGAGGCGGAGCCCGAGCAGATGGTCCCGAGCGCCGCCGACAGCACCGGTGGCGTGGGGACGCGACGGACGACGGCCGCCGCTTTGACGGTGCGGGCGAGGACGGGGACGCGCGGCCCGAGGAGCACGCCCGTGGGGGACCCGTCGGTCGCCAGGTCCGACACGAAGAGGAACAGGGTGATGGCCGGGAACCGCGCGGCCCCGGGATGGAGCAGGTCCTCACCGGCCATGAGCGCCCGCGAGAGCGCGGCGCCGGGCGTGTCGGCAGCGGCCACGTATGCCGCCAGCAGGTCCGAGGTCGGCGGGATGCGATGCCGCAGCTTCGCGGGGATGGGGATGACCCCATCCAGCTCCAAGCCGAGGTAGCCGACGCCCGCCCATGCCCCGACCGCCAGCGCATGCGCTTGGAAGTCGAGCAGCCGGAGGGGGACACGACGCCGGTGACCGGCGACTCGGGTCCGGTGTCGCCTGGCGCGGCGAACGTGCCGATGCCAGACCTGGAGAGCGCTTCGACGGTGGCGGCCGTGGTGTCGGCGACGTAGGCGTCGGTGCGCATCCGGGCCACCAGGGCCCGCGATGCGTCGTCGATGGGAGCGGTGGCACTGTGGGGGGCGGCCGCGGATAGCGCGCCGGCCGAGGACCCACTCGGATCAGGGGATGG